>NZ_LSZP01000045.1 GCF_001580045.1 Cephaloticoccus capnophilus
GGGGGGGGGGGGGGGGGGGGGTAGAAAATAGTATATTCGAGTTAAAGAGCGCTACATATAAAAAACCAAGAAGGCGGAAGTTTCTCATCGTGTGACGATGAAATCCCGTCCTTACTCACTACGCATACACAAAGCCGCTGCGTAGCACTTTACAACGAGTAAGAAATCAACGAGTAAGCAGTCCCGCCAGCGTTCTTAGCGGCTAAAATACAAGTCCACCAGAAATACCACTAGAGCGATGAGAATACAGAGGTTGGTGGAGCGGAAAAATTGCATGCCGCGATCTAAAACGGCTCCCTTTGGGCGAAACTGCCAAAAAGCACTACGCAGGCTCCGCGCTAAAATAAGTAGATTTTCCTAAAATCTGCTCCCGTTTCCAACATGGCCGCGCTAACACGCTTTTTCCCACTACGCGTGGGGCGGCAGCGTGTCGCTGCACCCATTTACAGAGCCGCTTGGTTGCCGTGCATTCGCACAGCAGCCAAGCGGCTCTGTAAAAAGGAACCCAAGCTTTGGGACGTGGATTTGTCCGTGACTCTTCCCGTTTCGGAAAACCGGAGGGCTCTCCCCATTTCCCTCACCCCTTCCCTGTCGCAACGCGACAGGGGGAGTGCTTTCAAATTTGGGATTTCGCTTTCGCGCGATAGCGCGATGCGAAATCCCAAATTGAACGGGTGCAGGCACAGCCTGCCGCCCCACGCGTAGTGGGAAAAAGCATGTTAGCGCGGCCACGTTTGAAACGGGAGCAGTCCTCGCCCCTTTTTCGAGACTGCTCGACATGCGCCCCCGTAATGCAGACAGATGTCAGCCCGCAAATTTGACGGGCCCGCCAACGAGGGCCCGCCCGCTAGAACCAGTCTTCGACTGTGAACTTACTCGATCGTTACCTCTTTCGCCATGTGCTCGGTGCCTGCCTCGCGGCGGTGGGGCTTTTCGGGTTCGTGCTACTGCTCGGGAATGCGATTCGCGACCTCCTCGGCGGCGTGCTCGCGGGCCAACTCCCTGCACTCGTCTTCCTGAAACTGCTCGTGCTGCTCGTGCCCTACGTGGCGGCCTACGCGCTGCCGATGGGCATTCTCACGGGGGTGCTCCTCACGCTCGGGCGACTCTCGGCGGACAGCGAGATCACCGCGATGCGCGCGGCGGGCATCAGCGTCTGGCGGCTTTCCCGCGCGATTTTCGCCCTCGGGCTCCTCGGCTCAGGTTTAGGGCTTTACCTCAACTTCGAGGCAATGCCGCGCGCCCGCACCCGCTACCAGCACGAGCTCGCCGAAACCGTCCGCGCCAATCCGCTGCGCTTCATCATCCCGCGCACCTTTATCCGCGATTTCCCGGGCTTCGTGGTCTACGTCGGCGAAAAAGAGGGGGCGCAACTTCGCGACTTCTGGCTCTGGGAGCTCGACGCCCAACAACGCGTCCACCGCATCGTCCACGCGGAAAACGGCCAGTTCGATTTCGACGAGGAGGGCAACGCACTGCTCCTCAGCCTACACCACGTGCAAGTCGAGTCGCGCGACCGCGCCAACCCCGAAGACTTTTCCAAGCCGCCGCTCGTCGGCACCTTCGAGCGCACCGAGCAAGTGCGCCTGCCGCTGGACTCGATTTTTGCACGCCGCAGCGTCCGCCAAAAGCTCAAGTGGCTAAGCTACTCAGAGCTGCGCCGCCGCGCCGCCGAAATCTCACAGAACGCCACACCTGAAGGCCTGCGACAAAAAATGGAGCTACGGCTCGTTATCCAAGAAAAGCAGCAAAACGCGCTGGCCATCCTCTCCTTTGCCCTAATCGGGATTCCGCTCGGCATCCGCATCTCGCGCCGCGAGACCTCCGCCAATCTCGGCATCGCCGTCGCTCTCTCGCTCGGCTACTACTTCCTCACCGTGGCGATTAACTGGCTAGACCGCAGCCCCGAGCTCCGCCCCGACCTACTCCTCTGGTTGCCCAACTTACTCTGCCTCGGGCTCGCCGCCCTACTTTTTCGCCGCATCGGCCAAAACTAAGTTTTCCTAAAAATGGCTTCGGAAAAACCCTTCACCTTTATCTGCGGCAGTGACGACTTTTTGGTTGACCGCCTAGGCAAGGAGCGCTTCGCCGCAATGGTCGGCGACTCACAAGACGAGTTTGCTAGGGAGGTTTTGAGCGGCTTTGCCAACAACGTAGACGAAGTGCGCGCGAGCATCTATCGGCTGCGCGACAGCGTGCAAACAGTCTCAATGTTTGGCGGAGGAGAGCGGCGTGTCGTGTGGCTTAAGGACGTCAACTTCCTCGCCGACTCCGTGACAGGCCGCGCCGACTCGACCCTCGCGCTGCTCGACGAGTTTAGGGAAATCCTCGCCGCGATTAACCCGCAGGAAACCGCGCTGCTCATCACCGCCGCCCCCGTCGACCGCCGCCGCGCCTTCCCCAAGTGGTGCGAAAAGACCGCCCATTTCACCCTAATCGACGACAAGGAAGACGGCGGCGAAGCGGCCCTGCTCGGTGTCATCCGCAGCGAAGCCGCCGCCCTCGGCGTAAGCATCACGCCCGATGCCAGCGCGCTGCTCCTCGCACGCATCGGCAGCAACACGCGGCTAATCGTCGAAGAGCTGCACAAGCTCGCAAACTTCGTCGAAGCGGGCAGCGATAGCGACGACGAGACTGCCGAAAGTCATGCCTCCGGCCAAAACGCCCACACGGGTTCCGCCAACACGGTGACGATTGAGGAAGCGCACGTCGCCGAACTCACGCCCAACGTCGCCGAGGGCGAGTTTTTCGAGACGGCGGAGGCGTTTTTTAGCGGCGACTTGCAATGGACGCTTGCTGCGCTGCGCCGGCATTTCTTCGCGGGCGGCGACGCACGGCCCATTCTCGCCGCACTCCAAAATCGCAATCGCCTGCTAATCCAGATCCGCACCCTGATCGACGCGGGCGACGCGCAGCTCGGGCAGCGCGGACTAGAAGGACTCCCCGCTGCCAAGAGCCGCTACGCCGCGAAGTTTATCGGCGCGAGCGAGAAGAACTCCTTCAATCTCTTCTCCCAGCACCCTTTTTACGTCGGCAAGCTCGCGAGCGCGGGAAGCGGCCCCGGACGCGCAGGAGGGCTCCCGAGCTTGCGCCGCCTAATCGATAATCAGCAGGAATTCATCACCGCCTTCGAGGAGACGATCAGCCGCCCTCGCGAGCAGGAACAGGTGCTGGGCGAGATGGTCACCCGCTGCTGCGTGTAGCCGAGCACGCTCACGCGACGCCTTACTCACAGTAGCCGCCCTCTTCGCTGCTGACGCAGGGGCGGCCGACTCAGGACTTCGAGCAAGCGGCGAGCGCACGCGCTCCGGCTTGTGTGCCGACGGGAGTCCGCCCTAAGTGCCCGCATGCCCGAGTTACCCGAGGTCGAGACCACCCGACGCGGTATTGCGCCGTTTATGAGCGGCCACGTATTGCGCCAACTCATCGTGCATGAGTCGCGCATGCGCTGGCCGATCGCAGCAGATTTACCCGGGCGGGTGAGTGGGCAGGTGCTGCGACGCTGCGACCGGCGAGGCAAATACCTGCTGCTGCATTTTGATCACGGTTGCCTGCTGGTCCATTTGGGCATGTCCGGCTCTTTGCGTCGTGTGTCACTCTCCGAGCCACGACGTAAACACGACCATGTGGAGTGGTGCTTTGATGAGAGCCGTTTCTTACTGCACGACCCGCGCCGCTTTGGGGCGCTGCTCTGGCACGATGCCCAACAAGGGCCGGTCGAGACCCACCCGCTGCTGGCACACTTGGGAGTCGAGCCACTAGGCGAAGCGTTTACGGCGTCGCATTTGCAGCGCGGGATTCGCGGCAAACAGCAGGCGATAAAGCTGGCCCTGCTGGGCGGGCAAATCGTGGTCGGCGTGGGTAATATCTATGCCTGCGAATCGCTGTTTCGCGCAGGCATCCACCCACTGACACCCGCCGGACGGCTATCGACACGGCGAGTAGAGCGGCTGCACGCAGCGATACAGGCGGTGTTGGAAAACGCGCTAGACTCCGGCGGAAGCACACTACGCGACTACGTCAATGCCTCCGGTCAACCCGGTGCCTACTTTGACGCTCACGCGAAAGTATACGACCGCGCAGGCCAGCCCTGCCACACTTGCCAAACCCCGATTAGGCGAATCGTGCAGGCCCAACGTGCGACTTATTACTGCCCAAAGTGCCAGCGTTGAGGACGGGAGTTCCACTGCGCGTGGGGCGGCAGCGTGTCGCTGCACCCGTTCAATTTGGGAATTGGCCTCGTCGCTTCGCGACGAAACCAATTCCCAAATTTGAAAGCACTCCCCCTGTCGCGTTGCGACAGGGAGTAGGAAGTAGAGTGATAACCCGTTTGGGCGAGGTGGGAAAAATCACTAATAAGCTCCCGCCTCCAAGTTTGTGGTCCTTTCTACAGAGCCGCTTGGCTGCTGTGCGAATGCACGGCAATCAAGCGGCTCTGTAAATGGGTGCAGCGATGGACGGCGGGCCAACGAGCCCGCCGCCAAATAAAACAGCCTGCGGCTGCGCACCACGCGCAGTGGAAGCTCAGAGAGAGGGCTGGGAGGCTCATTCCTCTTCCAGAAACACGTTTCGAGAGATGAGTTTTTCGAGCCGGTCTTGGTAGTAGTGGAGCAGGCGCAGGGCTTCGGGTTTGAGCACTTCCGGGTCGTAGCAATCGTGTTTCTCCGCGTAGCTGCGCAGGCCCATCGCCACGTTAGAGAGGTAAGCGTAGGCGATATTGGTGTAGGGCGAGGAGGGCCGCAGTGGCACATGCGGGGCTTGCTCGATAAAGAGCGTGCCTACGCGTTGGCCGCTGACGAAGGGATCGGGCGCGTGGTAAAAGGGCTCATCCCACAGCGTTTTTACCGGCGAGAGGATCATCGTTTTTTCCCAAGTCTGCTCGGCAATTTCGGCAGAGGTGTAGAGTGCCTTGGCCATCTCCCAGCACTCCTCAATGTGCGCACTGCGTTTGTTTATGCCAATCATTGAGCCGCCGCGCGTGCTGGTGCGCCGCCCACCGCGCTCAAATGCCGGCAAGGGCATCAGCTTTATTTTACCGGCGAGTTGCGGGTTCTCGATTTTCCACAACCCGAGCAGCCAGTCCGGCACCATTGAGCCGACGACGAGTCCGTCGAGGATTTGCTTGTGTCCGGCAGCGGTGAACCAAGCCACATCGAAGCTCACGCGCTCCGGCCCCGTAAGCCACGGCGTGATACGCGCGAGCGTCTCGGCGTTGCGCTCGTTGGCGAAAATGGGGCGGTCCTGCGCATCGAAGATCTCCCCGTCGTTTTGGAGGACGAGCATCGAGATGATGTCCTCACGCATATCGGAAAGGTTAAGCAAATAGCGGTCGGGCCGGCCATCGCCGTCACGGTCGGCCATCAACGGGCGCATCACCCTAAAATAATCGTCCCAAGTCTCGATTTGCGAAATCTGTGCATCGGTAATTCCAGCCGCCTCAACGAGGTCGGCGCGGTAGGCGAGCAGCACCGGATGCACATCGTGCGGGAGCCCAAAATGCCGTCCCCGCGAGATTTGTTGGGAAAACGACGGCTCGTTTATCTGCTCGTAAAGCCCCTCGGCGTGAAGCCGCTCGGTGATGTCCAAAAAACCGATCTGATCGACTGGCCCCAGAAACGCTTTGGGGAAGACGCCCTCATGCATTTCGAGAAGATCGGCCATCGGCGTCCCCGAGAGAAAACCCGCGAGCATCCGCTGCTCCAGCGAGCGGTCGTGGAGGAGCGTCATCGCAAAGGGGCCCTCGGAGTGGGAGCCGTTCCACTCGGCAATCTTTTCCACGTAGGAATCGCGCTGCTGCCTAGCCACTACCCAAAACTGAATCCCTCGCGGCTCGCTGGCCGGAATGAGGGTGACGGCTACCGTCGTTATCAGCGCGAGCGCGAAAATGACGAGGGCACCCGGCGAGAAAAACCGCTCTGTCAGGGAACGTAAGAAATTGCGCATAAAGAGGGGAATGGGGCGTCACAAACAGCAGCGAAACCGCCGCCCTACTCGCCACAAAAAACAAAGTAGTGATTTTACGAATACCCTACAAAGAACGGCGTACGCCTCCCGGTGAGCGGAAGCCGCCGATAAACGAAGGGCAGACATTCGCCCAATAGCTGAGCGTTTTTCCTTGTTTGGTGGCGATTCGCACGGCGTCTTGGCCCAATCTCTTCCGCCGTGAACGCCGCCCACACTCCTACTCCCGCGCCCTCACCCATCACCCACGTTCTCGCCGAGCGTTACGCCTCGCCCACTATGAAGGCCCTATGGTCGCCCACGGGCCGCATCGCCCTAGAGCGCGATTTCTGGATCGCCGTCATGAAGGCGCAGCGCGAGCTCGGGCTAGCGATTCCCGCCGCCGCGATTGCCGACTACGAACGCGTAAAATCGCAAATCGACCTCGACTCCATAGACGCCCGCGAACGACTCACGCTCCACGACGTAAAGGCGCGGATTGAGGAGTTTTCTGGTCTCGCGGGACGCGAGTTCATCCACCTCGGGCTCACCAGCCGCGACCTCACCGAAAACGTCGAGCAACTCCAAGTCCTGCGCGCGCTGCGCCTCGTCCAATTCAAGGCCGCTGCCGCACTCTCGCGGCTCGCCGCGCAAGCCGCCACCCACCGCGACCAACTGCTCACAGGCCGCACGCACAACGTCCCCGCCCAGCCCACCACACTCGGCAAGCGCTTTGCCATGTTTGGCGAAGAGCTCCTCAGTGCCTTTACCCGCTTGGGCGAATTGCTCGGACGCTACCCGGTGCGCGGGCTAAAAGGCGCAGTCGGCACGCAGCTCGACCAACTCACGCTCTTCGGCGGCGATTTTAAGAAAACGCAAAAACTCGAACAACGCATTCTCAAACACCTCGGGTTTAAGGCCGCGCTCAGCGCAGTTGGCCAAGTCTACCCGCGCAGCCTCGACTTTGAGGTGGTCACCGCGCTCCACCAGATCGCCGCCGCCGCCGCCAGCTTTGCCACCACGCTCCGACTCATGGCCGGGCAAGGGCTGCTCAGCGAAGGCTTCCAAAAAGGCCAAGTTGGCTCGTCGGCCATGCCGCACAAAATGAACGCACGCAACTGCGAGCGTATCTGTGGCTTCACTACGATCCTCAGCGGCTACGTCACCATGTGCGCCGGGCTCGCCGGACACCAATGGAACGAGGGCGATGTGTCTTGCTCGGTCGTCCGCCGCGTCGCCCTGCCCGATGCCTTCTACGCCATCGATGGGCTCCTTGAAACCTGGCTCAACGTGCTTGGGCAAATGACCGTCTTTCCCGCCGCAATCGCCGCCGAAAACGCACGCCAACTCCCCTTTCTCGCCACCACGACTATTCTTATGGAAGCCGTGAAAGCCGGGGCCGGACGCGAAACCGCGCACGAAGCGATTAAGGAGCACGCCCTCGCCGCTGCGCGCGCCCTGCGCGAAGGCGACACTGCGAGCGCCCCCGACCTCGTCGAGCGGCTCGCGGGCGATGCCCGACTCGGGCTGAGCGAGACTGCGTTGCGAAAAATCTTGGCAGAGGCGCACCGCTTCGTCGGAGCCGCGCCCGCCCAAGTCGACCACTTCGTCGCCACCTCACGCGCCCTCGCCAAAGCCCACAAAGGCGCAGCCCGCTACGCCCCCATGAAACTGCTCTAGCGCTGAGCCATGCCGCCTCTGGCCTTGCTAGCGGGATAACGCTTCCCACTGCGCGTGGGGCGGCAGCGTGTCGCTGCACCCGTTTAATTTGGGAATTGGCTCCGTCGCTTCGCGACGAAACCAATTCCCAAATTTGAAATCCCTTCCCTTGTCGCGTTGCGACAAGTAAGGGGGAAGTAGAGAGATAACCCGTTTGGGCGAGGTGGGAAAAATCACCAGTAAACTTCCGCCTCCAAGTTTGGGCTCCTTTCTACCGACCGCTTGGCCGCCGTGCTCATGCACGGCAGCCAAGCGGTCGGTAAATGGGTGCAGCGACACGCTGCCGCTCCACGCGCAGTGGAGGTCTGTGACCTCTGACATCGACTGGCATGGGGATAGGGAGGGCGCATATAGAGTCATAAAAATGCGCATATCCTCCCCTAGTAATCTCTCCCATCAGTGGGCCTGTTTTACGCAGTCTCTTGGGGGAAAACTTCGCGGAACATCATGCCCAAAGTCTCGCGTCACTTTCGTGCACAACGCAGCAAACCACGCTCATTAATTAAGTTTGCCAGTGTCGCTCGCCGCTCCACACGCTCGGCCCTCAATTTTCCAGAACTACCCATACTTACCACCATCATGTCTGAACTCGTAGGAAACGTCCTAGTCGGCCAGTCCGGCGGCCCCACCTCTGTCATCAACGCCAGCGTCGCCGGTGTGATTGCCGAAGCACTCAACCACGAGTGCATCGACGAAATTTACGGCACCCTAAACGGCGTGCTCGGCCTCCTAAACGAAGACTTCATCGACCTCGCCGCCGAGTCCCAGCAGCAAATCCGCGCCCTGCGCCACACCCCCGGGGCGGCCCTCGGCACCTGCCGCTACAAACTCAAAAAGCAGCAAGACTTCGAGCGCGTCCTCGAAGTGTTCAAGGCACACAACATCCGCTACTTCTTCTACATCGGTGGCAACGACTCGCAAGACACCGCCGATAAGATTTCCAAACTCGCACAAGCCCAGGGCTACGAACTGCGCGTCATCGGCGTGCCCAAGACCATCGATAACGACCTCCCCGTCACCGACCACTGCCCCGGCTACGGCAGCGTCATCAAATACCTCGCGACCACCGTCCGCGAAGTCGCCTGCGACAGCCAAGCGATGGGCCAAGGCGACCTCGTCTCCATTATCGAAGTCATGGGCCGCTCCGCAGGCTGGATCGCCGCCGGCGCCGCACTAGCCAAACGCCGCGACCACCCACACGACCCGCCGCACCTCATTCTCCTGCCCGAAGTCCCCTTTAACCAAGAAAAGGTGCTGGCCGACGTCGCTAAAGTCCTCAAACGCGAGAAATTCTGCTCTATCGTCGTCGCCGAAGGCCTCGTCGATTCCGATGGCAACTACATCGCCGCCTCCACCGCAACCGACGCCTTCGGCCACGCCCAGCTCGGCGGTGCAGGCGACGCCCTCGCCTCCATTATCGAAGGCAAACTCCCCGGCGTGAAAGTCCGCGTCGCCAAACCCGGCCTCGTCCAACGCGCCGCCGCCCACGCCGCGTCCAAAACGGACGCCGACGAAGCCTACCTCGCAGGTCAAGCCGCTGTCATCGCTGCCATCAACGGCGAGACCGACAAAATGGTCACCCTCGTCCGCGGTCAGACCGAAGCCTACAGTTGCGAAACCGGCCTCGCCCCTCTCAGCGACATCGCCAACGGCGTAAAACTCCTCCCCCCCGAGTGGATCAATGAAGACGGCGTCAGCATGAACTTCCAATTCGCCCGCTACGCCCAACCGCTAATCCAAGGCGAAGTCGCCGTACCGCACGAAAACGGCCTGCCGACCTACGCCCAACTCCAAAAAACCAAAGTCGAAAAACGTCTCCCCACCTACGAAATCGTGTAAGTGAGTGTGATCTAGTTGCGCAGCAGTGCATACCGCACACACGGTGCACCATAAAGAAGCCTCGTTTTGAAACGAGGCTTCTTTCGTAGTTAAGCCCCATAAGCCAACAATCCCGCCTGATTTTACTCGGAAAGAAGTCGAAGTTAATCCTCCCCTATAGATGAATAAAAAAAAGCTAAAACTAGGCTACCTCCTAATAAGCGCGATCTTCTTTACCTATGTGCTGATCAGAGCAATTAACGTAGGAGTGACACACGATGAGGCAGCCACGATTGAGATCAGCAACTATTCCTTCCTTAGAGTCCTCTTCACTATTGTCATCGCTAATAATCATATTCCATATACAATTCTAATAAAATTGTTATTCCTGACAGGAAACGACTCCTTATTCATCGCCAGACTACCCAGCCTGCTTTCTTTTATCCCATACCTATACTTTGGCTATAAAATAACATCTAAGAACCTATCTGGCATTATAGGCTTAGGCTGCTTCTTCCTCCTATCTAGTAATCCATTCCTGCTTGAGTTTTTCTCCCTAGCAAGAGGCTACGGACTATCTTTATCTTTCATGCTTGGAGCACTTTATTTTGCTTCAGAAAATGTAAAGACATTTTCCCCGTCAACCCTTTCTAAGAGCCTTATTCTTGGAGCCCTCTCGGTATGGGCGGTCTTCTCGATGATTTACTTTTTCTCGGCCTTGATACTAATACTAAATCTATCGACCTATTTAAAGAAAAACAAGGAACTTCTCAGAATATCACTCAAACAAAGTGCGTTTATTGGATTATCCACCCTACTCCTTATAGGAATGCCCCTATCAAGGTTAATAATTTACGGCGAACTGTATTATGGAGGAACTGACAGTTTCTATAGCGACACCCTAGTTACTTTGACACAACATTCTTTATCGAAAAACTACAGGCAAGAAACCGCTCCCGAAGTCTACATTATACTAAATACACTCATAGTAGTCTTAATAGGCTGCATATTAATATCCTACCTCCGCTCTAGAAAAAAACATACTCACCACTCAGAAAATTTCTTCATAGCAATAACAGCCCTAATCATTTTACTGATTACGTCTGCCCATTATCTAGCCGGAATTAAATACCCCATAGATCGAGTAGCCCTATTCTTCTATCCCCTATTCATCTTCTGTCTATTTTATTCCTTAAGAAATATCAATAAGTACGTAAGGACAATTATTTCCCTACTGGTAGTATTGGGATTTTCGCTTAACTTAATAATAAACCACAATACTTATAAAACCACTACATGGGATTTCGATGCACACAACGAAGAAATATTAAAGGCCATAAACAAAATTGGAGAGTCAAACAACAAACTAGTAACGCTTCAAGCCGAGTACGCATTCATACCGCCCTTAAATTTTTACATTAATAGAAATAGCTACCCATTTGTCGAAATCGTAAGAGAAACCGATAGTGGTTATATCAACCCCGTGGCCGACTATCTTCTACTCTGGTCCGAGCCCGGAGCGGGAACATTGGCATTACTAAATGCAGCAGGTGTAGACCCTTCCGACATATACGATAACGATATTTTAATCGAATATCCAGAGGAGCAAATAGTGGTCTTTGACCTTATTAAAAGCAAATAGAATGCCCCAGCTCCGGACCTTATTTTCTTCAGTACTCTACCTAAGAGTCGCGTTAAGCGGGGCTAGCCACGGCGGCGGCGCCCCACTTTTCGGTAGAAAACTTGGTTTACGAGAAAGGATAGGCCAAAGAGCGCCGTCACTGTGCGCACGTTGCGCATTGCCCCAACAACCTCGCCCACCCGGGCCGCATTCTCCTCGCGCACACGCCGCAAAATCAGTATTCCGAAAATACTTGCAATAGGGCTTACCGCAAAGGCCATCCGATAAATCGCAAGCGCATCAAAACCATAATCCTTCGCCCAAGTAATCAAATAGCCGCCGAGCGGGGGAGCAGCCGCCGCTGCAAGCGACGAGAGAGAAATAAAAAGTGCCACACCGAGGGTACGTGCACTTGGTGGCATCAACTTAAGCATCAACGCAAAAAGCCCCACCCCATAGCCCGCGCTAAACATTCCGGCCGCTGCCGCCACTAGATACAGCAACCATAGATTCGTCTGATCGATCACGCACCAGATAAGGCTAAAAAGCTGCCCAAGCCCCAGCGTGACAATCATCACCGGGATATTCCCATAGCGATCCAATAAACGGCCCCACGCGGGGAAAGACGCCGCCGCTCCTACCGGTATGAAAAGTAAAATCCAGTTGGCCCGCGCTACGCTAAGCCCCAACTCCTCATACATAAAAATCGGATAAAAGGGGCCGAACAGGTTGACGAAAAATGCCATTAACGCTCCGAAGCCGATGAAGCGCATTAGCCCTTTATCGGCCCACAAAACCTGCAACTGCTCCGCCCATCCTAGGCGTGACTGAGCCCCAAGCCCAGGACTCGCCACGCCCACGGTTGCCTCGCCCGGCGTCGCCATCCGCTGCATGGCGAAAATCGACAAAACTCGCACGCCGAGTGCCAACCCGAAGAGCAACATGTAAGCGCCCAGTGAGCCCTGTAGCAGCGCAGTGAGCCCCGAAACTGAGAGTAAAAATACTATCATCGACACCTGAAGCACCTGATTACGCATACCAAAATACTTCCCCCGAAGACGCTGCGGCACCACGTCCTGCATCCAAGCATTCCAAGTCACTCCATTTACCGCGCCGGCAAAGGAAATGATGCTAAACCCGACAAAGAAAACGCCCAGCGTCAGCGGCGTATCCGCTCTCGGAATGAAGGGCAGTGCTGCGGTTAGCAGTGCCCAACCCGAAAAATGCAGCCAGGCCGTGACGATACACAGCCGCCGCGCGTCCATTTGTTGAGAAAGCCGAGGCGTCACCAATACTTGTAAAAAATTGAACCAAAACGGCAGCGAAATGATCAGCCCGTAATGCGCCGGCGACAGCCCAAACAGCCCGCTAAGTAGCGAAGCCAGCACGACATTTCCCGGCTGGCCGAGCACCGCAATCGGCATCGCGGCGATGCCGTCGAGCGAGCAATAACGCAGATTATGCCGCAATAATGTCGGCATCTTCGGCGACGCATTCTGGGGCACTGCCTCTCCTTGCAGAAGAGGAGCCGGAACGGGGATAGCGGCGGGGGAACTCATGTAGGGCTAAGAGCCCCCCTGCCGATGTCGCCTCTTTTCAAAAAGTCACGCAGGATATTTCCCAAAGCGGAGTTTTATCACAAAATTAGTAATCCTCCCTGCCTTCCAAAGGCCAAGTTAACGCGCCCCCTTCCCCTTCAGCCATTAGGGACTGTTCCCGTTTCAAACGTGGCGGCGACGGAGGCAGATTTTGTGCGCCGCAAGGCACGAGAAGCGAAGTTTGCTCATGCAAATGAGCGACGAGTAACGCAGCGGCGAGCGTACGCAGCACACGTGAGTGGCGAGCCGCGAGCCAGATGCCCCGTCCCTTCGGGCTGCGCCGTAAGCAGCAGCGCGGCTCGCGTTTGAAACGGGAACAGACCCTAGCAAAAACCCGGCGAGCTGATCCGCAGTGTCCCTGCCAACTACAGGCAACTCCCCTCAACGCAAAAGCTGCCCCAAGCTTAAAAGTCCGCTGAAACTCCCGCGGCCAGCTACCGTCTTCCCCGCGTCCTATGCAACGCCTCTTGCCCGCCCCCACTTACCTCAAACGCCTCACTCCTCGCGCTTTCGCACAACTCGCCGCACTCGCGCTCTCCGTCGCTCTTCTGCCACTCTCTCCCGCACAAGCCGCGCTGGCAAAGTCTGCGCCCGGCAGCACCGCTCCCCTCACGCTCCAAGCCTGCATCGAGCGCGCGCTTGATAAAAACTTCGGCCTCGCCATCCAGCGTTTCGACGCGGCCAACGCACTTGAATCGCTCACAATCGCCCGTGCCGACTACGACCCCGCACTCACGCTCACGACGGGGCGCTCTGCCAGCCAAGCCGACAACGCCGACACCAGCCTCGTCGGCACGCGCAACGACAACTTCAGCACCCGACTTGGCGTCTCGCAAAAAATCCCCACCGGCGCGACCCTCTCCCTCTCGCAAAGCCTCAACCGGCGCGGCACGAATAACGCCTTTGCGCTGATGAACCCGGCCTACACCGCTGACCTCTCGCTCAGCGTTTCCCAGCCCTTGCTTCGCGGCGCAGGTAGCCGCGTTGCCCTCGCCTCAATCCGCCGCGCCGAACTCGGCACCGAGATCGCCTCCCTCAACACCACCGCACGCATCCTCCAAGTCGTGCGCGACACCGAAGCCGCCTACTACTCCCTCGTCTACGCCCGCGAGAGCCTGAAAGTTCGCAACCAGAGCCTCGACCTCGCCCAACGCCTCCTCGCCGAAAACACCACCCGCCTCGGCACCGGTGTCGCCACAAACCTCGACGTTCTCCAGGCCGAGGTCGGTGTCGAAAACGCCCGCCGCAGCGTCCTCCTCGCTGAGCAAACCGTGCGCGACGCCGAAGACCGGCTCCTCAACCTCATCGGCCAATTCGAGTTTGATGAAGCTCTCGGCGAAGTCTCGCTGCCGCCGACAGCGACTTTTAGCCCCGACTACGCGATTTCCTACGCGCTCGCCCTCAAACAGCAGCCCGAATACCGCGCCGCCACCGAATCCATTAAACAGCTCCAGATCGACCTCAGCACCGCGCGCCGCAACCGCCTGCCCTCACTCGATCTCAACGCCGCCGGCGGCTACAACACCCGCGACGCCAGCCTCAACCGCGCCTACAACCGCCTGCCCGATGGCGACGGCTACTCGTGGCAACTCGACCTCGCGCTCCGCTTCCCTTGGGGGCTACGCGCCGAGCGCGCCCGCTACAACACTGCGCTCAACACCCTGCGCCGAGAGGAAACCCGCCTTCGCCAAATCGAGCAAAACCTTGCGCTCGACGTCCGCTCCGCCGTCCGCTCCGTCGAGACCAACCTCGCCTCCGTTTCCATTTCGCGCAAAGCGACCGAGTTGAGCACGCGCCAATACGAACTCGAACGCGCCCGCTTCGACGCCGGGCTCTCCACCAGCCGCCGCGTTCTCGAAGCACAAGACGACCTCGAAAGTGCCCGCGTCGCCGAACTCCAAGCCCAAGTCAACCTCCGCACGGCAATGGCCGAACTCAACCGCATCGACGGCACCTCACTCGCGCTTTACAACATCGCGCAGTGAGCCCCGCACTGCGGAGCTGGCGGGAGAGACACAGCAGCTCGGAAACCGCATTCACTGACCGCCACTACGCGTGGGGCGGCAGGCTGTGCCTGCACCCGTTCAATTTGGGATTTCTCATCGCGCTATCGCGCGAAAGCGAAATCCCAAATTTGAAAGCATTCTCCCTGTCGCGTTGCGACAGGGAGAGCAGTAAAAGGGAAAGTAGAGTGATAACCCGTTTGGGCGAGGTGGGAAAAATCACGAATAAATCCACGTCCCAAAGTTTGGGTTCCTTTCTACAGAGCCGCTTGGCTGCCGTGCGAATGCACGGCCACCAAGCGGCTCTGTAAATGGGTGCAGGCACAGCCTGCCGCCCCACGCGTGGTGGAAAAAAGAAAGTATTCCCTAGGGCAGTACATCTACCCACTGCCTCAGGTCCACACGCTCATGCTCGGGCAGCATAGCTCGGAAAAAGGTTTTCTGCTTTTTTACGAGAGCGAGCGTGTTGCGGACGATTTGCGCTTCCAACTCTGCGAGCGGTGCGCGTCCCTCCAGCACCGCGATTGACTCACGGTAGCCAATCGCTCCCGCCGCGCTTGGGTTCTCCTTAATCCCCCGAGTCAAAAGCCCGTGCACTTCATCCAGCAGCCCTGCACGCAACATCGCTGCCACACGCTCGCGAACCCGCCGCGCCAAATCGTCCGGCTCGCGAACGAGCTCAGTTAGCCGCAACTCGTAGTCCGCAAACAACGACGGCTGCGCGGCAAACTCGCGCCGCAGTTCCGCGACCGTCTTTCCCGTCGCCAAGCAACGCTCCAAGGCCCGTGCAACGCGGCGCGGATTCGCCAAGTCGAGCCCGCCCAGCGCC
The DNA here is from genome assembly GCF_001580045.1 of Cephaloticoccus capnophilus. Classification (GTDB taxonomy): domain Bacteria; phylum Verrucomicrobiota; class Verrucomicrobiia; order Opitutales; family Opitutaceae; genus Cephaloticoccus; species Cephaloticoccus capnophilus. Next base: position 15,529 of record NZ_LSZP01000045.1, read on the forward strand.
GCCTCGCTCGGGTTGAGCCGCCGCAACTCGGCAACCGCTTCGTCGAGCGAAAGCGCGGCGACCGCCGTCCGAATCTCCTCCGGCACGGCGACCCGATCCACCACTGGCGCAAAAAACGCTTTTAGGTAAAACCCACTCCCCCCCGTCACCAAAATCGGCACTCCAGCCGCCTGCCTCGCGCTCAATTGCTCGACCACCGCTCGCGCCCGATCGCAGTAACGCGCGATATCCATCGGCTCGCTCGGCTCGCAAACGTCGATCAAGTGATGCGGCACACGCGCCCGCTCCTCCGCCGTCGGCTTAGCCGTGCCGATATCCATCCCGCGATAAAACAGCAGCGAATCGCAGGACACGATTTCCGCCCCGTGCGCTTCCGCCCAACGCAGTGCCAACTCGGTCTTCCCCACCGCCGTGCAACCGGTAATAACGTGGATCCGCTTGCGAGACATGAGCCGAGACGCTGGCCAGCCAAAAGCCTGAAGAAGCGGGGCCCGCTACGACCGCACAAGCCCGGGCGAGAGTTCGCGCATCTGCTCGGCGAGTGCCGCGCACACGCGCTCCGTCGAGCCGATATTATCGGCAATCGTCCCTACGAGCAGGCTTCCCACCACGACTCCATCGGCGACTGTGCCGACCACCTGCACATGTTCGCGCTTCGAGATGCCGAAGCCCACGACCACCGGCAACGTAGTCCGCGCCTTGATCTTCGCCACCGCCTCCCCCAGCCCCGCCACGAGCGAGTCGCGCGTCCCCGTGACGCCCTCGCGAGACACATAATAAATGAACCCCGTAGTGCACTCCACGATACGCGTGACACGCTCTGCCGGAGTTGTCGGCGCAACGATAAAAACCGTTTGCAGCCCCTGCTCCTCGCAGGCCGCGCTCAACTCGCCGGCCTCTTCGGGCGGTAAGTCGAGCGTCAACAAGCCATCCACTCCCGCCGCCCGCGCCTCGCGCACGTAGTCGTCGATGCCGTTGGCGAAGACGAGGTTGTAGTAAGTGTAGAGGACAATCGGCAGCTCGCTAAACTCCGCGCGAATCCGGCGCACCAACTCAAAGACTTGCTTACGCCCGATTCCCGCGCGGAGTGCACGCTGCGCGGCGAGCTGATTGGTCACCCCATCAGCCAGCGGGTCAGAAAACGGCACGCCCAGCTCCAGCACATCAACCCCGTTTTCAATCACCGTGCGACACGCCGCGAGCGAGGTTTCGAGGTCGGGATCCCCCGCGCAAAGATAAGCGACAAAGGCAGCGCGGCCCTCCGCTTGGGTGCGGGAAAACGTTTTTTGGATACGAGAAGAAGCGACAACAGCAGCAGCCATGATATGCGCCCCTGTCTGCGAGATAAACGCCGCCCGTGCAAAGGCTGTTTTGCTCATGTGCCACTAATCGCACGCGCCTTCAGCGGGCCGCGCAGGGCGACCTTGCACGGGAAGGCGGAGGCAGTGGGCTCCGCTGCCCCGCTTACCGCGTTTAGCTGCGGTAAGCGGTCTCGTAGAGGATTCGCTCGATTTCCTCTTCGATCTCGCGGGCAGAGGGCGGCGGCGGCGGGGCGGCTTGGATGTCAGTTTGCGGCCAGCTTGATTGGTATCCGGCTCCGTAAGAAGTGCTGGGAGCGGGTAGCTCCGGCAGAGAGCCAATCGGCGCAGTGGGCGCGGCGGGCGACGGAGTCGGTGTCTGGTAAAACCCCGAAGTACTGCTGCTGGAATAAGGTAAAGCCGAAGGCTCCGGCGAGCGAGTCGAGGGCACTCCATGAGAAACCACTTCGTGCACGGGAGGCGGCACGTAGGGCAGCGACTCGACGCTATTATACTCTGCCCTGTCAGAAATCGCCGCCCCGTAAGGACTGGGAGTTGTCGCCCCATAAATCGAGGAGCCGAGCGCAGATGCGCGACTAGGCGCGGGCTCTGGCAGCGACGGCGTAAGCGGAGCAGCTGGGTGCGCGTGAATCGCCGCCGCCGAATCGCTGAGCGGCCCCGAAACGATTTCCCAATGATCGCCATCGTAGTCCACGAGCCGGGCATTTCCCCAGCCCTCAAAGTCAATCTGGCTAATCGCGCGCGCGCTCAGGTTCGCACTTCGCCTCACAATAAGCCGGTCTTCGTTTCTCACCCAATGGCGGATTACGAGGCGGGCGGCCTCGCTGTTAAAGGTGAGCTCATCAACGAAGAGCACATTTTCCGCGCCCACGGAGCCGTCCACGTAGTCGATGACCGCCGCGTTTTCCACATGCAGTCTGCTAAAGCTCTGCTGCGTGGCCCCGCTGAGCTCCAACACACCGGCGTCCACAGGTGTGTGCGCGCTGCCTCGCAAGCTAAGGTGCGGGCGGCTGCTCAAGCGTTCGCGGCCTGCGAGTTTGAGCGCGGCAGTCCGAGCCCCATCGCCGACGTAGAGCGCACCCGTCTGGAGCGTCCCTTTCGACTTCGCTGCAAACTCGATACGGCCTTCGTGCATATAAACATCCCCCAGCTCGCCCGTGTACCCATGCATGAGGTGCAGCACACCGCCGCCCGCTTTCACCAAATCCATACCCCCAGTGAGCGTCGCCTGCATCCAAACGTTATCCGTGTGGACGTGCACGTAGAGCGGATTGCGTGTCTTACCCGTCGTGATGATGCTGGGCCGGTAGTAGTCCCCGCTCGCATCCGAGCTCCCAAAAGTGAAGTCCGGCCCCACAGCGATTAGGCCGCCCGAGCTCACGGTTAACGTGTGCCCGCCGAGGTTGAGGCTGCCGCCGTGAGCGCGCAGCGAGTTAATCGTACGGTCGGTCGTGAGCTGCTGCGCCTCGCGCACAGTGACGTTGTGGCCGGGCTCCCAACTCGACTCGTTGGCCGTGTAGTGGCTGTTCACCTGCACCCAGTCCTTCCCCGAGCGCGCAACCCAGTCCTCCCCATTAATCGTCGCCCATGGGAGGATCCCTCCGTAGCCCTCAAAGTCGGGGTTAACCTGCTCGCTGCTGAGCACGAAGTTCCCGCGCGTGTGTATCTCGAACACTCCGCGCGCGGCCTTGGCGGCACCTGAGCCGCCTGTGCGAGCTAGCGATTTTAGGAACACGCTGCTGCGCCCATCGCTGCTGTTGATCACCTCAATCGTGCTTACCCCACCGGCTAAGAAAACGCGCCCTAAGTGTTCGCTCGCATCGGGCTGCGCGGCACCCCCGCCCCAATACCGAAACGTGCTAGAGTCGAGCTTGAGGTCTGCCTTCGCACCGAGACGGTCAAGCTCGGCCTCGCGTTCATCCACCACAAAGCTCGCCCCCCGCGACAGCACAAACTTGCGCACATGGTTCAACTGGCCCGCCTCGGCAACCCGCAGCTCGGCCCGCGCCACATGGATGTCGCCCCGCGCCAGATGCGGCTGTGCAGCAAGGATGTCGAAACGCCCGTCCCCCAGAAAATCGAGCCGCCAATTCGATTTACTCTGCTCGTAAACGGTCGAGCGCAGCGCATCGCGCAGCCGCAGCACGACATTGGCTCGATCGCCCAGCCGCCCGCGCACGAGCCGGATCTGGCGCGGCAGCTTCTTATTACTGCCGCCGAGGTCTATCCGCGAGTTCCAGTCAATCGTACCCGCCGAGTCGGGCCGCCCAAAGACGAGCGCGCGCCCATCGGGCACGAAGTCGGCACTGCCCCAGATGAGCCACTCCATCTCGTTTAGCGTTATGCGCGTCTCTCCCTGCATCGTCGCAAAACCGCCCGAGCCCGACCAGCGCACTTGCCCAGGTTCCGAGCCGAGCGCCGCCACGAGCTCGCGCCCCGTTAGCTCCTCTGCCTCGCCATCGCCAACGACAAGCTGGGCATGCGCAAACGGCAGCCCGCCCCCGAGTCCGCTCAGTGCAAACAACACCGCAGCCAGCAGGGAATAACGTAGTCTCAATAACGCATAAGGAATCACACGAATACCGCAGCCGCGCTGAGCGTCGGTTTCGCAGCCGAAACCACTAGTCTGTTTTACGTACCGATAGCGGAAATTGCGGTGTGCGAACGCAGTATCCGCACACCCAAGCACTTGGCCGCTCAAGTGGCCGCTCACATGGCCCCACTCCCATTAATTGGAGCGAGTGCAAACCACTCGCCCTAAAACGTCTTCTTCAAATTCACATACAGGCGGCGCATCCGTGGGTCGCCCAGTGTGCTGTAGTAGCGGCTAGTGGACATATCTACGGGCGGAGCTTTATCGAAGATGTTCTTGGCCCCAAAGGTCAGCTCTAGGCCTGCCAAAATCCGGTACCGCGCACCCAGCCGGTAACGCACAAACAGGTCGTGGTAAGTCTGGCTAGGCACGCGCTCGCTGCCTTGGCTGAGAATCGCCGCAGTGCTCGTCGGATTAAGCCGGTAGTGGTCGTAGTATTGGGCCGCCCAGCCAGCGCTCCACTGCTGGCGATTCCACAGTAGGCTCGCAGTAAACCGGGCATCGAGCGGACTCGCGGAGTTGCGCGACGGCACGCCAACCCAGTCCACAAGCGGTGTATTAAAGGCGGTCTGTTCGCGGTAGTAGTCGGTCAGCGTAGCGTTTACCCCGAGGTCAAACTCGCCCGCACCCGCACTCTGCCACCAGTAACGCGCCCCCAAATCCACGCCCGCCGTCTCCATCTTGAGCATGTTCATCGCGTAGGTGTTTACTTGGAGCACCTCGCCCACGCCGTAGGGATCGCCTGCCACAGGCGTGTCGCGGATCACGCGCCCGGGAAAGGTCGCTTCTTGGTCGAGAATCGCCTGCGCTCCGAGCGAGGTCAGGTTATTCTTCTTCTCGATTTTATAAAAATCGGCCGAGAGCCGCAGCCCGCGCACAAACTCGGGCGTCCACACGATGCCGATGTTACTGTTGCGCGAAGTCTCTGGCTGGAGCTCGGGATTTCCCCCGCCCAGCGTGTAAATGTCCGAAACCTCGCCCCCACGCCTCGGGTCATTCACTTGGCTTGTCGTGGTAGAAAGAGTCGGGTCGGCCAGTTGCGAGTAAGTCGGCGCGCGAAAGCCCTTCCCCCACGAGCCGCGCAGCATCAGATCGCGCACCGGAAGCCAGCGCAGCCCGACCGTCGGCACCGTCGTGTCGAACTTGTTGCCCGCCGTCTCCACATCGAAACGCTCGTGCCGCAGCGCCAATTGCACGTCCACGCTGTGCAGCCCGCGCAAGCCCAGATCGGGCGAGGTCAGTGGCACCGTCGCCTCCGCATACAGGCTATCGATTTGCTGGCGGCGATAGGTCGGGGGCGGCCTCGGCGTCGTGTAGTCAGGGAAACCCGCACTGCGCAACTCGCGGTGCTCCACACCACTGGCGAGCGTGATGTCTCCGGCATACCACGCCGTCAGCGGCCCGGCCGCGCGTAGCGTCGTATCTCCCTGCCACGCCTTGGTCGTCGTGTGCGGCAGATTCGAGTAGGGATCGATCAGCGTCTCAAAAGAGGTCGTATCGCGCAGCAAATCGACCGTGCCTGCATTCACCGCTTCGGCAAAAGTCGGGCTCCCGTATTGGCGACGGTAAGTGCGATCCACATACGAGTAACTCCACGCGTAGTCGCCGACGATCTTCCAGTCGTGAGGCAAGCTTAGCTCGAAGCCCACCGCCGCTCGCTTCTGGCGATTCACCGAAAACGAATCCGGCGCAGTCTCTCGGTCGATGTGCCGAGCCGGATAGGTAATCCGCACCGCTTGCCCAAACGGGTTATTGGTCGAATTCGCGGCCAGCGTCGCCACGCGCGCCGTGTAGTAAGTGCTCACATCGCGCTGACGCGACTCCGAGGCCCCTCCGTCAAAAAATAGCTTAAAGCGCTCAGTCATGCTCCGGCTGCTGCTCAAGTTAAGCGACTTCGAGCGCACCGCGCCGATCAGGACGATGTCGCCGCTAAACCCATTTAGCGCACCGCGTGCGAGGTCGAGGTTGTAGCTTCCTTGGTTGTCAATCAGGGGCTGCAAGCCATCGAGCTGCCAACCGCGATAGCCCACCGGGATATGTGTAAAGTGAGACGATCCCGGCCCAAACAGCGGGCTCCCATTGGCACTGCGAATATTAACCAGTGCCCCAGCAGGTGGGTTACCGGTTCGCCCGGCCGGCACGTAAAGCGCGTCCGGATTATTGACCAACTCCCGATTGCGCCCGCGCACTTGGAAGTCGCGTTGATACCCATAGAGCGGCTTGGTCACTTGCGACTGCACCGAGAGCAAGAGTTGGCTGCGCCCCTGCTCAAACTGGAAGCTCGAAGTCAGGTTGTAGGTCTCGATCGAGGCGTGCCCATCGTCCGTCGTTTCATAGCGCGCGTTGAACTCGTTCCCGCTGTAGTTTCCGCGCAATACGACGTTAATCACGCCGCCGAGCGCACCGCTCCCATAGATCGCCGAAGCCGAGGCCGGCAGCACCTCAATCCGCTCAATCGCCGAAAGCGGGATCCCATTGAGATCCGCTTGGTCGCTGCCCTCCGCCGTCCCACGACTGCCCACCCCGGCCACGCGGCGACCATTGACGAGCACGAGTGTCTGCGCCGCGCCCATCCCGCGCAGGCTAAAACTGCTGCTGCTGCCCGTCCACCCACCCGGGCTATTATCGCTGGAGGCAAATGACGTGCTCATCGTCAACTGCTGCCGCAGCAAATCCTCAACCGTAGTCGCCCCCGAACGCGCGATCCGCTCCCGCCCGATGATGCTGTAGGGCTGGATATCGTTTTCCGTGCGCACCAAGTCCATATTCCCCTGATACGCATGCTTCTGAAGTTGTCCCGCCTCGACCTCCATCTCTGCGAGGGTGACGACTTGGTCATCGTCTAGCCCATCAAGGAGCGCGCTCGCAGGGACACGCTGCGCAGACGCCGCTGATGGCAAGCCCAGCGCTACGACTAACGCGGCGATTAATGCCACTGTGCGGCAATTCTGGGCTGAGACCGACATGGAGGCCAAACGGTCCACGAGGTAGGTAGACTTACTCATAAAAGGGCGTGGGTGCGGACTCGCTGAATGGCTCACTTCTTTATGAGAACAAGTCCTATTTTCTACTTTTCACCATTATTAGCATTATTCGCCCTCCCTATAAGTAACATGCTCCGCGCCCCGTGACGCCTCCCCGCCCCGCACTAAGCTTGCTCTACTCCACCTCGCGCCATGTCGGTAAACTCGGGGCAGCTCCCCCCAAAGGGGGCCTGCGGCCCATTCACCTCACAGCTCAAACTCCACCCACACCGGCCGATGGTCGCTCAAATAGCTTGGCACGACCTCGCAGCGCACTTCCCCACAGCCCGGCGGCAAAAAGATAAAGTCGAGCCCGCGACTCGGCAGTGGCGAGGGAAAGGTCAGCCCGCCTTGCGGATGCAGCGAGTAGTGCCCATGCAGCGAAAAGTAGCGCAGTAACTCCGCAGTCGCATCGGGAGAGTGCGCCACGTTGTTCAAGTCTCCACACACGATTGGCAACAAGTCCCACTGCGCACGCCGGGCGGCGTGCTTCGCCGCCACGTAGTCCATGACCTGCTCGACTTGGGCAAAGCGCCGCCCGCGCGAGCGGTAGTGCAGATGCATGTTTACGAGCGGCAAGCGCCGCCCCGCACAGTCAAACTCCGCATATAAAAACCCTTTTTCGCCGACGCGCGCCGCCCCAAAAGCGCGGCTCTCCCAGTCCACAATCGGGTGCTTAGAGAGAAACGCATTTCCATAGCTCAAATTCATAAAGCCCTCGCGCCGATTGTTGATGCCAAACACCGCATGCGGGTAGCCCGTGTGCCAACGCAGATAGTCGAGCTGATCAAAATTCCCCGCCCAGCGCGAATGATGGTCGATTTCCTGGAGCGCGACGATGTCCGGCTTTAGCTTCAGAATCAGCCGCGCAATCCGCCGCAAGTTTACCCGCAACTTGTGCCGCAAGGTCAGCCCTTGGATCGGCGTCAGCCCGCGCCCATGCGCGATGTTAAAAGTCAGCACCCGCAAGGCCAGTGGCCTTTGCCCTTCACCTCGCGGACAGGATGAAGCAGGCAAATCGCTCTCCCGCCTAGCGGCAGGGCCCGTATCAGAAGACTCTCTATTCGGAGGCACAGCGGTTCCTATGCCAGCTCCACCTCAACAAGACGAGGCCGATTCCACCCGTCCCTAAAAATCGCCCCACCCTTCGCCGCTCCAGCCCCTGAGAAAAGCACACGGCCAAGGAATTCGTTGGTCAAGGATTGACAGGCGCTGCGAAACCACGCGAGCGTCCCGCCCTCATTTTGTGGCGGCCATAGCTCAGTTGGTTAGAGCACTTGATTGTGATTCAAGGGGTCGCGGGTTCGAGTCCCGTTGGCCGCCCCAGCTTCGCGCAGCACACGGCAAATGCCCGTGCACACACCCACGCGACCAAACAGTTAGAGCCCCTCCCGATGCCCCTACTCTTCTGGCTGAAAAAAGCGGTCACTTACTTCCTCCTTCCGCTCCAACTCAGCCTCACGCTCATGCTCTTGGGGGGCATTTTGGTGTGGCTCACACGACGCAAAATCCTGGGCCGCCTCTGCCTGACTTCGGGACTGCTCCTCTTACTCGGCTTTAGCTTAAAACCCGTCGGGCGCGCGCTGCTCGGCCCGCTTGAAACTCGCTATGCGCCCATCCCCGAACTCGCAGTCGGCGAGGCACTGCCGCCCGAACTTGCCGAGTGCCGCGCCATCGTCGTTTTCGCCGGCGGAGCCGCAAACACAGCCCGGCTCCCCGCCACGCTACGACTCAGCGAAGCCGGACTCGCGCGCTTAGTCGAAGGCGTCCGGCTAGCCCGACTCTTGCCCGAGGCCACACTCATCCTCACCGGCCCCGCACGCGATAAAGGCGCGCCCGAAAGCGAGACTGCCGCCGCGACTCTCGCCCGCGCCGCCGAATCGCTCGGCATTGAGCCGCAGCGCATGCGCCTCCTCACCACCGCGCTCGACACCGAGGGCGAGGTCGCCGCACTGGCCGCACTCTACGGCCCCAATACCCCACTCGCGCTCATCAGCTCCGCGGCGCACATGCCGCGTATTATGGCCTACGCCGAAAAAGCCGGACTGCACGCGCTCCCCTGTCCGGCAAACTTCGCGATTCGCCCCGACCCAAAATTCCGCTGGAACGAATACAGCGCCGACATCAGCGGGCTCACACACAGCACCGGCGGCATCTACGAACGGCTCGGCCTGCTCTGGGCCTATTTGCGCGGCAAGGCCTAAGGCGCGGTAAGGAGACAGCGCTAGCAAAACGAAACAGCCAGTGGTCGCGCCTTGAAAGACGCTGCCGCCAGTGTGGTGCGGCGCGCGAGCCTGAGTGGTTAAAGTCACAGGCTGCGACGATTCTCCGGCCGAGCAGCCCGCCAAATAAAACAAATCCGCTAGGCTTGCACAGGGCTTGTGGCTCCCTCCAACTCGAAGGCCTCCAAAGAACCCTATGTTTTCGCTCAAAAAACTCTTCGGCAAAGACGACAAGTTTTACGACCTGCTAGAAGCAGGGGCAGACGAGGCCAAGGCCAGCGTCTCGCTTCTCGAAGGCTATCTCGAACAACTCTACAAGACGGGCAAGCCGCCGGAGAACTTGGACGAGTTCATGCACAGCCGCCGCGCCGAGAAACGGATCCGCAACCTCGTCCTCGAAGAGCTTAGCCGCACCTTCGTCACACCGCTCGAACGCGAAGACATCGAGGCCCTCTCCGTCGCCCTCTACCGCGTCCCCAAGTCCATAGAAAAGATGGTCGAGCGGCTCTCCATCTACCCCGGCCGTGTCCCGCACACCGCCTTCCAACGCCAAGCCGAACTCCTCAAACTCGCCGCCGAAGCCGTGGTCGAGATGGTGCGCCAACTCCGCAGCGGCACCAATTTGGAAAAAATCCGCACCGCCACCGACCGGCTCCACTACGCCGAGGGCGAGGCCGACCGCGTCATGTTCGACTTACTCAAAGAGCTCTACCAAGGCCCTTACGAGGCCAAGGAGCTCGTCATCCTGCAGGAGATTTACGAACTGGCTGAACAGTCGGTCGATTGCTGCCGCAACGCGGGCAACATCGTCGTGCAAATCGTCCTCAAGCACTCGTAATGCCACAGCCCCTACGCGCCGGCGCTGTGCTTCAGGCCGCCCGCGGCCTCCCTCTCCGCCCACACACCACCACGCCTAATCACCTCTGGCCCACGCTGCTCCTATGACGCTGTTCGTGCTCGTTTTGCTGGCCGCGCTAATTTTCGAATACATCAACGGGTTTCACGACACGGCGAACTCCATCGCCACCGTCGTCTCGACCAAGGTACTCACGCCACGCCAAGCCGTGGTCTGGGCCGCGTTTTGGAACCTCGTCGGCGCACTCATGGGCACCGCCGTTGCGACCACCATCGGTCGCGGCCTCGTCGATACCAACGTTATCGACATGACGACCGTCTTGAGCGCGCTGCTCGCCGCCATCATCTGGAACCTTTTTACCTGGTGGCTCGGGCTGCCCTCCAGCTCCAGCCACGCACTCGTCGGCGGGCTCTGCGGCGCAGCACTCACCGCCTCCGACGGTAATTGGCATGTCCTGCACTGGCACCTAATCGCCGAAGACGGCAGCCACAGCGGACTCTGGCCCAAAATCGTCCTGCCGATGATCAGCTCGCCCTTTGTCGGCTTCCTGCTCGGCGCGGCACTCATGTATCTGCTCCTCGCCCTGCTCAAAAAACTGCGCCCGCGCCTCATCGGGATGATTTTTGGCAAAGCCCAACTCGTTAGCGCAGGCTTCATGGGTTACAGCCACGGCTCAAACGACGCGCAAAAAACGATGGGCATTATCACGCTCGCGCTCTTCACCGGCACGCAAGCGGGGATTTTTGAGGGCCTACCCGGCTGGGCGAGTTTTCTGGAAACCCCGGAATTCACCGTGCACCGCTGGGTCATGATTACCTGTGCCCTCACGATGGCAGCGGGCACTGCAGCGGGCGGCTGGCGAATCATCCGCACGATGGGCCACAAAATGGTAAAGCTTCAGACCATCCACGGCTTCGCCGCCGAGACCACCGCCGCACTCGTCATCCACGGCGCCTCCACGCTCGGTATCCCGATTTCGACTACGCACGTCATTACGACCTCGATTATGGGCGTGGGCTCCTCGAAACGCTTTAGCGCGGTCAAGTGGGGCCTGGTCGAGCGCATCATATGGGCCTGGGTGCTCACACTGCCCATTACCGGCCTCCTCGGCTACGGCATCGAAAAACTCTTCAAATAAGCGCCGTGTCGGCTCTGACAATTATGGCGCCGACAAAATGAAGCACGCAGCCCACTTTCCCGCCTTCGGCGGGGCCGGCCACGCAGCTCATCAGTGAGCTGCACTTTTCCACTACGCGTGGGGCGCAGCCGCAGGCTGTTTTATTTGGCGGCGGGAGTTTACTGGTGATTTTTCCCACCTCGCCCAAACGGGTTATTACTCTACTTTCCCTTTTACTACTCGCCCTGTCGCAACGCGACAGGGGGAATGCTTTCAAATTTGGGATTTCGCTTTCGCGCGATAGCGCGATGAGAAATCCCAAATTGAACGGGTGCAGGCACAGCCTGCCGCCCCACGCGCAGTGGAGGTCTGTGACCGCTAACACTAGACCGCGCGAGAGCGTAAATGCTCAGGCTGGCACAGTTTAGCCGAAGTGGCCGGAAATATAGGCAGCCGTTTGGGGGTTAGCGGGCTTTGAAAAGACCTGCTGTGTATCGCCGCTCTCGACCAAGCGGCCCATATAGAAAAAGCAGGTTTTATCCGAACAGCGCGCGGCCTGCTGCATCGAGTGCGTCACGATGACGATCGTGTAACGGCGTTTTAGCTCGGCGATTAACTCCTCAATTTTGGCCGTGGCGATGGGGTCGAGTGCCGCGCAGGGCTCGTCCATCAGCAAAATATCCGGCTCCACTGCCAGTGCCCGCGCGATGCAGAGCCGCTGCTGTTGCCCACCCGAAAGCGCGAGCCCTGAGTCGTGCAAGCGATCCCTCACCTCGTCCCAGAGCGCAGCGGCGCGCAGCGCACGCTCTACCGCCTCGTCGAGTTGCACGCGGGAACGACGCCCCCGCTGAATCCGCAGTCCGTAAGCGACATTGTCGTAAATTGATTTGGGAAACGGGTTCGATTTTTGAAAAACCATCCCGACACGCTTGCGCAGTAAGGTCGGGTCCACCTCGGGCGCGTGAATATCGGCAGAGTGGATACGAATCGCTCCGCGCGTTAAACGAGCTTCGGGCACGAGGTCGTTCATCCGATTAAAGCAGCGCAGAAGCGTCGTCTTTCCGCAGCCCGAAGGGCCGATAAAGGCGGTGACACGCCGCGCGGGCAGCTCGAGGTTGACGTCGAAGAGGGCCTGCTTCGCGCCATACGCAAAGTCGAGTTGGTCGACCTCAATCGCCGTCGGCGTTACCCGCTTAGGCTTCAGTTTATCGGCCAAAGGCAGCGCCGCACGCGTCGCGCTCGTTCCCGTCGTCATAAAACGATGCTCAAAAGCAGTGGTCGTGTGATTTAGAGTTACCATGTGTAAGTTTTTTTGAGTCGGCCTCGCAGGAGGATTGAGCCGAGGGCCAGCAGACCCACGACGGCCAGGAACACGAATGCCGTGCCATACTGCACGCGCGCGGTGTAGGCGTTTTGAGGAATTTTGGTCGAGACCACGTAGATGTGGTACGGCAGGGCCATTACGCCCTGGAAAAAGAAGTCGCCCAGCCGCTCGACCTCCCAAGGCAGCTTATCGCGGACGACGTAGGCCGCCGTAAACATGATGGGCGCGGTTTCACCAGCGACGCGTGCGATTCCCAGAATCGACGAGGTCAAAATCCCCGGTAACGCACACGGCAGCACCGCGCGGCGAATCGTCTGCCACTGCGTCGCACCCAGCGCGAGCGACCCTTCGCGCAGCCCGCTCGGCACCGCCTTCAAGGCCTCCTCCGCCGCCGTGATGACCACTGGCAGCACCATCACCGCCAGCGTGCACCAGCCCGCCAAGAGCGAGACATTCCAGCCAAAGAAATTCACAAACAGCCCAAACCCGAAGAGCCCAAAGACAATCGAAGGCACCCCCGCGAGATTCAGGATACACAGCCGCACCAGTCGCAAAAACCGGCCTTCCTTCGCGTATTCGCTCAGAAAAATCGCCGCGCCGATGCCTAGCGACAGCGCGATCCCCATCGCGCCCGAAACGAGCAAAACCGTCCCCACGATACAGGGCCAGATACCGCCCGCCGCATAAACGTAACTCTGCGAGCGAATCGCCGGAACCGCGCTTCCCTGCTCCCCGGATATATTCGGAGACGAGGGCTCGGCGGCTCGCCCTGCCCCGCGCAGCGCGTTCGCCCGAAACGCGCGAAACTGTGCGTCCCCCATCTCGTGCGTTTCTCCCGCGTACTCGAAAACGTGAAGCGATTCGGGAGCTTGGGTCAGGAAACTCACATTCACAAATGGCCACTGCGCTTGGAAGACCGTCCGCCCGCCCTTTAGCGCGATGTCGCCTAAAACCACGAGCCCGCAGCACAGCACAAAATAAGTCGCCGCGCGCAGCAGTCCTGCTGAACCGCACTCGAAGACTCGCCCGAAAACGGGCCGTGACGCGGCCGCAAATAGAGCCGGAGTTTTCGGCTCCGCCGAACGATTATATTTAGTCATCTTCATCTGAGTGAAGGCAGCCGGTAGCGGCCTAGGATTTTTTGAGCACTGTAGTTGAGTGTCAGTGCGATTAAGAAAAGCAGCAGCCCCACGACGAAGAGGGCGCGGTAGTGAATCGTCCCTGTCGCCACCTCGCCCATTTCTTGCGCGATGATTCCCGTCATCGTGTGAACCGGTTGCGTCACCACGCCCAGCCCCGCGCTAAAGTCGGGGATGGCGATTCGGTTTCCGGCGCACAGAAGCACGACCATCGTCTCGCCAATCACACGGCCCAGCCCCAGCAACACCGCCGAGACCATTCCCGAAAGTGCACTCGGCACGATGACTCGCGCAACCGTCTGCATCCGCCGCGCCCCTAACGCGTAAGAGCCCTCCTTGAGGGCGCGCGGCACGCTCGCCAGCGCGTCCTCCGCCAGCGTAAAAATCGTCGGCACTGCGATCAATGCGAGCAGGCAACCGGCGGTCAGCGCGTTGAGCCGCTCCGCGTAAGGAAAGCCCGGAAGCCAGGCGAGCCACTCGACTTGCGAGAGCGCCCGCAGTGCCTGCCCGAGCACCGCGATTCCGAAAAACCCTAAAACCACCGAAGGAATCGCCGCGATAAACTCGATTGCTGGCTTAATCACACTGCGCTCCCGCGCTCCCGCGATTTGGCTCACATAAATCGCCGCGCCGAGCCCCAGTGGCACCGCCAAGCCGAGCGCGATTGCCGAGACGAGTAACGAACCTGTGAAAAGTGGGACAACTCCGTAAAAATCCTGCCAAAAACTCGCCGTCAGCCACTGCCGCCCAAAAAAGAAACTGCGCGCCGCCTGCCACCCAGAGACTGGCTTTTCAGCGTCCCAGGCCCGCAGCTTCGCCAACGTGGCACCGAAACCGGAAAGGTGCTTTTCCAGTTGGGCGCGTTGCTCCGGAGACAGCCCGGGCGACGACTCGGTGATTGTGCCTAGCTGCGCCGTAAGTTCGCCAAACGTGTCCTCAATTTTTGGATACTGAGCCGTGATTTCGGCCACCTCGCCAAAGCGGGTAGGCGCACCATCTGCTCGGCTTTCTTCGCTTTCTTTAATTTCCAAAGCCCATTCGCCGAGTTCGCCTAAAAGCGCGCGCAGCGGCACGATCGCATCGGCGAAGCGGTCTGCCGCCTCACCGCGCAAGCCCAGCCGCCGCCCCAGCTCTCCATGCGCCTTCTCTTGCGCACGCAGCAAATCGACAAACTCCACTCCCGAGCGACGGTAGCGTGTGAGTTCCGCGCGTTGCTGTGCGAAAAACCCAAAACCCTCGCGGAAAAGAAACACTGTTATGAGTGCCAGCACGACGACCGCCACGAGTGCTTGCCCGCCGAAAAAGGCCCTGATCGCCTCCTCGCGCGACAGTCCGAAGATGCGTCGGCTGCGCTTGTGGATTTGAAATGCAGGCGGGTTTTTCGGTTCGGATAAGCCCCTCATGACAGTCGAAATTGTGTTAGGGAAACGCTTAGCGCACCGGCACGAAGCCGACACGCTCGACGACCTGCTGGCCCGCCTCGCTCAACACGTAGTCGATGAAGCGCGCGGCCTCTCCCTGCGGCTCGCCGTTGGTGTAAAAAAAGTTGGGCCGCGCATACGGGTAGCGATTGGCCAGCACGCTTTCCTTACTCGGCAAATCGCCCTCAATCGCGACGACCTTCACGCCGGGCGCGTTGATGTAGGCGAGCCCGACATAGCCGATGCCGTTTGGATTGGCCGCGACTTCGGCAACGATCTGCTCGTTACCCGCGAGTTTTTGGGAGCTCGGCGCGTAGTCGCGCTTGTTCATCGCCAGTGCCTTGAAGTCGGCGTAGGTGCCCGAAGCGGTATTGCGGGTGTAGATCGAAATCGGGCCCGAGGCGGCGCCGCTCCCCAAGTCATCCCAGCTTCGCAGGTCGCCCGTAAACACCTGCTCGACCTGCCGCTTCGTGAGTGTGGTGATCGGGTTCGCCGCATTCACGATAATCGCAATCCCGTCGTAGCAGACGATGAGCGGGCGCAGCGTGACGCCCTTTGCCGCGCCGTTGGACAACTCGGCGGGCCGCGCTCGGCGCGACGACATGCCGATGTCCGCCGTGCCCGAGATGAGCGCCGCAATGCCCGTCGATGAGCCCTCGGCAGCGATTTCAAACGACCTGCCCGGATTCAGCGCGCGGTAGTCTTCCGCAATCGTCGGAACGAGCTTCGCGCCAAGGGTATCAGAGCCCTTGATGACGAGCTTTTGTGCTTGGAGCGCGGGCGCGATGGCGGTCAGCGCGAAGCCTGCCGCGAGGAAGGAAAGTAGGCGTAGTGGATTTTTCATAACGTGTGAGAGGTAAGGGTTAAAAATTCTGAAAAGAGTTCGGTTTCGTGAATTGAGAGAGCGTCGTGATGGATTGCTCAGAAGTTGAATTGGAGCTGGGAGCGGACGCCGCGCGCTTTGGCACGAACGACTCCGCCAGCTCCCCCGCCGCCAACCTCGTCGCGCGATTCACCATGCACGTATCCGGCTTGGAGTTTCAGGTCGTTGCCGCGCAGATACCAATTTCCCCCGAAGAAGAATTCGCGCAGCTTGTCGTGTGTGCCGCCCCCCGGAGCCGAGCGCACGCCATCGGAAAGGCTTACCCCGCGCCCATCGGAATCGAGTGCACTGTATCGGGCGACGAGCTCGAACTGTTCGCTCACCTTAAAAGTCGGCTGCACCCAGTACCCCAAAGGGCTCGCGTCGCGCGTCGCCGAGACGCCGCGCTCGACGTCCGCGCCGAGCAGCTCCGCTGCGAGCCCGAAACGCCCGCCCGCCAGTCCGCGCACATCGGCATAAACCGTGTAAACAGTGAGGTCGTCGCCTGTGCCGACCGGCCGTCCACCTTGGTCGGGTAAGTAACCTGCGCCCGCACCGACTATGTAGGTCGCATCACCGCCCTCACCGAGCGGGCCGCTAAACCCTGCGTTTGCCCAAAAGGCGAATTGGTTACGCGTGCTGTTTCCGGCGGAGGCCGCTGCGCCCGAGTTTACCGCACGCTCGGGATTCGTGATCGCCGCACCGTAGAAAAACGCGCCCTGCTTTCCATCGACGAAAGCCCCTACGCGGTAGCTCCCCGCGCCGAGTCGGCGACCGTTGTTTTCCTCCACAAAATAGCGGGTGACGCCCGAACGCTCGATTGCTTTGAGGCTGCCCGAAGACGTGCGCTCTTCGTAGCCGAGGTTCACCTTGCGCAGTCCTAAATCGACGGTGAAGCCGCTGCCCTTATATTGCACCCACGCCGCATCGAAGAGACTCCCCGCGAAGTCGTAAGTGATGTTGCTCGCCCAGTTTGGGCCGAGATCCGCGCGCGCGGTCAGATACAGCCGCCGCGCAAAAAAGTGATTCGTCGAAGCCGGATCGTCACTCGTTCCGGAAATGTCCGTATCGATCGAGGCAAACTGTGTTTGGATTCGCCCACTAATCCGCAAGCGCGTCGTGAGCGAGCTACCCGCCGTCGCCACAGCGGGCGGCTCCGCTGCTTCGCGCAGCAAGTCGGCGCGAATTTCTTCGGCCTCTTGCGCAGTGAGGATGCCCTTGCGAACGAGCGCCTCGACCAATGCGCCGCTGTCTTGTGCCGAGGCAGAAGCGGAAAACAGCCCGCAGCCCAGTGCGGCCAAAACACCGGTTAACGAAGCCACGCGACCAAGCGGAAATCCGCAGAACCGGCGCGAGCCGCGATTTTTGCCCAGAAGAAAACCCGAGCGAAAACGAAGAGGAGTGATTGAGTTTGTCATTGCTTGTGTGTGTGTGCGTCCGAGAAGCCGTCTCGGGAGCTGCCACAAACAATCGCCCGCCTGTGTTACGAATCGGTGGCAGATCGGTCACAATCGCGGCACAAAGTCTCCGCATTCGCGCACAGACCCAAATGCTCCGCGCTGGCGCCTAAGTAGTGTCCTCGCCATAAAAGGTCGCCACCACGGCGCAGCGTTTCTCATAAGCAGCAGTAAAAATGCCTGAAACCGAACCGAGGGACCTAGCACAGACGCGAAGCACTCCAGCAGCCCGCCCCAGCGCCCGACATCCGGCGGGGCTAAGGCCGCTGTTTTTCACCGAACTTTGGGAGCGGTTTTCCTACTACGGAATGCGTGCGCTGCTCGTCCTCTTCATGACGAGCACCGTGAGCGAGGGCGGACTCGGGTTTAGCACCGAGCGCGCCGCGCTGGTCTACGGCTACTACACGATGCTCGTCTACATGCTGGCGATTTTCGGCGGCTACATCGCCGACAAAATCATCGGCGCACGGCAGTGCGTGCTCGTCGGCGGGGTAATCATCGCCTGCGGGCACTTTGCGATGGCCCTGCAATCGACCGCCTCGTTTTACGCGGGGCTCGGGCTCGTCGCTATGGGCACAGGCCTCCTCAAACCCAATATCAGCACGATGGTCGGCAGCCTCTACGCACCCGACGACGACGACCGACGCGACGCGGGGTTTTCCATTTTCTACATGGGGATAAACCTCGGTGCACTCGTCGCTCCGCTACTGACTGGCTTCCTCGCACAGCACCCGTGGTTTCAGCAAAAACTCGCCGCGTGGGGCTTTGACCCGCAGCACAGTTGGCACTGGGCCTTTGCGTTAGCAGGCGTCGGGATGACTATCGGACTCATCGTTTACACGCGCAGCCTCAGCACGCTCGCGGGGGTCGGCGAAGGACCGAAAATCGGCCTCGCGCAAAAGGGCGTGCGACTGGCTCGCGCGGTCGGCTACCTCGCGCTACTCGGTGCAGTCGGTTGGCTGCTCAATCGTGTGCCCGTGCTCGTCGGCGTGCTCTCGGTCACCGCAGTCCTCGCAACCATCGCCTACGCGATTTGGGGCGGCGAGGATGGGCGGCGCACCGCGGCGATCGCAGTGCTTTTCGCGGCGAGTATCGTGTTTTTCGCGGTCTTTGAGCAAACGGGCTCCTCCATCAATCTCTTCGCCCGCGATTTCACGGACAACCGCATCTTCGGATACGCGTTTCCCTCGGCATGGTATCAGTCGGTCAACTCGGCCTTCATCATCCTGCTCGCGCCGCTCTTTGGCTGGATGTGGTTACGGCTAGGCTGCCGCCAACCCTCGGCTCCCATGAAGTTCACCTTTGGGCTGGGTTTTGTCGGCCTGTCCTTCGCACTCATGGTGCCCGCGGCACGATTGGCTGACCAAGGGCTAGTCAGCCCACTTTGGCTAATTGGGCTGCTGCTCCTGCAAACCATTGGCGAGTTGTGCCTAAGCCCCGTCGGACTCAGCACGGTGACGAAACTCGCTCCGGCGCGGCTCGCCGGCGTCATCATGGGCGGCTGGTTTCTGGCGACCTCGATTGGTAACTTCCTAAGCGGCTATCTCGCGCGAAACTTTAGCGAGGAGGGCAACGACAGCGGCGCACTCGCACGGTTTTTCAGCGAACAAGCGCTCTTCGTCTTCGTCGCAACGGCAGTGCTCCTCTGCCTCGTGCCACTCGTGAAACGATTGATGCGTAGCGTGCGCACTTAGCTTCAGAGTCGCACGGTGATCCGCGGCGATCCGCGCCAAGGCGGCATCAATAATGCGGCGGGCGCTCCGCGTCGAAAGCGTGCGACGCATCGCCACCGCCTATGTCGCGACTACTCGGCTCGCTCAAGCGTTCGCGTAAGCCCAGCAGCGCAGCACGTAATTGCTCAAGCTGCCGCGACAGCGCGAGCATCTCCTTATCCTGCTCAAAGACGTGCCGCTCTAGGGCGGTAAGTCGCTCGCCAAGTCGGTGCAGGTGCTCTGCTGTATCCGCGTTTTCGTTACTCATTTTTCTTGGGGGAATCTAGGCGGCCTGTGTGCGTGTGCGTCAGGCGGATTTTGGCGCGGGGAGTAGCCCACTCTTACGAATGACCGCTCGATACGCGGGGAGCAGGAGCGCGGCCATTATAAGCTTCACGCTCAAATCGCCTGCCGCGAGCGAAAGCCAGTTTAACTCCGAGTTGGCAAACGCGATTTTGAAGAAAATCGCCGTGTCGATGACCGAGGCAAGGCACGAACCGATAAACGGGGCCTGCCACCAAGACCGCTGCCGCAGCCGGTTGAAGACCGATACGTCGAGCAACTGCGACACCAAGAACGCCGAGCCACTCGCCAGCGTGATTTGCAGCGATGCGAGCACCGTCGAACTGGCCAGCCCGACCACGAAGCCCACGAGCACAATCCGTCGTGCCGCACTCGGGCCCAAAATCCGGTTGCACACATCGGTCACGAGGTAAGCGACCGGATACGAAAACGCGCCCCAAGTCAGCCAGTCGTTAATCGTAAACTGCACGAGGATGTTCGACAGCAGCACAATCGCCCCCATCGCCAATGCGGGGAAAAACAGAGTCTTAAACTTCATTCGGAAAAAATCATTAGGAGGGAAATTCGGAATAGAAACCCGTTGGGCTAGGGTCTGTGCAGCCAGTCGATTAGTTCCCTAAACCCCTGTTCCATCGAGACACGCGGCACGTAACCAAGCTCGCGCCGCGCCGCGCCAATGTCGAACCAGTGGTCCTTCGCCAGCTCGGCAGCGATGAAGCGCGTCATTGGAGGCTCGCCGCGCAGAAGAAACGGCAGCGCACGCCAAAGCCCCTCGCAAAACCCACCCAAGCGCAGCGCCCCACGCAGCGAAATCCGCCGCGTCACCGACGGCTCTCCGAGCGCGCGCAGTAACCCGTCCACCCAATCCCAAAGCCTCACCGGCTCCCCATCGGTGATGAAATACGGCCGACCGGCCGCAGTGTTGCGCGCGAAATCTCGGTGAAGCGCAGCCTCTGCCAGCAAGTGCGCATCGACCGCGTTTTCCACATGCACCATGTCCACGCGGTTTTTTCCATCGCCCACGATCCGCAGCCGACCGCAGCGGGCTGCTGCCAGTAAACGCGGCACCAAGTGCGGGTCGCCCGCGCCCCAAATCAAATGCGGACGCAGCGCGGCAGTGCGCAAGTTTTCCGAATTCGCCGCGAGCACTTCGCGCTCGGCAATCGCCTTCGTTAGCGGATACGGGCTCGGGCAACGCGTCGTAAGTGGGAGCGATTCGTCACCCCCCGCAATGTCTCGCCCGTTGTAAACCACGCTCGGCGTGCTCGTGTAAACTAACCGCGCCACCCCGTGCTCGCGGCAACCCTCAATCACAGCCCGCGTGCCGAGCACATTGGTTTTGTAAAACTCGGTATAACGGCCCCACACACCCACCTTTGCAGCAGTGTGAAACACCGTCCCCTGCCCCGCGCAAGCCGCCCGCACCGCCTGCACATCGTCGAGCGACGCGCAGACAAACCGAACGCCCCGCGAGGCCAACTCGGCATCCGCCCGCCGACTGAGAACCGTGACCCGCCGCTCCTCAGCGAGCAGCCTCAACACCAACCGTTTCCCCAAAAAACCCGTCCCTCCCGTAACGAGCGTAGAAGAACCGGAAGAAGTGTGGGACGACATAGTGCTGAGCCTTTTCAGGCTCGAAAATGCAGTCAATCCGCATCCCCCCTAAGGGCTGGCATGCAGGAAGCCGTGTTGCCCGAAAACACCAGTCCCGTCGCGGTTCACGTTTGAAACGGGAACAGCCCCTAGCCGCTCAATCCTCATGGTGCGGGCAGAGGGAATCGAACCCTCCTCTCATGCTTGGGAAGCACGCATAATAGCCGATATACTATGCCCGCAGAGGTTTTGCCAAAGGCAGATGCGACAGCAAGCAGGTGCGCGGCTCTTGGCAAGTCAGCAATCGCGATAAAGCCTAAAGCTCGAGCTGATTTGCCCACTTGGGCGCGGGCTCGGCGGCGAGCGTGCGCAGCACACGTGAGTGGCGAGCCGCGAGCCAGATGCCTCGCGTTTGAAACGCGAACAGCCCCTAAGTCCGAGCGTGTGAGCGCACGCGTTCGCCTCCCGTGACCTCGCCTATCACGTATAATCGCGGCGCGCTTCGAGCGCGCTTTTAAGCGTCACTGAGTCGGCGTAGAGAACGCCGCCGCCACTCGGGAGCCCGAAACCGATTCGGGTAACGGTAACGGACGAAGGCCTTGAGGTCGCCGCCTCGGGCACGTGGGCTGTCGTTGATCGCGTCACTTCGGTGACTTGAGCGGTGAGGTAGTGGCAGGTGGCCTCGGCTTCGACGTCGCCGGAGAGCGCGAGGACGAGTTCGCGGATTTCGCCCGCAGCAAGCCGCGCAAGGAGTGGGCTTAGGTGCAGGTCTTCGGGGCCGATTCCCTGAATCGGCGAGAGTTTGCCGTGGAGCACGTGGTAAGTGCCGCGATAGGCGCCGCTGCGTTCGATGGCGACGAGGTCGGGCACTTGCTCGACGACGCAAACGAGGCCGTGGTCGCGGGTCGGGTCGGCACAGATGGGGCAGAGCTCGGCTTCGGCAAGATTTCCGCAGCGGGTGCAGCGGCGCACAGAGCGAGCGGCCTCGTCGAGCGCCGCGACGAGTCGGGGCAGCCGTTCTTGTTTTTCGACAAGCAGGTGCAGTGCTATCCGCTCCGCCGAGCGGTGGCCCAGCCCGGGGAGCTGCTTCAGGGTTTTTAGTAAATGCTCAAAACTCGGCGTCACAGTCGCAGACTGTTTTTATCTAGCGGGAACAGGCCCTAGGTCACATCAGCCCGGGCATGGAGAAACCGGAGGTCACTTTTTGCATCTCGGCTTCGTTGTAGGTTTTGGCTTGACCGGCGGCGTCTTGGATCGCGCCAAGGATCGTTTCGGAGACGAAGGCGGGCTCTTCTTTCAAGAACTCGGGATCGAGACTGAGCGAGAGAAAGCGGCCGTTGCCGTTGACCTTGACCTGCACCGCGCCGCCACCGCTACTGACTTCGATTTCGTGCGCGTCGAGTTGAGCTTGGAGGGCTTCGACGCCGCGCTGCATTTTCTGGGCTTGTTTGAGGAGTTTTCCGAGTCCGGCCATGTGAAGAAAAGAGGATTAGGTTTAGGCGAAGGGTGGATCTGAGCGAAGCAGGGAGACTTAGTGCGACAACATTTTGGCGTAGCCCGCGCGATAATCGGGGTAGCGGGGCTGCCAGCCGATTTCGCGTTTGAGGCGGACATTGGAAATGATGCGGTCCAAAACTTGACGAGAGGAACGTTGAGCCGCGGAAACGGTGGCAGTTTTAGCGGAATCAGGGGAAATGGGGCCGACTTGCTCGGCGAGCCAGGTGAGGACTTCGCATTTAGGCGCGGGAGCGTCGTCGGCCACGTTGTAAACCCGGTTTGCGAATGTAGCGGGCGCAGCAAAAGCCGCCCAAATCGCCGCTGCTGCGTCTTCGACATGGACGAGATTGAGCCGCTGTGAAACGGGGCCGAGTGAAGGCGCGTTTTTCAAAACTTGGTCCAGCAAATGGCTGCGGCCCGGGCCATAGAGTCCGGCGAGCCGCAAGATGAACCAGCGCTTGGGCGCGGGCGGGCAATCGCGCTGTAAGCGTTGCTCGGCGGCAGTGAGGATGCCCGCGCGGGTGTTGGTGTCGGGCGGCACAGTCGGCGAATCTTCATCGACGACGGCTCCCCCGCCCTGCGGGTAAACACTGGTGCTGCTCGTGTAAACGATGGTGCCGACGCGCTCGGCGTCTCGGAGCCAGCGAGTAAGCGAGCGCATCCCATCGACGTAGCTGCGACGGCGCGCAGCGAGTTTGTCTTCGCTGGCAGAGGCTGGGGAGAGCGCCGCTCGCGCGGCGGCGGAGGCAGCTCCCGAAGAAACGCAGTTGAGGACGTAATCGACTTCGCGCGGCGCGAGCGCGTGCCAATCCTCCGAGGCGAGGTCAGCCACGATGACGCCGAGCCCTTGCGCGCGGAGCGCGACGGCGTGGGTCTCGTTTCGCGTGAGGGCGGTGACGCGCATGCCGCGCCAAAGGGCTTCGCGAGCGACGTACTGGCCGAGGTAGCCGCAACCGAGAATGAGGAGGTGTTTTTGCACAAAAAGAGGCTGCGTGTCGCGGGGCATTGTGATTGCGAGTGGAGGCTATGGCTAAGGTGCTCGCAATCCTCACGGATGGATTTGAAGAAATTGAAGCGGTCGCGCCAATCGACCTACTCCGCCGCGCGGGAGTAGAGGTCACGATCGCCGCAGTGACGGCGCGCGAGACTAGAGAACGCGGAGCCGAATCGCTCGCCGTGACCGGTCGCTGTGGAATGGTTTTGCAAGCAGAGTGCCTACTGGCGGAGGCGCTCGCTGCGGGGAAAACGCCCTACGACTGCGTTTTCCTGCCCGGCGGGCCGGGCGTAAAAACGTTGCGAGCGAGCGCGCTCGTGCTCGACACGCTGCGGCAGCACCACGCAAGCGGACGCGTGCTCGCGGCAATCTG
Organism: Cephaloticoccus capnophilus; assembly: GCF_001580045.1. Lineage (GTDB taxonomy): Bacteria > Verrucomicrobiota > Verrucomicrobiia > Opitutales > Opitutaceae > Cephaloticoccus > Cephaloticoccus capnophilus. The sequence goes on from NZ_LSZP01000045.1 coordinate 39,334, forward strand.
CGCGGCGCCGCTCGTGCTTCTTGATGCGGGGATTTTACAGGGGAGACGCTACACCGCGCACGGCTCAGTCGTAGACGAGTTGCCGGAGATTTTGGCAAACGAGGCAGTAGTCGTAGACGAAGGTGGAGCAAGCGACACAGGCGCAGCGGGTAGCCCGATCGTGACTTCGCGCGGCGCGGGGACGGCGCTGGAGTTTGGCTTAGTGCTCGTGGAGCAGTTGGCGGGCCGCACATGCGCGGAGCGAGTCGCACGCGAAATCCACTTCGGACATTGTACGCCAACCAAATGAAGTTGCCTAACTTAGGGAAAGTCCTGAAGGCTCCGCGGCTCTTTTCCGTCAAGACGGTAAAGCTACGCAATGCGCGGCATACCCGAACTCGTTTTCAGCCAAAACACTCTCCAACTGGGAAGTGACGGGGCGAAGCTCGGAAAAATCAGGCGGCGCAAGGCGGGATAATTAAACCAATGTGCGGGATAGCGGGATTTATTAGCGCAAAGGCAGGCGAGGAGGAACTGGAGCGGGCGGTTGCGCAGATGTGCGCGGCGATGCAGCACCGCGGGCCCGATGATGAAGGCCAGTTCGTAGGGCAAGGCGCGGCGCTCGGAATGCGACGGCTCGCGATCTTCGACCCCGCCCACGGCAAACAGCCGATGGCGAGTGCCGATGGCCGCTACTGGCTCGTCCTCAATGGCGCGATTGTGAATCACCCCGAGCTGCGCAGCGAGTTGGCCCGCCTCGGACATGTATTTCGCAGCGAGTGCGATACGGAGGTTCTGCTGGCCGCCTACGTGCAATGGGGCGCGGCGTGTTTGCCGCGACTGCGCGGGATGTTCGCCTTTGCGGTGTGGGATACGCGCGCCCAGGTGCTGTTTGCCGCGCGAGATGCGTTGGGCATCAAACCGCTCTACTACACACGCCGCCCGGGCGGCGGGCTGCTCTTTGCCTCGGAGTTGCGCGCGCTAGTCGCCAGTGGGCAGGTCTCGCGCGAGCTCGATCCGGCGGCGCTCGGCGAGTACCTCGCGTGGTCAACCGTCCCTGCACCACGCACGATTTATAACGGATGCGCCGCACTGTTGCCGGGCCATAGGCTCTCTTGCGACCGGCTGGGGCGTGTGCGGACTGAGCCGTGGTGGCAATTCCCCGAGCTTGATCCGCGTGACGCGCAGCGCGGCAGTGGGAAGGATCTCGTGGATACGGCAGCGCATGAAACGTTTCGCCGCCACTTGCGCTCGCGGCTCGAAGAGGTGGCGCGCCTCTATGCGCGAAGCGATGTGCCGCTCGGGGCATTTTTATCGGGCGGCTTGGATTCTTCGGCTTGTGTCGCACTCCTGCGGCACACGGGAGCACAGCAGTTAAAAACCTTTTCCATCGTCTTCGATGAGGCGGGCTACTCCGAAGAAAACTCGGCGAAGGTGACGGCGGAAGCCCTCGGCACCGAGCATCACGAACTGCGGCTCACTGGCGCGAGAGTGGCAGCCGACTTGCCGAGGATTTTAGGCTGCTTTGACCAGCCGGGAGGCGACGGAGTGAACACGTATTACGCGAGCCTCGCGGCCAAAGAGGGCGGCGTCACCGTGGCGGTTTCGGGCTTGGGCGGCGACGAGCTTTTTGGCGGATATCCGTCGTTTAAAGACGTGCCGAAGCTCGCGCGTTGGCTGCCGCGCTGGCGAATGCTGCCAGTGCGATTGCGGCAACTCATCGTCGCGCGACTGCGAGGCCGAGCGGACATGCGCTCGCGGCTTTTAGGCGATTGGCTGGGCACAGGGCGCGACATTCACGAGTTGGCGGCGATGCGGCGGCGTTCCTTTGCGGAAACGCAGCGGCTCGCACTCCTCGCGCCCGAAGCGCGGAGGCACGCAGAACGGCTCGGGCCACTGCATCCGTTAATCGACAGCCTCCCCTTGGAATTGGGCAGCGCAGACGACTTTCAAATCATCAGCGCGTGGGAGCTGCGCAGCTACATGAGCGACATCCTGCTGCGCGATAGTGACAGCTTTAGCATGGCGCACTCGCTGGAGCTGCGCGTTCCTTTGATTGATAGCGGGCTCGTCGAGTGGCTGTGGGCGCAGCCTACCGCGCTCAAATACGACCCGCGCGTCACAAAGTGGGGGCTGGCGGAGGCAACGCGCGACCTGCTGCCGCGCGCCATCCTTGAGCGCAAAAAACAGGGTTTCAGCCTACCTTTTCCGCTTTGGATGCGCGGGCCGCTGAGGCCGTTTTTGGAGGAGTGCTTTTCGCTAAAAACGCTGGGCGAGTGTCCGTGGTTAACCGCTTCGGTCGCGCGGGCCATGTGGGAACACTTTATTAACGGCAACGATTCGCGCGCGTGGTCGCGGCTGTGGTCGCTGGCGATGTTGATCGCGTTTTGCCAAAGACGAGTAGCGGGAGGGCTTCAATGAAGGTGCTACTGCTGTCTCCTGCGATGTTTGGGCGCGAGGGCGGAATTGAGCGACTGATGCGGCTCTACCTCAAGGCACTCGGGGAGATTTGTGAGCAGGAGGCAGGCACTGTGGAGTCGTTGTGCTTGAGCGACGGGCGCGGCGGAACGGGCCCAGGCCTGTTAACGGCTTACTCGGGAAAATCTCTGAGGCAGCATCGGGGCTTCGCGCACAACAAACTGCGCTTTGCGCTGGCTGTGCTGCGCCGGGCGCGCGGCAGCGATTTAATCGTTTGCGGGCATATCAACCAATTGATCGTGGCACGAGTCGCGCGACTGCTTAACCGCAAGTTACGCTACTGCGTCGTCGCTCACGGAATCGAGGTTTGGCGCCCCTACGGATTACTTGAGCGCTGGGCGCTGCGCGGGGCAGACCGCATCTTCTGCGTTAGCGAGTTTACGCGTGGCCAAATGCTGCGTTTTGATAAGCGGCTTACGCCGAGTCGGCTAAAGGTCGTGCCTAACGCGCTCGACCCGCAGTTAGCGGGCAAGGACAGCGGCGCGGGGCACAACCCGCCCGCCGCGCAGCGCAGGCCCACGATCCTAAGCGTGGGGCGGCTCACGCGCAGCGATTCGTATAAAGGCTTCGATACCTTGATTGAAGCGATGCCAGCGGTTTTAGGCGAATACACCGAAGCGCGGCTGCGAATCGTAGGCACTGGAGATGACCTCCCGCGTTTGCGGGCGCTCGCGGCCGAGTGCGGAGTGGCCCACGCCGTGCACTTCCTCAGTCGTGTAGGTGATGAGGCACTACGTGCAGAATATGCCGAGTGCAGCGTGTTTGCACTGCCAAGCCGGTCGGAAGGATTCGGCCTCGTTTACCTAGAAGCCTTGACTCAGGGGAAGCCCTGTATCGGCGCAAAAGCGGGCGCCGCCCTCGAAGTAATTGGTGAGACAGGCGGGCTCTGCGTCGGTTATGGAAACGTGGCGGAGTTGACTGCCGCGATCGTCGAGCTGCAGCGCCACCCGCCTGAAGCGGTCGCGCTGCGAGACCGCGCACAAGAGTTTTCCTTTGAGCGTTTTCACGAGCGCTTAGCTGAGGCGCTCCCGCGCTAAAGAGGCACACGCAAGTTTCAGTTTATTTTTTTCGGTGAGCACCCATTCACAAACACCCACCCTTTCAAGTAACGCGGCCTCCGCCACCTCGCACGAACTCGTCATTGAGGCAGGACGGAGCGAGCGGCACTACTACCTCGACCTATGGCGTTACCGCGAGCTGCTCGGCTTCCTCGCATGGCGCGACATCATGGTGCGCTACAAGCAGGCCGCACTCGGTGTTGCGTGGGCCATTATCCAGCCGGTTATCCAAGTCACGCTGCTGACTTTCGTATTTGGGAAGCTCGCAGGAATGCCCGATGGCGGCGTCCCCTACCCCTTGATCGTAATCTGCGGGACGCTCGCGTGGCAGTTTTTCGCGACGGCGTTCTCCGGTGCCGGCCAGAGCCTCGTCTCGAACACGAACTTAATTAGCAAAGTGTATTTCCCACGGCTGGTCATCCCGATGGCCGCGCTCGGCGTCGCGCTCGTAGATTTCGCAATCACGCTCGCCCTCGCCCTGCCTGTTATTCTGCTCTTGGGGCCGGGGATCGGCTGGCAACTCGCATGCCTGCCACTGTTTATCCTGCTCGGGCTACTTATCTCGCTGGGCGCAGGGCTATGGATCGCCGCACTGACGGTCCGATTTCGCGACTTTCGGTTTATCACACCGTTTCTGATGCAGGTCGGCGTGTTTGTGACGCCGGTGGGATTTCGCACCGACATCTTGCCCGGCTGGCAAAGCCTCCTCGCGCTCAACCCACTCGCCGGACTCGTCGATGGGGTGCGCTGGTGTCTGCTCGGCGGGCACACCCAGCTCTACCTGCCTGGGCTGGGGATTTCACTCATCGTCACCGCCGCACTGCTCCTCTCGGGACTCTGGTATTTCCGCCGAGTCGAACGGCAATTTGCCGACATCATCTAAGGCCGCCTCCCCGCACTGGCAAAAGCCTCACTCTCCTCCTCCATGACTGCGCCGATTCTCGAAGTTTCTGACTTGGGCAAACGTTACATCATCCAGCACGAAGCCCAACACCAAGGGACCCTGCGCGACACGCTTCACCAAGGGGCACGCCAGCTCTGGCGGCGACTGCGGGGGAGAGACCGTTTTGAAAAGGAAGAGTTCTGGGCCCTGAGCGATATCAACTTTGCCGTCCAACCGGGCGAAGTGATCGGTATCATCGGGCGAAACGGCGCGGGTAAATCCACTCTGCTCAAGTGCTTGTCGCGAATCACTGAACCCACCCGTGGCCAAATTACGCTGCGCGGGCGTGTGGCCTCCTTACTAGAGGTCGGGACGGGGTTTCACCCCGAACTATCGGGTCGAGAAAACATTTACCTCAACGGCTCTATCCTCGGAATGACGCGTGCCGAGATTCGGAAAAAGTTCGACGAAATCGTCGCCTTTGCCGAGGTCGAGAAGTTCCTCGATACGCCCGTGAAACGCTACAGCAGCGGCATGTATGTGCGGCTTGCCTTCGCCGTCGCCGCGCACTTGGAGCCCGAAATCCTCATCGTCGACGAAGTGCTCGCGGTCGGAGACATGCAATTTCAGGAAAAATGCTTGGGCAAAATGCAGGACGTCTCGCGCGGCCAAGGACGCACCGTGCTCTTCGTCAGCCACAACCTCGGCTACGTGCGCCAACTGTGCCCGCGCGCCATTCTCCTTGATCGCGGGAAAATCGTCGCCGATAGCGATACTTCCGAAGTGCTCAAGGTTTTCAGCTCGAAGACAGTTGTCCCTCCACACGTACAAGGCGCACCGAAGGGGCCTAGAATAACTGATATAGCCGTGGACCCCGAGTTGCTAGAGCATGGCGATATCGCTATATCGATAGCCTTCGAGTCCCCCTATGTTATCCAGAAGCCATATACTGGCATTACGATACTGAACGAGCTCGGACATCCAGTTTTAGGAACAGACACGAGCTCAGATCCAATTAATGACCTAAAGCCGTCACAAGGAGGAACCTTTCGTTTACTTTTAAAAGCGCCTCCACTCGCTTCTGGGCGATATCAGATCAATGCTTGGCTCGGCCAAAATGGTCGAGGAGAGGATGATCACTGGCCTTCTGCTAGAGAATTCCATTTCCCTGGGCATCGTATTCGACCACCTCAATTTTCTACCGAACTCGCCGGATCAATAGACATTGGAGGACACTGGACACTATTATGAATCCATTAGTTAGTATTATTATCCCGAGCTATAACCCAGATGAAGGCATCTTACAGCGTGTTTTGGATGCTTTGTATGAGCAAACCATAAGCTCAGAAAAATGGGAACTCATTATAGTCAACAACGCCTCTACACAGTGGCCCGCTCAGGACTTTTTCGCAAAATATGAAGGGGGAAACATTCGAATTCTAGTCGAAGCTCAGCAGGGAGCGACTTACGCAAGAAAGCGAGGTTTAGAAGAGGCAAGCGCAGACCTAGCGGTTTTGGTCGATGATGACAATATTCTTGGCAAAGACTATTTAGAAAAAGCACTAATCAGGTTACAGGAGTACCCTCAAGTGGGAGCCTTGGGAGGGCGAGTTAAGTTAGAGTTCCTCAAAGAACCTCCGGTTTGGATGGATACGCTTCACGGCCTTTTCGCCTCTTGGGACCATGGTGATACGATGCTGATTTCAAATGGAATTCGCCCACCGGGAGCGACACGAAACGAATATCCCCCATTTGCTCCAATCACCGCTGGTCTCGTACTGCGTCGTGCCGCTTGGGAGGCGTGGTTAGCACACCTCAACACTCAGCCCATAATGAGTGACCGTTGCGGCGACTCTCTGTCTTCAGGGGGAGATAATGACGCAATCTTGGCGATATTGAAATCGGGCTGGGAAGTCGCCTACTTGCCCGAAATTTACCTCACTAACATCATTCCTCCATTTCGCCTGACCCCTAAGTACCTAGAGAGGCTGAGTTACGGCTGTAGTGCTGGGTTTACCCAAGCCTTACGGCGGCACGATGCCTGCCCTTGGCCCCCCATTGCACGTTGGACATTACCGCTGCGGGTTGCCCGAGCATGGTTTCGCTACCGCGCATGGCGAGGACCCGCCAATAAAATCCACTGGCGCGGGGCAGTCGGCCACTTTACCGCACGCGTACGCTAGCCCATCTGCTCCGCCTCTTCCTGTGACGTCATGAGCCTCCCCGGCAAGCTCCTCTTCCAACTGTGGCATCGGCCCTACGGCTACACGCGCGATCTCATAAAAGACGGTGGACCACAGCAACGCCGACTCACCGAGAAAGGACGGCAGGAGATGGAGGCTGCTGCTTACAGGCTCCCAGCTCCCCCCTCTGGACACGGAAAGCCGGTCGAGTTGCATTTTCTAACAGGTCGCAAGTATTGGTATCAGACTGCGTTTTGCCTCTGGTCTTTCGCGGCCGCCTCAAATCGCACGCTGCGCCCCGTGCTTTTCGATGATGGCAGCCTAAGCGAGCCGTACATCGAGCCACTAGCACGACTCTTCCCAGCACTGCGCATTGTCACTGCTGCTGAGTCTCTCGCTAGGCTCGACGAGTTTTTACCTGAAAGCCGCTACCCTTCGCTGCGCGGACGACGACTTGCCTATCCCCACCTCAAAAAGCTCCTCGACTTGCATGTCGGACAACGCGGCTACCGGCTCCAAATGGACTCCGATCTGCTTTTTTTCCGGAGTCCCGACTGCCTGCTCGATTGGCACGACAACCCGGAATATCCGCTTCGAGCAGAAGATATAATCACCTCTTACGGCTACCCACTCGGCATGCTCGCTGAGCTTTCGGGTTTTCCCAAAGTCCCGGAACGCGTTAATGCAGGGCTACTTGGCTTGCGCAGCGAAGATTTCGATTGGGATAAAATGGAGTATTGGTGCCGCGAGCTGCTCGCACGCAAAGGCCCTTCGTATTATCAAGAGCAAGCACTCCTCGCGATGCTCTTGGCAGGCCGCGAATGCATAGTTCCCGCGCCGAGCGATTACGTCATCCTGCCAAAAGCTCCCGAGGCCCTCCACTGCAAAGCAGTCATGCATCACTACGTCGCCGAGTCACGCCGTTGGTATTACCAACACAACTGGCGACGCTTTACTGCACAATAAATTTTGCCTAACCGCAGCTCCACCGTGCCACCTGCGCTCGTAAGTATCCTTATCCCTGCCTATAACGCAGCACAATGGATTGTAGAGACGCTTCATTCTGCACTGAGTCAGACTCATCCAAACTGCGAAATCATCGTCGTCGATGATGGCTCCCGAGATGATACTCTAGAGCGAGCAAAAGCCTTTGCCGCGAATGCCTCGGCGGCTCGTATCCGCATCAAATCTCAAAAAAATGCCGGAGCCAGTGCCGCTCGCAACCATGCGCTGCGATTAGCCCAAGGTGATTTTATCCAGTTTCTCGACGCGGACGACTTACTCGCACCTGGAAAAATCGGCCTACAACTTGCAGCCTTAAAAAAACATCCCCTGCTCACGCTAGCAATGGGGACCTGGGGGCGCTTCACCACAGATCCGACACAAACCGTATGGGCCGAGCACGAGGCCGTTTATCACGCACGCTCAGGCGTCGAGTTTTTGCAGCTTAAACTCGAAACGCACTCAATGATTCAGCCCGGAGCATGGCTCGTCCCGCGCACACTCTGCGAGCGCGTCGCCCCTTGGGAGGAATCACTCTCCCTCAACGACGACGGAGAGTACTTCGCCCGCGTCGCTCTCCAAGCGGAACACCTGCTTCATGTGCCCGAGGCCCGCGTCCACTACCGATCGGCCATTTCCAGCAGCCTGAGCCGACGACGAAGCCCGCGAGCCCTCGACTCATTGTATCGCTCCGAGCAACTCACAATCAGCCACCTGCTTGCCGCAAACGACTCTCCTCGCAGCTGCACGGCCGCCGCGCTCGGCTGGCGCAGGCTTGCAGGTGAACTTTACCCAGAAGCGGCGGACCTCGCACGCCGCGCTCGCCAAGCGGCTCGCGAACTGGGTGCTGAAAATGATACCCCAATAGGAGTCCCTAACTGGGTCAGTTACGCCGCTCGCCTAGTCGGCTGGCCCAACGCCCGCCGCCTTCAGTTTCTTCGCAATCGCTTCTCCTAGCCTCGACCCTGTGGACGCAGCCCCCTCCAAAATTCTGATCGTGACCACAGGCCATCTTAGCCGAAACCCACGGGTACTCAAAGAGGCCACCACCCTCGGCGAAGCAGGCTACCGCGTCACGGTACTCGGCATTCGCAATCGAAGGGACGCTGCGGATACCGACCTATCACTCACAGCCAAAGCCCCTTTTCTGCACACTTGGGTGGATATGCTAGGCGAGCATGAGTCTTTTACCTCACGCTTTAAGGCCACCTTGCGACGGGGCCGACAACGACTCGCACGCGAACTCGTCTCCCGCTTCGGACTGCAAAGTGCCGAAGCACTCGGGCCCTCGGCGGCAGTTCTCGCCGCAGCACGCCGGATCCCCGCCGACCTCACTATTGTCCACAATGAAGCCGCACACTGGGTGGGTCTTAAACTTTTAGCAGAAGGCCGCCGTGTGGCTGCCGATATTGAGGACTGGCACAGCGAAGACTTACTCCCGTCCGACCGAGCGGCCCGCCCCACTGTTCTGCTCCGCCGCAACGAAAAAGCCCTTCTACACCAGGCCTGCTATGTTACGACGACCTCGGAAGCACTAGCGGAGGGGCTCTTTTCTCGCTACGGAGGACAGCGGCCGGAAGTCATTACCAACTCTTTCCCACTTCCCGCCCTACCTCATCACCGCGAACAAAATCGTGGAGCCGCGCCCTCATTTTTTTGGTTTTCGCAAACAATCGGCCCTGGCCGAGGCCTAGAAGCATTCCTTGCCGCCTATGCTCGCACGACGCAACTCTCACGCCTCACACTTCTCGGCCAGGTCTGTGATGATTATCGCCGACACCTCCTATCACTCTTGCCCGAGCCTTTGCGCAATCGTGTCAGCTTTCGCCCACTCGTTTCTCCCGAGGAACTCCCTAACGTCATCTCACAACACGATATTGGCTTGGCGCTGGAAGAAAGCACCCCTCTCAGCAGGGATTTAACGATAACTAATAAGATTCTTCAGTACCTCGGCTCAGGACTCGCAGTGATCGCCACCGCCACCAAAGGACAATGTGAAGTCCTTTCAAAAGAGCCACTTGCAGGCATTCTGCTCGATAACCTTGACGATCCCAAAACAACGGCTGCGGCACTCGATACCCTTCTTGGCAGCCCCGATGAGTTCCTAGCACGCCAACAGGCGGCCTACCAGCTCGCCAAGACGCACTACTGCTGGGAGCAAGAAGCCCCCCGACTCCTCGAGCTAGTCGCAGGAGCCCTTCGAGACTGAGCAAGCAGCCGCCTCCCTTCGGCCAAAATCATGCGCAAGATCCTCATAGTTAGTCCGCACTTCGCACCGGTAAATACCGCTGACATGCATCGAGTGCGACTTTGCCTACCTTGGCTTCGCGATCATGGCTGGGAGCCAACCGTCCTCGCCGTCGCCCCCGAGTCAATTGAAGGAGCCGTTATCGAGCCGCTCTTGGAGAAAACCTACCCCAAGGACATACGCATAATCCGAGTTCGCGGAATCTCGCCCAAATTAACACGCCCCTTCGGAATTGGTTCGTTGTGGCTACGCTGCGGACGAGCACTCCGCAAAGCGGGTGATGCTCTTCTGAGCACTGAGGCCTTTGACCTCGTATTTTTCAGCACTACGGTCTTCAATAGCTTCTCCCTAGGCCCACACTGGCTGCGCAAATTCGGCATTCCCTACGTACTCGATTACCATGACCCGTGGATAAACGACTACTACGACCTCACCGGTGCCGCTCCTCCAGGCGGGCCGCTCAAATATGCATTTAGCCAATGGCAAGCGAAACGGCACGAGCCCAAAGCAGTACTCCAAGCAGCACAAATTGTCTCCGTATCGTCGTCCTACGGCCCCGAGCTTTGCAGATGCTATCCTACTCTTTCCCCCGAGAAAATCCACCACCTCCCTTTCGGAGCATCAGCTAAAGACATAGAGGTCGCACGATCGCATCACCCCATGCCCTCCCTAGTTCCTTTCGGGGATGGCAACGTGCACTTCGTTTACACCGGTCGAGTGGATACGGACATGGCCCAAGCCCTACGTATGCTTTTCCGTGCATTTGCGCTCTATAAGAGAAACTCCCCTAGTGAAGCTGCGCACATGCGCTTTCACTTCATCGGTACCGACTATGCACCACCTCCTCTTGGTCGGAAACACGTTATGCCCATAGCGCAGGCCGAGGAGGTCGCCGATCACGTCACCGAGCACTGCTACCGCGTCCCCTATTTTGATGCGCTCAGTTACCTGTGCCATGCCGAGGCGCTGATACTCATCGGATCCGACGATCCAAGCTACAGCGCATCCAAAATTTTCCCTTACCTTTTTGCTCAAAAGCCAATCGTCACGATAGCATATCAAAAAAGCCTAATGTTAAAACTTAGCAGAGAATTTGGGCATGCTACCAGCTATGATTTCTCTGCAAAGGATACCGAGGAGAACACACAAGCGACCATTCAAAAAATCCATGATGAATGGTTCGACAATGAAGGGTTTCGATCTCCCTCCTTAAGTTTAACCCAAGACTCAAAATTAGATTCCCACAGTGCTCAAAAAATGACACGTGACTTGTGCCAGGTATTTGAAAAATCGCTCAAGTGAGCTAACTCAAAATTTCTAATCTTTGTGAGAACAAGGGAAACCCTAAGCCCCCGCTTCATCGAAATCGATAGCCTTCGATTCATTGCGTGTGCACTCGTCATTATTCAGCACGGGCTGAGCTATCTCCCTCAGTCCGCAACACAAGGCAGCCCGCTAGAACGTATAATTTTAATCTTATCTCCGGGATGGCTCGGGGTTTTGATATTTTTTTCGATCAGTGGCTTTGTTATCCCAAGCTCCCTAAAAGGCCCGCGACTGGGCAGCTTAAAGACTTTTATCAAAAGACGTTTTTTCAGACTCTACCCGCCTTTTTGGACAGCTGCGCTCATCATCATACTCCTAGACCCAAAGAAATACGCAATTACAGATTTGCTCTGGAGAGTTTCGATGCTACCAGTACAAGACCGAAATGTATTCGGCCACAGTTCATATTTCTGGACCTTGCACATAGAACTAGTATTTTACTTTCTAGTCTCACTTCTTTTCCTATTATTTGGACGTTTTACATATAGGTTTTTCATATCAATACTTATTATCATAGCGATTCCTTATACGGTTTGGGTCGCCACTGTAGGGGGACGATTCGCTCCATTTTTTGATTTCTCCCAGTGCCTCCCCTTCTCTATGTTATTAATGTTTTGGGGAGGGTGCTGTCGTGCAGTTCTGCAGGAAGACAGCCTATCAGAAAACCCTAGAAAGAAATATTCACGGGCAGTGAAAATTGGATTAGCAAGTGGAATTCTGACAATGCTTCCACTCCATGCAATCTATTTTGGAGTGTCGGAATGGAGCCTTTGGCAGCTTCACGAGGGCAGTTCCACTATCCTAGGGATTTTCATTTTTCTTTTCTGGGCAATATTAAAACCAATCAAACCCGCTTTCCTAGCCCTGCTCGGAAGGAATACCTATTCCACTTACTTACTTCATGGCGCAGTCAACTTAACCTTACCCTATTTCCTCATGAAAGTCGGAATCATGGATTGGCCTCTTCCTAGCCTATTAATACTAGTCTTAGTATGCAGTTTCGCCATAGGAGAGCTATTTTATCGATTCGTCGAAATCCCAAGCAACTCTTTAGGAAGAAATATTAAATGATGTAATTAAATTACAAGCTCCGGCAATGTCTGACTTATAAATTTTTTAACTAGAAAATAACAATGGCAGTATCAGCTACAGGAAATCCTTTCGAGTATCACCAGCAACTTTTAACTAAAAAAGCCGCAAAAGGTCTGTATATCGGGGGATTGTTTGCATTAGCCCTAGTATCTATTTGGTTTCTTAACGAAGGCAATTGGGAGTTTGATGGAAAAACACTTTGGGGTATTACAATAATGTCACTTGCCAGCTACCCTTCCCTCATGTGGGCAAAGCGTTCGGAAAAATGGCTTCCTATTTTTGAAGTATCGACGTTGATGGCAATACCGCAATATGCGCTGCCCTTACTATCTCATCCACTTGAGCTTCGTTTCTACCCTGATGCCACAATCTCAAAGGGAGCCTTGCTGATTGCCATTTACACATTCATATCAATTTTAGGATTTTCCATTTTTCGTCGGCCTGCAAGAGTTAAGAAAATCCTCCTCACCTCCTTAATCCCAAGTAAATTCTACTATCTCGGCCATGTAGGACTATTTATCTCGAACATATACCTATTCACTACAACATTTTACTCAATAATCCCTTCAGGCCTTGAACGCATTCTAGGAGCATTATTTCTAGGACTAAGCACCTTGAGTATTTTCATCACCTCTCACCTTTGGGGACTAAAACTATTAAATCCATCAAGAAAGCTTCTCTTTATCATAAACATTGCGCTCAATACGCTCATGTCATTCCTCGGACTCTACCTGATAATGGGGTTTGCCACAGTTTTTTTGGCTATACTATCCTATAGTAGCGCAAGAAAACAAATCCCTTGGACAGTCCTTTCAGTTTTTGTTTTTATAATCTCAATTCTCCATTTGGGAAAAGCGGAGATGAGAGGGAAATACTGGTCTTCTTCCGGGACGGGGAGGGCTACGCAATCCTACAGGCTAAAAGTCCATGAGGTTCCCTCATTTTTTTCGGAATGGATTAATGATGGGTTAAAAATGGAGCGCGCAAGTAAATACTCAAATATCGACCAGACCTCTTCCCTTGAGAGAGCTTCACTTTTCCCAATGGTCTGTCTAGCTGTGGATCGTATCCCAAGAGAAAAAGGTTATCTCATGGGGAGTTCTTATACCGGTATAGCCACCTTACTTATCCCTCGCATTCTTTTACCTAATAAGACTTCCGCATTAGCTGCTAACGATGAATTAATGATTCATCTCGGACTTGTCAATCCTGATAATATCACAGTAAATATTGCATTGGGTCTACCTATCGAGGCTTATGTTAACTTTGGGTTTATTGGAGTTGGCATCTTGGGTTTGCTTTTGGGAGCAGTATATAAAAACATCTCCTTGCTTTCTCAAAACTCACCTCAGTTTTCCGTGGTCGGCATTTTTTCAATCTTACTGCTTTCCTCAACAGCTCAGTCCGGTCAAAATGCCGCAGTCTGGGTCTCTACTCTTTTTCAGATGTCTGTGATATGCATAGGTGCTCCCTTGCTTTATAAAACTATAACCTCCTCTCCTTTATCGTCTAAGTAAAAAATGAGGAGCCTTATGCCATAACATATGCAGGCTTATGACTTCTAAACTTGGGTCTTATAAATCGGACAAGCTTCGATTAGCGATTGTCGTAAGTCATCCTATTCAGTATTACTCGCCTTGGTTTCGAAAAATTGCCGGAGAGCCATCTCTACACCTTCGAGTCTTTTACCTGGACGACCAGGGCCAGAGAAAAACACAGGATCGCGAGTTCGGGAAATCCTTTTCTTGGGATGTCAATCTACTTTCTGGCTACGACTACGAGTTTATCCCCAATGCTGCCAAGCACCCCGGAACGCATCATTTTTGGGGCCTGCGCAACCCCGGCCTTCATAAAGCCATCTGTGACTACTCTCCAGATGCGCTCCTAATCTTCACCTACCCTCACTGGTCTTTGCTTAATCTCATTCTGAGACGTCCCGCCCCACTCATCTTTCGGGGGGACTCCACCCTTTTACGTCCACACCCTATCAAAGGACTAAAGCGACTTATCTTGCGTTTCATCTATTCACGCTGCGCGGCCTTTCTGCCTGTTGGCCAAGCAAACGCAGCCTACTTTCGGCACTGTAGCGTCCCGCAGAAGAAGCTGTTCCCCGCGCCTCATTGCGTCAATGTAGAGCACTTCACGCCAACTCCAGATCATCTCGAGAACGCCTCAGAACTCCGCAGTTCACTCTCCATTCCCGCTGACGCAACAGTCCTGCTCTTTGCCGGAAAATTCATCCCGCAGAAACGTCCGGATCTGCTCCTATCGGCCTTTCTGCCTATTGCCTTAGAGTTTCCCAGTGCCCATCTGGTTTTTTCTGGAGATGGCGCATTGCTGCCCAAGCTCCGCGAAACACTATCTACAGCGGAAAAACTCATTCGGCAACGCGTGCACTTCCTTCCCTTTGCCAACCAGTCGGCGATGCCCGCTCGCTACCTTTTAGGGGATTGTCTCATCCTTCCCTCGGAGAGCGAGACTTGGGGGCTCGCTGTGAATGAAGCGATGCACCTCGGGCGTCCTGCAATCGTGAGTGACCGAGTCGGCTGCCATCCAGACCTCATTCAGCATGGAAAGACAGGTTGGGTCTTTCACTCGGGAGCCAAAGAGGCACTCACTGAAACGCTCCGAAACGTCCTCTCTCTCTCTCGTGCTGAACTCGCAGAAAAAGGCCGGGCCGCCCAAGCTCACGCCGCCTCATTTAACTACGACAACGCCACTGCAGGCCTCTTAGCCGCCCTAAAATCACTCCCATGACCGCAGTCGCAGCAAGGCGTCAGCCCCCAAGTTTTGTAGCCGACAAGTCGCCCCGGCTTGAGCAGCTTACAGTGCTGCATGTGGTCGTTCTTCTCATCGCCACAACTTGGCTCTTCGGGGGCAATGCGGGTTGGGTAAAGCCTTACCTTGCAGCATGGGCTTCGCTCTCACTCCCGCTGTTTGTCCTCAATCTTCGCGAGATCGCCGACCTCCGCCAAAAGACCCAAATTTTGAGTCAGCACTACGAGAGCACACACACAGTTCGCGCCCCATCTCCCAGCATACGAAGCCTCCTCCTCTGCCTGTGTCCGCTGCTCGCGCTCAACACGATCGTGGCCGTCTCACTCCTCTTCCCGGGCTTCCGAACCTTCCTATTCGAAGGAGAGACGCTCTATATCAGCAATCGCGTCGCGACTTGGATTCCCAGTGCTGCCTACCCACCCGCCGTGGGAATCACGCTCTGGCTTTTTAATGGAGCTTATCTCTCCGCGTTTAATCTCCTTCTCGCCCCCAAAAGTCGCCGCACCCTGCGACGGTTTTTCTTTATCGCGCTGAGTAATGCGCTGCTCCTCGCAGTTTTTGGGACTTTCCAAAAACTCAGTGGAGCCAAGGGCCTATTCTTCGGACTGGTCCGCTCTCCCCAGGAGCGCTTCTTCTCCTCATTTATTTATCACAACCACTGGGGAGCCTTCTGTGTACTGACGCTCGCCCTCTCGCTCGGCCTCTTCGCCCACTACCTGCGACGCCATCTCTTACGTGACCTCACCCGCACCCCTGCGATGTATGTGCTCGCCGTAGTCGCCGCCGCTGCGATTACGACGCCGCTCAGCGACTCCCGATCAGGTACCGTCCTCGTGCTTTTGGCGTTACTCGTCGGCACCATCCACGCGCTTGTCGTTTTCTGGAAACGCCACGACGGCCCACCCGCGCGCCGACCGCTTCCCGCTGTGCTCGCGACTGTTACCTTTGCGATCTTGCTCTTCATCGGCTACGATCTCGCCAAGCCGCAAATCGCTGATCGCCTTCGCCAAACCCAAGGCCAGTTCAGCGGCGGAAAGAAAGTCCTTATCGACCACCGACTCACACTTTACCGCGACACTTATCACATGGCCCGCGACCGACTCCTCTTTGGCTGGGGTATGGCCTCCTTCCCACACACCTTTCCTATCTACAACACCCAGACCTACGGAGCGACCCTCGGCATCCCCTTCCTTTATCACGACGCGCATAACGACTGGCTCCAGACTCTCGCCGAATTTGGCGTGGTGGGCTCCTCTCTCATCGCCCTCTGCGGGTTGGCTCCACTCCTTGCTTTTCGCAAAACAATCCGCGCCAACCCTATTTCCGCCTATCTCTTTGGCGGCTGTGCACTGATACTCCTTTACGCTTGGCTCGAGTTCCCCTTCGGCAACACGGCAGTGCGGCTCACTTTCTGGGTCTTCCTTTTTGCGGCGATCCGCTACGCGCACCTCACTTATACGGAACACACGGCTTCGCTGCGCGCCCCTCATCACACACGCTAGCGAGTCGCTAGCTGCCGACTCGTGCCTCCGCATGATTTCCGCCATCATTCTCACCCTAAACGAAGAGAAGAAACTCCCGACCTGTCTCGCCAGCCTCCGCGAATGCGACGACATCGTCCTCCTCGACTCAGGCTCCACTGATCGCACGATCGAGATCGCCCGCGCACATGGCGCACGCATCTTCGCAAACCCCTTCCAAAACTTCGCCCAACAGCGCAACTACGCCCACGAGCACATTCCCTTTCGCCACCCTTGGCTCATCCATCTCGACGCCGATGAAACCATGACGCCCGAGCTCTGGGCCGAATGCTGCGCAATCGCTGCCCGCGATGCCCAAAGCCCACTCCCACTCGACGGCTACTACGTTGCGCCAAAGATGTTTTTCCAAAACCGCTGGATTCCCCACTGCACCGACTACCCCAGCTACCAAGCCCGCCTCGTCCACGTACAACGCTTTCGCTTCATTGAGGTCGGCCACGGCCAGCGCGAAGCGAGTGGACTCCGCCTCGGCACGATTCACGCCAACTACCTCCACGACCTATCGGCCTCGGGCGAAGTCGACTGGCTTGCCAAACACCGCCGCTACGCCGCCGCCGAAGTCGCCGCCTACCTGAGCCCAGACACGCCGCCCTTCCGTTTCGCCGACCTCTTTTCACGAAAAAAAATCACCCGCCGCCGCGCGCTCAAACGCCTCGCCTTTCACCTGCCACTGCGCCCCCAGCTCCGCTTTTTCTATCAATATTTCCTACGAGGCGGCTTCCTCGATGGCCCCCCAGGTCTTCGCTACTGCGGGCTCCTCATGCACTACGAACGCTTCATCCTCGACGCCCTCTGCGAGGCCCGCGCCGAACAACGCAAGGGCTAGCTCCCTCGCAACGCCCCTCCCACCCGCGCTCTCCGATGTCGCGCCTCATTTTCGTCAATCGCTTTTACTGGCCGGAGGAGCCCGCCACTAGCCAGCTCCTCACCGACCTCGCCCAAGCGCTAGCCAACAAAACGGAATCGGAAAGCCCACCTCGGCAAAACGAGCAAAGCTCAACTCTAAAACGCGACGCCAAGGGGCGCCCAACTTCCCCTGAGGTGCTCATCCTCACCTCGCGCCGCCAAGGACTCGCCCGCCGCGAAACACACAAAAACGTGCGCATCACCCGGCTCGGCTCCGCACGCCGTGATTCGCCCTCTCTCGTTTCGCGTGCATTCGACCTCGCCTGTTTTCTCCTCGCGACGCTGCGCTACCTCGCCCGCCACACCCAGCGCGGCGACACAGTCGCCCTCCTCACCGATCCGCCGCTACTCGGTCTCTTCGCCACACCCCTTCTTCGTCTCCGCCGCGCGCGCATCATCCACTGGGTGCAAGACATCTACCCCGAAATCGCCGCCGAGCTCAGCGGCCAACGCTGGCTACGCGTCCTTCGTCCGCTGCGCGATTGGTCGTGGCGCAAAGCGCACGCCACCGTCACCCTAGGCCCCGACATGGCCGCCGTCCTATCCGCTGCCCGAGTCGCTCCCGACCGCATCCACACAATCCCCAACTGGCCACTACCCGAACTCAGCGAAGCCCCACCCGCCGAAGTCGCCGCGCTCAAAGCCACTTGGCCCGCCAGTCTCGCCGATAAATTCATCGTCCTCTATTCGGGAAACCTAGGCCGCGTTCACGACCTCCCCCCCATCCTCGAAATCGCCGCCGCGCTCCGCGACACCGCCCCGCATATCGCCATCGTTTTCGTCGGGCGTGGGGCGCAGCAAACTCCACTCCGCGACGCTGCTCACGCACGCGCCCTCACCAACATCCACTTCCTCCCGCCGGCTCCCCGCGCCCAGCTCAGTGCGAGCCTCTCCGCTGGCGACCTACACCTCGTCACCCTAAAGCCCGGCTGCGAACACTACGTGCTCCCCAGCAAGCTTTACGGCATCACCGCAGTCGCACGCCCGCTCCTCTTCATCGGCCCGCGCAGTTGTGCTCTCTTTAAGGAAGTCACCGACACCGGTATCGGACTCAGCTTCGCGCGCGACGAAACCTCTGCCGCAGCCAAAGCCATTCGAGCACTCGCCGACTCCCCCGATCAACGCCAACGCATGCAAACCGCGACGCGCACCTTTTCCCAAATACACACCTTCTCTACCTCGCTCCACGCTTGGCGCAGGCTTCTTCCCGACTCCGAACCACTCGGTGCCAACAAGCACTGCCGCTAAATAAAATAGCCTGCGGCTGCGACGGCGCAGCAACGCGTGCGCCGCCGAGTAAAAGAGTCTGCGACGCTCCCCTACCCAATGACACCTCTTCGCAAAACTACGCTCGCCCTCCTCGCGCTCGATATCCTTGCGGTCTTCCTCTGCTTCAACGCCGCGCTTGTCTTCCGTGGACTCGACGCGCCCCTAGTCACCTCTCTCATCTGGCCCGCCCTCTTCTCAATCGCCGCCCTGTATCTAATCGACGGCTACACGACGCGCACCGACATGCTCAGCGTCGATTACACCAGCCAGCACCTCATCGCTCTCCTGGCCGCCCTCCTCGGCACGCTCCTCACTCTCTACGTTTTTCAACCCGTTGCCTACGGGCTCACGAGTAGTCGCGGCGTTATCTTCTTCGCCTTCGCGGCACTCGCCCCCCTCTCCCTCTCGTATCGACGCATCGGCTACGCACGCGCCCGTGCGTTCCGCCAATCCCACCCCATCATCTTCATCGGCACCCACGCCAGCACTCACGCCTTTCAAGCCGAGTGCGATCAAGCCGGAGTCTCCCAACCACTCCTTTTTGCCCGCAGCGACGATAACTCAGAAGTCACCTCACCGCAGCCTACCGGCACCACCCCGCCGCCAAAAGAAACGAGCAAAGACGCGCGCCCAACACCTCTCGCGCAAAATAGCCAAGGCGAAGACTTCGCCAGCCCACCCACCGAGCCGCTCGAAGCCCTGCTCCGTAAAATCGAAACCGGCCAACTCACCGCCCACGCCATCGTCCTGTGCGACGACACCCAGCACCGCCTCCCCGACGCCCTCTCCCAACGCCTCGCCCAAGCCTACTTCGACGGCACACCCATCACCACCCGCGAACGCTTCCACCAAGCCTATTGGCGCAAAGTCGGCCTCTACCGCCTCGACCACCACTGGCCCTTTCAAGACGGCTTCGCCATCGCACGCGTCCCCGTCTTCGAGCACATCAAACGCCTCAGCGACATCCTCCTCGCCAGCCTCGGCCTCCTCCTCTCGCTGCCCCTCATGGCCCTCTGTGCGCTCGGCATCTGGCTCGACGATCGCGGCCCCATCCTCTTCACCCAAACCCGAATCGGTGAAAACCGCCGCCCCTTCAAACTCTACAAACTGCGCACCATGCGCTGCCGCCCCGCCGAGCAATCTGGTGACAAATACACCCAAGCCTCCGACCCCCGCATTACCCGCATCGGACGCTTCCTGCGCACCAG
This sequence comes from Cephaloticoccus capnophilus, assembly GCF_001580045.1. Lineage (GTDB taxonomy): Bacteria > Verrucomicrobiota > Verrucomicrobiia > Opitutales > Opitutaceae > Cephaloticoccus > Cephaloticoccus capnophilus. Next base: position 59,285 of record NZ_LSZP01000045.1, read on the forward strand.
CCGTCTCGACGAACTCCCCCAACTCCTCAACGTCCTCCTCGGCGACATGAGTATGATCGGCCCACGCGCCGAGTGGGACGAACTCGTCCGTCACTACGAAACCGCCATCCCCTGCTACCACTTTCGCCACCTCCTCAAACCCGGAATTACCGGCTGGGCTCAAGTCAACTACCCCTACGGCGCAAACCTCCAAGACACCCTCCGCAAACTCGAATACGACCTCTACTACATCCGCCACTTCTCCTTCCGCCTCGATGCCGCCATCATCTTAAAGACCATCCACATCATGCTCTTTGGCCGAGGTCGCTAAATAAACCCGCCCTCGTTTCCTCTCGCACAAAACCTTCGCGAACTCACCCGCGCCACCGTGAAACAAAAAACAACGCGCACCCCCAAGCCGCACACCGCACACCGCAACTACGATTTAGCAATCATCGGCGGCGGCTCTGCGGGCTACAACGCCGCACGCACCGCGACCTCTCTCGGGCTAAAAACCGCCGTCATCGACGGTGCCGCCGAACTCGGCGGCCTGTGCATCCTGCGCGGCTGCATGCCCTCCAAAACCCTCCTCCACGTCGCCGATACGCTCCACGCTGTACGACACGCCGCCCCGCTCGGCCTGCGCATCCCCCGCGCCACGCCCGACATGCCCGCCATCCAAGCGCGCAAACGTCGCATCATCGCCGACTTCGCCAGCTACCGCCAAAACCAACTCCACAACGGCGATTTCGCCCTCATCCCCCATTACGCGCATTTCCTCGATCCCCACACCCTCGCCCTCAGTAACGGCGAGACACTGCGCGCACGCCACATCCTCATCGCCACCGGCTCCCGCATTTCCACCCCGTCCAGCATCCCCGGCCTCGCCGACGCCCAGTGCTGGACGAGCGACGACATCCTCGACCTCGACTTTATCCCTAAAACCCTCGTCGTCCTCGGCGGTGGCATCGTCGCCTGCGAACTCGCCCAGCTCCTCGCCCGCCTCGGCACCCGCGTCACCCTCATCCAACGCAGCGCCCAACTCCTCCGTGACCACTCGGCGCAAGCCGCCGACGTCATTCGTCAATCGCTCGAAGCCGACGGAGTAGAGATCTTCACCAACACCCAGTTGCTCCGCGTCAGCCGTAAAACCGCCCGAGGCAAGGCCAGCTACACCATCGAGTTTGAGCACAAAAAAAGCGCTAATTCGGCCAAGCGACGCGACGCTTCACCCAAAAGAGAAGTGGTCACTGCCCAGCACTGCTTAAATGCCCTAGGCCGCACGCCACACACCGCGCCGCTCGCACTCGACCTAGCCGGAGTCAAAACCGCCCCCAGCGGCCACATCCTCGCCAACCGCTGGCAGCAAACGACCGCCCCACACATCTACGCCGCAGGCGACTGCACCGGCCCCCACGAAATCGTCCACCTAGCCATCCAACAAGCCGAGCTCGCCGTCCGCCACATCGCCGCAGCACTGGAAGCTAAGACAGCCCGAGAGATGACGAGCCGGCGCAAGCATCTCGCAAAAGAATACGGTCGGCGACCGCTCTTGAGCGTCGTCTTCACCGACCCGCAACTTGCCCAAATCGGCCTCAGCGAGCGCGACCTTAAAACATCAAACACGCCCTACCTCTGCGCCTCCTATCCCTACGACGACCACGGCAAAGCCATCCTCCTAGAAGCGACACGCGGCTACGCAAAAGTCTTTGCTTCCCCTCGCACTGGCCGCCTCCTCGGAGCCGAAATCGTCGGGCGCGACTCCGGCGAACTCATCCACTGCTTTAGCACCCCGCTCGCCATGCGCGCCACCGTCTTCGACATGCTTCGCGCGCCCTGGTATCACCCCACCCTCGCCGAAATCCTCACCTACCCTCTGGAGGAAATCGCTGACCAAATCAGCGCTGCGAAAACCAAAGTCTAAGCCGCCTCCTATTTCTCCAAACATGTCTACTGCGTCCTACACCGTCCCGCCCTTCCTCCGCGACCTCCTCGCCGCGCGCTCTCCCTCCGGCTACGAAACCGAAGCGCAAGCAGTTTACGATGCCTACGTGCAACCCGCCGCCGACGCCTACGCCAAAGACGCCCTCGGCAACCGCCTCGCCACCCTAAACGCAAACGGTGACCCCATCCTCATGCTCGCAGGCCACCTCGACGAGCTCGGCCTCATCATCACCTACATCAACGACAAAGGCTTCCTCTACTTCGACACCATCGGCGGCCACGACCGCAGCGTCATCTCCGGTCGCCGCGTCCGTATCCAGACCGCCCAAGGCATCATCACCGGCGTCACCGGGAAACGCGCCATCCACCTCATGGATGAAGCGGATCGCAAAAAAGTCCCCGAGCGCCACGAGCTATGGATAGACATCGGCGTAGCCTCCAAAGCCGAAGCCCTCGACCGCGTGCAAATCGGCGACGTCGCCACCTACGACCACGATCTCGAACTCATCAACGGCACAATCGCCACCGCCCGCGCCTTCGACAACAAAGTCGGTGCCTACGCCGTAGGCGAAACTCTGATACGTTTAGCAGCGGATAAAAGCACCCCCCTCGCGGCCAAAGTCGTCTCCGTCGGCACCGTGCAAGAAGAAGTCGGCGTGCGCGGCGCGACCACTGCCAGCTACGCAGTGGCCCCGCACATCGCCGTCGCAATCGACGTCGGCCACGCCACCGACCACCCCGACTGCGACAACCGCAAATTTGGCGAATTCAAACTCGGCGGCGGCCCCATCCTCTGCCGCGGCTCTAACATAAACCCCAAAGTCTTCGCCAAACTCCTCGCCGCCGCCCAAGCCGAGAAAATCCCCTACCAAATCGAAGCCGACCCGCGTCCCACCGGCACCGACGCCCGCGCCGTCCAAATCGCCCGCGGCGGCGTCGCCACCGGCCTCGTCAGCATCCCACTCCGCTACATGCACACCCCTAGCGAGGTCGTCGATTTGAACGACGTCGAACACACCGTGCGCCTCCTCGTCGCCTTCGCCCGCTCCCTCGAAAAAGCCGACTACGCCCACTGGTAACAAACCGCGCACTCGCCGTCGACCCGCCTCGCGCGTTTCCCGTCACTTCCCAGCTCCCTTTCCCAAAGTAAAAGCCCCGGCCTCCCGCCGGGGCTTTTGCGTAATTTTTAACGAATACTAAATCGCATCAGCGCAGGGCTTCAAAACCAATACGAGTAAGCCCCTCAATGGAGTCGGAGCCCGTTGTCTGCCACATCTTGCCAGCGTGAGCGTAAAGGGTCGGGGCGACTCGCTCAGGCCGCGGCTTGGACTTCGGGAGACTCTGGTGTTTCGCCCAAATCGGAGGACGACTCCGCCGAAGGCTCTGCGCCTGCCGCAGCCGCAGATCCGGGGCTCGTCCGTTTGCGCGTCGCGCGGCGTTTGCCCGCAACTACGGCCGCGTCAATGACCACTTCGCTAATGGTTTCGTCGTGCGGGATCTCATACATCACCTCGAGCATGAGGCCCTCCATGATTGAGCGCAGGGCCCGCGCACCGGTTTTTAGCGCGATGGCTTTTTGGGCAATCGCCTTCACTGCGTCAGGCGTAAAGGTGAGCTTCACGCCGTCCATCGCGAAGAGTTTGCTGTACTGCTTCACCATCGCGTTTTTCGTGCGCAGCAAGACACGCTCCAAGTCCTTCACCGAGAGCTGGTCGAGGACGGAGATGACCGGGAGCCGCCCGATAAACTCAGGAATCATCCCGAAACGCACGAGGTCTTCGGGCGCGACTTCCTTCATCATCTGCTCGGGAGTGAGGGTGCGTTCTTCTTGGCTGGTCGCGGCAGCGGCAAAGCCGAGTGTACGGTGGCCGCGGCGGCGTTGGATAATGTCGCCCAAGCCTGCAAAGGCACCGCCGCAAATGAAGAGGATGTTCGCGGTGTTTACGTGCAGGTATTCTTGATTCGGGTGCTTGCGGCCTCCTTGCGGAGGCACGTTGCAGATGGTGCCTTCGAGGATCTTCAGTAGGCCCTGTTGCACGCCTTCGCCCGAAACGTCGCGGGTGATTGAGACGTTCTCCGTCTTACGGCCGATCTTGTCGATCTCATCGATATAGATGATGCCGCACTCGGCGCGCTTGACGTCGTAGTTGGCGTTTTGCACGAGGCGCAGGACGACGTTCTCCACATCGTCGCCCACATAACCCGCCTCGGTGAGGTTGGTCGCATCGGCGATGGCAAAGGGCACATCGAGCACGCGGGCGAGAGTGCGCGCGAGGAGCGTCTTTCCCGAGCCGGTGGGCCCGATGAAGAGCAGGTTGCTTTTCTCGACCTCGACTTCGTTTAGGTCGGCAGAGAGGGCTTGGCCATCGTTGCCCTGCTTGGTCGTCTCGAAGTTGAGCCGCTTGTAGTGGTTGTAGACGGCGACGGAGAGCACCTTCTTCGCGTGCTCTTGCCCGATAACGTGCGCGTCGAGTGTCTTCTTAATCTCGGCGGGTTTGATTAAGCGAAAGGGTTGCCCGCCCGCCGCCCCCGCCTCGGTTTCGTTCGCAGTATCGCCCTCCGCTCCTGCG
>NZ_LSZP01000046.1 GCF_001580045.1 Cephaloticoccus capnophilus
GATTCTCCCTGTCGCGTTGCGACAGGGAGAGCAGTAAAAGGGAAAGTAGAGTGATAACCCGTTTGGGCGAGGTGGGAAAAATCACCAGTAAACTCCCGCCTCCAAGTTTGGGGCCCTTTTCAGATTTTGGTTTCGTTTCTGCGCGACGCGCAGAGGCGAAACCAAAATCTAAATGGGTGCAGCGATACGCTGCCGCCCCACGCGTAGTGGGAAAAAGCGTATCAGCGCGGCTCGCGTCTCAAACGCGAACAGCCCCTAGTACCAGCGGTACAAAAACAGATACACGAGCACGCCGGTGATCGATACGTAATACCAGATGGGGAAGGTCCAGCGTGCCCACGCGCGGTGGCGTACGGTGTCGCCCCGAATCGCCAGCAAAAAGGTGCGCGGCACGAGGTAGGCGATCGACATCGCGAGCAGCACATGCGAGAGGAGCATCGCGTAATACACGGTGCGTATCGCGCCTTCACCGCCGAAGGGCGTGTGCACGCCGCGCACGAGTGCCTTGTGCGTCACGTAGCCGACGAGAAACACTGCCGAGACCGTGCAGGCCCCGATCATGATGCGTCGGTGCAGTTCGCGCTTGCCGCACTTGATTGCGATAAAGCCCACCGTGAGGAGCACGGTCGCCAGTGCGTTGAGCCCGGCGTTGAGTGCCGGAATGTCGTTAACTTGCATTTGTGTTCTTAAGTTTTCCCTAAAAAAAGAGGAGCCGGTCGGCGAGTAGCCCCATCAGCACGACGGGCAGGTAGAGCAGCGAGGTGATAAAGAGCGCGCGTGCAGCGAGCTCCCGCGCGTTGCCTGCGCCCGCGCTTGCGCTCCGGTCGTCGCTTGGGCGTAGAAACCGCCACGCTCGCCAGCAAAACCACAGGCCGCTCAGCGCGGCGACCATGCCATAATAGCCGCTTGCGAGCCCCAGCCACCAAGGCAGCAGGCTGACGCCGAGCAGTGCGATCGCGTTGATGAGCGACCACGCGGCAGTCCAGTTTCCGCTCTCGTCGCGCACGGCCAGCATCGGGAAGTCGACCGCTGAGTAGTCGCGCCGATACACCCACGCAATCGCCATGAAGTGCGGGATTTGCCACAGGGCGAGGATGCCAAAGAGGATCCACCCGAGCGGCGAAATCCCCGCCTCGGCCGCCGCCCAGCCGATGAGTGGCGGGAAGGCCCCGGCGATCGCGCCGATCTCGGTCGACCAGCGCGAGCGCCGTTTTGCGGGCGTATACCAGCCGACGTAGGACGCGATGGTGAGCAGCGTAAAGATCGCCGCCATGCCGTTGATGTTTACAAAAATCACAGCGAGCGCGGCCGTGCACAGCAGCGCGCCGAGCACGAACGCGGAGCCGGGCGGGATTTTTCCTGTGGGGATGGGCCGGGTGGCGGTGCGCCGCATGCGCGCATCGGTGTCGGCTTCCAGCCATTGGTTGAGTGCGGCGACGCCTGCGGCGGCCAAGCAGGTGCCGACGATCAGCGAGGCAAATTCCAGAAAAATCCACGGTGGGCGCGCGGCGACGTAGCCGATCAGTGCGGTCAAGACCGACATCAGGCTCAGTCGCGGCTTAGTCAGCGCGAGGTAATCGCCGAGCGTGGCTTTCGGCGGCGCAGTATCGGGAAGCGCGGTCATGATGTGTGGGCCTGTTTTCTGCTTTCGCTGCGCGCGTTGCTCGCGGTCTCAATCACGTCGCGGTAAGCGAGGCAGGTGAGCCAAAAGGTCGTAGCCAGGAGCAAGGCCCCGCAGACGACATGGCCGGTCGTGACGTGCGGCTCGCGAAGCTGCCAAATCACATGCGCGCCAAGCATGATTTGAAACACGAGGAGCGCGATCATCAGTGACGCCCCGCAGCGCATGACGAGCGTCGCCCCGCGCTCGCGCCAGAGTTTTGCGGCAAACCACAGGAGGGCTACGCCGAGCAGCGCGGCGATGGCACGATGCGCAAAGTTGAGCGCAATCCGGTAATCCCAACTTGCAGGTAAGAGGTCGTTTGCAGCGGTCGAGTAGGGGAAGGTCGGGATGGCGAGTCCGGCGAAGTTGTGCCGCATCGAGGCGGCGACCGTGAGCTGCACGAGCAGCAGCCCCACGCACAGCGCGCCCGTGCGGCGTAGCCCGGCGGAGGGCGGCAGGCGCCCCGCCGCGCGCTCTACCCAGCCGCGCGAGAGTCCGGCGGCGATTGCGATTAAGAGACACACATAGACTTGAGCCAAAATCCCGTGCGGGATTCGTAGCATTTGCCCGTAAGTCATCTCAAAGCCCGGCACGGAGAGCGAATCCAGCAGCACGCGTTTCCCGCCGATGATTCCTTGGATGATGACGATTGCCAAGGCCGCCCAGCCCGCGCGCCGCAGCCAAGCCCGCTCTTCGCTGCGCCACAGCCACACGGCGAGCGTGATCGTGATTAACCCCATGACCATGCCGCTTAGCCGGTGCGAATGTTCGGCAAACATGGCGATGTTTTGGAGCCAGCCTTCGGGATTGATCGAGCCGTTCGAGAGCGGCCAGTCGGGGAAAATCATCCCTGCGCCGATACTTGTGGTAAACGCGCCTAGGGCCACGAGGACGAACACCCACGCCGCACCCAAGGCAGCGACCCACGCTAGCGGCGCGTTGTATTTCGGGAGGCCGCAGACCCCATTTTTTTGGCGGCGCGCGGCAGTCGTAGACAGGGCCTCGCCTCCTTTTCGCGCAGAGGCGAGGGAGGCCGCTTTCGACATGGGCGGCTCGGTTTGTGGCGGGTTGCGGTCACTCATCAGAACAAGAAATGCGGGATAGAAGCCCGCCCGCTACTTGCGGCAAACTCTTTGACAATTATTTCCCGGGACCAATCCCTCAACGCATGCAGAGCATTACTCGGGCTACTCGTGTGGGCCTCTTCGGACTTCTTATTTTTGCGGCGAGCTGTGATCGAAATGCCCCTCCCGCCGAAGCCGAGTCCGCGCAGGAAACGGGCTACCCGCTCGTCGGTGAAGTGATCTCAGTGGATGCGGCGGCGCGCATCCTCGTCGTGCACCACGAGGAAATCCCCGATTATATGCCAGAGATGGTGATGGAGTTTTCCGTTTCGGCGGGCGACGTCGCTAACGCGCAAGTCGGCCAAAAGATTCGCGCCAAAATGATTCCGCAAGACGGCGGCCCTTATCGGCTTGTCGAGATTTGGCCGCTCGACCCGATGAGCGACAGCCTCGTGAAGGCCGGTGCCGATGCACTGCGCCAGGATACGATGATTCGCGGGCGTGGCGTCTATCGCGAGGTCGGCGAATCGCTGCCCGGGTTCACGCTCTACGACCAGACGGGCGCAGTCGTCCAAAGCACCCGTTTTCGCGGCAAACAGGTCATGCTTAACTTTATCTATACCCGTTGCCCCGTCGCCACGATGTGCCCCGCCGCGACGATGAAAATGATGGAGACGCAGCGGCTCGCTGCGGAAGCGGGCGTGCAAAATTTGGAGCTCATCTCCATCACGCTCGACCCCGAGTATGACAGCCCGGGAGTGCTTCGCGATTACGCCGCCGCGCGCGGCATTGATACGGTGAACTTTAGTTTTTTGACCGGCCCCGAGCGCGCCATCCGCGACTTGCTCGCCCAGTTCGGTGTTTTGGCAAAATTCGAGGGCCCACTCATTAACCACACGCTCGCCACGCTGCTCATCGATACCGATGGCCGCATCATTCACCGCGCGGATGGCACGCAGTGGGAGCCGCGCGACTTCGTCGCTAAAATGCATCGGCAGTGAGTCGCGCGCGTATGGGAGAGTTACCAGAAACTAACCCTGAGGTGACGCGAGGCCCACGCGCCTCGCGCCCAAAAAAGCAGCGGTCTGCGATTGCGCAAATCGGCGCGATTACTGCGGTCGCGGTCGCGGTCTATGTCGGGTTTCGGGTGATGCCGACTGGCACGAACTTGAGCCACATGGACTTTCGCGTGGAGGGCGAAAACACCCTGCAAATGTGCGACCCGGGAAACCCGCAGTTTTTACCCGTGGTGAATGTGCGCTCGCCGGTCAGCCTCGCGCTCTCGCCGAGTGCCGCCGTGCCCCGCGCGGGCGAGGAGTGGACGACCACGCTGCGGCTTACGACCTATCAAGGAAAGGCGATCGGGCCTGCAGACCTGTGGCGCGTGCACACCGAGTTTCTGCACCTGATGATCATCGACCCGGACTTGCTGGACTACCACCACATCCACCCGCAGCCGACCGATACGCCCGGCGAGTGGCAGTTTAGCTTCACGCCGCGTTACGGCGGCGAGTATCGGATTTTTGCCGACTTTACCCCGGCGGCGACGGGGCTCGGGCTTTATGCTTCGGCACAAGTCCTTGTGGAGGGGGCAGCGCCGAGCGCGGAGGAGGTCACCGCCGCTCAAGTGCCGTCGTGGCGCTCGCAAATCGCCGGAGTCGATTTCGAGCTCAAGCCGATCGCCGAAAAAGGCGCGACAAAGGCGGCGCAGGCCGAGGCGACCTCTGAAGTCCGCGCGCGGCGCGAAGTGACGATGCGGCTGGCCCTTTCGCGCGCGGACGGCGGCGAAGTGCCGCTTTTGCCGATAATGGACGCCTTTGCCCATGTCGTTGCCTTTGACATCGGGCGCACCGGCTTCGCGCACCTGCACCCGCAAGAGACTGACCTAAACACGCCGCCCGATCCGCAAAACCCCGCGCTCACCTTTCGCGTACTGATCCCCAGCCCCGGCCGCTACGTCGCGTGGGCGCAGGTCAACCACGCCGGCACCGAGCGCTTTGCCCCGTTTTGGTTTGAGGTGAAGTAGGGGGCGGGCGAGTGCGACTCGCGCTGTTCGCGCAAACACTAGATGGGGGGCTTCTTTGGGCACTTTGGAGAGCTGGGGAAATGGGACTTGATTTGCGTGTATATACGTATCTTGATACGTCTTTCTTTGGCGGGAGAGGGGCGCGAATCGGGTGTATTCGCTCCTCCCTTACGTCACATTATGCGTGTCCTATCTTCTTTGTTAGCTTTGTTCGCTGCCAGTGCGACTGTCGTTTGCCCTATGCGTGCTGCGATTGCCGATGGTGGCGACTTGGTTGAGCTTGATCGCTATGAGGTCGCGGGCTTGCGGCTCGAGGATTCGATTAATCCGTTGGCGCGGGCGAGTGATGGGATTTTTGGCGATATGCGTGGCCCGCTCGATACACCGCGGGCCGTGTCGACGGTCACACAGGCGTTGCTGCGCGAGCGCGGCATAAGTGGTGTGCGCGAGTTTACCGCTTACGCGGCGGGGACGAGTGCGCCATCAAGCTACGGGTCACTTTCGACGCCCAATATTCGCGGCGATGTGGCGGAGACTTTTCTCAATGGACAGCGGCTTAGCTATAACCGTTTTGGCGTGCTCCCGTCGTTCAATGGTGTGGAGGCAATCGAGGTCGTGCGTGGGCCGGGCTCGGCGATTTACGGAAGCGGGCTTTTGACGGGTGGCTATGTGAACTACGTGACGAAGCAGCCGCAGTTTACGCCGGAGACGACGCTGACCTTGCGCATGGGTACTTGGGTGCCGGGCGGCGGCGCGGGCGCGGCCTCTTGGCTCAATAGTTCGTGGCAAGTCGATACGACTGCACCGACTGCGGGTGGCCGCTCGGCGTGGCGCCTGAGCTACGAGGGCAAGGCGGATAAGACCTTCTTTCGCCGAGCGGGTGCGCGCGACGACCGCCAAGATTTGTTTCTCGCATGGACTCGGCGGCCGGCGGGCCACAGCAGCGGCGGGCTCACGCTCGATGCGAACGCGCAAGTCCTCTGGCAGGCAGCGCCGCAGGTGCTGGGTGTAAACCGGCCCACGCAGGAGCTGATTGACCATGGGATTTATTATAGCGGGGCGGTGCCCAACCTCGGGATTAATCCGAAGACGGGGGCTCCGGCGGGCACGATTAACGGCGTGACCAAGGCGAAGCTGCCGCGTGATGCGACGCTGCTAACGCCAGCGGATTTTTCCAATGCGCTGCTCGCTCGCGCGCAGTTTATTGCGACGGCGCAGCCTAGCGCCGACCATAAGTTTATCAGTCGCACCTTTGGCGAATACACCCGCCGGCGTCGCTATAACTCTAGCGATGAAAACACTGAGTACCGTGAGCAGTTTACGCTTGAGACACGAGGCGAGTGGCAGGCGCGAGCCGAGTTTTTAGGGCGTGCGCATGCGTTGGTCGCGGGCGGCACGCTGCGCTACGAGGAGCGCGAGAGCTTCGTAAATTATTTTAACGGCTACCCGTTTCTATACGACTTGAGCGCGCCGCGCGGCGCAGAGTCGCCAGAGCAGCCCGCTTACAGTTTTGTGCGCGATTACGTGGACTCGTATTTGGAGGGGATTCCGGGTGGGCCGGGCGGGCGGCTTTTCTTTGCGTCTTCTCAAGGAGTCCCGGAAACGTCGGATTCGGCCCTGTGGAATCCGGCACTGTTTGTGCAGGACGATGTTGCGCTGAGCGAGCGGCTCGGGTTGCTCGCAGGGGCGCGGCTGGATGCTTATGCGGCCAAGGCGCGTGACCCACTCGGTGCGGTTACTGGTATCGACTGGAGCGATACACACAGCGAGACCGCGTTTTCGTGGAATGGCAGCCTGCGCTACACCCTGCCGCCCAGTGTGGGGAGCGGCATGTTTTACGCGACTTATCAGCGTGCGTACTCGGTGCAGGGGCATACGTCGGGCGGTGGCATCATGTTGAAGCGCGACCCGAATGACCCGACACGCGGGATCATCGAGCCGAGCGAGTTTACCCCGCTAAGCCGGCTCACCGAGCTGGGGGCGAAGTTTGCGCTGAGCGAAAACGCGTTGTATCTGGGGCTTGCGCTTTTTGAACAGCAGCGGATTCAAGTCGGGCGCGGCGGCATAAACAGGACGTTAAAGTCGCGGGGGACAGAGCTCGAACTCGTCTACCAACCGAACGCTCGATTTAACGCGACCCTCAACGCCTCGCTTTCCGATGTGCGCTACCTCAACACGAGCCTTAGCCATTCGGGCGGGAACTCGCTTTACAATATTTATGAAACAGGCACGGGGCCGGGTGGCCTCGGTAATGGGCGTGGCTTTGTGTGGGAAAGCTTTCCCGTGGGCGACTACCGCGTCACCGGCCATTCGCGCTTAATGCTCAACTCCAGCGCATCCTATCAACTGAAGAGCGGCTTTGGCGCCGGCTTTGTGGCCAGTTGGCAGAGTGAACAACTCGGAAATTTCGCCAACGAATACCATATCCCCGAGCAGGTATTCCTCGATGTGTATCTGTTTTATCGAGGCCCGAAGTGGAGCGTGAATCTCGATATTCTCAACGTGCTCGAACGCCGCAACTGGCTTCACAACGGCGATAACCTCTCCAGCCATAGCCTCATCTGGCAGGACTTGCCCATGCGCATTGAGGGCTATGTGAAGCTGCGGTTTTAGAACAGCCACTACGCGTGGGGCGGCAGCGTGTCGCTGCACCCATTTACAGAGCCGCTTGGTGCCGTGCATTCGCACAGCAGCCAAGCGGCTCTGTGAAAAGGACCCCAAACTTGGAGACGGGAGTTTACTGGTGATTTTTCCCACCTCGCCCAAACGGGTTATCACTCTACTCCTTGTCGCAACGCGACAAGGGAAGGGACTTCAAATTTGGGAATTGGCCCCGTCGCGAAGCGACGGGGCCAATTCCCAAATTGAACGGGTGCAGCGACACGCTGCCGCCCCACGCGTAGTGGAGAAAAAGGCTGGGGCGATAGGCTTCAATTTTGAGGCTTTGTGGAGATTGGGCTTGTGTTGAGTTGTGGGCGGCGTTTTCACCGCCCCTGCCTGTAGGGGTGTCCTCCGCGGAGGGCTGAGATTGCGGCGCGTTACGGCTGCTCGACCCTTCGAACCTGAAACGGATCATGCCGACGAAGGAAACAGCAGGCGCACATCTCTAGAGCGAGCGCGCCACCCCTGACGAAAATGGACGGACGGTATCGCGTTTACTCGTGTGCGCCGCCGCCTCCGTGGGAGTCCGCATCGGGTTGTATTCGGGCAAGCCTTACACAACACACCCATGCAAAAAACACCCTTCCTTCTGCTTAGTGCAGCGCTGTTCTTTGGCGGCGTAAGCGACGCGGCCTCTTCCGGTGATCGGGCCGACTTTAGCGATAGCGACTTGGTCGAGCTCGATCGCTACGAAGTCGCGGGTCTGCCCTTGGCCGACTCGATTAACCCGCTCGCGCGTGCGACCGACGGCCTCTTTGGCGACTACCGCAGCCCGCTCGAAACGCCGCGTGCGGCCTCGACGATCACGCAAGCCCTGTTGCGCGAGCGCGGCATCGGTGGCGTGCGCGAGTTTATGCTCTACACGCCTGGGGCGCGTGCGGCGGCCAGCTTTGGTAAGGTCACTGCGCCTACCGTTCGCGGCGACGTGGCAGAGACTTTTCTCAACGGCCAGCGGATCAGTTATAACTATTTTGGCGTGTTCCCGTCGTTTAATGGCATCGAGGCGATCGACGTCGTGCGTGGGCCGGGCTCGGCGATTTACGGCAGTGGGTTTTTCACCGGTGGCTATGTGAACTACGTGACGAAGCAGCCGCAGTTTATCCCGGAGACGACGCTGACCTTGCGCGTGGGCACTTGGGTGCCGGGCGGCGGCGCGGGCTCGGCCTCTTGGCTCAATGGTTCGTGGCAAGTCGATACGACTGCACCGACTGCGGATGGCCGCTCGGCGTGGCGCGTGAGCTACGAGGGCAAGGCGGATAAGACTTTCTTTCGCCGAGCGGGTGCGCGCGACGACCGCCAGGATTTGTTTCTCGCATGGACTCGGCGGCCGTCGGGCAGCAGCAGCGGCGGGCTCACGCTGGACGCCAACGCGCAGGTCCTTTGGCAGGCATCGCCGCAGCTCCTAGGGGTAAACCGGCCTACGCAGGAGCTGATTGACCACGGGATTTATTACAGCGGTGCCTTGCCCGACCTGGGGCTCAATCCTGATACGGGCGCAATCGCGGGTACGATTAATGGAGTGACGACGGCGAAGATAAGGCGCGATGCGACGTTGTTTTCTCCGGGGGATTTTTCCAACGCGGTGCTCACTCGCGGGCAGTTTATCGCGACGGCGCGACCGAGCGCCGACCAGAAATTCATTAACCGCACACTTGGGGAATACATTAATCGTCGTCGGTATCATGAGTTTGAATACGCGGAATATGCTGAGCAGCTCACGATTGAGAATCGCAGCGAGTGGCATACGCGTTTCGCGCTCTGGGGGCGACCGCATGCGCTGATCGCGGGCGGCACGCTGCGCTACGAGGAGCGCGAGAGTTATACGAATTACTTTAACGAATACTTCTTCCAATACGACTTGAGTGCGCCGCCGAAGCCGGAGGATGGGAAGGCCGCGCGTTACAATCACCCGCGCGATTATCCGCAGTCGTATTGGGAGGGATTTCGCGGGCCGGGCGGGCGCTTGTTCTTTCCGCTATCGTATGGGAGTTCTGAGACGAGTGCCTCGACCTTGTGGAATCCGGCACTGTTTGTGCAGGACGATGTCGAGCTGACCGATTCGCTTGCGCTTCTGGTGGGCGGGCGGCTTGACGGGTTCATCGCCAAGGCGCGCGACCCGCTCGGTGAGGCGAGCGGTATTGATTGGCGCGATACACGCAGCGAGAGTGCGTTTTCGTGGAATGGGAGCTTGCGTTACAGGCCGCGCGGTCTGGCGGATCGCGCGAGTTTCTATGCGACTTACCAGCGCGCTTACGCGGTGCAGGGGCATGTGGCGGGCGGTGGGATCATCCTCAAGGAGGACCCAGACGACCCGACGCGCGGCGTGATCGACCCCGATGACTTTGCGAATCTGAGCCGACTCGCGGAGCTGGGGGCGAAGTTCGCGCTGCGCGAAAATGCGCTCTACCTAGGAGTAGCGTTGTACGACCAGCGACGCAGCGAGTTCGAGCTGGGCGGTGGGCGCAAAAACCTAAAAGCGCGCGGCGCGGAGTTGGAGTTGGTTTACCAACCGGATGCGCGGCTTAACGCGACCTTCAACGTCGCGCTGAGCGATGCCCGCCTCGATAACTCGACTGCGAGCCAAGCTGGCGGCACTTCGCTTTACAACCTGTATGCCAAAGGCGCGGGCCCGGGCGGGCGTGGTAACGGGAAGGGCTTTACTTGGGAAAAGTTGCCGCCGGGCGACTATCGGATCGCCGGACACTCGCGTTTGGTGTTCAACACGAGCGGTTCATACCAACTCAAAAACGGCTTTGGCGCGGGGCTGGGGGCGAGTTGGCAGAGCGAGGCGCCGGGGAATTTGACCAACGAATACCACATCCCCGCGCAGCTTTTTGTGGACGTATTTGTGTTTTATCGCGGGCCGCGCTGGAGCGTGAACCTCGATATCCTCAATGCGCTTGACCGGCGAAATTGGGCGCACAATGGGGGGAACTTCTCGAACCACCAAATCGTTTTCCAGGAGCTGCCATTGCGCTTTGAGGGTTACGTGAAGCGGCGCTTTTAGCAGTCGCAGAGTTGTTTTTGCGGTGGGGCTCGTCGCGGTCGTAGCGCGGGCCTCGCCGTCCTGAGGAGTGAAGAGGGATAGAGGACGGCGCAGGATTCATTTTTGCGCCGCTCGCGTGGGGCGAGAGTTGCATGCAGGCGTGGTTTGCACTCCGCTTCGCATTTATGATTTCGCTCCTCGAAGGTAGTGCGGCCAAAGTGCGCAAGAAGGTCCCCGAAAAGGTCTTCGCGCTGCGCTTGGAAATCGTGGGCACCGCGCCCGTGATTTGGCGGCGACTACTCGTGCGCGAGAGCATGTGGGTCTCCCAACTTCACGAGGCGATTCAGGTGGTGTTCGATTGGTTCGATTACCAGACGCACGCGTTCGTGTTTGATGGGCTGCGGCTGGGGAATCCAGTGCGCCGCGATGATTGGCTGGTGGAGGACGACCGTGACGTGCGGCTCTCTGACCTCAACATTGAGCAGCTCGGCCGGTTTGGCTACGAGTATCACTTTGGCGAGAGCTGGCGGGTGAGTGCGACGGTCGAGCATGTGGGCCTTTTGGAAAAAGGTCAGGTGTATCCGCACTGCGCTGCTGGTGAGCGCGCTGGGCCGCCCGAGGATTGCGGCGGGCTGGAGTCGTTTGCCGATATGCTGCACTGCATCCGCGAGCCGGACTCCGAACTCGGGCGCGAGTGGCTGGAGTGGCTGGGCGAGAGCTACGACCCGCAACACTGCGACCTGGAGAAAATCAACAAGGCACTGGGCAAGCTGCTGAAAAGCTAAGCGGTCTGGCGGGCCCCGCGATTGCGCGGCGGCGGCGCATGCGGCGTTGGGCAGGCCGAGGTCGAGAGGCTTGGCAGGCGGGTAATTGTACCAGTTTTGAAACAGTCAAAAACACGGCTTGACGCGTGCATTGAGGCTCGCACAGGTAGCGCCTGTTCTTTGTCACCCGTATTCGTGGTCGGCTGGGAGGGATTGGAATTAGCCGATCCTTCCGTTCGACCATGAACACAAAGTACAGGATTACGTTTGTTATGCAGCCTGGGGGTTTCGGGCCCACGGGAGCGTTTGTCTCGATTGGCGAGGGTAAATCCCCCGCGGTGATCGAGGACGCCGGTTGGCCCAAGCGCCGCAATGGAGAGCCCATCTCCGTGCGTTGCGCAGAGGCTCCTGCCACTGCCGGACAAGCAATCGATAATCAGAACTGGATTCGCACGGTCATAAGCCTCCCCAAGGCCCTAGGCCGGTCGGTCTGGTCTCCGCTCGCTCGTCGGGGTAAGCCGCTCCGAGCAGCATAAAAAATCAAGAAAATCATACCGGGGTGTGAGAGTAGTTTCTCACTCCCCGGTTTTTTTGTGCCTGTATGAAATACGCGTGGTGGCGGTAGCGAGTGCAGCGGCGCGGCTGCGTGCGTAGGCGTTGCCTTAGCTCAGGCGTGTGAGGCGCGAGGCGACTTCCGCCCGCAGTCGGTCGATTTTGGCGAGGGCGAAGTCCTCCACGCGCAGTGTGTCGTCGTGAGCGAGCGGGCTGAGGTCGATGGCCCAACACAGTTCACTCAATTGGTCGCTAGCGTGCGCGTCGAGGAAGGTGGCGTTGGCGCGGCGGCGGCCTAGGGCGGCGTCGTCGTAGCGTTTGCCGCCGACGACTTGCGAGGCGAAGACTTCGATCAGCGGGCGTTTGAGCGAGTCGTGCGCGCTTGCGTCGAGCGCAACGAGATCTTCGGCGAGAAGCCATTCGAGGCTGCGCCACGCCTCGACGCCGAGAACGCGGGGCGGGCGCGCCTGGCGTGGTAGCGAGCGGATGGCTTCGAGTGCTCGCAGAAAGGTGGCCACATGCGTGTCGTGCTTATCGAGCGGCTGGTGCAGATAGACGACTTGAGGGCGGCAGTTTTCGAAAATCATGCGCAGGTCGGCGCGCACGGCCTCGTTGTTGGGGGCTTTGACGGCGGAGCTGGGGTGGGCGAGCTGGATTTGCAGGCCGTAGCCGCCGAGCCGTGCGGCGCGGCGCTGCTCCTCGGCGCGTACAGCTTTCATTTCTTCGTCGCTGTAGTTGGCGTAAGGGCCGCTGCGCGAAGAGCCCGCGCCATCGGTTACGATTACGCCGCTTAGGTGCCGGTCGGCGCGACCAAAGCACTCGGCGACGGCGGGGTAGGCGTTGATCTCGATATCATCTTGGTGAGCGAGAACGCAGAGGTGAGTGGTGCGGGCGAGGGCAGTGGCGGGGTCTGCTCCGTCGGGGGTAAAGATGTCGGCCTTGGGCTGTGAGAATTTCATAAAGTCGCAGGCTCCTTTATTTGGCGGTCCGCCTGACGGCGTGCACAGGACGACTTTAGTCGCCGAGCCGTCGTCAAGTGTTGGCGGGCCGTCAGGGTGATGGCGGTGTTGTGCGCTTGCGGAAATGTTAGTCGATATGGCTTTCGAGGATCGAGTTAACCGCGTCCGTTTGCGCGGTGATGGAGCGTACGAGGGCGAGTTGGGTGCGGGCTCGCACGAGGTTGTGATCGGGGTATTGGGTTTTGAAATACACGTCGCCTTGCAGGTAATCGGTGAGGAAGCGCAGTGCGGTTTCGTAGGTCATGAGTTTGCCAGCGAATCCCAGGTGGGCGCGCTCGGTGGCGTTGAGCACAGGGCCGATTTCGGAGCCGAGGTAGCCTTCGACGAGGGCTTCGAAAAGTGTGACTTCAAAGCGCATATTGGCGGGGTCGGGGTCGTCTTCGAGTGTGGAGCTGGTGGCCGTGCGCACCATGTCGCCGAAGTCGTAGAGTGGGAGTCCGGGCATGAGGGTGTCGAAGTCGATGACGGCGACGGCGCGGCCTGTCGCGTTGTCCAGCATCACGTTATTAATCTTGGTGTCGTTGTGAGTGATGCGTTCGGAGACCTCGCCGCGTGCGAGTAGCTCGAGGAGCGGGTCACAGTCGGCTTCGAGCGAGAGGGCGTAGTCAATTTCGGGTTGGGCGTTGGAGGCGCGCCCGAGGGAGTCAGTGGCCAGCGCGACGCGGAAGCTGTCGAAACGGCTGCGAGTGTTGTGAAAGTTGAGGATCGTTTCGTGTAGGCGTGGGCCGGGCAGATCGCTGAGCTGGGCTTGGAAGTCGCCAAAAGCGTGTGCGGTTTCGCGGGCTTGGTGGACTGTGGTGACGCGGTCGATGGTGTGGGCTCCTTCGATAAAGTCGTAAATGCGCCACCACTCACCGTCTGCATCGCGAGCGTAGGGGGCAGCGTCTACGGTGGGGATTAGGGTGAGTTGGCGGTTGCGCTTGGGCGGAGCTACTTTTCGCGCGAGGTGCTCGGTCACGCGCTTCACATTATCCATCAGCGCAGGGATGTTTTTAAAAATCCGGTCGTTGATTCGCTGTGCGATGTAGCGGCGGGCTTGTCCGGTGGGGGCTTCGCAGTGGACGAGGAAGGTGTCGTTGATATGGCCGCTGCCGTAGGCGGTGGCGTTGGCAAAGCGGCCTTCGATTTCAAAGAGATTGAGGACCTCGGCGAGCTTTGCTGGGGGCGGGGTAGTGCTCATGGGGCGTTAGGCGCGTGGAGTGAGGGGCGTGGGTTAAAAGAGTTTTTTCGGGTACTCGCCCGCCGCGACGAGTGCGGCGATTCGGGCGACGACTTGGGCGCGGTCTTCGCGATAGGTGACGCCAAACCATTGGCTCGTGGTGGGGAGGAGTTGTACGGTCGTCTCGTTGCGGGCGATGAGGGCCGAGACGGCGGCGGGCAGGTAGAATTCGCTTTTGAGATCTCGGCCTTGTGAGTCGAGGAAGTGGCGCAGTTCTGTATCGAGTCCGTCGAGAAAGGCAGAGCTTGGGGCGCCAAAGCCCCAGCAATTCATCGAGGTGATTTCGTCGCCCGAATAGCGGGCTGATGGCGCCGTGCCTACCTCGGTTGCGAGGATGCCGGTGTGTTCTGTGATTGATTGGAGCTGGCCGCTTTGGGCATCGGCGAGGCAGATGCCGCGTGAGACTGCGCCGTTTTCTGAAAGCGTGTTTTTGAGTTGGAAGCCGACCATTGCCGCGCGTGCCTTCGAGGCATTTTCGGGCGACGCATTTTGCAGAAACTGGGCAAGTTGCGCGAAGGAGTCGGCTCCGTAAAAATCGTCGGCATTGATTACGGCGAAGGGGCCATCGAGTTGCTCGCGTGCACACCACACTGCGTGGCCCGTGCCCCAAGGCTTTTCGCGGCCCTCCGGCATGCGGTAGCCCTTGGGTAGGGCGTCGAGCGCTTGGTAAGCGTAGTCGACTGCGAGGTGCCCGGCGTACTTTGCGCCGACTTGATTGCGAAACTGCGCGTCGAAATCGCGTCGGATAATAAACACTACGCGCCCAAAGCCTGCGCGCGCGGCGTCGTACACGCCGTAGTCGAGCACGGTCTCGCCCGAAGGGCCGAGCGGGTCGAGTTGCTTGAGCCCGCCGTAGCGTGAGCCCATTCCGGCAGCGAGGACGAGGAGGGTAGGGGGCGGCAGCATAAGGGCCGCGAGCAGAAGGGCGCGGCGCGGGCGTATCGACTGTTTTCCCCTTCCTTACGCAAAAATCCCCGTGCAGGTGAGTTTAGCTGCGTGGGTTTGGGTGTTCCGGGGAGAGCGTGATTGGCGAGCCAGCTCCGGCCTGCCGCTGTGGTTATAGAGCGTTGCTGCGGGCTGTTGGGCGAGTGGGGGCGCGGCCTCGCTATCCCGCCTAGCTAAGTGACTCCAGCGCACCGATACGGATCATGTGAATGGCGATCGCAGCGAGCAGCATGGACACGATTTTGGAAATCGCTCGCAGCCCTGTTTGCCCGATTTTTTCACCCAGCCAATCGCTGTACGCAAAGGCCAGTGCCATGATGCCGAGGTTCGAGATGAGTGCGGCCAGTGTCATCCAAAGCCCGACCGTGTGCGTGAGCAGCAGCAGTGCAGCGATCATTGCGGGGCCTGCGATGAGCGGCATCCCAAGCGGCACTACACCGAAGCCTTCGGACAAGGTCTCGGGCAGTTCGGAGGTGGAGTGGATGAGGTCGCGCGCGGCGAGGATGAAGAGGATGAGCCCACCGGCGACTTGGAAGTCGCTTACGCTAATCCCGATGGCCTCGAAAATGCTCTTCCCTAAAAACAGGAAAATCAGCGCGACACCGCCTCCGGTGAGGAGGGCATGGCGGGCGATACGCTGCCGCTGCGGGCGCGCCGTCCCGCGTGCCAGTGCGAGGAAAATCGCGACCAGCCCTATCGGATCGACGGCCACGAAGAGTGGGAGGAATGCTTGTGCAAAATTCTTAATCATGCGGCTGAGAATCGCCGCTTGGCCCGCTATCGCGCAAGGGGGCGAGTGCTACCTCATCACGTCATAAGCGTGCAGCATGAAGGCTGCGCTGGAGCTTGAGAGTAGTCCGTTGACGAAGCGTGTGGAGCGTTTCTGCTGTCCGCTCACACTGCGTCCCCGCTCGGTGAATTCTTCTGCTTTTGCCCTCACTTTTAGGTGCCCCTTAGCCATGAAAATCAACTCACAGATTACCCCGCAAAAGTTGCTCAAAAAGACCGAGCGTGTCCTCGAGCTTGCTGGGCGAAAGATCCGCTCAATCGACGCGAGTTGGGACAGCGCGCAAGGCACGCCTGTCTTTACTGTGAAGGGCCGCTACACCTCGCGCGGGTGGACGGAGTGGACGCAGGGCTTTCAGTTTGGGATGGCACTGCTCCAGTACGACGCGACGGGTGAGGAGGCATTTTTGGCGTTGGGCCGCGAGAAGACGCTGCGCCACATGGCTTCGCACGTTTCGCACATCGGTGTGCACGACCACGGGTTTAACAACGTGTCCACCTACGGGAACCTGCGCCGCCTGATGCTCGAAGGGGCAATGCCCTTTAACCAAGACGAGCTCAACTATGCCGAGCTCGCGCTAAAAGTCTCCGGTGCGGTGCAGGCGGCGAGGCACGCGACGACCGACCAGCGCGAGCCTTGGTCGCCGCGCACGCCGAAAACCGGCGAGGGCGGCGGCTGCCGCGGTCTAGTCCCCAGCGGCTACCTGTACTCGTTTAACGGGCCGCAGTCGCTCTTTGCCGATACGATCCGCAGCCTGCGTGCGCTGGTGCTGGCGCACTCGCTCGGCCATGCGCTGATGGGGGAGGGCGACCGGCGGATAAACCTGCTGCACCGCGCGGTCGAGCACGCCGCCACGACTGCGCGCTACAACGTCTTCTTTGGCCAAGGGCGCGACGCCTACGACGTCCGAGGCCGCGTGGCGCACGAGTCGATCTTTAACCGCAACGACGGCCAGTTCCGTTGCCCGAGTACACAGCAAGGTTACTCGCCCTTTACGACTTGGACGCGCGGGGCCGCTTGGATCATTTGTGGCTACGCCGAGCAGCTCGAGTTTTTGGAAACCATCGGCACGGGTGAGCTCCGTGCTGTGGGCGGTCGCGCTGCCGTCGCCGACCTGTATCTCGAAACCGCGAGAGCGGCGAGTGACTATTACATCGACGGCTACTCTGCGCTCGACGGGGTGCCCTACTGGGACAGCGCCGCGCTCAACACGCACCAACTTGGCGACTACAGGGCCCACCCTGCCGATCCCTACAACGCGCACGAGCCCGTCGATAGCTCCGCCGCCGCGATCGCCGCCCAAGGCCTTATTCGCTTGGGGACTTACCTAAAAGGCCGTGGCGATGAGGCCGGCGCCCGTCGTTATTTTCAGGCTGGGCTCACCATCGCCGACACGCTCTTTGCCGAGCCTTATCTTTCTACTGATCCCAAACACCAAGGGCTACTCTTGCACAGCGTGTACCACCGGCCCAATGGCTGGGACTACGTGCCCAAAGGCCAGCGCATCCCTTGTGGCGAATCCTCCATGTGGGGTGATTATCACGCACTGGAGCTTGCACTGCTTATCCGCCGCCTCAGCGAAGGTGAGTATTACACTTTCTTCTAGGGGCTGTTCCCGCTTCAAGACCCTCGGAACAAATTTGCCCACAACGAACTCAAAAGCCCGCTCCCTTTCTAAACCCCCCCTGCTTCCTACTTATTATGAGCGATACCCCAGCCTTTTTTGCGACACCCGGCTATGGCGAGCGGCAGCTAAAGACCTTCCACTATTCGCAAGCCGTGCGCGTGGGGGCTCGTATCGAGACCAGCGGGCAAGGCGGGTGGACGGATGATTTTCAATTTCCGCACGCCGAGCTGCGCGACGAGATCGCCCAAGCCTTTGAAAATGTGGGCCGGACACTCGCTTGCGCGGGAGCGAGCTGGGAACACGTCATTCAGGTTAATTCTTACCACGTCGGCTTCACTCCCGAGGTGAACACAATTATGACCGAGCTGTTTCGTAAACATATGCCCAACCATGCGCCAATATGGACGCTTCTCGGCGTCGCCGCACTCGGTGACCCAAAGATGCGCGTCGAAATCCGCGTGACAGCCATCGTGTCCGCGTGACACTGCTTGCCCCCTTTCCTAATTCTCCCAACCACATAACAAACAACACCCATGACTACCCTGATTAAACTACCCAAGGCACTCGCCTTCATCTTGTTATTGCCGCTGCTAAGTGCGGTGGGCCTGGCAGAAACCGTGACTGTTTATCTGGAGAACGGCACCGAGAGGCAGATCTCTATCAATATCCCTATGACACAGTTCGGGAAGTCTGATCACTATCGTAAAGCCTACGTGCTCGAATATATGGAGTGGTGGAATATCGGTATAGGGCTCTCTACGAGAAACCTGCCTTATACCTTCGATCGCGAAAAATATAAAAACACGACTCCGCCGCTCGAAATTGATAAGCGGGTTGAGCAGGCCGTGAGAGATCACTTTCTGAAAGGGAATCCCCGCAAGGGCGACTCATTCTACCGGAAAGTGGAGCGAGAAGCCCAAGCGTACCTTCAGAAAGTTCGCTACACTGGTGATCAAAACGTGAGCGAGATGGTAGTGGATAAAATCGGCGGCCTCGGGCTTCAGCCGAATATCAAAGTGCCCATCCCCCCGCGTTTCTCTAGCCGAGCGGAAGAATATGCAAAGGCATATGCGATCCAGTACATGCGTCACTGGAACTCGCTTTGGCTCGAAAAATCTGATGACTACCCCAATCTCTCCATTACGCGTAATAGCTATGACTTCGGGCGCTATGAGAGGCGTGAGCCTTTCGTTTCGGGTGATATCAAAAAATACGTAGAACAGGTTTTCGCCAGGGAGGGGATTGATAATAAGGTGGCGGACGCCCTAGAAGAGCACCTCAAAGCTCAGAGTAAGAAGAAAAAGTAGGGTTTGCTCGCCTTGCTGCCATCCGGAAGACCTCAGCATGCCAGCTCGCCCACGTGTTGATTTGTATTCGCTGACGCGGGCCGAGCTGGGCGAGGTCTTGGCGGCTTGGGGCGTAAATCCCGTGCACGCCGGGCCAGCGTGGCGTGCGCTCTATTGGGACTGCGTGCGGGATTTTGCCGAGCTGCGAGCGGTGGGCTGCGTGCCGCCGCGGGTGTGTGCGCTGCTCGAGGAGCGGGCGACACTGGGCACTTTGCCTGCGGTGCTGGAGGGCGACTCGAGCGATGGGTTTACGCGCAAATTCCTGCTCGGCTTGCACGATGGCGAGCGAATCGAGACGGTGCTGATGCGCTACACAGGGCGGGTGACCGCGTGCGTGAGTTCGCAGGTCGGTTGCGCGATGGGCTGTGTGTTTTGCGCAACGGGCCAGCGCGGCTACACGCGCCACCTCACTGCGGGCGAAATCGTGGCTCAAGCCGTGTACGTCCAAAGAGCATTACTTGGAGGCGACGCGTGCGGATTACCATCCGTCACCAACCCTGCATCGCGTGCCAAAGTGTCCGTGCGAGATGCATCCCAGCGGCTTAGGAACATCGTGTTGATGGGCATGGGCGAGCCTTTGCACAACTACGAGGCGGTGATGCGTGCGGTGGAGATTTTGAGCGACGGCACGGGGCTCGCGATTGCGGCCGAGCGGATCACGCTTTCGACCGTGGGGGTAGTGCCCGGGATTTTGCGGCTGGCGCGCGAGCAGCGACGCGTGCACCTCGCCGTCTCTCTGCACGCGGCGAACCAAGAAGAGCGCGCGGCGATCGTCCCCACTGCGCGCAAGTGGCCGCTGGCCCAACTGATGGACGCATGCCGCACTTACAGTGCCGAGACGGGGCGGCGGATTTTTTACGAGTGGACGCTGATTGAGGGGAAAAACGATTCGCCGGAGCAGGCGCGTGAAGTCGGGAGGCTGCTTGCCGGACTGCCCGCGCAGGTGAATCTCATCCCGCTCAACCCGACCAAGGGCTATGCGGGGGCGGCGACACGCAGCGAAGCGGCTCGGGCCTTTCAGCGCGTGTTGATTGAGGAGTTTGGCATCCCTTCGACCGTGCGCCAACGGCGCGGCATCGACATCGCGGCGGGCTGCGGTCAGCTAGCCGCCAGCGCCAGCTAGCGCGTGAGAGATCCTTTTTTCTCCACTACGCGTGGTGCGGCAGCGTGTCGCTGCACCCATTTACCGAACGCTTGGTTGCCGTGCATTCGCACGGCAGCCAAGCGCTCGGTAGAAAGGAACCCAAACTTGGAGGCGGCGAGTTTACTGGTGATTTTCCCCACTTCGCCCAAACGGGTTATCACTCTACTTTCTCCTCCTTGTCGCAACGCGACAAGGGAAGGGACTTCAAATTTGGGAATTGGTTTCGTCGCGAAGCGACGAGGCCAATTCCCAAATTAAACGGGTGCAGGCACAGCCTGCCGCCCCACGCGCAGTGGAAAAAAGTTACCTGCTTTGTCCTGTCGCCAACGAGCTCGCTGTAAAACAGCGTGGGGCTGCGCGCAGTGAGTTGGTCATTTGTTCGGACTGCTTGCTTAGAGGGCTAGGGCGCTGCGGGCGGTGGCGACTTGTTTGCTTTGCTCGGAGTCGGGCGAAGTGCGTGCGGAGCCGTCGTCAAGTGAAGTCGCTGCGTCCAGTGTTTTGGTGAGTTCGACGAGGTCGGTTTCGTCGATTGCGCGGAGGTCTCGGGCGCGGGCGAGGAGTGTGAGTGAGGCTAGCGCTGTGGCGGTGCTTTCCTTCTCGCGTTGAGCCGCGCTGAGTGCGTCGCGGATCAGCGCTTTGAGGGGCGGGATTTGGTCGCGTGCGAGGACGTCTTTTCCGGCGAGAAAGAGCGTGAGCGAAGTGCCGAGCGTGTGTAGCCAGCGCAGCGCTTGCGCGGGTGGCGAGTAGCGGAGTGCGGCCGCACGGGGCTCGCCTGCGCTGCCGTCTCTCCACTCCATGAATTGACGCAGATAAGCGTGGAGTTTGGCGAGTTCGGCGTCGGCGCTGGCGGGCGTCCAGCGGAGGACGATTTTTTTGCGTTCGCGGAATTTGCGCACCTCCCACACGCGGAGGGTGAGCGTGGTGTCTGCGTTTTTTTCCTGAAGCGAGCCGGTGAAAATGTAATCAAGCCCTCTCGCCTCAGCTCCCGAGGCTTCGACGAGTTGGCGGAGGTTTTCGGTCGTCCATTCGCTGGGGAAGAGCGCGTAGTGGCCGGGGGTTCCCGAGCTGTGGCGCACGCCGACGGCGGCCAGCGGCGCGTAGAGGGGAGAGTAGCTAAACGTTTCGGCAAGCCAGAGCGGAATCGCGCGCGAGAGGCGGCCGAGTTCGTCTTCGGGTTTTGCGGCGAGTTCGTGCGTGTCTTCGAGCCCAAGCACTGCGAGTTGGGCAAAGGCCACGCGGCGCACGTTCTTCTCGGCCTCGCGGACCGGGAAGAGTTCGCCGAGGGCGTCCTCCAGCCCGTAGCTCCAGATGGGTTTGCTGATAGTGACTAAGCTAACGTGTGCACTCGGGCTTGGGGCAGTCCCGGTAGCGGCGCTCGTTTCTGCCGGTCCGACACTGGGCGAGACGGGTGCGTTGGGGGCGAATTGGCCTTGGGCCATCAACTCGGCAATCGCGTTGGAAAACCCGTGAAGTCGGTCTTCGAGTTCGGGCCGCCCGAGGCCGAAGAGGATGTCGAGGATGTGTTGCGCGGCATCGACATTGCGCAGCGCGATGTAGGCTTGCAGGAGGTTGAGGCCGGTGGCGGGGCCGTGTTTTTGAGCGTCGTAGTGCGGGCCTACGAGTTCGGTGATTTCGCGCAGGTGGCCGGTGCTGCCCAGGTCGCCAGAGATGGTGACGAGCACGTCGGCGCGGGCGGCGACGCCGCTGTCTTCGGCGAGGAGCTTTTCGTAAATCGCGAGTGCGGCTTGCGTGTCTTTCGCATCGAGCCGGTCGCGGGCTTCGGCAAGTAAGGGCTTCACAGTTCCGCTTGGAGTGACTGCACGGGCTGTCGCAGCAGTTTCGGCGGTGTCTGATTCTGGTTTTGGAGTGGCTTGGGGGGCTGCCGGTTTGGCTTGGCGGGGGGCGAAGAAGCGGTCGAAAAGTCCCATAGGTTTTCCCACGCAAGCGGGCTGCCGTGCGGGAGGCGAATCGAAATGACGTGGCGGTGAAACACCGTGCAGCGGTCTGAGCCCGTCGCGCGCCAAACTCGAAACACGCGAAGACTGCGTTTGACCGCTGCGCGGCTTACGCGCTTAAAACGGCCCTTCCCGTCCTTCCTACAAGTGAACCGCGTCTACATAAAAACCTATGGCTGCCAGATGAACGAGCGCGACAGCGAGGCAGTCGCTGCGATGTTGCGCGGGCGCGGATATCGGATCGTGGACGACGAGAACGCCTGCGACATCTTGCTGCTCAATACCTGTAGCGTGCGCGATGCCGCCGAGCAAAAGGCACTGGGCAAGGCGGGCTACGCTGCGGCGCGCAAAAAGCGGCAGCCGGACTTCGTTATCGGGATACTCGGCTGCATGGCGCAAAATCGCGGTGCGGCGATTCTCGATACCTTGCCCGATGTCGATTTGGTGATTGGCACGCAGAAGTTTCACCAAGTGCCCGGCTACCTCGATAACTTGCGCGCGGCGCGGGAGGCGGGCTTGCCCATCGGGGCCTCCATTGTGGACATCGCCGAAGAGGCGGGCTCGCAAAACACGATTCGCGATCACCTCGATGCGGAGGCCGGGGCCGCGCCCCAAGTCAGTGCGTTTGTGTCAATCCAGCAGGGCTGCAACATGGATTGCCACTTTTGCATCGTGCCGAAAACGCGTGGTGACGAGCGTTCGCGCCCGATGGAGGCGATCGTCGCCGAGTGCCGCTCGCTCGCCTCGAAGGGCGTGCGCGAGATCACGCTCTTGGGGCAAATCGTGACCAGTTACGGGCGGCGCGATTACCGGCACACGGACGGCGTGAGCCCGTTTGTGCAACTGCTCGAAAAGGTGCACGAGATCGACGGCATTGAGCGGATCCGCTTTACCTCGCCTCATCCGCGTGGGTTTAAGGACGACCTCGTCGCGGCCTACGCGCGGCTGCCCAAGCTCTGTGAATACGTGCACTTGCCCATGCAGAGCGGCAGCGACCGAATCTTGCGCGCGATGAATCGCCCGTATTCACGCGAGCGATACCTTAAAATCGTCGAGGCCCTGCGCAGCGCCCGGCCCGACATGTATTTTTCGACCGACATCATTGTGGGCTACCCGGGCGAGACGGAGGCGGATTTTGAGCAGACTCGCGAACTCTTCGAGTCCTGTAACTACGACATGGCCTACATTTTTAAATACTCTGTGCGCAGCGGCACGGTTGCTGCTGAGCTGGCCGACCAAGTGCCCGAGGCCGAGAAAGAGCGGCGCAACCAAGTGCTGCTCGACATCCTGCATCGCAACTCCGAGCAGCGCACCGCGGCGCTTATCGGCACGACGCAAGAAGTGCTCGTCGATGGGCCCGACAAGACAGGCCGCCGCTTTACCGGCCGCACACGAGGAAACCGCGTGTGCATTTTCGACGCCGACCCACGACTCATCGGCCAACTCGTGCCGCTACACATCGAGCGCGCCTCAGTGAGCACGCTCTACGGCTCGCTCGTGCTGGCGGGCGTAAGCGATCGCGCCGGCGAGACTCACAGTGCGCCGCGTGCCGCCCCTGCTTCTGCTGCCGCTTGATACGCTTGATACGGTTTTCCGCTCTTTTCCTGCCTTCGCCAAAATCCAAAAATGTCACTCGCGCTCGCCACTCTCATTCCCGCCGCATTGCTCCTCGTCCTCGGTCTCGCGTTGCTCAGCGGTCGGGCGATGGTGGCGGCGCTAGCCAAGCAATTCCCGCGCTCCACTGCGGCGGCACTTGTGTTTTTCGGCGGCGCGGCGGCGTGGTTCCTTTACAGAGTGTGGCACTTGCCGGAGGCGGACTTTGGCAACCACCGCACGCTCCTGGCGATCGGGTTTGGGGCGATTGCGGCGCTGTCGTTTAAATACGTGCCGGATTTTCTGGCGGTGCGCGGGTTGGCGATACTCGTGTTGCTCAGTGCCTCGCCGCTGCTCGGTGCGGCGTATATGAGATACGAGGCGCCGCAGCGGCTTTTCATGGTGAGCCTCGTCTACCTCGCTATCGCGCTTGCGCTGTATCTGGGCGCGGTGCCTTACCGACTGCGCGATTTTGTTGAGTGGCTCTTTGTCCGACCGACGCGAAGCCGCGTTTTTGGTGCGCTGCTTGTGAGTTACGGCGCGCTGCTCAGCTACGTTGCTACCACTTATTGAGCCAGAGCCATAAGCGGATCCGCGCGCGCCTCGCTTTCTCCTGTCGATTAACCCCACTCCTCTTTTCCCAATCCGTGCCTAATCTTACCGCTCCTTCTGAAGTCACTCCAAATGCGGCTTCCGGTTCGCCGCTCTTTCTTGTTCTCGCGGGCCCCACGGCCTCGGGGAAAAGCACGCTTTGCGAGCGGCTTGTGGCGGACGCCGCACTCGGCTTTGCTAGAGTGGTGACGACAACCACGCGTGCACCGCGTCCGGGCGAGGTCGATGGCGTGCATTACCACTTTTTGAGTCCGGCGGCTTTTGAGGAAAAACAACGTGCTGGCGAGTTTTTGGAATGGGCTTGGGTGCACGGTGATCGCCGCTACGGGACCCTCGCTTCGTCGGTGATCGAACCGCTCGCGCGCGGGCAAGCCCTCGTGGCCAATGTCGATGTGCAAGGTGTCGCGAGCTTCCGCGAAGCGCGTGCGCAGTATCCCTTATTGGCACAGAGCCTGGTGACTGTGTTTATCGAAATCGCGCCCGAACAGCTCCAAGCGCGTATCCGCGCGCGCGGGACAGATGACGAAGCAGAAATCGCCCGCCGCGTGGCGACCGCCGAGCGCGAAATGGCCGAGGCAGCAAAGTTTGAATACCGGATTAAAAGCGGCAGCCGCGACCAAGACTACGCCGCGCTTTTGGCAATCATTGCTCAGGCAAAATCGCGCCTCCGCTAAACGTGGAAGCCCGAGCTAGGGCCTGTTCGCGTTTTAAACGCGAGCCGCGCCGGAGGCAGATTTTCCACTACGCGTGGGGCGGCAGGCTGTGCCTGCACCCATTCAATTTGGGATTTCGCATCGCGCTATCGCGCGAAAGCGAAATCCCAAATTTGAAAGCATTCCCCCCTGTCGCGTTGCGACAAGGAGGGGAAACTAGCGTGATAACCCGTTTGGGCGCAGTGGGGAAAATCACCAGTAAACTCCCGCCGCCAAATAAAACAGCCTGCGGCTGCGCCCCACGCGTAGTGGGAAAAAGCGTATTAGCGCGGCTACGTTTGAGGCGGGAGCCGAGCTTAGCTGCTAGTCTGTTTTAGACAGCTTTTCGGCGAGTGAGGCTTCGGTGCGAAACGCGTAGCTGCGGCCCAGCTTGGAAACTGTCAGTAGCCCGCGCTCGGCGAGTGCGAAGAGGTCATCGCGTGCGGTTTGGTGGGTGACTCCGTGACTGCGGGCGTGTGCGGTGATCTGATACACGGTGCCGGGCTCGCGCAGGGCATGGGCGAGGAGCGCTTGTTGGCGATAGTTCAGGCCGGGGACTTTATTTAGGTAGCTGCTCGCGGCGCGTCGTTCGCGTTGTTTACGCTGGTGATAGGCGTGCAGTGCTTTGGCCGCTTCCCGAATGACCGCGGCTTGGTGCAGGATGAAATAAGTGAGGTCGTTATCGTCGGTCTCGGTGTAAAGAAAGGCGCGTGCGTAGCGGGTCGGAGCGCGCAGCAAGGCATGAGAGATCGAGATAATCTCAAACAGCGGATAGTCGGCGCGCAGCATGAACCAGTAAAAGAGTGCGCGTGCCGTGCGTCCGTTGCCGTCGTAGAAGGGGTGGATGTAAGCCAGCGCAAAATGCAAGATGATGCCTCGCAAGACGGGGTGGATGAAGCGGGTGCCGGAATTTGCGTCGGGCGCTACATTGGCAAAGTCACACAGGGCGCGAAGTCTCTCAGGGAGTTCTTCGGTGGGCGGAGGGATGTGATAGTCGACTGCTCCCGAGAAGTCACCCACTCGAATCTGCTCGTCACTTCTGCGGAGCCGTCCGGCTGCCTCGGGCTTGTCGAGCGTGTCTTGTGTAATCTGCCGATGCAGTTCCAGCACTAGCTCAATACTCAAAGGCTGATCCTTAAGCTCACGAATGCGCTGCATGGTGAGATAGTTGTTTAAAATCATTCGCTCGCCGAGGTCGCGCGGAGGGCGGTTGGCGCGCAGCATTTCTTTGGCGATTACACGCGTGGTCGCCGCACCTTCGAGTTGGCTGGAGGTAATCGACTCTTCGATGAGTGTATTGAGCGCGTAGTTGTCGCGTTCTGCAGAGGGCGTGCTTGCCGCAGCGAGTCCGCCTGCAAACCCGAGCCCTCGATCAATTTGCTGCAAAAGCTCCGTGAGCTGCGAAGGCATCCCAAAAACAAAGGCTCTTCCGTATTTATCTTTTAGCGGGACCTCGCGATAGGTCGCGTGCCGGATTGACTTTGCGATGAACCAGCACTCTTCGGCACTGAAGCCTTCGGGCATGGGCCGGTGCCGAAACTCATCCCAATGGAGATAGCGGTCATTATCCCGCCAATAGCTGCGCAGCTCTGGGGCCGAGTAGAGCTCGGCTATCCGGGACGCTGGAGTCTTACTGACGAATGCGGGCCAAGAAGGAGGGGCGAGAGGGAGCTTCATTTCATCCTAATTTAGGACAAATTAGGATGAAACTAGGATAAGCCTTCAAATCCTAATTTTTTATGAATTAGGACTAGGCTAGGATGTTCTTAACTCAATTAGCTAAAGTGAGTTACTGATAAAAACTCGCCGCTTGGGCGTTCTCGTGCCTCGTCCGCTTAATTAGGCTGCTGGGCAGTGCTGGGGCGGGAGCGTAGGTAGTGGCAGCCTTTGCTAATGGGGTTGAGGCTGGCGGCGCGCACGACGAGTAGGGATGTCTCGATAGCGTTGCGCAGTTCGACGAGTTCGCGCGTTACGCGGCAGTCCCGATAAAAGCTCTGAATCTCTTCGCGTAGTTCGAGCAGGATGCGGCGCGCGCGGGTGAGCCGCTTGGGGCTGCGGACGACGCCCGCGTAGTTCCACATTGTGGAGCGCAGCAGTTGCAGGTCTTGGCGGATGAGGGTCGGGTCGGCGTCGCGTTTGGCGGCTTTCCAGGCGGGTGGCTTGGGGAGCCGGAAGCCGCTGTCGCCGAGTGTGGCGATTTCTGCGGCGTCGGCTTGCGCGGTAAATTGGGCACTGGTCAGGCACTCTAGGAGGGAGGTGCTGGCGAGGCGATTCGCGCCGTGCAGGCCCGTGCAGCCGGTTTCGCCGATGGCGTTGAGGTGGCGGACGTTGGTGCGGCCTTGCAGGTCGCTGTGCACGCCGCCGCAAGAGAAGTGCGCGGCGGGGACGACCGGGATGGGGTCGCGCGTAATATCCACACCGTGCTCGGCGCAGCGGGCGAGGATAGCGGGGAAGCGGTTTTTAATAAAATCGGGCGCGAGCGCCGAGAGGTCGAGGTAGACGCAAGGCTCGCCAGTGGCGGCGAGTTCCTCGTGGATGGCGCGTGAGACGATGTCGCGTGGGGCGAGCTCGCCGAGCGGGTGCGCGGCCTCCATGAAGCGATTGCCGCGTGCGTTGACGAGCACTGCGCCTTCGCCGCGAATCGCTTCGGTAATGAGAAAGCGCGGTGCGTTTTTTTTAAAAAATACGGTGGGGTGAAACTGGACGTATTCGAGGTCGATGAGTCGTGCGCCCACGCGGTAGGCCATCGCGATCCCGTGCCCGACGCTGCCGGGCTGGTTGGTCGAATGCCTGAAAATTTGGCCTAAGCCGCCGGTCGCGAGCACCGTTTTTTTGGCGATGATGGCGCGGACTTCGCCGCGTGTTGAATCGAGCACGTAGGCGCCGTAACAGGTGAGTGGCGCGTAGCGGTCGGCGGGCTCGCGGCTGTTGTGCGAGAGCGTGAGTAGGTCGATTGCGACCCCGCCGCTGCGGCGGGTGATGTTGGGCGTGGCGTCTACGCGCTGGGCGACGGTTTTGAGGATGGCGTGGCCAGTGGTGTCTTTGGCGTGGATGATCCGGCGGGTGGAGTGGCCGCCTTCGCGGGTAAATTCGAGGCCGCCGCCCGTGTCGCGGTCGAAGGGCACGGCGAGTTCGTCGAGGAGCAGGGCTTTGAGCGCAGCGGGGCCTTCGCGGACGAGGTGTTCGACGGCGGCGGGGTTAGCGGTGCCGTCACTCGCGGTGATGATGTCGGCGGCGAGCAACTCGGGCTGGGCCGAGTTTTCGTAAATGATACCGCCTTGGGCCCAGTCACTATTGGCGGCGAGTGGGGTGTCGAGGCAGAGGAGCTCGACGCGCAGCCCGGCGCGTGCGGCGTGCAGGGCGTAAGCCGAGCCCGCGAGGCCCGAGCCGATTACGAGGCAATCTGTGTGAATAATCTCCACGGTCGTTGGCGCGTTTACTCCGCGACGATATCGAGGCTGAGGTCGGCGGCGGTTGCGCTGTGGGTGAGGGCTCCGATGCTGATGAGGTCAACGCCGGGGAGCGCGTAGTCGCGTAGCGTCTGGTAGGTGACGCCGCCGGAGACTTCGACGAGGGCCGCGCCGCCAATCACCGCGACCGCGGCAGCGATCTGCTCAGGGCTCATGTTGTCGAGGAGGATGATGTCGGCAGCGGCGCGGAGGGCTTCCTGCACCTGGTCGAGCGTGGCGGCTTCGACTTCGATCCGTGCGCCGTGGGGCGCGGCGTCGCGGCAGAGTGCAACGGCGCGCGTGAGCGAGCCCGCTGCGGCGATGTGGTTGTCTTTAATTAAGACATGCTCGCCGAGCGTGGCGCGGTGGTTGTGCGCACCGCCGCAGCGCACAGCGTACTTTTCGAGCGCGCGCCAAGCCGGAGTCGTCTTGCGCGTATCGACGATGCGAACGCCCGTGCCTTCGACAGCGGCGGCGTAGCGGCGGGCTTGGGTGGCGATGCCGCTGAGGCGTTGGAGGAAGTTGAGCGCGGTGCGTTCGGCAGTGAGGAGCGCGAGGGTGGGGCCGCTGATGTGGAGGACGGGGGCACCGGCGGCGAGTGAGTCGCCATCGGCGGCGGCGGGTTCGATTTGGAAGCACGGGTCGAGTCGCGTAAAGGTGCGCGCGGCGATTTCGACGCCACAGAGGACGAGCGGCTCTTTGGCTTTAATGAGGGCGCGGGAGCGCTGCGTGGGCGCAAAGATAGCGCGGCTGGTGAGGTCGCCGAGAGCGGCGTCTTCTTCGAGTGCGAGGTCGATTAAATGTTCAGTGCGCGGTGTGAGGAGCATGCGATTGCAGGCGTTGTGATGTGTTCCTGCGCTTAGGGACAGTTCCGAATGGAGCGGGCAGGCGGTTTTTATTGGTCCGGCCTGTTCGCGTTTCAACCGCGCAGCCGCAGGCTGTTTTATTTGGCGGCGGGCTCGTTGGCCCGCCGTCGCCTAGCGCTGATACGCTTTTTCCCACTGCGCGTGGGGCGGCAGGCTGTGCCTGCACCCGTTCAATTTGGGATTTCTCATCGCGCTATCGCGCGAAAGCGAAATCCCAAATTTGAAAGCATTCCCCTGTCCCGTTGGGACAGGAACGGAGGGCCTATTCAAAATCGCGATTTGTGTTCGGGCGCGAAGCGTCCGAGCCAAATCGCGATTTAAATGGGAGTGGCAGCATGCCACCGCCCCACGCGTAGTGGGAAAAAGCGTATCAGCGCGGCTCGCGGTTGAAACGGGAACAGACTCTGGGGCCTTTGTGGTGGTGGGTGGGTCTTTTAGGCGTTGAGCCAGTGCCAAAATGAGACGCTCATTTTTTGCGCAGCGGTGCCTAGGAGGAGCAGGTAGAGCAGCCCCGCGATGGAGGCGATGTAGCCAAGCAGGATGAAGAGTCCGTCGCGCTCGAGGTTTCCGGAGGCGATGAGAAGAATCGCCCACGCGGGAAAGGTGTTGCTGAAGGGGATAGGCAGCGGGAGCAGCAGGATGATGGCGCAGATGAGAATGACGACGGCGTGGGCTTGTTGTGCGAGTGCAGGGCGGCTCACCCACGCTAAGCGCGGGCGCAGGACTCGCTCTAGCCAAGCGATGACTCGGCCTGCGATCGTGAAGGTTTTCTTGAAAAATCCGGCGGGCAGCTCGCGGCGTTGCCACGATTTTGGGAGCCAAGGCCGGAGCCCGAGCGACTGCCGTAGCGCGATGAAACCGATGACTAGGCCGAGTGGCGTCGAGAGGCCGGGCAGCGGGATGGGCGTGACGAAGGGCAGCGCGAAGAGGATGACGACGAGCACGTAGGCGCGACCTCGCAGCGTGGCGATCACCTCGCACAGCGTGACCGGTCGGTTGCCGAGGCGGTCGCGCAGCCGCGCGAGCTCGACCGATAGCTTTTGTGGTGCGGGCGCGTCGCTCATGTGTGCAAGCACTGGATACAGTGGCCGATACGGAAGCAACAGCTCGCTTAGCGTTTTCGCCGGAGCGTGGTTGGTGCCATTGATTCGCCAAGGGAGCTCCGTAGTTTTTCGACTATCCTAGGTAAGTTTCGTGCTGTTAGTCTGGAGGGGCTTCATGAGAAGTCTGTTGCTAGCTGTGCTGTTTGGAGGGCTGACGCTTTTTGGCGGCGCCGGGTCGTGGCTGCACGGGCAGATCATCCTGAATAACGACTCCGTTTTGTTGTTAACCGAGGATTTTACGGGTGGACTCGGGACGGGGCCCGGAGAGGTGACTTGGGCGGGATCGGGCGGATTCGCGGCAGTGGGGGGCGACCGCAGCGTGCGGATTGGCGACTCTACGGCTATAATTGACTGGGATGCGCCGAATTTTATCGGGAGCGGGCGCACGCTGATTTTGGGCGATCCGAATGCGGATGGCACACTCATTTGGGATAACGCAATCAACCTAGGCTTTACTAACCGGAGTATCCGTGTGGTGCACGGGACGGGAAACACGACTCGAGCGGATGCGCGCTTCGATAGAGCTTTGAGAGGAAACTTCCTCACTATTGAGGGAAATGGGCGACTCGATATAACGGCTAATAATCCTAACCTGAGACAAGCTATTTTGATATATGGAGCGGAGTTGCGGCTTAATGATAAGGGTAAGTTTGGTGGACTCCGCTCTATACAGATTTATAATGGAGGCACTTTGACGCTTGATAATGCGGGGACGAGTGACTCTGCGACGGGGGGGCAGTATAGTGCAGATCGCCTTTTGGATAATGGGAGTATCCGGCTAGAAGCGGGCAGCTTTCGTTATATTGGGCAAACTGAAGCGGGCGACTCTGTAGAGAGACTTGCCCTTATCGACCTTTACCTTGGGAGTAGTACGATTGATATTATCAATAACCGTTTGGGTTTCGTTACTGAAGTGAGAGTTGGGCGGCTGCGACAGATGAGCCCGGGGGCTACACTTAACTTTATCAGTTCTTCGGGGGTAAGTCGCTTTGGCGATGGTGCGACGCTGCGGGTTGAGCAAGCTCTTGCGGATTTCGGAGGTATTTTGCCGTATGCTACAGTGAGTGGTGAGGACTGGGCCTCCCTAGGTTTGGCGAATTCAGATGGGCGTCCTATTGTCGCTTACTTTGGTTATAATACGGGTGCGCAAGACAGTTGGGGCCCGACTACAAATGCTTCGCCGATAGCCGACCAAGTCTTAAGTGGGAGTCGGAATATTAATTCGCTGCGGCTTACCGATGGACGGCAGGTCGATTTGTCAGGGAGGACGCTTCTAGTAAGCGCGAGCGCACTCCTTTCTGTCGGCGCGGCCGATACTACAATCCATTCAGGCACCCTAAACTTACTTAACCAAGCCTATGTGCATGTGTATAATACAGGCGCTTCGGGGCTCACGATCAGTTCGAGGATTATAGGCCGGGGACTCACTAAGACAGGGCCCGGGCATCTGACCCTATCGGGCGCGGTGTCCAATCAGATAATAGGCTCTATTTATGTAAATGAGGGACTGCTTATTTTAAATAAAAGTGCGGGGGTGGCAGCGATTCATCAGGCATCTGCGGGGCGGATCGAAATAGGCGATCGGAGGCACTCCGCAACGCTGCGGCTCGATAAGAGTGAGCAAATAAGCAATTCGATGAATGTTTGGCTGCGGGGCGGTTTTGCGGATACGGCGCGCTATGTGGGGCAGGAGGTGGAGGGGGTATTACACTTTAACGGAGCAGGTGGCGCGGGGCTCACCGAGACCTTTCGCGAACTAGTGGTTCTGGGGCGCGGCGTGGTCGACTTTCAGGGTGGCACACTGGCCTCACCCAATTGGCTAATCCTTGATGATTTAAAAGTTTTCCACAGTGAAGGCAGCTCGGTGCTCCTAGTGCGAAACTGGGTGGACCTTGAGGACCGACTTTTGGTGCGCCGGTCGGGTGGGGATCTCGCCGCGTCGCTACCGTATATTCACTTCGAAGGCTACGCGCCGGGCGCAATAACACGCGACTACGACGCACAGTTTTGGGAAGTGGTGCCTGCTCCTGAAGCAAGCACCTGCGGCGCAGTGTTTGGCGCGGTGGGGCTAGGGCTCTGGGCGAGACGGCGGCGGCAGCTCAAGGGCATATGAGCTACCCCGGCGGGCAAGTCGTTAGCTTTTCCTTTGTCAGCGGCGTGTCGGCAGCTACTCATCCGCCACTATGCCTTCTGCTGCCGTTGCTGCCTCTGCGACTCCCCTTCGCACTCCCGCTCATGCTTGGACGTTTTTTCGCACCGGCGGGATAGACCAGGTCGCGCTCGGCAGCGGCGAGGATTTGCGGCACTTGGCCGAGCTGGATCAGAAGCTTTGGGTTGCGCTGAGCTGTCCGGTTAAGGGGCTCGAAATCGACGAGCAAACGCTTGCGCTAATCGATAGCGATGAAGACGGGCGGATTCGCGCTCCCGAACTTATTGCGGCGGTCAACTGGGCCTGCGCACGGCTCAAGGACGCGGGCGATCTGCTCGCCGGAGCGGACAGGCTCGCGCTCGACGCGATTGATACTTCAACGC
The DNA here is from genome assembly GCF_001580045.1 of Cephaloticoccus capnophilus. Classification (GTDB taxonomy): domain Bacteria; phylum Verrucomicrobiota; class Verrucomicrobiia; order Opitutales; family Opitutaceae; genus Cephaloticoccus; species Cephaloticoccus capnophilus. The sequence goes on from NZ_LSZP01000046.1 coordinate 32,606, forward strand.
CCGAGGGCGCTATCCTTGAGTCGAGTGCGCGGCAGATTTTGCGCAGTCTGGGCAAGTCTAAGGACTCGGCGATTACGACGGCGGACGCGGCGAACACGGCGGCGATTTTTTCGGCGAGTGTGCTAAATGGTTCGGGCGTCATCCCGCCTGCGGCGGCGGAGGAACCCGCCGTGCAGGCACTCATCAAGGACATCATTACTTGTCTAGGCGGGACGGCGTCGCGAAACGGCGCGACGGGGGTGACGGCGGCGCAGATTGATACGTTTTTTAAGGACTTGGCCGCCTACGCGAGTTGGGTTGAGCAGAGCGGGACAAAGGAGATCGCGGTCCTCGGCGATGCGACGGCGGAGGCGTGCAGTGCGATAAAGCTGCTGCGCTCAAAGGTGGAGGACTACTTTGCGCGCTGCCGGATGGCGGCTTTTGACCCGCGGGCGATTGAGGCGCTCAACCGCAGCGAGTCTGAGTATCTCGCGCGTGCCGCAGAGGATATGCGCTTGAGCGCGGCGGAGATTGCAGAGTTCCCGCTGGCGCGAATCGACGAGACGCAGCGGCTGCCGCTTTTGAGTGGGGTGAATCCGGCGTGGGGCGAGGCACTGGCACACTTGCACGAGTGCGCGGTGACGCCGATTTTTGGCGCGGAGCAGACGAGCCTAAGTGTCGAGGAGTGGCGCACGCTCAACGCGAAGCTCGCGCCTTACGAGACTTGGCAAGGCGACAAGGTGGGCTCGGCGGTCGAGAAGCTCGGGCTGCCGCGTGCCAAGGAAATCCTCGCGAGCGAGGGGCGCGCCGCGCTCGCGGCCTTGGTCGCGAAGGACAAGACCTTGGAGCCGGAGTTTCGCGCGATTAGCGATGTGGAGCGGCTCGCGCGTTACCACCGCGATTTGCGCGACTTGTTGCATAACTTTATCAACTTTGCGGATTTCTTCGACCGTGCGCGCCCCGCGATTTTCCAAGCAGGCACCCTGTTTTTAGACAGTCGCTCGTGCGACTTGTGCATCCGCGTGGACGACCCGGCCAAGCACGCGACGCTCGCGGCGATGAGTAAGGCGTATATCGCCTATGTGGACTGCGTGCGCCCGGGCGGCGAGCGGGTGCAGATCGCGGCGTGTTTCACACAGGGCGATAGCGACTACCTTTTCGTCGGCCGGCATGGGATCTTTTACGACCGAAAGGGGCGCGACTGGGACGCCACAATTACGCGCTTAATCGATAATCCGATTAGCGTGCGGCAGGCGTTTTGGGCCCCGTATAAAAAATTCGTCCGCTTTATTGAGGAGCAGGTGGCTAAGCGCGCGGCGGCGGCGGATAGCGAGGCGACGAGTAAGCTGGAAAACGTCGCCACCAACACCGTGAGCACGGTCGCCAGCGGGAAGCCGGCGGCGGCGGGCGGAGCGGTGGGCGCCTTGGCCGCAGCAGGTGGCGGCAGGCCGAAGTTTGAGGTCGGTACGGTCGCCGCGCTCGGCGTGGGCTTGGGCGCGATCGGGACCTTGCTCGGCGGCTTGGTTGCGGGTTTTCTCGGCTTGGGCGTGTGGATGCCGCTGGGTATTTTGGGAATCGTTTTGGCGATCTCGGGTCCGTCGATGCTCATCGCTTGGATAAAGCTGCGGCAGCGCAATCTCGGCCCAATCCTAGACGCCAACGGCTGGGCGATTAATGGCCGCGTGAAAATCTCGGTGCCTTTTGGCACGGCACTGACCGATCAAGCGAAACTGCCCAAAAACGCGCGTCGGATGATGCGCGACCCGTATGCGCAGCGGTCGAAGTCGCTGCGGCACTGGTTGGGCGCAGCACTCGTGTTGGTGGTGCTGGGGGCGGTCGCCACACAGGTCGATCGTCAGCGTCGCGGTCACTATTTTTGGCAGAGTGCCCCCGTTGTGGAAGTGGCCGAAGAGGCGTCCGCGCTTCCTATTTCGGATGGCGAAGCGGGGGTCGAAGCAGGGATCGATTAAGGGCGCGGCGGCAGGATTAAGGGCGCGGCGATAGGATTAAGGCCGCGGTGACAGGAGCGAAATTCCGCTTGGGCGAGCTGAGGCGCTGCGCCCAGTAGCGCTGCGCATTTGCGCACTTGGGGGGAGTTACGGAGCAAATAGTTAGGAGGACTGCGTATATTTTATTGAAATTAGTTCTCAGTATCAGCGAATTCCGCGCCTCCTACTATGAAAACCAGACTCGGTCTCTTCTCTGATCTCTGCGACGTGCGGGGTTTACTTGCGCGCTTTTTCGTCGCGCCTGCCAGTGCGTTGGCACTGCTGCTTGCGGGGCTCGTGGCGGCGAGTTTCCCGGCTCAAGCCCAGTCTCGCGCTGCGGCCAGAGCGTACTCGGGCGATTTTAGCGATTTGGCGGATAGCGATTTTACAACCCTGCCTGAAATGACCGTGAGCGATAGCCGTACTGCCCTAGACGAGGCTGCGGCAGCGCTGGGGGGCGGACAAGTCGCCCGTGGAGCTCGGATGGGGCTGCTGGGCACGACGGATGTGATGGACACGCCGTTTAGTGTTACGAGTTACACGGACGAAGCGATTCGCGACATGCAGGCGCAGTCGATGGCGGACTTGCTCGCCGCCGACCCGTCAGTGCGAGCGACTGGAGGGCGCGCGTGGATGTCGGAAAGCATGTCGATCCGCGGTTTCTCGGTTGGCGCGGCGGACACGGCTTTCAACGGGATGTTTGGTGTCGCTCCCGCCGGTCGAGTGTTTCTGGAAAGCGTTGAGCGTTCGGAGGTGATCAAAGGGCCTTCGGCGGCACTGTTTGGGATGTCGCCGGGCGGGAGCATCGGCGGCGTGGTGAATCTGGTGCCAAAACGCGCGCACAACGAGCCCATTACTCGCCTCAACATCGGGCTGCGCCAAGACTCCGTGCGCTCGACGCACGCAGACATCGGGCGGCGCTTTGGGCCGGGCGGTGCCTTTGGCCTGCGGACAAACGCAGTGTATCTCGCGGGCGATACTGCGATGTATGACCAGTCTATGCATCGTCGCGCGGGGGCGATCGGCGCGGACTTTCGCGGACAGAAATTGAGCGTTTCGCTGGATCTGCTTTGGAGCCATGAGGACGTGAACAACGCCACCCGCCCATTCAATGTGGGCTCGGCACTCAAAGTGATCCCCCCTGCACCCAGCGGACGAAATGCCTACCCCGGCTCGGGCGAATTCGAGACCGAAAACGGCAGCGGCCTCCTAAAGGCTGAGTACGAAATCAACTCCGATCTGAGCGTTTACGCCGGCTATGGTCAGCATGTCTATACGACCGATGGGGCGTTAATCTATCCGACCATGGAAACGACCGATGGCGACTACACATGGGTCTATCGCCAGTGGAAACAGCGCGATGACCGTGAGTCGATGGAGGCGGGCCTACGCGGTGCCTTTGAGCATCCGGGGGTGAAGCACCGCTACGGTTTCAGTGTCTCTTTTCTTCATAGAGATAGCGGAACTTTCGTGCCCAATCGCGGCTCGGGACGCTCTAATATTTGGAACCCCGTCGCGCCGCCGAAGTTGCCCCGATTGCCGAATCGGATTACGCCCGGCTCCGAACTTGAGCTGACAAGCTTTGCCTTAGCCGATCAGGTCGAGGTGTTTAACGGGCAGCTCTTGCTCACACTTGGCGTGCGCCGCCAAGAGGTAGACTCACTGAGCCTGACGAGCACCAATCCGCTGACGCGCCACTACAACAAGAAGGCCACCTCGCCAGTCTTCGGCCTCGTTTACAAGCCCGTGCACTGGGCCTCGCTCTACGTGAGCTATGTCGAAGGGCTGTCAACCGGCGGTACCGCTCCAAATGATCCCGTCTATATCAACGCGAATGAACAGCTCGCGCCGTATGTCTCTGAGCAATACGAAGCGGGGGCGAAGTTCAGCCTTGGCGGCAACTGGATGGCGACTGTCGCGGCTTACGAGCTGACGCGCCCCACCGCGGGGGCGCAGTTCCTGCCCGGGCCGATCCCTCCGGGCGAGCCCGATCGCATCTACGGTATCTATGGCGACCAGCGCGCCCGAGGCATCGAGATCAACGTTTCCGGACAAGTTGTTGAGGGGTTGCGGCTGCTTGGCGGCGTCGCGCTCGCCGAGCCTAAAATCCACAAGAGCCCTAATCCCGATGTCGTGGGCAAGCGGCTCACTGGCACGGCGAAGGTCAATGCAAACTTCGGTGCGGATTGGGATGTTCCTTTCATTACGGGACTCGCGCTCAGTGCCCGCTTCATCTACACAGACAGTGCCTACGCGGACGAGGCCAACCAAGTCGTGCTTCCCAGTTGGAGGCGAGTAGACGCGGGTGCCCGCTACCGTTTCCAAGATTCGCGCGGCATAGCCTACACGCTGCGGCTCAATATCGATAACCTCAGCGACGCACGCTACTGGAACCAATCTGCGCGCTTTTCACTCGCACAACCGCGCGCCTGGGCCCTCTCGCTAGAGACGAGCTTTTAGCCCAGGCTGGCCGTCCGCGCACACAGACCTCCACTGCGCGTGGAGCGCAGCCGCAGGCTGTTTTATTTGGCGGCGGGCTCGTTGGCCCGCCGTCCATCGCTGCACCCATTTACAGAGCCGCTTGGTTGCCGTGCATTCGCACAGCAGCCAAGCGGCTCTGTGAAAAGGACCCCAAACTTGGAGGCGGGAGTTTACTGGTGATTTTCCCCACTTCGCCCAAACGGGTTATCACTCTCCCCTCTCTGCCGCCCCACGCGCAGTGGGAAGTATCAGCGTGGCGGCACATCCGTCGTGTGTGCCGCCATGTTTTAGCCCGCTAGCACGCGGGGTATGGGGTGAGGGACGGTGATTTTTAGCGGTATTCGAGCCACTCGGGCGACGAGTATTGCTCAATGAGTCCTTCGAGTTCGGCTTCGGCGAAGTCGGGCCAGCCAAGGGGCTCAACCTCGATGTCGAGCAGGTGGGCGAGCTCGGTGGCGAAGTCGGCGTAAAACCGATCCCAGTCGGTGGCCTCGCCAGCGGCGGCGGCGCGGCTTACCGAGCCTTGAAAGAGGAGGCCGTGTTTTGTGCGTTTCTGCGCAGCGCCGGCGATTTTCGTTTCCGCACGGGCCGTGCCACTGTGGTCGGCGCGGATGACATCGAAGCACTCCGCGCGTTGGAAGCATTGGGTCGCGGGCGCGACTTTTTGGGCTGTGGCTTTAGGGGTAGAGCAAGTATCGCTCGCGCGTTTTAAGGTGGCTGGAACTCCTTGGTTGGTGAGCGCGGCGGCGAGTGCTTTGTGGACGAGCCGGTAGCTTTGCGAAGCGGGCCGCGCCTCTAAGTCGTGTCCGCGCGGGATTACGAGCGCGTAAGTCCAGTCATCACGATGGTCGACCAAGCCGCCGCCAGTGGCGCGGCGGGTGAGGTCAAAGTGCCCGCCGTCGGGCGCGATGGCGGCGAGCTGCTCGCGGACGAGCGCGTACTTTTGGGAATAGCCGAAGGTGATCGCGGGGCGCTGCCAAGTGTAGTGGCGCAGCCTTACGGCGGCGGGCGCAGTCGGATAACGCTGCAGGAGCAGAAGATCGGTCGCCATGTTTTCGGCAGCACTGCCGCAGCGCTCGGGGAGCAGGTGGAGCTTCATGGGCGGGGCGGGGAGCTAGGCGGCTTCGCCGTTAGCTGGGTTTGCGGAGCCGGCTGTGACGAGGGGCAGGACGATTTCGAAAATCGCGCCTTGGGGCGCGGCGTTGCGCGCGGTGATCGTGCCGCCGCTGCGTTTTACCACGCTGTCGACGAAGAACAGTCCGAGCCCGACGCCTTTGCCCGTGCGCTTGGTCGTGAAAAAGGGCTCAAACAGGCGCGCGTGAACGGACTCATCGATGCCGGTTCCGTTGTCGACGATGCTGAGCGCGACGGCTTGGGTGTTACTGCACTCTCCCGTACGTAGTTCGATTTTTAGTACGACCTCACCCTTGGCTTGGCCGCTTACCGCGTCGCGCGCATTGGCGACTAGGTGGTGGAGGGCTTGCTTGAATTGCTCCGTATCGGTTTGCACGCGACAAGGTTCGGGGCTTGCCGCTTCGACGTGCAGGCTTGCTCTGCTGATTGCGACTAGCCCCGTGAGGTAGCTGCGCTGCTCTTGGACAAGGGAGTTTAGGTCGACCGTTTGTGGCTCAAAGCTCTGCTTCCCACTAAGGCCCATGAGAAGCCGCGAGAGCTCGACGGCCTTTTTCCCTGCTTTGTGAATCTCGGCAACTTGTGCGGCGATCTCAGGCTGCGGCTCCAGCTCAGGGGCCAGCATCTCGCAGTAGCCGTTGATGACAGAGAGTAGGTTGTTGTAGTCGTGCACGGCCATGCTCGCGAAGCGGGCGACTGCTTCGAGCCGGTCGCTTTGCGAGCGGGCCCGCTCGGCTTCGAGCAATCGCAGGGCTTCGTCGAGCGTGCTAGGCGTGGGCGCCGTCGGCGGCGTTGTGGGGAAAGCAGACATGCTGCTGTGCCTAGGCGGGTGGGGCGCGAACTCAAGGGGAGAGTCGTTCGATTATCCACTCCCCACCTTCGCTTTCGCGGCGGTAGCGTAACCGGTCGTGCAAGCGGCTGCGCCGCCCTTGCCAAAACTCCACGCTTTCAGGCGCGAGCCGGTATCCGCCCCAATAAGGAGGCAGCGGGATAGGCCGCTCGGCGTATTGGGCGTCGAGTGCGCGAAGCCGTTCGTCGAGCACGTCGCGACTGGGGATGACGCTGCTTTGCTGAGACGCCCACGCTCCGAGCTGGCTGGCGCGCGGGCGACTGTGGAAGTACGCGAGTGCTTCTTCTTGGGCGACCTTGGTGACTTGGCCGCTGACGATCACTTGCCGCTCTATCGGTAGCCAGGCAAAGAGCAGCGTCGCGTGTGGGTTTTCGGAGAGTTCGTGGCCTTTGCGGCTTTCGAAATTGGTGTAAAAAACAAAACCGCGCGTATCGAAGTTTTTAAGGAGGACTACGCGTGCGGAGGCTCGTCCGTCGTGCGTCGCAGTGGCTAGGGTCATCGCATTGGGCTCGAGGATTTGGGCCGCCTGGGCTTCCCCGAACCACTTATCGAATTGGCGAAAGGGATCTTTCTCCAAGTCGCTCTCCCGTAAGCCCGCGAGGCTGTATTCCTGTCTTAGATCGGCCAGTGACATTGTAGCGCGGATTCAAAGCCCGGAGGCATTTGGCATGCAAACCTGAAGCGTGGTGCTCGCGTTTGCCCTCTCGGTCGATCTCCGGTCTTCTGATCTGGAACCCGGCCCCAAAAAAACTCCGCCGTGGTTTTCGGTGGAGTTCTTTGAAAAAGTGGCGGGATGGACGGGACTCGAACCCGCGGCCTTCTGCGTGACAGGCAGACGCTCTAACCAACTGAGCTACCACCCCAAGTGGGGAAGAGAGCCGACGCTTGAGGGGCGCGAGTGCCACGTCAAGCGTGGTTTTTCCTTGTCCGAAACAGACTGTAGCGTAGGCACTGCGTCATCGCCTGCTCAGGCCCTGTTTGCGGTGGTAGCTCAGTCGGATAGAGCAACGGTTTTCTAAACCGTCGGTCGTGGGTTCGAGCCCCACCCACCGTAGCGGGAGCGAATCAGGATGCCCGCCCGCCCGCCCTTTGGAGGTTTTTTGTGCTGAGTTCTTTCTTGCGCGTGCGGGGGCCTGGGGCAGCATTCGGCCCCCTGCGGCTGGCGCGGTGCAGTGTGCGTTCGCCTTCCTTTCCTCAAGTCTGTCCAAGCTGTCCTTTTATCCTATGTCTAAAGCACTTCCCGGTCGTTCTATTGGCTCTAGTAATGTGAGCCGAGAGAAGAACATAGAGTTGGCGGTATCGAGTATCACCAAGCAGTTTGGAGAGGGGTCGATCATGCGCCTAGGGAGCAATCAGAAGATGGCGGTGGATTGCTTGAGCACGGGCTCCTTGTTAATTGATCTCGCTTTAGGCGGCGGCGGGCTTCCAAAGGGGCGGATTATTGAGATTTACGGCCCAGAATCTTCTGGTAAGACGACGTTTTGTTTAAGCGTAATTGCCCAAGCACAAAAACTGGGCGGTTTGGCTGCGTTTATTGATGTAGAGCACGCGCTTGATCCGAAATACGCGCGCACAGTGGGAGTGAAACTCGACGACTTGCTGGTTTCTCAACCTGATTCCGGCGAAGATGCGCTAAATATAATGGAGACACTAATCCGCTCGAACTCGATTGATGTAATCGTGCTCGACTCGGTGGCGGCATTGACAACTAAGGCCGAGCTAGAAGGTCAGATGGGCGACGCAACAGTCGGAGCGCAAGCGCGGCTAATGTCGCAAGCGATGCGTCGGCTGACCGCAGTGGTGAATAAGACGAAATGTATTTGTATCTTTACTAATCAAATTCGCGAGAAAATCGGCGTAATGTATGGGAGCCCAGAAACCACCTCCGGAGGGCGTGCGCTAAAGTTTTTTGCCAGTGTGCGTATCGATATACGCCGCCGCGAACCGCTGAAAGGGGCTGAGGGCACGATCGTAGGCAACCGTACGAAGATAAAAGTGGTGAAGAATAAAATCGCGCCACCCTTCACAGAGGTGGAGTTCGATATTATGTATGACGAGGGGATTTCGTCGAGTGGCTCGCTCTTAGATCTAGGGCTGCATCATAAAGTTTTAGAAAAACGCGGCTCCTGGATTGCGTTTAACGGCGAGCTAATTGGCCAAGGGCGCGACGCCACCCGGCTCACGCTCAAAGAAAAACCAGAATTGGCCGAGAAAATCCAAGCAGCGGTAATGGCAAAAGTGGACGCGCTAAAAGGCGGTGAAGACGCCGCTCTCCCAGACCCCAGCACAGAAAACTCAGACACAGATGCAGGGGCGTAGCCTCTAGCCGAGGCTATTTGGTAAATAGCGCAGAGCTCACAGACACCTCCACTACGCGTGGTGCGGCGGTCAGTGACCGCTTCCATTTAATTTGGGATTTCTCATCGCGCTATCGCGCGAAAGC
>NZ_LSZP01000047.1 GCF_001580045.1 Cephaloticoccus capnophilus
GGGAGAAAGTAGAGTGATAACCCGTTTGGGCGAAGTGGGGAAAATCACCAGTAAACTCCCGGCTCCAAGTTTGGGTTCCTTTCTACCGAAGGCTTGGCTGCCGTGCGAATGCACGGCAGCCAAGCCTTCGGTAAATGGGTGCAGCGACACGCTGCCGCCCCACGCGTAGTGGGAAAAAGCGTATCGGCGCGGCGCTAGGCGACGGCGGTTTCGTCGTCGTCGGCCACGTTTTAAACGGGAGCAGACCCGAGGAGAGGGGGGCGGTGGGGTTTTAGCCCAGCAGTTTTTCGAGTGCGGCGAGGTACTTTTGTTGGGTGCGGCGAATGACTTCGGGGGGGAGTTTGGGCGGGGGGGATTGCGGGTCCCACTCGATGGCGACGAGGTGGTTTCTAACAAATTGCTTGTCGTAACTGGGGGGCGAGATGCCGATTTGGTAGCGGTCGGCAGGCCAGTAGCGGGAAGAGTCGGGAGTGAGGACTTCGTCGATGAGGTGGAGTGCCCCTTGCTCGTCGGTACCAAATTCAAATTTCGTGTCGGCGAGGATGAGTCCGGCGGCTTCGGCGCGGGTAGCCCCAAATTCGTAGAGCGCGAGGCTCGCGGCCTTGACTTGCTCAAAAAGTGCAGAGCCGAGCAGTGCCGTCGCTTCGGGCTCGGTTATGGGCGCGTCGCTTTGGCCCTTGGGGGCTTTAGTCGTGGGCGTGAAGAGAGGGGCGGGGAGTTTCTCGGCTTGGCGGAGTCCGGCGGGGAGCGGGATTCCGCAAAGCGCTCCGGCTTGTTGATAGGCGTTCCAACCGCCGCCGATGAGGTATCCGCGTGCGACGCACTCGATGGGCAGCGGGCGCAGCTTGCGAACGATCATGCTGCGGAGTTGTAGGTCGGGATCGGTGAGGCCGCGCCGTGCGAACTCGCCTGCTTGGTCGGGGAGTAGGTGATTGGGGATGAGCTGCGCGGTTTGCTCAAACCACCAGAGGCTCATTTGCGTGAGAATGATGCCCTTACCGGGGATGCCGTCGGGGAGGATGGCGTCGAAGGCGGAGAGTCGGTCGCTGGCGACGAGGAGCAGGGCGTCACCGAGGTCGAATAGCTCGCGGACTTTACCGGAGGCGATGCGTGGGAAGGGGAGGGAGGGGGAGGCCGTGCGAGCCTGTTCGGGCAACGCAGCGGCAATCTCGGCGTAGGTCATGAGGGTGCGATTTTGCTGTGGGTGTGGCAGAGCACGGGTCATCCGGCGACGGAATTCTTTGCTAATCAGCGGATTTCTTCCCTGTCGGGAACTTGGCCGCTGACCACGCACCAAAGCGCGCACCTCGCCGTTCAGGGCGAGGTCATCGTCATATGGAGCCGAAGGCTCCTCTAGCTTGTGGCGGAGAAGCTCCGACCGCAGGGGCGGAGTTCTTCACTTGTGGGGCGGGCGACTTTGGGAGGAGGAAATTTTAGCGCTAAAGCCGTGAAATTGGGTGAAAGGGGAGCGATTTTGGCATTTTATCAGTTTGTAACTCGATATGGAAAAGGGAGTTAGATACTAAATCGGGTTTTTAGAAGTTAAGTTCTAAAAAACGTGATTTGCTTAAAGTTATACCTGGTAAATTAGAGTTTGGATTCTAAAAAACGTGGTTAGTTTACGATTATACCTTGCAAATTAGAAGTTTAGTTCTAAAAAACGTGGTTATTTTTATGACAACGGTTTCCAAAATTGAGCGGCCACGTCAGCTTGAGCGGATTGAAGAGGCGATGGCGCTTTCGCCGGTGACTGCGTTGCTTGGCCCTAGGCAGTGTGGGAAGACTTGGCTGGTGCGGGAGTTGGCGAGCGGGCCGGGGAACTACTTCGACCTCTATGACTATGCGAGCCGGAGCCTGCTAGCTGAGCATCATTTTTCGGCTTTAGATCGACTTACTGGTACAGTGGTAATCGACGAGGCGCAGTTGCTGCCCGAGTTGTTCATGAAGCTGCGCATCCTTGCGGATAGGCCGGAGCAGCCCGCGCATTTTGTGATCACGGGGAGCGCGTCGCCCTACATCGTGCGCGGCGTTTCGGAGAGTTTGGCCGGGCGCGTGCGTCTTTTACCCGTTTCGGGATTTAATTGTTCCGAGGTGGGCTGGGAGAACTGGGAGCGGCTGTGGCTACGCGGCAGTTACCCTCGTTCTTATTTGAATGCGAAGAGCGAGGCTTCGCTGGATTGGCGGCTCGACTACGTGGTTCAGTTTGTGAGCAAGGATCTTCGTGGGATTGCGGACATCAAACTAAGTGACGAGCAGCTCCAGCGGCTGCTCCAGATGGTGGCCAACTACCACGGGCAGTACTGGAATCACTCGCAGGCGGCTGAGTTAGTCGGGGTGAGTTACAAGACGGTGCAGCGGATTTTGGAGTTGTTTAAGGGGGCTTTTATTACACGCGAGTTGCCGCGGTTCTTTACCAACTCGGGCAAGCGGCTGCGCAAGGCCCCCAAAATCTATCTGCGCGATAGCGGGCTGCTCCATGCGATGCTGATGGTGCGCGACTATCAGCAACTGCTTGCGCATCCGATTCTCGGTGCTTCGTGGGAGGGCTTTTGCATTGAGCAGATTATTGCGTTGAGCGAGGCGCGGGCGGAGGACTGTTTCACTTGGGGGCTACAAAGCGGGGCCGAGATTGACCTTGTGCTGGTCCGCCCGAGCGGGACCTACGGTTTCGAGTTTAAGGCGAGCGGTACGCCCAAGCGCAGTCGCTCGATGCTGCGCGCCTTAGCTGACCTGCCGCTAAAAAAGCTCTTCGTAGTCTATCCTGGGCAGCGGAATTACTCGATTGATGAGAAAATCGAGGCAATCGGCCTACCCAATCTGATGGATGCAATCGCGCAAATGGGGCGCTAGGGTCTGTCCCCGTTTCAAACGCGCGCCGCACCCCGCCTCTCCTGCCCGCAGGGTAAATGTCAGAGCTCACAGAGTTCCACTACGCGTGGGGCGCAGCCGCAGGCTGTTTTATTTGGCGGCGGGCTCGCTGGCCCGCCGTCCATTTACAGAGCCGCTTGGTTGCCGTGCATGCGCACAGCAGCCAAGCGGCTCTGTGAAAAGGGCCACAATCTTTGGGATGTGGATTTATCCGTGCTTTTTCCCACCTCGCCCAAACGGGTTATCACTCTACCTTCTCCCCCTGTCGCAACGCGACAGGGGGAATGCTTTCAAATTTGGGATTTCGCTTTCGCGCGATAGCGCGATGAGAAATCCTAAATTGAATGGGTGCGGTCACTGACTGCCGCCCCACGCGGAGTGGAAAAGTGCTGCTCACTGGTGAGCTGCGCTGCGGCCCTCACCTTGCTGCGCGAAAAATCTGCTTCCTTCGCGGCGCGCGTCTGAAACGGGGACAGACCCTTGAGTTGTCGTCCCCGACTACTGAGCGACTTGGGTGTAGCTGTATTTTTTAGAAAACTCGGACTCCGCCTGTCGTTGGGCGGCGTAAGGGCTAAGCCCTTGTTGGACGAGTTCGGTGCTACGTTTCTCCGTCCATCGGTCTTTGAGGGCTTGCTCGACGGCGAGGGGGATCGATTTTTCCTCGGCGCGTTTCTTTTTGGCAGAGCTAAAGCAGCCGGAGCTAAGGGCGGCGGCGGCGGCGGTCGCTAGGAGTACGGAGGCAAAAAGGAGTCGCGATTTTGGGAAAGGCATAGCGAGGCGGTTCTAGATGCGGATTTGAGCGCGCAGCGAGCGCGAATGGGGAGGCGGTGGGCGTGTTCGGCAGGGGCGCAAGCCGCGTTACTTCTTGTCGGCAGCGAGTAACTGCATCGTGAAAACGAGCGTGGTATTAGGCGGGATTCTGGGGGATTGGCCGCGGGTGCCGTAGGCGAGCTCGGGTGGGATGATGACGAGCCACTTATCGCCGGGGCGCATGAGGGGGATGATTTGATCCCAACCTTGGATGACCTGTCCGCGCCCGAGTCGAAACTTGAAGGGCTTTTGGGGATCGAGGTTTTGGTCAAAGGTGTCGCCATTAATGAAGCGACCGATGTAGAGCATCGACACCATTTGGCCGCGCTTGGCGGTCGGGCCGTCGCCCTGCTCGATGACGACGTAGCGGATGCCGGTGTTGGAGATTTCGGCGTTGGGGAAGTTTTGCTCGACCCACTCAAGGTCTTCGGGCGGGAGCTTTTCGCGTTGCGCGTGCAGAGGCAGTGGAGCGAGGGCGGCGAGTGCAAAAAGGAAGAGCGGTGCGATGCGGCGTAACATGATGGGGGGCGAAGCTAGCGGATGAGTCTGCGAAAGTTCACGGATTTTTTTAGAATCGGCGAAATGGAGCGCGGGCCTACCCGCGCCCGCGTGGCGAAAAGGTACTGCGCGATTGGGCGCGACCGCTGCGGCTGGCATTTCTACCTGCTGTATTTGCGTCGCTGCTACGGTTTCCCGAGCGCCCGCCGCCAGCGTTGCCGGAGCGTCGGTCGAAATTACCTCGTGCGCTGCCGTGTCCACTGGTGTTGCCCGAGCGGCGCGCTTGGCCGAAGCCGCCGCGTCCGCGTTCTCTTTCGGGGCCCGGCTCGTAGGGGCCGTAGGGAAAGCCTTCGAGCTGGAGCTCGGGGATGCGTGCGCCGATGAAGCGCTGGATGTCGCGGATGTCTTTCTCGTTTTCGGGGGTGACGATGGTGAAGGCGTCACCGACAGCTTGGGCGCGGCCCGTGCGCCCGATGCGGTGGACGTAGTCTTCGGGTTTTTCGGGGACGTCGTAGTTGATAACGTGTGACACGCCTGCGACGTCGATTCCGCGCGCAGCGATGTCGGTCGCGACCATGACTTCGTATTTGCCGGACTTGAAGCCGGCGAGGGCCTCAATGCGTTGGTTTTGCGAGCGGTTGGCGTGGAGGACGGCGACGGAGTGGTTGGCGTCGCGGAGTTTGCGCGCAATTTTGTCGGCGCCGTGTTTGGTGCGCGAGAAGACGAGCACGCTGTCGAAGTCGGTGCGTTCGAGGAGCGCGAGCAGCAGGTCGAATTTTTGGGGATACCCGACTGGGTAGAGCGCGTGTTTGACCGAGTTATTTACCGAGCGGTCAACGCCGATGGCGACGCGTGCCGGGTCACGCAGCGCGAAGGAGGCGATTGCTTGAATCTCGGGCGGTACGGTTGCCGAGAAGAGGAGTGTTTGGCGCTCGCTGGGGCAGCGGCCTATGATTTCGCGCACGGCGGGCAGGAAGCCCATGTCGAGCATGTGGTCGACCTCGTCGAGGACGAGGGTCGTGAGATCGCTGAGGCTGAGCGTGCCGTCGTTGAGGAAATCCATCAGGCGCCCCGGGGTGGCGACGATGATGTCGACCCCGCGTGCGAGTTCGCGGCGTTGGTGGCCGTAGCCGACGCCGCCGAAGACGGCGAGGGTGCGTAGATCGGTGTAGCGCGCAAAGTCGCGAAAGGAGGTTTCGACTTGGGCGGCGAGTTCGCGCGTGGGCTCTAGGACGAGGACGCGGGGGCGGCGGGAGTTGCCGCCGTTACTGCTCTTTCGGCGTTCGGCGTGGGTTTGGGCCGTGTGCTCGTGCGCGCCGAGGAGCCGGTCGAGGATGGGCAGCGCGAAGGCGGCAGTCTTACCGGTGCCGGTTTGTGCGGAGCCGATGAGATCGCCGCCGCCGAGGACGACGGGGATCGCGCGAAGCTGGATGGGGGTCGGGTCGGCGTAACCGGCGGCTTGGATGCCGCGAAGGATGGGCGCGGAGAGATTGAGTGCTTTAAAGGGCATGGGTGCTGGTAGCGGTCGGGTCGCTGCGCGGACGCCAAAACGGAAGGCGAACTCGCTTAGCGAAAGGGAAAAAAGGGAGAGGCAGGCACTTTGCCGGGCCGGAGAACATGCCACCGCACAGCACCTAGGAAGGGCGCGGCGATTTTAGATTTTTCGCCGCAGTTTTAGAGAAAAAGAACGGAGCCCAAACAGGCTCCGTTCTTTTGAGAAAAGGGGGAATCGGCTGCGAGGCGGCTTAGTAGCGCTCGCGGTCGCGGTCATAGCCGCCGCGGTCACGGTCGCGTCCACCGCCACCGAAGCCACCACGGTCGCGTCCGCCGCCGAAGCCGCCGCGTCCACCACCGCCGAAACCGCCACGTCCACCGCCACCGAAGCCGCCGCCAGCGGGGCGCTCTTCCTTCGGGCGGGCTTCATTAACAGTCAACTGACGGCCATCGAAGTCGGTGCCATTGAGTTTTTCGGCGGCCTGCTTGGCCTCTTCTTCGGTGCCCATTGTGACAAAGGCGAAGCCGCGGGGGCGGCCACTCATGCGATCCATCGCCACGTAGACGTCGGTAACATCGCCAAATTGGGCGAAGTGGGCACGTAGGTCATCCTCGTTGGCTTTGAAGGGGAGGTTACCGACATACAGTTTGGAGTTGCTCATCTGATGATTCGTAGATCTTCGCGTCCGCTGCCAGTTCTGTTCCCACCGTGGGTTTCGAAATCATCACTAGAGCCCTTGCTCTGCTAACGACTCACCAGATCCTGTCATCTAACGTTTTTCTCTATCGAGGGCGGCGAAGGAGGCAGAGTGAGTGGCGTGCGGCAAGCCCGAATTCGCAGGTCATTATCATGGGGCAAGGGCGGGTTAGCCGAGGGCGTGATGCTGACCAGTACGGGTAAGTGGCGAAGGTGTTTGCGCTAGGTGGCTGTCGGCCTCGCTTTTTTAAGCGCTTAATCGCGGAGGAATGTGCAACCGTATTGCGCGCTTACTTTCGTGAGCAAGGTAGGCTTAACAAAGTATACGTAAAGTAGCGTAATGCGGCGAGATGGGCAGGGTTACTCCTTGCGCTGTACGCAGATACCTGAATGCATGCGGCACCCCTTACCCCGTCCGATGCTACCCCGACTGACCGCGACGCCCAAATCGGGCCCCGTTGCACTAGTGCCGCATTGCGGCTGCTGGCTGCGCTGCGGCGCGCTAAGCTTAGTCACCTTAAATCGCTTTCAGTCTGTTTGTTTAAAACAGCTTACATTTCTTAAAACTTATTTCCCAGCCAGTTGCAGCTCTGTGCCGTGACTGGTTTTTTTTGTGCCCGCCTTGGGCACGTCAAAACACCACAAAAATAAATACCCCGATGAAAAGCCCCCAGCTACTCCCTGTCGCGCTTGGCCTTTGCGCCTTCGTTTGCTGCATAGCTCCAGAGCTTGTCGCTCAATCCAGCCCCTACAGTACTGACCAAGCACAACAAACGGACGATGAAACGGTCGTCTTGCCCGCCTTCTCAGTTGCAGGCGATACGGTTGACCGCTACCGCGCCGCAGATGCGGTATCGTCTGCACGCGTTCGCACTCAGTTAATCGAAACTCCGAGTTCAATCACCGTCCTGCCTCGTGATCTTATCGAAGATATCGCTCCGACCCGCGTCTACGACGCCACTAAATACATAGCCGGCGTCCAAGATGGCCGGGGGAACAGCTATCAAGACCGCATCACGCTTCGCGGCTTCGAGCTTTCCGGGCGCACTGTTAATAGCTTCGCCGATACCGGGAACCACAACTTCGATGAAGCCCTCATTGAACGCATCGAAGTGAGTAAGGGGCCCAATGCGATCCTCTCTCCCGGAGGTCCTCCCGGCGGCACGGTCAATATCGTGACCAAGGCTCCTGAGTTTAGGGCGAAACATTCGCTCACGGCTCTGGTTGGCGACTTCGATGCACAAAAGGTCACACTCGACACGACCGCGCCGCTCCCCGGTTCCGACCGCTTCGCGTATCGGCTCATCGCTGCCTACCAAGACACCGAGCGCTACCTATCGAGCACTGCAAAGCTGCGTAACAAGGTCATCGCCCCGCAGCTCGCATGGCGGATCAGCCCCACGAGCGAGCTCGTCGTGCGCTACGACTGGTTCGAGACTCGCACCTTCCGTGAGCAGTTAATGATTGTAGATCCTGAGGTTGTGCAGCGTGGGCAAACCCCAAGCCCGGCCCCCGGCTTTAACTGGAGGGGGACTAACGGCACTCCACCGTGGAGTGGACTTTCCTACCAAAAACACAGTCTCTCACTGGAGTTTAGCACATCCTTTAACCAATACCTCAGTATGCGTTTGGCCGGCCGCTTCCAGAGAACTGGGGAGGGCTCCGACCAAGCCCACATTACGACTCCCAGCGCGAGTAACCGCTACAACCCTTACACTGGAATCCTTACGCCCAACCAGACTTGGGCACTCGCCGACCCGAGTCTCGCTCACGACGCGAATCTCAACCCCTACGTCGCGACTAACTCACCCTATTACGATCCCACAGCCATTCAGCTTCAGGTCTCTCGCGGCCTTTATGCTAGGGGCGACACCTACTCGATTCAAAACGACTGGGTGCTCAGCTTTGATACTCCGTATGCAAAGCTGCAAACAGTCGCGGGCTTTGCGGGCTCGGATAGCGAATCGGTCTCTAGGGGCGTTAATGGTACAATCGCCCCGCTCAATCTTTTCGATATTGCGAGCCACGACTCCACTCCGACTTGGGACACAGCCCTAAGTACCGATAACGAAAACGAGGCGACCAACTGGCAAGCCTACCTCAACCAGCGCGTCACATTCTGGGAGGATCGTATTGCGCTGACGGGCGGCGCGCTCCACTACGATACACAGAGTAAATCGCGCAACAAAGTCAGAGGAACCAGCGGCGGCCTCGACGCCTCGAAAGACATGTTTCTCGGCTCTGCGCTCGTGCGCGTGACACCCAATGCCTCGCTCTACTACAGCTATTCGACCAATGCGGCTCCCGCGACGTTTAACTCTCAGCCATTGTGGCGTGAGGGAAAACAGCACGAATGGGGCGCGAAGATGGAGTTCTTCGAGCGGCGGCTTGGTGTAAACTTTGCGTATTTCGAAATCACCCAGACCAACTTCGTCGTCGCCAACCCCGCATACTACGCGGGCGACCTGAATCAACCCACCGACCTTCTCTCTGACTACTCCAACCACGGTGCTGAACTCGAAGTGATGGGAGCCCTCACCCGTAACCTCTCGGTCATGGCCAGCGTGACGAACCTCAAAATGCGCGACGCGCGTGGCCGCAACGTCCGCGCTGTCGCCGACCATCTCGCTGCCGCTATGCTCAACTACCGGCTCCAAGACGGTGCGCTCAAAGGCCTTAGCTTCACCCTCGGTGCCAACTACGCTAGCGAGCGCGCAGGCGACATACCGGTTCCTGATTTCACCCCTCTGGGTGTGGTAACGCAGACGAGCTTCTTCGTCCCCAGTCATACCCGCTGGAGTGCAGGCGCCTCGTACCAGTGGAGCCGCTACACCCTGCGCCTGATGGTCGATAACCTCACCGACAAAAAGAACTACTTCTCCGGTGCAGGGGCTCGCTTCTCCCAGCCCGGGCTAGCTTCTGCCGACGGTCGGAATATCCGCGGGACCATCACCGTAAGGTTTTGAAGACTGCTCAGGACGGCTAACCTGACCACTCACCCAAGCGCGCACCTCGCCGTTCACGGCGAGGTCAAGCGAGGTCATCGTCATAGGGAGCCGAAGGCTCCCCTAGCTTGTGGAGGAGAAGCTCCGACCGCAGGGTCGGAGTTCTTCACCGCGTACTCACAGTACGCCGTCAGGTTATCGAGACGGATCGGGTAAACCGCTCCCTTTAAACCAGATCAGAAATGATCTGGTTTTTTTGTGGAGCAACATGGGCTAGCACTTGTCCGAAAGGACTTACTTTAGCCAACACAGCAATCCTGCCCAATCTGACTTGTCCTTAATGCAAGAATCCGCCGAAGACACGCAATCGATCCGTTGAGCCTATAATCAGGCATAAAACTCGATTTTCTTGCTTCTGGCAGATGCAAATTGGCCGTGTAGCACGACTGCTGTTGCTGGTGGCAACCGTGTGCGTAGTATGGCTGACTATCGAAAACCGCTGGGGGAGTAACTTTCAGCTACCAACCCGTTATGCCTACGATGCTCACTATGTACTAGGGATGATGAAGCTCGCCCAAGAGGGCGATTTGGGGCTTTTCTCCCATATTTATACGAAATCACTTGGTGCGCCATTTGTAGGTCAGTTAAATGACTTCCCGCAGACTGAACGCGTAATTATCTGGGTAGGAGGTCAAGTCGCGCGAGTGGTTGGGCTCATGCCAGCTGCAAATGCTATGCTGATACTGTCGTGTGTGCTGGCAGCTCTTTCATTTTACCTATCAGCGAGACTGTGGAAGATTAATCGAGTGCCAGCTTGGGTATTCGCAGTGACTTATGCCTTTTTGCCGCACAACTCCCGCTCGATTCAGCATCTAGGGATCATCTTTACAGGCCTCCTTCCTCTTCAATTCTATATCTTGTGGTATGTTTCCGCTGCTCAAAAGCTATCTTGGAGGTCTCGCAGATTCAGGCTGACTCTCGTGGTAAGTTTATTGAGTGGACTATTAAATATTTACTGGATCTTTTTCTTTCTTCAACTTTATGTACTCGCCCTCCTATTTCGTATCATAAAACGGAGTCGGGACTTTACTAAAGCGCTTATTCCCTTTGCGATTACATGCCTAAGTGCCGGGGTTTTTCTTGGTAGTTTTATTATATATAGGATTAGCTATGGGGATAACGCTATGGCTGTGGTCAGGTCCTATGCGGATATTGAGCAATGGGCGCTCAAGCCTATCGACCTCTTTCTCCCTAAAACTCCACCACCTCTGCCTATTGTGTCGACTGTCCTTTCAAGGTACTACGACGGAGGCATGATTAAAATAGGAGAAAACTTTGGGAGCTATATTGGGCTTTTTGCTGCCCTTGGCTTGTTAGCCTTACTTTTCAAAAGTTCTCAGCGTCAAATCTCAAGAAAGTCGATTTCGCTCCCTTGCCTAGCTGCCATTTGGATTATTGCCTATACGGCTTTCGGAGGGCTTCACTCCGTTTTTAGCTTGGTTTTTGATTTCTATGAAATCAGAGCGACAAATCGCTACTCTACCGCGATTGCGACGATAGGGTTACTCTACTTTGTCTTTATAAGTCATAAGTTAACACGTAAGTGGAATCCTACGCTAAGGCTCTTCTTCCTTGGGGTGGGTGCTGTCTGCGGCTTACTAGAGCAGTCATGGAGCGCTTATCGAACACCGTCCCCACCTCCCGCTCTTTACGAGGTGGCTGATTATGTGAAAGCGGACAAAGCTCTAGTTTCTCGCTTAGAGCACGGTTTAGAGCCAGGAAGTATGATTTATATATTGCCTGCGACGGACTTCCCCGAGCCCTTTTGGGGTAGAGGGAAATTCAAAGGTGATTTTCATCATTATCAAGCCATGCGCCCTTTCTTGTATTCGACTAAGCTACGCTATTCATACGGCAGTAATAAAGGCCGACAGGGAGCGGACTGGCAGCTTGATGTGCAGGAGTTGGCTCCTAGAGGGATGGCGGCCACCTTAGAGTCGTATGGTTTTGCTGGGATTTTGCTTAATCGTAAGGGATATGAGGATCGTGGTGAACAGGTGCTAGCTGAACTCGCTAGAGCGGGGTGGCCCATGGAGTTTGAGCAGGGAGTCGATAACGAGTGGGTCTTCATACGGCTCACACCTGAGCAAAACCCAGTCTTGCCGACACCCACCCCTTACGCCCTGACACCGCAGAACTAGGGCCTACTCCCGTTTCAAACGCGCAGCCGCAGGCTGTTTTATTTGGCGGCGGGCTCGTTGGCCCGCCGCCCCACGCGTAGTGGAGGTCTGTGACCTCTGACACCGACCGCGCGGACGGTCGTGAACCGTTTCTATTTTGCGGGCTGCGCCGTAAGCAGTGGCGAGCGGCGAGCCAGATGCCTCGCGCTTGATGCGGGAGCAGACCCTAGGCCGTAGGCCGGGCCTCGGCGGTTTGTGGATAGAAAATGCGCAAATATAGAAATTAGGACTTGTTCTCATTTAATTAAGCATCCTTCTCCTCGGCCCTAAAAAGTAAGACTAATGACCAAGCAAAACTACTCCCTGGGAATCAGAGGACTTATTCGGCCCAATCGGCTGTGGCCTCTATTAGCGACTATTCTTGTGCTCTCAGGCGCCGTATCGCTTCGGGCGCAGCGGGTGGAGAGTCGCTCGATGCCGGGAGAAGAGGATCAGAGCGAGGCTGGGCTTACAGACGTGTTGACTCTGGCAGCCTTCGAGGTGTCGAGCGACCGCATCGAGCGCACGGCTTACGAGGGCAATATGGACTTGCTGCGCAGCGAGTACGATGTGCAGCCGTACTCGATTATTGGGCGCGAGGTGATTACCCGCTCTGGGGCGACGACGGTGGAGGATTTGCTCAGGCAGCAACTCACGATGAACACGGCGTTTTCCTCTAGTGCACAGAGTGCGACGGGTTATGGCGGCAGTGCCAGTAGCTTTAGTCTGCGTGGGCTGAGTGCTGCAGAGACGCTTGTCTTAATCAATGGCCGTCGCGTGGCCGGGGTGGGGCGCTCGAGCAGCACCGAGGCGGGTGACCAGCCAGATCTTAACGGGATCCCGCTGGCGGCGATTGAGCGGATCGAGGTGCTGCCTGCTTCGGCGTCGGCGATTTATGGCTCTAGCGCGGTCGGGGGTGTCATCAATGTGGTGCTCCGCCGCGAGTACAGCGGGCACGAGCTCAATACGCGTTTTGAGATGACGGACGACTGGCATGCGCCGATTGAGACTTTTAATTGGACCTCCAGTTTCCAGTTTGAGGGCGGTCGTACACAGCTCCTCATCTCTGCGCAGTACCAAGATACGCGGGCACTGTACGGGCATCAGCGCGATTTTCAGCGAAAGGGCCGTGCGCAAATTTTGGAGAATGACCCCGATGCGTTTTACGTGCCTGCGGGGACGAGAGCGAGTCCGCCTTGGGGGGCCTTGGTGAATATTCGCAGCCGCGATGGGAGTCCGCTTTTCGGCCCTGGCTCGTCGCACTTTACTCACATCCCGAAAGGCTATCGCGGGTGGCAGATTGATGGGCTGCAGCCGCTCATCGATAATCAAGGGACCTACAACCTCGACCTCGCGCGCGGGATGGCCAGCGGCTTCACCGCAGACGCGGAGATTATGGCTGCGAGTCGCTCCAAGTCTCTCAGCTTAAACGGCAGCCGCGAGATGACCGAGAAGCTGAAGGTGTTTTTTGATGGAGGCTATTCGCACAGCGAGCAAAACCCCTACGATAGTTGGTATGGGGCGTGGACTGTGCGGCTTTTCGCGGACTCGCCGAATAACCCTTTTGGCCAAGATGTACAAGTGACCTATCCGGTGCGAAACGTCGACCGCCGGAGTAGTTCGGAGGTGAATACGACGATTCGCGGTGAGCGCGTGGCAGTGGGCTTCGAGTATGAGTTACCGCGCCGCTGGCGAGTGGTCGGCAACTACTCGTGGAGCCACTCGGTCAATCACCACCAGTATCTCACGCGCTACGGCAGCCCGACCCGCGAGGACGCGATTCATGATGGGGTTTTGGACGTGCTGCGCGACACAAGCTCGTTTCCCACGCTGATTGATGAGTATGCGGGGATGCTCCACAGGATCACTAATGCGTGGTCGAGCGATAGCACCTTGCGCGCTGCGGGTGGCTTGGGCGACTGGTGGTACGCCGGGGAGATTATACTCGCCAACGGCATCGAGCGCCGCGAGTTACGCCAATTCGGCATCGGTGGTAACAGCGACGATCTGCACCCGCCACCGGTCCACCGCCGCCAGCAGGTTGATAGCTTCTATACGGAGGCCACCGTGCCACTCGTCGCCTCGCACCAACGCCGCCGGTGGCTGCACAGTGCTGAGCTGCAACTGGCGGCACGGCACGAGCGTTTCAACGTCGAGACGGCGGGCAGTAAATACGATACCACGGTGCCGACTTTCGGGATACGCTACCTACCCGTGCGTGAATTGATCTTTCGCACGTCGTATGGTCGCGGCTTCCGCGCGCCGACCTACGCTCAACTCACTGAGCCGACGCTCTCGACGAGCACGAGTACAGTCAACGACCCGAAACGCGGTGGCGAAGCAGTCGATATTTTCACGCTGAGAGGCGGCAATACCGCTATCACCCCCGAGACCTCGCGTAATCTGAACATCGGCCTCGTGTGGAGCCCCGAGAGGATTCCCGGGCTGCGCTTTTCGGCGGATTGGTATCGGATCGAGAAGCGCAACAACATCACCACTCCGGGCACACAGGCACTCCTTGACGAAGAAGACGAGTACCCGGGCCGCGTCATTCGCGGGCCCGTTGATCCGAGTGATCCGTATTATCCCGTGGGGCCAGTCATCCAGATTAACCGCGCTGTGATGAACATGCTGAAAATGGAGACATCGGGGATCGACCTAGGGGCGCGTTACTTGTGGCGCGGGGGCAGCTTTGGCGACGTGGATATCGCGGCCAATGCGACTCTCAGCGATTACTACCGCACGCAGACCTCGATCACCTCGGGCGTGCTTGAGCGGCGCGGGATTCCTTCGCAAAGCGGCCCGCTCAATCAGCGTATTAACGGCAGTCTCGTATGGACGCGCGGGCCTTGGAGCTGCGGTTGGGCGACGCAGTATTACAGCCGCTACCGTATCACCCCGACCAGTACGACCTCCATTCGCCGCCAAGGAGGCCCGCTTGTCGCCAGTCAGATTTATCACGATGTCTTCGTGCGCTACCGCGTGTCTACCCGGGGTCGCCACCGTGCCTTCGAGGGGCTGGAGCTGACGCTCGGTGCGAAGAACGTCTTGGACAAAGCCCCACCCACCGACATGTCGCGCGGCTACTACTACAGCACTTTCGGTGATCCCCGTATGCGCCGCCTCTACGCGAACGTGAAGAAGACGTTTTAGTTGAGCCGCCTACCGTGAGCGCGTTCTCTTCGGGTGATGTGTGTTGACGAGCTGCCAACGAGTAGCCCGCATAAAAAATAGGTCTGCGTTACGAAGGGCCTACGTAGCCCTTCGCAAAAAATGAAGCCCCTTTGAGCCCTTTGTTTTGCATCAGTTAGCCAACCTGATTTACTCCCCATCTTTATGACGAAGACGCCCCTACTCCACCTTGAGAACAAAACCTACGAACTGCCTTTTATTGAAGGCACCGAAGGAGAGAAAGCAGTGGATGTGCGGCGATTGCGGGCCGAGTCGGGCTATATCTGTTTCGACCAAGGCTACGGCAACACGGGGTCTTGTGAGAGCCAAATCACCTACATCGATGGGGATGCGGGCATCCTGCGGCATCGCGGCTACCCGATCGAGCAGCTCGCTGAGCAGAGCGAGTTTGTGGAGACCGCCTACCTCGTCATTTACGGTGAATTACCCAACGCGGCACAGCGGCGTGCGTTTGGCGACCTGTTGCGTACGCATGCCGAAGTCGAAGAGCCGTTGCAGCGCATCTTTGAAGGCTTCCCGCGCACGGCCCCGCCGATGACGATTCTTGCCTCGGTCGTCGCGGCACTCGCTGCGCATCACCCCGAGCTGGCGGCGAACAATTTTGAGAAAGACCTAGCCGTGTTTGATACGGCGGCGGCGATGGCGATCTCCAAGACGCGTACGCTTGGCGCGATGATTTATCGCCACCGCAAAGGGCTGCCCTTTGTGCCGTCGAAGGACACGACGTTTTGCGAAAACTTCCTGCACATGATGTTTTCGCAAAAAGAGCCCGGCGGGCCGGACTACCTCGCCGAGCCCGAAGTCGTGAAGGCGCTCAACCTACTCCTGCTCCTGCATGCCGACCACGAGCAAAACTGCAGCACGGCGGCGGTGCGCATGGTTGGCTCTAGCTCGGCCAATCTCTTCGCCTCGCTTTCGGCTGGCGTCTCTGCGCTCTCTGGCCCGCTGCACGGTGGGGCGAACACGGCGGTTATGGAAATGCTCCAGCAAATCCATGACGCGGGCGACGACGGGTCTCGCTTCATTGAGCAAGCGAAGTCGGGCAGTAAGAGCACGCGGCTGATGGGCTTCGGCCATGCCGTGTATCGCAACTTCGATCCGCGCGCGAAAATCATCGGCGCAGCTTGCGAGAAGGTGTTGGCGAAGCTCGGCATTAACGACCCGCTGCTCGATATCGCGCGCCACCTAGAGCAAGCGGCACTGCGCGACGATTATTTCTTATCGCGCAAGCTGTACCCCAATGTGGATTTTTACTCAGGCATCATCATGCGTGCGCTCGGGATTCCCGTGAGCTTGTTCACCGTGATTTTTGCAATGGGCCGGACAACCGGCTGGATCGCGAACTGGTATGAAGTCGCCTCACAGCCGAAGGGCCGCATCTACCGCCCGCGCCAGGTTTACACCGGCCCTGTAAAGCGCGATTACGTGCCGATGGCCGCCCGGCCTCTTTGAGGCTTTTATTGAGCGCGGTGTGTCGCGGTCGCAGACCGAGCCACCGCGCAGCGGGTGGAGGCGTAAAATCCTGTCCCTTCGGGCTGCGCCGTAAGCCGCACCGCGGTTCGCGTTTGAAACGGCCTCAGCCTCTAATAGTTGAAGCGCCGTTTGATGCGCAGGGTTTCGTAGAGTTCGGGCGGGACTTCTTTGAGGAAGCGGCTGGGGGTGTTCATCATCCCGCCGGGGCCGGGGCGGCTGGCGACTTGCGGGTAGCTCATATAGAGCGCGTCTTTCGCGCGAGTGACCGCGACGTAGAACAGCCGCCGCTCTTCCTCAATGTCGCCCGAGTCGATTGCGCGGCGGCTGGGGAATTGGCCGTCGGCCAGGCCGATTAAGAAGACGACGTCGTACTCGAGTCCCTTGGCTTGGTGAATGGTGGTGAGTCGGATGGCGGCGGCGTGGTCGGCCCCGGACTCCGCGCTGCGGGCGTCGGCGGTCTCGCCGTTGAGCAGGACGATTTGCGCGAGCAGCTCTTGGATGCCGTCGAAGCGCGCCGCGAAGCCGGCCAGTGCTTTCAGCTCGTCGAGCCGGTCGTTGTAATCGGCAAAGGCGCCTCGCAGGTAATCGCCATACCAGCCCTCGAGGGCGCGCTCGACGGCGAGCGCGGGCGAGGCCGGGGTGTCGCGAAGTTGGTCGGCGACTTCGGCGAGCGAGGCGCAAAAGTGCGGCCACTCGTCGCGGGCATCTTTGGGCACCTTGCTTTGGACGTCGTCGCTGGCGAGCGCGGTGACGAGGTCGGCCCGTAGGAGTGCGGCATGGTCGCGCGCGGCGGCGTGGATTTTCTGTGCGCCTTTTTCGCCAACCTTCGGGAGCAGCACCGCGATGCGTTGCCAGGCTAAGGTGTCGCTGGGGTTGTAGACGAAGCGCAGGAGGGCGACGAGGTCGCGGATGTGCTGCCGCTCGAAGAACTTTACGCCGCTAGTGATTTGGTAGGGGAGGCCGGCGCGGGCGAGCGCGAGCTGCATTTCGAGCGCGACGAAGTGCGAGCGGTAGAGGATGGCGATCTCGCTCGGCGAGACGCCTTCGTCTTCGATGAGGGCACGGGTGCGTTTGAGGACGAACTCGGCTTGCTCGCGTTCGTCGATTGCTTGGACGACGTAGGGTTTTTCGCCACGCGGGCGGGCGGCGCGCAGCTCTTTGTCGAAGTGGCGGCCGCTGGGCTGGGCTTCGAGGACGGCGTTGGCAAAGGCGAGGATTTCTGGGGTGGAGCGGTAGTTGGTTTCGATGCGATGGATGACCGTGTCCGCGTGCCGCTCGGGGAAGGTCATGATGTTCTCAAAATCCGCGCCGCGCCACGAGTAGATGCACTGCGCGTCGTCGCCGACGGCGGTGATGCAGTGGTGCGGGGCGAGTGTGTCGACGATCTGCGCCTGGAGCGGGTTGGTGTCTTGGTATTCGTCGACGAGCAGGTAGCGGAAACGGTGGGCAAAATAAGCGGCGACTTGTTCGCGCTCGCGCAGGAGCCGCAGCCACAACTCGAGCAGGTCGTCGAAGTCGATGACGTCTTGTTCGCGTTTGGCTTTTTCGTAGTGCGCGGCGAAATCAGCGAAGCGGTGCTCGATGTCGCGGTATTGGGGGAAGGAGTGCCGGACGGTCGTCTCGATGGACTGTTGTGTGTTGCGCGCGAGCGAGAGCACGCTGAAGAGCGGGCCGGGGCGCGGGTTGGTTTTGTTTTTAAAAAAGAGCTTATCGCGGGCTTCGACCGATTGCTTGAGGAGCGTTTCTGACTCGTCGGCATCAAGGATGGTGAAGCGGGGCGAGAGCCCGATCTCCTCGCCGTAGAGCCGCAGCGCGCGATTGCCTAGCGAGTGAAAGGTGCCGCCCCAAAACCGGCGTGGCTCGTAGCCGGTGAGCTCCTCCACGCGGTGGAGCATTTCTTTGGCGGCTTTGTTGGTAAAGGTGAGGAGCAGGATTTCGCCCGGCGGGACGCCTTGCGAGAGGAGGTAGGCGACGCGGTAAGTCAGCGTGCGGGTCTTGCCCGAGCCTGCACCTGCGAGGACGAGGAGCGGGCCCGCCGGGGCAGTCACCGCGGCGTATTGCTCGGCGTTGAGCTCTGCGGCGAAGTCAATCTGGGGAACGGCAAACGCGTGCGTGGGCGGCTTCTGGGAGGTCGGCTCAAAATCCATTGCCCTGCGATCAGGGCGTAATGGTTCGCGAGAGCAAGGCCTCGCGGCGCACTTTTCCACTGCGCGTGGGGCTGCGGTCAGTGACCGCTTCCATTTAATTTGGGATTTCGCAACGCGCTATCGCGCGAAAGCGAAATCCCAAATTTGAAAGAGTTCCCCCCTGTCGCGTTGCGACAGGGCGAGGAGTAAGAAGGTAGAGTGATAACCCGTTTGGGCGAAGTGGGAAAAATCACCAGTAAACTTCCGCCGCCAAGCGGCTCTGTGAATGGGTGCAGCGATGGGCGGCGGGCCAACGAGCCCGCCGCCAAATAAATCAGCCTGCGGCTGCGCCCCACGCGTAGTGGAAGCTCAGAGCGGAGTGGGCTCAGTTTTCGAAAACGGCGAGGTCGTTGCGGTGGATGACTTCGTGGTGGCGGCGGTCGGGGTAGCGGGCCTTTACGTCTGCGCTTTTGAGTCCGGCGATTGTGGGTATTTCGGAGGCGGAGTAGGTGGCCTTCCCGCGTGCGATGAGTGTGCCGTCGGGCGCGGCGACGTTGACGATGTCGCCCGCCTCAAACTTGCCGCTGGCGTGGGTGATACCGACAGAGAGTAGGCTGCGGCCTTGGTCGCGGAGGACGGGCACGGCGCAGTCGTTGATGTGAAGCGTGCCGCTGGGCCGCTGGAAGTGAAGCAGCCAGCGTTTTTTCGCTTCGAGGGTTGGGCCGCTCGGGGCAAAAAACGTGCCCGGGGCTTCGCCGCGCAGCAGTCGCGCGACGATGTCGGGCTCGGCTCCGCTGGCGATGAAGACGCCGCAGCCGGCACGCAGCGCGAGTTTGGCGGCGGAGAGTTTCGAGACCATCCCGCCAACGGCGGTCTCGCTGGTGGTGCCGCGTGCCATGGCCTCAACCTCGGGGGTGATTTTGGCGACGAAGGGGACGATCTCGCCCGTGCCGTCGAGGTCGATGAGCCCGGGCGCAGTCGAGAGGATGAAGAGGTGCTGCGCGTGGACTAGGCTGGCGACCATCGCCGAGAGCGTGTCGTTATCGCCGAAGCGCAGCAGGGCCTCAATCTCGGCGGCACTGACGGTGTCGTTTTCATTGATTACCGGGACGACGCCGTAGGCGATTAATGACTCGAGTGTCGCTTTGACGGCGAGGTGCCGGTCGCGGCTGCGCAAGTCTTCGTGCGTGAGCAGGACTTGGGCGACGGTGATTCCGTGTGGGGTGAAGTGGCTTTGCCACATCTGCATGAGGAGCCCTTGGCCAATGGCTGCGCAGGCTTGTTTTTTTACGACGTCGCTCGGGCGGCGGCTGAGCCCGAGGCGGCCCATCCCGAGCGCGACCGAGCCGGAGGAGACGAGAAAGACCTCCGTCCCTGCGGCGCGTAGTGCGGCGACTTGCGAGCAAACGCTGGCAATTCTCTCAGTATCCAGCTCGCCAATACCGCGAGTGAGAACGCCCGTGCCGAGTTTGATGACCACTCGTGCGGGGGGCGGTTTTTCGCGGCTTTGTGCGTTTTCAGCTTTCAAGGTCAGGCGCGCAGTCGGGCGTTACAAAAGCGGGCAAAGGCAAACGAACTCAGACTGCGAAGAGCTCTTTCTCTTTGTGCTCTAGGTGTTGGTTGATGTCCTTAATCGCGCTGTCGGTAAGGGTCTGGACTTCCTTCTCGTGCCGCTTGCGTTCGTCCTCGGGGAGCGCGGCGTCTTTTTTGAGCGAGTCCATCGCGTCGCGCCGGACGTTGCGGACTTGGACGCGGCCTTCCTCGGCGAGTTTGTGGGCGACTTTGGCGAACTCCTGGCGCCGCTCGCGGCTCATCTCGGGGAGCGGGACTCGGAGCGATTTGCCGTCGATGATTGGGTTGAAGCCGAGGTTGGCTTGCTGGATGGCTTTGGCGATCGCTTGGACGAGTGTGATGTCCCAGGGCTGGATTTGAATCATCCGTGCATCGGGCGTCGAAATCGCCGCGCAGGCTTTGAGCGGTTGGGTGGTCCCATAGGCTTCGACGACGATAGTCTCGACCATCGCGGGCGTGGCCTTGCCGGTGTGGATGGTGCTGAACTCGTGGAGCGTGTGGTCGATGGCCTTTTGCATGCGGGCCTTCGCGTCGCTGAGGATTGGGTGATTACTCATAATGTAGGGAGCTGCGGAAATGAGGGCGGGCGCGCGATCCAAAACCGCGTGCCAGCTAAGAGCCTTCGCGGAGAGAGTTTACGCGTGAACGAGGGTGCCGACTTTCTCGCCGGCGATGGCTTTGCGGATGGCGTGCTCGTCGCTGAGGTCGAAGACGAGGATCGGCACGTTGTTATCGAGGCAGAGCGAGAAGGCCGTCGAGTCCATGACGCTGAGCCGCTGCTTGAGCGCGTCGAGGAAGGTGAGCTCGTCATACTTGACGGCGTCGGGATGGAGGACGGGGTCTTTGTCGTAGATGCCGTCGACCTTGGTGGCCTTCATGATGATGTCGGCCCGCATCTCGCTGGCGCGCAGCGCAGCAGTCGTATCGGTCGAGAAATAGGGATTGCCGGTGCCTGCGACGAAGATGACGACGCGGCCTTTTTCGAGGTGGCGAACCGCGCGGCGAAGGATGAAGGGCTCGCCGATTTGGTTCATCGGGATGGCACTTTGGACGCGGGTGGTGACGCCGAGTTTTTCGAGGCAGTCCATGATCGCGAGGCCGTTGATGACGGTGGCGAGCATGCCCATGTAGTCGCCGGTGGTGCGGTCTACGCCTTGTTTCGAGCCTTGGAGTCCGCGAAAAATATTGCCGCCTCCGATGATGACGCAGATCTGCACGCCGAGCGCGTGGATTTCCTTAATCTGGTTGCAAATGGCCTGAAGGGTTGGGGCGTCGATGGGGTCACCGCTTTTGCCACCGCGCAGCACCTCGCCGCTGAGCTTTAGAACAATGCGTTTATACTTTACTGCATTGGAGGAAGGGGAGGGCGGCTCGTCGTTCATGCGCGAAGGAGCGGAAGGGAAATGTCAGTTTCCGTCAATCGCCAGTGCACGAGAGGTGGGGCGCATTACCTTTCCCTCAGGCCGAGATGGGTCGGAGGCGTGACCACTAACCGAAGCGCAAGCCTCGCCGTTCACGGCGAGGTCAAGCGAGGTCATCGTCATAGGGAGCCGTAGGCTCGCCTAGCTTGTGGAGGAGAAGCTCCGACCGCAGGGTCGGAGTTCTTCACCTGTTTTTCGGGTGGGCTTTTATTGTCCATCGGTCGCGATTAGGGCGGTGAGGAGGACAAGGATGATGACCATTGCGATGAGCATCGGGAGGAGGCGGGGCTGGGCCGTGGGGGGCGGTCTCCATTTCGGAAAAATTGTCCGAAATGGCGGTGCTTGGTGTTGGGTTAGGTGCAGGGCGGGCGAAAAAGCCCCGGAGGGCTTGCGGCGCCTCGCCTGGCTTTGAGCTTAGTGCTTTGCGGTGAGGCGGGCCGTGGTTTGCGCGGCGGTTTCGCTCGTGTCGTCCCAGCCGCCGCCGAGTGCGGCGTAGAGGGAGACTAGGTTGTTTAGGCGTGAGAGGCGGGCGGTGACGAGTTGTTGCTGCGCGGTGAAGAGTTCTTGCTGGGCGAGGAGCACGGTGAGGTAGCTATCGACTCCGGCTTTGTGGCGGGCTTCCGAGAGTTCGTAGCGGCGGGTCGCGGCGGTGACGCGCGCGGTTTGCGCGTCGATTTGGATGTCGATGGATTTAGCAATGGCCAGCGCATCGGCGACTTCGCGGAAGGCGTTCTGGATGGTCTTCTCGTAGTTGGCGACTTCGATGCGGTTGGCGAGCTTGGCCGCGTCGAGTTGGGCGCGGTTAGCCCCACCTGCAAAGAGGGGGAGCGCGATGTTGGGGGCGAAGGTCCACGCCTTGCTCGCGCCTTCAAAGAGGTCGGAGAGCTCGGGGCTGGCACTGCCGCCAAAGGCGGTGAGGCGCACGGCGGGGAAGAAGGCGGCGCGGGCGACGCCGATATTGGCATTGGCGGCGCGTAGGCTGTGCTCGGCGGCGCGGATGTCAGGGCGGCGAGTGAGCAGTTCGGAGGGGAGCCCAGCCGGAAGGTTGTCGATTAGTTGTTGGGTGGCGAGAGAGCCGGGCGCGGGGAGTGTGGCGGGCAGAGGCGAGCCGACGAGGAGGACGAGTGCGTTGTGCGCGAGGTCGCGGCTTTGCTCAAGCTGCGCAACGCTGGCGCGGACGGCTTCGCGTTGCGCCTCGGCAGTGCGCAGGTCGAGTTCGGAGGCGACGCCCGCCTCGAAGGACTGGCGGTTAAGCGCGTAGCTGCGTTCGGCGGCGTCGAGGGTTTGTTGCGCGAGCGCGAGTTGTTCGTCAGCGGCGAGGAGGCCGAAATATTGACGGGAGACGGCGGAGATGAGGGCGATGTGCGCGCTGTGGTGGGCTTCTTCGCTGGCGAGGTATTGCTGGAGTGCAGCCTCGCGCAGGCTCGCTACGCGGCCAAAGAAATCGAGCTCGTAGGCGGGAAGCGTGAGCCCGGCTTGGTAGGTGGAGTCGATTGAGCGGGTGCCGCTAGGCGAGAGGGCCGCCGGGGTTTGGCGACGGGTCGCGTCGCCGGTCGCGGCGAGGCTGGGAAGCGTGGCGGCGCGCTGGATGCGGTAGAGGGCGCGAACGCGTTCGACGTTGAGTGCGGTGATGTGCAGGTCGCGGTTGTTTTCGAGTGCGAGCGCGAGGATGCGATTGAGCCGCAAGTCGCCGCCCAGTGTTTGGGCACTCAGTGTTTGTCGCAGCGTCGCTGCTGCTGTGGTCGTGCCCGTGCCGCTACTCATCGTATCCGCATGCGGATACGCTTCCGCCACAGGCGCAGTGGGCCGTTTGTATTTGGGGGCGAGCGAGCAGCTCGCGAGCACGAGGGCGGCGGCTGAGAGTGCGAGTGAGCGGGAAAGGGTGTGGGAAAGAGCCATTGTTAGGAGTCCTCCTTTTTGGCGGTGATGAGGGTGTTGGGCTTAACGCGGAAGAGGCGCAGGATGACGACGAAGAAGAGCGGCACAAAGAAGATGCCCAGCACGGTGGCAGTGAAAGTGCCGCCGAGGACTCCCGTGCCGATGGCGTTGCGCGAGCCCGCGCCTGCGCCGGTGGAGATGGCGAGTGGGAGCACGCCGAGGCCGAAGGCGAGCGAGGTCATGAGGATGGGCCGCAGGCGTTGGCGGGCGGCTTGGATTGTGGCGTCGAAGAGGCTCATGCCGTTGTCGAAGCCCGCTTTTGCGAATTCGACGATGAGGATGGCGTTCTTTGCCGAGAGGCCGACGATGGTGAGCAGCCCGACTTGGAAGTAGACGTCGTTGGGCATGCCGCGCAGGAGCGCGGCGGCGAGTGTGCCGATGATGCCGAGCGGCACGATCGTCATGACGGAGGCGGGCACTGACCAGCTCTCGTAGAGCGCGGCGAGGCACAGGAAGACGACGAGGATGGAGATCGCGTAGAGCGCGGGGGCTTGGCTGCCTGCGCTGCGTTCTTCGTAGGAGAGGCCAACCCACTCAATGCCGAAGCCGTCGGGGAGCTGCCCCGCGAGCTCGGTGATCGCGGTCATCGCCTCACCGGTGGAGATGCCGGGGGCGGGGATTGCGGCGATGGAGGTGGAGGGATTGCCGTTGAAGCGTTCGAGCGACGCGGCGCCGAGCTGCCAAGAGCCCGTGGCGAAGGCACTAAAGGGCACCATCTCGCCGCGGTTGTTGCGCACATGCCATTGTTCGAGGTCTTCGGGCTTCATCCGCGAAGTGGTGTCGCCGCGCATGTAGACGCGTTTGGTGCGACCTCGGTCGATGAAGTCGTTAATGTAGGCACTGCCCCAAGCGGTGGAGAGGGTGCTGTTAATGTCGCTAATGGCGATGCCGAGCGCGGCGGCTTTTTCTTGGTCGATGTCGATTTTGAACTGCGCGGTATCGTCCATGCTGTTGGAGCGTGCGTTGACGAAGCGCGGGTCGGCGTTGGCGAGGTTGATCAACTGCTGACGTGCGGCGGTCAGTGCTTCGTGGCCGAGTGCAGCGTTATCGGTGAGGCGCATGTCGAGGCCGTTGGCGGTGCCTAGCTCCATGACGGCAGGGGGCATGAAGGCGACGGCGAGGGCGTCCTTGCGCGGGAGGAATTTTTGCAAGAAGCGGCCTTGGAGGGCGGCGACGGCTTGGTCGGGGCGTTTGCGCTCGGACCAGTCTTTGAGCCGGACGAAGGCCGCGGCTTGGTTTTGGCCGAAGCCCGAGAAGCTGAAGCCGACGATGCCGAACATGCCGTATACGTTCTCCGTCTCAGTTTCTAGGAAGTGGTCTTCGATGTCTTCGAGGACAGCCATTGTCTGTTCGTAAGTGGAGCCAGGGGGCAGCTGTGCTTGGGCAAAGAGTAGCCCCGAGTCTTCGTCGGGCAGGAAGCCGGTGGGCACTAGCGTAAAGAGCCAGCCCATGCCGACGACGACGACGAGGTAGACGACGAAGAAGCGGGCTTTGCGCCGGAGCATGCCGCCGACGCCGTTGACATAGAGGTTTGTTCCTCGGTCGAAGATGCGGTTAAACCACGCGAAGAAACCGGTGTCGTGGTAGTGGTGGCCTTTGGCGATGGGCTTGAGGATGGTCGCGCAGAGCGCAGGGGTGAGCACGATGGCGACGAGGACGGAGAGGCCCATCGCCGACACGATCGTGATGGAGAACTGCCGGTAAATCTCACCAGTCGAGCCGCTAAAGAAGGCCATCGGCACAAACACGGCGGACAGCACGAGCGCGATGCCGACCAGAGCCCCGATGATTTGCTGCATCGACTTTTGCGTGGCTTGCCGCGGTGGCAGCCCCTCCTCGCTCATGACGCGCTCCACGTTTTCGACGACGACGATCGCATCGTCCACGAGCAGCCCGATCGCGAGCACGATGCCGAACATCGTGAGCGTATTTATCGAGAAGCCGAAGGCGGCCATGATGCCGAAGGTGCCGAGCAAGACGACGGGCACCGCGATCGTGGGGATGAGGGTCGCGCGCCAGTTTTGCAGGAACAGATACATCACAAAAAACACGAGGATGACGGCCTCGACGAGGGTGTGAATGACCTCGGTGATGGAGATGCGGATGAAGGGCGAGGTATCGAGCGGGTAAAAGATTTCGATGCCCTCGGGGAAGTAGGGTTTGAGCTCGTCGAGCTTGGCGCGGACGGCGTCGATAGTTTCCAGCGCGTTGGCGCCGGTGGCGGGGCGGATGGCCATACCGGCGGAGGCCATGCGCTTGAAGCGGCCCGAGATTTCGTAGGACTCGGGGCCGAGCTCGACGCGGGCGACGTCGCGCAGGCGCACTTGCGAGCCGTCGGGGTTTACCTTGAGCAGGATGGCACCGAACTGCTCGGGGGTTTCGAGGCGGGCTTGGGCGTTAACAGTGGCGTTGATGCGCTGGCCTTCGGCGGCGGGCATGCCGCCGAGTTGCCCGGCGGAGACTTGGACGTTTTGCGCACGGATGGCCGCGCTGACGTCGCTGGGCATGAGGGCGAAGTGAGTGAGTTTGGCCGGGTCGAGCCAGATGCGCATCGCGTAGGCCGAGCCAAAGGCCTGGATCTCGCCGACGCCTTTTACGCGGCTGATGGGGTCTTGGAGGCGGCTGATGACGAAGTCGTTGATATCGGGCGCACTCATGCTGCCGTCTGTCGAGACGAGGCTGACGATCATCAGGAAGTTGCGCACTGACTTGGTGACGCGCACGCCGAGCTGCTGCACTTCTTGGGGGAGCAGCGGCATGGCCAGCGCGAGTTTGTTTTGGACCTGGACTTGCGCGATGTCCGGGTCGGCCTCGGAGTTGAAGGTGATGCTGATGCTGACGTTACCGGTGGCGTCGCTGGACGACTCGATGTAGCGCAGGTGGTCGATGCCGTTTAGCCGCTGCTCGATGACTTGGGTCACGGAGTCTTCGAGCGTCTTGGCAGAGGCTCCCGGGTAAGTCGCTTGGATGGAGATCTGCGGCGGCGCGATGTTTGGGTACTGGGCGACGGGCAGCTCGATAATCGAGACTGCGCCCGCGACCATGATGACGATGGCGATAACCCATGCGAAGACGGGGCGGTCGATGAAGAAACGGGCCATGAGTGTTGAGTAAAATTAAGTAAGGAGGTCGCAGACTTTTCTAGTGTGGCGAGAGGCGTGACGCGCGGCTTGGCGGCGACAAGTGCGCCAGCCTTGGCGGCTAAGGAGCGGGTCGGGGCTGCGACCCGGTCCTGTGCGCGTCGTCTGTTGGCGGCTCGTCCTTTGGCTGCGGGTGAATTGAGTTTAGAAGGGCAGCGCGGCGGGCGCGTTTAGCGGGCAGACTCGGGAGCGGCGACTGGCGCGGTGGAGGCGGGCGCCGTTGCGAGAAGCGGCTTTACGGGTGCGCCGGGCCGAAGCTTTTGCCGGTTGTCGAGAATGACGCGGTCGCCGGGGGCGAGTCCGCCGGTCACTAGCCAATCGCTGCCGACCGTGCGAGTGGCCTCAATCACGCGCACGCCCACGACGTCTCCGCGCTCACCCGATTCGACAACGAGGACCGTCGCTTGGCCGCGTTGGTCGCGGGTGACGACCGATTGGGGGACGAGGATCGCGTCGGGCTTCGTGCCTTCTTCGACGCGGGCTCGGACAAACATCCCTGGGAGCAGGTCGAGAGCTGGGTTGGGCACGGTGCCGCGCAGGGTGACGGTGCCAGTGGTGGGGTTCACCGTGACGTCGGAGAACTCAAGCGCGCCGCGCTCGGCGTAGCTTTCCCCGTTATTAAAGAGGATCGTGAGGGCCGCGCTCGCGCCGTTTTTCTGAAGACTGCCGTTCGCGACTGCCGCCTTGAGTTGCAGCGCGTCTTCGGCGGGTTGGCTGAGGTCGACGTAGAGCGGGTTGAGCTGCTGGATGGTGGCGAGTAGCGTCGCTTGGCCTTGTTGCACGTAGGCGCCTTCGGTGACTTCGGCGCGTCCGATGCGTCCCGTGATTGGCGCGACGACGCGGGTGTAGCCGAGGTTGATTTCGGCGGTGCGCACGGCGGCCTTGGCCGCGGCGACTTCGGCGGCGCGGGCTTTGGCGTCGGCGTCGGCGTTATCGTAGGCTTGGCGAGAGATGGCGTCGGTGCCGACGAGGTCTTCGTAGCGGCGGGCTTGGGCTTGCGCGGAGAGTAAGCTCGCTTCGGCGCGGGCGAGATTGGCGCGGGCGCTGTCGAGTGTGGCCTGATAGGGCTCGGGATCGATTTCGAAGAGGAGCTGGCCTGCGTTTACATCGGCGCCTTCGGTGAAGTGGCGCTTGAGGACGATGCCGGTGATACGGGCGCGGACTTCGGCGATGCGGTAAGCACTGGTGCGGCCAGGCAGTTCGCGGGAGAGCGTCACTGGCTGCGTCTCGATGGTGAGGATGTTAGCCTCGGGCGTGGGCCAGCCACCCGGGCCGCCTTGGGCCCCGCCTCCGTTTTTTCCGCAACCGGCGAGTGCGAGTGAGAGGGCGACAGTGGAGAGGGCGAGCGCGGCGAAGGGTTTCGATTTGGTAATTTTTCGGGACGTCATTTTGAGAATGGTGGAGGGGACGATGGGGGCGCGGGGCGAGTTTCGGTTAGTTTTTAGTTTTGATTATTCAAAAAGTGCTGGCGCAGTCGCGAGCAAGTGGCGTCGAGCTGGGCAAGTTCTTCTGCGGGGATTTCGGCCATTAGGTGGGTGATCGACTTCAGGCACTCCGCGACAGCGGCGGAAAAGACGCTGCGGCCTTTTTCGGTGACGCGCACGACGAGAGAGCGCAGGTCGGTAGTGGAGCGTTCGCGACGGATCAGGCCAGAGACTTCGAGCCGCCCCAAGGTCGTCGAAATGACGGGGCGGCCGAGGTGGAGCTGGTCTGCCATCTCGCTAGGAGTAAAGGTCTTGGGCTCTTCGCGGATTAGGAGTGCCAGGAGTAAGAAGCCGTTTTCGGTGATTTCGCTGGAGGCTAGGTCGCGCTGGAGTCCGTTTTCGAGAAGGCGGCAGGTATCGACGAGGGTGAAGAGTGTCTTGCACTTCGGCTCTGTGGCTTCGGGGTGGTCGGCGCGCGCGGCGGCGAAGAGGATTTGTCGGGCTGGCTCGTGTCTGGCGGATGGAGGAGGCATGGTCTTTGAGGCGCGCAGAGTAGAGTAAAACGGCGCGGCGAGTATGACTTTGTTGTTTGCAGAGTGATAACTAATAGTTATCAGGGCTGCATACATGGAATTGAGGCATCTGCGTTATTTTGTCGCCGTGGCCGAGGCACTGAACTTCAGGCGTGCCGCCGAGCGGCTGCATGTGGCCCAGCCCGCGCTGAGTAAGCAGATCAAACAGCTAGAGGAGGGGATCGGGGTGCAGCTGCTCTCCCGCAACACCGGCGGGGTGAGTCTCACAGATGCCGGGGCGGTGTTGCTCGACGAGGCCCGCGATATCTTGGAGCGCGTCGAGATGGCCGCTTCGGCGGCAGCCGATGCGGCGATCGGGAAGAGCGGGCGGCTCAATGTGGGCAACCTTGGGCTGCTGACGGCGAGTTTTTTGCCGACGGTCTTGTCGGAGTTTCGGGCGCGTTATCCGCAGGTGGATGTGAACTTAATTGAGGTCGGGATGGTGGACCAGTTGAGCGCGCTTCAAGCAGGGCAAGTTCACGTGGGCTTTATGGTCGGGCGGACTGTGTCGCTGCCGGTCGGCTTTGAGTGGGTGGAGGTGTTGAGCGCGCGGCCCGCCGTGATTATGAGTCGGGAGCACCCGTTGGCTAGCCGACCCTCAATTGCGCTGAGCGAGTTGGCGATGGAGCCACTGCTGACGGTCGCTGAACCGGGCAAGCAGACGCGGCATCAGCAGTATTTGAACGAGACTTTTGCCGTGCGCGGCATTCGGCATCGCCCGCCGAGGCGCGTGAGTAGTTTCGAGTCGCTGATTGCGATGGTGGAGAGCGGGCTGGGCGTGTCGATCCTGCTGCCGCTCTCACGTGGCTTCGACAACGTGGTGTTTCGCCCCCTGAAAGATAAAGAGGATGATTTGACCGCGCACCTCTTTGCCGTGTGGCGCAAAGGCACCGAATCACGGATTTTAAAAAACTTCCTCAAGGTCCTGCGCGGCTGAGCGCTCTTCACCACAGTCTAATTTTGACTGCGGTGAGGAAGGCGTGTCTTCTTTCCCTTATAGCGCCGGTTCGCTGCGTCGGAGTTCTTGTTCGACGAGGTCGGAGAGGATGCGGATGACGCCGACGTGTGAGGTTAGCTCGGCGAGTTGTTCGCGGATTTCGCCAAAGCGAGGATTCGCCGCAGTGAGGTCGGGAACTTGGCGTTTGGCGGTGTAGACGAATGTGCCGCGCGTGTCGCTCAAGGTCATCTCGGAGACTTGGGATTCTTCCAAATTCTCGAGCAGGTTAAAGGCCGTGAAGCTGCCGTCTTGGGGCGGGCTTGCGAGCGAGAAGGGCGCGAGGGCCGAGGCCTCGATCGCTACGCCGGCACTCTCCGCTGCCGAGGCCGCAGCCGCCGCGAAGCTGTCGCCTCCCATTAGCCGCGCCTCGATTTGAGCTTTTACGCGACGGCCGAGCTCGACGAACTGCTCGCGCTTTTGCTCTTCGATGTAATCGGTGCGGACGCGTTCTAAGACTTCGCTGAGGAGCGGGGTGTAGATCGGGAGCAGTTCCTTCCAGAATAGGACGACTGCGCCGTCGCGGACGGGAATTGCGTCGGAGTAAAATTGCTCGGCATTGAGCTTAAACGCTTCGGTGGTCACGGAGGCGAGGTTGCCGAGTTCGTCGGGCCCGCGATTTTCGGCGAAGGGGGCGAGTGGCTTTTCCTCGACTTGGTGCGCGGCGAGGAGCGCGGCGCGTGTGTTTGCGTCGTTCGGCAGTGACGCTTCGTAGAGTGCTAGGGTGAGGTCGGAGGCGGCGCGAGTGGCCAGTTGGCGTGCCTTCTCGCTGAGCACGAGGGCCTCGACCTGGTCGCGGACGAGTGCGAAGTCTTCGGGGCCTGCCGCTTGGGCTTGCGCTGGGGTTTCACTCGCTTCGGCGTTGCCGCTTTCGGCGGGCTTGGCGAAGCGGCCGGGCATTGAGTCGAAGACTTGGCGGAGCTCCGCTTCGTTGGTGCTTACTTGAGGCAGGTAGCGGCTGAGGGGGAAGTCGGCGTAGCTGGCGACGAGGCGAGGCGGGGTTTGGTAGCGAAACGTGTTATCGCCAAAAAACTTTGCGAGTTGGTCGTTCGTGGGCGCGATTTCGGGCGAGTAACTGGCGTAGTCGATGTGTGCGAGTTCGAGTGTCCAAGTGGTGTCTACGCGCTGGAGCTGGTCGACGATGTCGCTGTCGAGTACGTAGCCCGGCCCGGCGAGGAGGTTGCGGACTTTATCCGCGCGGATGTCGTCGGCGATTACGCGGCTGACATCGGTCTCGCGGATGCGCGCGTCGTTTTTGAGCGAGTCGCGGAATTGCGCGTAGTGCTGGGCATTGAAGCGGCCGTCTTCGTTGAGGAACACGGGCAGGGACTTAATATGTGCGGTGATTTCGGCCTCGCTGCTCTTGGGCAGGCCGAGTTCCTCGGCGAGGTGGAGCGCGGCGATACGCTGGAGCGCGTACTCTTGGAGTTGTTCGTCGCTCAGGCCCACGTAGCCCATTTGCAGCATGACGCTGAGGCTGGCGTCGCCGATTAGGCGCGACTGGTCTTCGACCGAGGCGAGGTTGTAGCCAAACACGTCGCGCTTTTGTGCGAACTGGCCGCCGCGTCCGATACCCCCTGCAGAGGGGGTGAATACGACAATGAGCGGAATCGCCATCGCCGCCAAAATTACGACGATGATAACGCCAAAGTGCCGCTGAAAGTATCGCTGGATCCAAGTAAACATGGTGGGGAAAAAGGCGGTGACGCTAAAACCCAGCTTCCCCTACGCAAGGCATCTATGCTGCCTTTTATCGGGCGGCGCTCTCGTCGCTGCGCCGTCGATAGTGGCCTTTATTGATTACAGACCCTAGCAACCCAGAATCGGCATTCGTCGGAGAACTCGCGGACTTGGCGCGATTCTCGGCTGATGTTTCTTCGCATGGCGTCGTACTCGTGTGCCCAGCCAGTGGCTTTTAGGTCGGCCAAAATCTCGGTGCGCGTGGGTAGGTGCATGAAGGTGCGGCCAATATCGACGTCTTCATA
Source organism: Cephaloticoccus capnophilus (assembly GCF_001580045.1). Lineage (GTDB taxonomy): Bacteria > Verrucomicrobiota > Verrucomicrobiia > Opitutales > Opitutaceae > Cephaloticoccus > Cephaloticoccus capnophilus. Next base: position 31,369 of record NZ_LSZP01000047.1, read on the forward strand.
ATAGCGGTCGCCAAACTCGCGCAGGATGGGGTCTTGTTGGCCGCGTGCCCAGCGAGTGGCTTCGAGCCGCCACAAGGCGCGTTCTTCGGGTGAGTCGTCGCGATCGTGCGTGGTGAAGAGTAGGGGCGCACCGGGGCGGCAAACGGCGGCGAGTTGGCGGAGTGCGCGGCGGCGGTTGCGGCGCAGCGGGATTTGCATCAGCCCGTTGAATAGGAAGAGCGCGCCGTCGAAGTGCGCACCCGTTGTGGCGGCATTAGTTGGCGTTTGGCTGTCGGGTTCACTTTTGCCTGCGAGGCCGCTTATCGCGTCGCGTAGCGCGGGGCTGCTGGCGAGTCGCGTCGCATCGGCAAAGAAGAGTGTGACGCGGCGCGTGAGTTTGCGTTCGTGGACGAGTCCTTGGGCTTGGGCGAGGAGTTCTTCGCTAAAGTCGAATGCGCTGAGGCGGGTGTAGCCGCTTTCGGCGAGCGCGACGGATACGCGGCCCGCGCCGCAACCGGCCTCCAGGAGGCGCGCCCGTTTGTTGGGGAAAAAGCGGTCGATCAGAATTCGCTCCGAGGCCCAGAGTCCGAGTTCGTGCGCGGCCTTAGTGTAGTGGATGACGGCGCGTAAGTCGTTGAAGTCTTCGCGGACGCTTTGGCCGCCAATCTGCCTTCCAATGCCTGTTTGTTTTTTCGCCATTGTGAAGTGCTTGGCCGCTTTAGCTGCGCTTCCCCCAGCGACGTTCTTGTTTGAGCTCGAGGGCTTTGGCTTCGACTTGCACGCCTGCGACTGCGGGGTGGGCACGGAGCGTTTGGAAGGCTGTCGGGTCGAGCCGCCAATTAAGGGCAGTGCTGATTTCAGAGGTCGTTGCGACGCGGTTTTCAAAGAGGAAGCCGAGCTGCAGCCGCGTGTCGCCGGAGCTTTTGTCCACGGTCTCGCGTAATTGTTTTAGGAAGTCGGCGAGTTGCGGATGCTCGGGGTGCAGGAGCCAAGTGATGGCGCGGATGGTGGAGGAGAGTGCGGCGTCGAGTGGGTAGCACTCGCGGACGTTGAGCCGTGGGCCTTCGCTACTGAGGAGGACGCTGCCTTGGATGAGGACGGGCGTTTCGGCGGCGAGTTGTGAGCCGTAGCGTTCGTAGGCGTCGGCGAAGAGGTTGAGCCCTATGGAGGCGTGGCGGGTTGCCAGCGTAAAGGCGGCCCAGGGGCGGTTATCTTTTTTGGAGAGGCGTTTGACTATGTTTCCAGCGATGCCGCAGAGCCGGAAGTCGCGCCGCTCGTCGATTTTGAGAAGTTCGTCGACCGGGTAGGTATCAATGGCTTCGGAGAGGCCCGCGTAGCGGTTCATGGGGTGGCCGGAGACGTAGAAGCCGAGCAGCTCTTTCTCGAATCGGAGTTTTTCTGCGTCGTTAAATTCGCGGTCAGTGGATTCTTCGGTTTTACCGGTGATTTGGGGCGGCTCGCCCGCGCGGGTGTCCGCTGTTTTGGACTCCGGTCTTTCCGGTTCGGCCAACAGGTCGAAGAAGCTGTTTTGCCCTGCGGCGCGGTCTTTGGCTTGGGCGGCGGCTTGGGCCATGGAGGCGTCGAGTCCGTTGAAAAGTGCTTTGCGAGAGGTGCCCGCGTAGTCGAAAGCGCCCGTTTTAATGAGGTGTTCGAGGACGCGTTTGTTGGCTGCGCGCGAGTCGATGCGCGCCACAAAGTCGTCAAAGTCCTGATACGGGCCGTGAGTTTCGCGCTCTTCGATGATTTTTTGGGCGGCGGCTTCGCCGACACCTTTGATGCCGGCGAGGCCGAAGCGGATTTTATCGCCGACGGGCGTGAAGCTTTCGCGCGATTCGTTGATGTGCGGGCTGAGGACGGTGAGGCCCATCGCTTCGCACTCGGCGATGAAGTGCGCGACTTTGTCCGCATTGCCGAGCTCGGCAGTGAGGACGGCGGCCATGAACTCGACGGGGTAGTTGGCTTTTAGATACGCAGTTTGGTAGGCGACGACGGCGTAGGCGGCGGAGTGCGATTTGTTAAACCCGTATTGGGCGAACTTGTTTAAGAGGTCGAAGATTTCGTCGGCTTTTGCCTCGCGGATGTTATGCTTTTCGTGGGCGCCGCGTACGAAGCGTTCGCGCTCTTGGGCCATCGCGGCGGCATCTTTCTTACCCATCGCGCGGCGGAGCATATCGGCTTGGCCGAGGCTGTAACCGGCGATGACGCGGGCGCACTCCATGACTTGCTCTTGATAAACGATGATGCCGTAGGTCTCGCGCAGGACGTTTTCGAGGAGCGGGTGCGGGTAGGTGATGGCATCGGGGTTTTTCTTACCGCGTGCATAGTCGGGGATGAACTGCATCGGGCCCGGGCGGTAGAGGGCGGAGATGGCGTTGATGTCGTCGATGTTGGAGATGCCGACTTGGCGGGCGGCGTTTTGCATGCCGCTGGATTCGAGCTGGAAGACGCCGACGGTGCGGCCTGCGTTGAGCAGTTCGTAGGTCGTGGGGTCGTCTTGCGGGATGTCGTCGATGTCGAAGTCGGGCTTGCTGGTGCGGCGGACGTGGGTGACGGCATCGGCGATGACGGTCAGCGTTTTTAGCCCCAAGAAATCCATCTTGAGCAGGCCGAGCTTATCGACCGCCTTCATCGAGAACTGTACGGTGACGTCGCCTTCTTGGAGCGTGAGCGGGACGAAGTTTTCGAGCGGTTGGTCGGTGATGATGATGCCGGCGGCGTGCTTGCCGGTGTTGCGCACGAGGCCTTCGAGGACGAAGCCTTGGTCGATGATCTTTTTGGCGAGCGGGTTGCGCTCGTACTCGCTTTTGAGCTCGGCGGAGCGCTCGAGCGCCGCGCGCAGCTCGATGTTGATCTCGTCGGGGATCATCTTGGCGAGCCGGTCGGCTTCGGCAAAGGGCAGGTCGTGGACGCGCGAGATGTCGCGCACGACCATTTTTGCGCCGAGGGTGCCGTAGGTGATGATGTTGGCGACGCAATCGCGTCCGTATTTGTCACGTACGTAGTCGATGACTTCGGCGCGGCGGCGCATGCAAAAGTCGATGTCGAAGTCGGGCGGCGAGACGCGCTCGGGATTGAGGAAGCGCTCGAAGAGCAGTCCGAAGCGGATGGGGTCGATGTTGGTGATGCCGAGCAGGTACGCGACGAGGCAGCCTGCGCCGGAGCCACGGCCCGGGCCGACGGGGATCCCGTGCTGCTTGGCCCAAAAGATGAAATCCCAGACGACGAGGAAGTAATCGACGAAGCCGGTGACTTCGATAATCGCCTGCTCGTAGCCGAGCCGGACGACGAGCTCTTGCTCGCGAGTGAGGTTGGAGTAGTCGGGCGGCTGGGGTTTCTCGCCTTCCGGGCGTTTATGGATGAGGTCGAGCGCGGCGGCGGCGGGTGGCTCGGCGGCGATCTCCGCGTAGTCGACGTGGTAGCGGGCGCGCAGTCCGTCGACGCAGAGCGAGTGCAGGTACTGGGCGGGCGTCTTGCCTTCGCTACAGATTTCAGGCGGTAGCGGGTAGCGGGGGTAGCGTTCGGAGCCTTTGGGGAAGGGGATCTCGAGGTCGCACATGTCGGCGACGAGCTGGGTGTTTCCCACCGAGTCGGGCACTTCCTTAAACACGCGGGCCATTTCCTCGCGCGATTTTAGGTAAAACTGGGTGCCGGAGAACTTGAAGCGGTCGTCATCGGTGATTTTCGCACCGGTCTGGATGCACAGGAGCGTATCGTGTGGGCCGGCGTCGCTGGCGTTGATGTAGTGGACGTCGTTTGTGCAGACGGTTTTTAGGCCGAACTCGTCAGCGAGCCGGAGCAGCCCGGGAATGATTTTTTGCTGTTCGGGGATGCCGTGGTCTTGGAGTTCGACGAAATAGTTTTCGCGGCCAAAAATCTCAACAAATCGTCCGCAGGCTTGGCGCGCCTCTTCTTCGCGGTCGTGGAGAAGGTGCTGGGGGACGAGCGAGGCGAGGCAACCGGTGAAGCCGATGAGGCCGCGTGCGTGGGCGGCGAGGGTTTCGAGGTCGGTGCGCGGTTTATAATAGAAGCCGCGTAGGTGCGCGTCGGATACGAGTTTTAAGAGGTTGTGGTAGCCTTCGAGGTTCCTGGCGAGGAGCCCGAGGTGAAATATCGTTTTGCCCTCGTCGGAGCGTCCGTGTTTTTCGAGCCGCGAGGTCTCGACCAAGTACAGCTCGCAACCGACTAGCGGTTTTATGCCTTTGGCCCGGGCGCTTTGGTAAAACGACATCGCGCCGAAAAGGTTGCCGTGGTCGGTGAGGGCGAGAGCGGGCATCCCGAGTTCGGCGGCGCGATCCATGAGTCGGTCGATGCGGCAGGCTCCGTCGAGGAGGCTGTAGTCGGTGTGGACGTGGAGGTGGACGAAGGAGTTATCGGGCGCGGACACGGATACGCGTGAGGGCAAGAGTGGGGGCGCGGGCGTGCAAGCACGGAGCGCAGGGGTGCGGCCAAATCTCGCGCAGAGCGAAAATGCCGTTGACGGAGCAGAGAGGCTGGGGCTTTCTCACCGCTTTTTCCCGTTTCCGAAACGACCTGTCCACCTCCATGCCCATCGAAATCAAGATCCGCAAAAACGAGCCTATCGACCGTGCGATTCGCCGGATGAAGAAGAAGCTCGACCGCGAGAACATCATCAAAGGCGTCCGCGCAAACCGCTACTACGAGAAGCCCTGCGAGCGCCGCCGCCGTAAGAATAAGGTGCAGGCATTTACCCAAATGCTGCGTCGCCGCTACGCAGAGTAGGGGTAAAGTCCCTTCCTGTTGGCGTAGCGTCGTTGCCGCTCTCGTCGGCTTACCTTTCCCGCTTCCTATCCTTAAGCCCGCCGAACTTGAGCGGGCTTTTTTGTTTCACGATGACTCCAGCCCAGTAGTTCGCTGGACTACGCCGAAGCTCGATACGGCAGGTTTTGGAGGGCCGGCGAGCCGACTACGGCGAAGAAGTGTTGCCCACGCTGGCGGCGCAGTTGGTGAAGGACTACGGCAGCAGCTTTGCGGTCAAGAACCTGCGCCGCATGGTGCAGTTCGCCAACACCTTTCCCCAGGAGCAGATTGTCGTATCACTGTCACGACAATTGAGCTGGTCACATTTCCTGGCGCTGCTGCCGCTGAAAGACCCGCTCCAGCGGCAATACTACGTGCAGATGGCGAGCGCCGAACGCTGGAGCGTGTGGACGCTGCGCGACACTTGGCAGGAAGGCGACTTGGAGGCGGCGATCATCCGCGAAATGGAGTCGTTCTTGCTGGAGCTGTGGTGTGGGTTTGAGCGCGCCAGCTTACTTCGCGAGGAGTTCGCCGACCCAGCGGCGGTGCGGGCCGGAGAGCGTCACCTTGTCCAGTTCGGCGAGGGGAAGCCATTCGTGATCTTCGGGCAGCGGGCCGTGCGGCGCATCAGCGGCGTAGATGTGCTCGGTGATTTGGTAGCGGGTGATGCTGCGTTTTTTCGTCAGTAACGGGGGGCCGACCAATGCCGGTGAGTCGGGCGGCAACTCCGGCAGTTCGTAGAGGTTGGCGAGGCGGCGGGACTTGGCGGTGCTGCGGTGCAGGAGGAGTTGGCCGTTTTTTATACACCAGGTGCGCCGGAGGGTGAGTTTCTCCATCAGTTTGGGCGCGAGCTTCGGGAAGTCTTCGGCGTCGTGCCCGAGTCGGACGCAGGCGCAGAGGCTGCGCACGGGGCAGGTGAGGCAAAGCGGTTTGCGGCGAAGGCAGAGGGTCGCGCCGAGCTCCATCATGGCTTGGTTGTGGTCGCCAGGGTGGGCAGGATTGAGGAGTGCGTCGGCGAGCGGGGTGTAGGCTTTGGCGGCACTGCTGCTGTCGCGGTAGGGTGTGGCGTCAGCAGTGAGGCGGGCGAGGATGCGCACGACGTTGCCATCGACGACGGCGGCGCGTGCGCCAAAGCTGATGCTCGTAATGGCCGCCGCGGTGTAGGGGCCGATGCCGGGGAGCCTGAGCCAGTCTTCTCGTGTTTGCGGAGCTGCGGACTTTTTTATTGGCCACCGCGTCGCCGCCGCTGCGGCGTTTGGCACAGTGCTGTTGCCGTCGTTTTCTATCCCCATTTCCACCAGAACTCGCGCGAGTTTGTGGAGGTTTCGGGCGCGGGTGTAGTAGCCTAGGCCTTCCCAGAGTTTGAGGACTTGCGCTTCAGGGGCGCGTGCGAGTGCAGCGAAGTCGGGTAGCGCCTCCAGCCAGCGCGCGAAGTAGGGCAGCACGGTTTTTACCTGCGTTTGCTGGAGCATGAATTCGCTGACCACTGTTTTGTAGAGCGTGGGCGCGCTGCGCCAAGGGAGGGCGCGGGCGTGTCGCCGATACCAAGCGAGCAGGCCCGAGCGAAAGGCGTCGCTGCGATTGGTTAGGGCGGCTTGGTTGTCGGGGGAGGCGTTGTTCAACAGACGGTCGATCAAAGGGCTAAGCGCGCGCGCAAGCCAGCGAGGAGTTTCGCTTTGTGCTTGGTTGGGAAGGGGAATCTGTGGCTAGTCGTGATATGGCCAAACGCGCGGTGAGCCGTGGAGCGAGCGACGCTCCAACTGCTCCAAAGACACTGACTTCCTACACAATCAAGCTCGATGCTGCCCAGCAGGCGAAGCTGCGTGCGCATTGCGAGGGGCGAGGCTGGGAGCGCGCCGAGGTGGCGTACACACACTTTGCGTTTAAGTCGGAGCAAGCGCGGCTAAACGTCGCCGCCTACACGAGCGGCAAGGTCGTCATTGCGGGCAAGGGCACAGAGGATTTCGTGAAAAACGTGATCGAGCCGGAAATCACCGGCAGTGCCGAACTCGGCTACGAAGCGGAGCGGCACCCCGAGTGGTTTGAGCCGCACGCGGGGCTCGATGAGAGTGGCAAGGGCGATTTTTTCGGCCCGGTGATTGCGGCGACTGTCATCGCTGATCGTGCGGCGATTGAGGCGTGGCGTGAGGCGGGAGCACAAGACTCTAAGAAGATGACGGATGGCCGCATCGTCGCGCTCGATAAACTGATTCGCGCCACGCGCGGCGCAGTCGTGCGCACTTGTTTTTGCAAAACGATGGCGCGCTACAACACGCTGATGTCGCGCCCGCGTGCGAATCTCAACTCGCTGCTGGCCTGGCAACACGCGACTGCGCTCAGTGAGGCACTGGTAGCGAAACCGGTCGCTTGGGGGCTGCTCGACCAGTTCAGCGAGCAACCGCTCGTGCAACGCGAACTCAAGAAGACGCATGCCGCCACACTCCCCGCAGGGTTTGAGCTAAAAATGCGCACCAAGGCAGAGGAGGATCCTGTGGTCGCAGCGGCCTCGATTGTCGCGCGAGCGGAGTATGTCCGCCAAATGCACACCTTGTCCGAACGCTTTGGCGAGCCGCTGCAAAAAGGAGCGGGCCCGCTCGTCAAAAAACAGGCCGCCCACCTAATCGACAAACTGGGCGCCGCCGCGCTCGGCGATTTTGCGAAACTGCATTTCCGCACGGCTTACGAAGTCGTTTCCGCAGCCGGAAAACTCGACGAGCTCCCGCTGCGTCCGCCGCCGCCCAAAATGTCTCAATGGAGCTGATCCGTTTTCGGCCTCCGCAAAAAAATGACCCGCGCCCAAGTGCGTTAACTTGACTGACGCCAAACGTGACCTCTCCCCAAAATGGCTAAGCGGCGACAGCTCCGCAGTTTTGACCTCAAGCAGCTTTCGGGCGGGGCAGGCAGCGCGTCGTCGAGCACACGCGTATCGCTGTCAGCCTCGCGCTCGGGAGGCGCAGTCGAGTGGTTAATCGGTGTCGATGAGGCGGGTCGCGGTGCGCTGGCCGGGCCGGTGGTTGCGGCGGCGGTCCGCGTTGGCCGCGATTTTTTGGAAGGCCGCTGGGCACTCGCCAACGCCAGTCGCGTGAGCGACTCGAAGCAGCTCAGCCCGGCGGAGCGCGAGGCCCTGTGTTTCGACTTCGAGGTGTTGGCGGGGCAGGGGCAACTGCGACTGCACTGGGGCTTGGCCGATGTCGATGAAATCGCGCAGTTCAACATCCTCGGCGCAACCAAGCTGGCAATGCGCCGCGCCCTCGAAGGGCTCTATCCGCCTTCAGCTTTTGCGCCCGAGCAGCCGCCGGAGCCCGATTTGTTTTCCGAGCCCGAAACCCTCGCCGCGTATCAGCCACCGGTCTCTGCCCGCATATTAATCGATGGGCTCGCGCTGCGACACTTCCCCTATCCGCACACTGGAGTCGTCAAAGGCGACGCGCGCTCGCTCTGCATCGCGATGGCCTCCATCATCGCTAAAGTGAAGCGCGACCGACTCATGACCGAGCTTGCCGCCGAGTTTCCCGGCTACGGCTTTGAGCAGCACAAGGGCTACGGCACCGGCCAACACCGCGAGGCCCTGCTTGCGCGTGGGCGCACCCCGCAGCATCGCGAAGTCTTCCTGCGCAAACTCTTCGCCAAACGGGCGGATCCGGCCCAAGTGGACTTCTGGGTTTCGCCAAATGGATGAGCCACCTCCTACACTAGCCGCTACGCTCCGCCTAAAATGCCCCCGATAAAGCACTCCTCTCTCGACCGCGTGTTGGGCCGCCTCGACATGCTCGACTCGGTGAACCTCACCAACCTCGTGCAGCGCTTGGCGCGCGAACGCGGACTCTTTGAGGACATTTTTAACACCCTTCAAGAAGGGGTGCTCGTTATCGCGCCGAGCGGCGAAATCGAGTATGCCAATGCCGCTGCGCATCGGCTCCTCGGTCAGCCCGAAGACGCGCTCTTGGGTAAAGTGCTCTGGCGGCTCGTGCCCGGCCTCCAAGCCTCGCTCGGCGTAGAGCTAGGTGCGCAACGCGAAGTCGACGCCTCCGCGTCGAGCGCGCAAACCCGCGCGGGCAAAGGCTCCGGATTCACGCCTCCTGCCTCTTCCGCGGCGATGCCCGTGATGACTCGCGAGTTTGAGCTCAGCTACCCGGAGCTGCGCACCGTGCAGCTCTACCTCGTGCCCTTTACCGAATCAGCGGCAGGAGTCCCGCGCTCGACCGTCATCCTCACCGATATCACACGCACGAAACAGAGCACCGAAGAACGCATCGAAAACGAGCGCACTTCGTCGATTTTACTCCTCGCCGCAGGCGTCGCGCACGAGCTCGGCAACCCGCTCAACTCGCTCACAATCCACCTCCAACTCATTAATCGAAAGCTCCGGCGGCTTGGGCTAAACGAGGCCAACACTGCGCACGCTCCACCGTCTCGGGACCTCGAGTCACTCGGCGAGTCGATTCGGATTTGTGAGGACGAGGTCAAGCGGCTCGACGGCATCATTACTCACTTTTTGGAGGCGATTCGCCCCAAGCCGCCCGATCTGCGCGAGACGAACCTAAGCGCACTTTTGGCCGAAGTTTTGAGCTTCCAACAACGCGAACTCGCCGACCGCGAGATTACCGTCGAGGCCGAGACCCGCGCCGACCTCGCACCCGTCATGGCCGACCAAAACCAAATCAAACAGGTCTTCTTCAACGTGATTAAAAACGCGGTCGAGGCCATGCAGCCCGGCGGCCGCCTCCTCATCCAAGCGCGCGAAGACGACGAAGCCGTTTACCTCGCCTTCGCTGACAGCGGCGCAGGGATAAAACAGGAGGAGCTTACGCGACTCTTTCAGCCCTACCACACAACGAAGATCGGTGGGCACGGACTCGGGCTAATGGTCGTGCAACGAATCATGCGCGAGCACGGCGGCCAAATCGGCATCGAGAGTAAAGAGGGCATAGGCACCGTCGTGACCCTGCGCTTCCCCCGCAAAGATCGCCGCATCCGCATGCTCGAGGCAAGCCACTCAAGTCAGTGACCGCCCTCTCTAAGCTTCCACTGCGCGTGGTGCGCAGCCGTAGGTTGGCCTTTCTTTTTCCCACTCCGTGTGGGGCGGCAGGCTGTGCCTGCACCCATTTACCGAACGCTTGGCTGCCGTGCATTCGCACGGCAACCAAGCGTTCGGTAGAAAGGAACCCAAACTTCGGGAGTTTACTGGTGATTTCTCCCACCTCGCCCAAGCGGGTTATCACTCTACTTTCCCTTTTACTGCTCTCCCTGTCGCAACGCGACAGGGGGGAATGCTTTCAAATTTGGGATTTCGCTTTCGCGCGATAGCGCGTTGCGAAATCCCAAATTAAATGGAAGCGGTCACTGACCGCCGCCCCACGCGGAGTGGGGAAAAGCGTATTAGCCAGCGGTCGTTTAGCGCTAGGCGACGGCGGCTTCGGCGAGCGCGGTTTCGGCCAAGTGGTTGGTGGTGTTGAGGTGGGCTTTGCCGGTGTATTTTTCGGATTGTTCGTCGGCGTGGTAGCTGGAGCGCACCATTGCGCCGCTTTCGACGACGCCGATGCCTGCGCGTAGTCCAAACTCCTTCCAGTAGGCGAATTCGTCGGGGTGGGCCCAGCGTTCGACCTTTAGGTGTTGGGGCGTGGGTTGGAGGTATTGGCCGATGGTGAGGATGTCGGTGCCGTCTTCGACGATGTCGTAGATGGTTTTTTCGAGTTCTTCCTTGGTTTCGCCGAGTCCGAGCATGATGCCGGTCTTGGTCGTGAAGCCGCGCGACTTGGCGTGGCGGAGGACGGAGCGCGAGCGTTCGTAGCGGGCTTGCACACGGACGGGTTTTTGCAGCCGCTCTACGGTTTCGAGGTTGTGGTTAAAAATGTCGGGTCGTGCGTCGAGGACGGTATCGAGGTCGTGCAGGCGGCCTTTCCAGTCGGGCGTGAGCACTTCGATAGCGGTTTGGGGCATCCGGTAATGGATGGCGCGGATGGTGGCGGCCCAGACGCTCGCGCCGCCGTCTTTTAGCTCGTCGCGCGCGACGGAGGTGATGACGCAGTGGCGCAGGCCCATTTTGGCGACGGCGTCGGCGACGCGGGCGGGTTCGCCGAGGTCGTATTCGGTGGGGCGGCCTGTTTGTATTGCGCAAAAATTACACGAGCGCGTGCAGATGTTGCCCAAGATCATGACGGTGGCGGTGCCGCGCGACCAGCACTCGCCGAGGTTGGGGCACTGCGCGCTTTGGCAAACGGTGTGCAGCTTGTGCGTGTCGACGAGTTCGCGGACGGCTTGGTAGCCGGGGCCGGAGGGCAGTTTTGCGCGGAGCCAAGCAGGTTTACGCTGGGTGGTGGTCATGAGTAAAACGGAGCGCAGAGTCGATGTCTGGTGGAGCGTTAATCGCAAAAGAAAAGTTTGCGCAGCACTTGGCCTAGGGTCTGTTCGCGTTTCAAACGCGAGGCATCTGGCTCGCGGCTCGGCGCTCACGTGTGCTGCGCACGCTCGCCGGCTTGGTAGGTGGCGCATTTTGGGAGTGCCAGAGTGCGCAAAACTCGCTGGCGAGGAGTCGCTTTACTTCGGCAGCGCTCGGGCAGGGCAGCCCCGCTGCGCTGAGCTCGGCGGAGAGCGAGGTGACGCTGCCTTGCGTGGGGGCGATGCCGCAGGGGACGATGCCACCGAAGTGTGCGAGGTCGGGCGCGAGGTTGAGCGCGAAGCCGTGGTAAGCGACCCAGCGTTTTACGGCGACGCCGATTGCCGCGACTTTGCGCTCGCCTATCCAGATGCCGGTGAGGCCGGGGCGGCGGCTGGCGGCGAGCCCGAGCGCGCCCACGGTGTTGATTAGCACTTGCTCAAGAAAGCGCAGATAGGCGTGCAGGTCACGTCGCGTGTCGAGCGACACGATGGGGTAGCCGACGATTTGGCCGGGGCCGTGGTAAGTGATGTCGCCGCCGCGGCTGGTTTGCGCGAGAGTGATGCCGCGTGCTGTGCGCTCCGCCTCGCTCCAAAGCAGGTGCTGCTCTGCACCTGTGCGCCGGCCGAGTGTGAAGACGGGTTCGTGCTCGGTGAATACGAGCGTGTCGGCGATCTCGCCTGCGATGCGCTGGGCAACGAGTGCTTCTTGGCGCGCGAGGGCTTCAGCGTAGGTCGTCCGCCCCCAATCCGCCTCGCAGAGGCGGTTATCTTGCGCGTCGGCGCGGTCGCAGACCGAGCCGACGTTGCCCGCGCTACCGGCGTGTCGGGGCGCTTCGGTGGTTTCGCAGAAATCGTTTTCGCTATTCTGTGCGGATGCGGGGGCGGTTGGGGCGGTCATTGGGCTGCGAATGGTTTTAGGGAAAAAACCGCACTCGCGCTCGACTCGCAAGAGCGCCTTGCGTTGGCGCGGGTGGGGCGGCTTGCTCGTCGCTCATTTTCCCCATGAGCGAAACCACGTTGGACACTTCAGATATTTCCCACGACCAGCATGCGGTGCGGCTGGCTAAGCTGCGCGAGCTTCAGGCGGCGGGCCGTGACCCGTTTCGCGCGAGCTTCACGCCGACGCATTTTTCGGGCGAGGCACTGGCCGCCTACGCGGAGGGCGAGGCGGGCAGTGCATCGAGTGAGCCTGCTGCTGCGGAGCTGTCCGTGGCCGTTGCGGGGCGGCTCGTCGTCATTCGTGACATGGGCAAAAGCCAGTTCGTCAAGATTCTCGACCAGCAAGGGCAGATCCAGCTTTACGTGAAAAAGGACGCGGTGGGCGAGGAGGCCTATGCGGCGTTTAAGCGGCTCGACCTTGGCGACATCATCGGCGCGGCGGGCACGTTATTTAAGACCAAGACGGGCGAAGTCACCGTGCGCGTGGAGCGCTACACGCTGCTCGCCAAGGCGCTGCGCCCGCTGCCCGAAAAATGGCACGGGCTGGCCGATACTGAGCAAATCTACCGTCAGCGTTACCTCGACCTCATCGTTAACGCGGACTCGCGCCGTCGGCTCGTGCAGCGTTCGCGCATCGTCTCGCACATCCGCCGTTTCCTCGAAGCGCGGCACTTTATCGAGGTGGAGACTCCTGTGCTCGAAAACACAGCGGGCGGGGCGGCGGCGCGGCCCTTTGTCACCCATCACAACGCGCTCGATACGGATTTTTATCTGCGCATCGCCACGGAGTTGCGGCTCAAGCGCTTGCTCGTCGGCGGGCTTGATCGCGTTTTTGAGATTGGCCGGATTTTTCGCAACGAGGGCGTTTCGCGCCGCCACAACCCCGAGTTTACCATGCTCGAAGTCTATCAAGCCTACAGCGACCGCGTGGGCATGATGGGGCTCATTAAAGCGCTGCTGACTTCGCTGTGTGTGGAGGTCTTGGGCACGCTGCAAATCCCGCACGCGGCGAGCGGGCAGGTAATCGACTTCGCGGGCGAGTGGCGCGAGGTTCGTTACAAGACGCTCATTTGCGAAAAGACGGGGGTGCCAGATTGGTTTGCGCTGCCAAAAGCGGAGAAAGTCGCCCGCGCGACTGCACTTGGCTGCAAAATCGACCCGGCTTGGGAAGACTACGAGGTGACTAACGAAATCTTCTCCAAGCTGATCGAGCCCACGCTTATCCAGCCGACCTTTGTCACGCACCTGCCCAAGGAGCTTTGCCCGCTTGCCAAGCTCGACAGCGAAGACTCGAGCACAATTGACGTCTTCGAGCTCACCATCGGCGGGATGGAGGTCGCGCCCGCCTACAACGAGCAAAACGACCCGCATGTGCAGCGCGCGATGTTTGAGGCGCAGGCCGGAGGCGAGACGCAAAACATCGATCACGACTTCCTGCTCGCACTCGAACACGGGATGCCGCCAGCGGGCGGCATGGGCGTAGGTATCGACCGGCTATGTATTTTGCTAACGGGTGCCGAGAGCATCCGCGACGTCATCCTATTCCCCGCAATGAAACCCCAAGGGGCGTGAGGTGTAAATGAGCGAGCCGCCCTTCACTGGGCGGCCCGCATTTTAGGCGACTTGGGTGAGGAGCCTCCGCTATTTCATGAAGGCTCATCCTTATATGTGGAGGCGGTGATGCCTGCCACTTGGGCCTTACCAGCCCATGTATTTAATGGTGTCTTTAACCGGTGTGTAGTTGTCGTTCCAGTATTCGACTTGGATGCCGAAGTTATTGCCGTGGAGCGCGGAGCCAAAGGCACCTGTGTTAGAGAGTGCGCTTCCCGGGTGGAGGCGGTCGGCGGCTTCTTGTGCCGCAGAGCTCCAGAGTCCGAAAGTGTAAAACAGGCGGATTTCCGGACGTTTCCAAAAGCCACTTCCGCTGGGCGAGAGGATCGGCGCGAAAGTGAGCTTTGTCATATCGAGTGCGTCACTGCCATCGGGCTTGATCCGGTCGTGACCGACTTCGAGGGCGAGCTTGAAGAAGTCGGTGATTGAGTAAGTCGTCCGTGCTCCTACTGAGAGGACGTCCTGCCCGAGACCGCTACTGAAGTGATCGCGCTCCCACAACCCGAGCACTTGTCCGCCGAAACGTTCATTTTGCCATTCATAGGTGTCGATGAGTCTCCAGCTCGTGTTAGTGCGGTCTAAGGCGAGGTTGCCAGTGAATCCCAGGTTAGTCCCGGGCCCTTCACCATACTGCACGGCAAAAATGTTTTCCTCTTGGTCAGAAAACAGTTGGCGGTGTTGCAGGGATGCTGACCAACCGGAGTTTGTGCCCGGTAACTCCTTGTTTTTCGCAATGTGGGTGAAGCCTACGTCGATGAATCCACCAGGGGTTATCTGGAGGCCTTCGAACAGCAGGTTATTCCGTGTGACGTAGTCCTCTTGGTCTAGATCGTCTTGGCGGGTGAGTGTCCATGTGGCCTTTACCGGACCGAGTGGAACATCTTGAATGCCAACACCTAGGCCCGAGAGGTCCTGATAGTCGAAGTCGTAGATATGCACATTTTCATTTTTGACATAGAGAGTGCGTCCGGCAGTCAGAGCACCACCCCGGAGCCAGGGAATGTTACGCCAAATGAGATTGGATTGAGTGAGCCGTGGGTCGCCCTCTTTATCGCCAAAGTGGTGTACACCGTACGGATATTTGATTTCACCGCCAGCCTCTAGGCTAACAATAGACCCATCACCGAGGCGGGCGAGGTCTTGGCGAAACAGAAACTCGCCGTACTGGTCGAACTCGTTTCCTAGCCGATATTTTGAAGCGGCACCGGGAAGTTTAAACTCCCGATTTTGCTCCATCCCATCGACCATTCCTGCACGGAAGTAGATTTTAAACTCTGAATTCCAGTCTTCTGCTTCTGATTTGGATTTAGCGCTAGCGGGCTCTCCTTCTGCGGAGATGCTGTCTAGGTAAGGGTTTTCCGAGGGCGGGATTTCATCGTAGATGCTTTGCGTAGCCGCATGGATAGGTGAGTTTACCCCTATGAGGCTCAGTGCTGCCAGTGGTAGTAGTTTTATGTTATTTATGATAGTAGGCATCATGGTTTGGTTTATCTTTTGTTGCGGGGTAAATAGCTGAGAGGCAGAGCCGGTTTATGTTTTTAAACAAAGCTCCGCCCGGCACCTCATCGTTGTTTGTCACAATAGGAGAGAGTGTAGTTTTTTTGATTTTATGTCTTACTCTTTTATCTCATCTAAGTATAGAGTGCAGCGATCGTACTGTAGCTGCTACTCTTCAGTTTTGAACGGATTTGGCTTTCCGTTTCCACAACGAAGTGTGGCATGAGCTGTTCTATAAGGGTAAGTATCGATATACGTATATTACATCGAATATCATATTATGAATGATTAGAGAAAGTGTCATATCGGGAACTTCTTTTCGAATGGCCCTTGGATATACTTATTTTATACTCGGGGATATGTCTCTTGTCCCTAAATAAAGAGGCTGTGGCCCGCTGTCTGACTTTTTGGAGCGCCTGGCAGATTAGGCGGGGCTGCGAGAGGGCCGACTTTCGCCGCCGCTTTGGCCTTGGTCACAAGGTCGCCGGAAAGCCGGTTTTGCGGGGGGCGCTACGCGGAAAAAATAATTCGGATATTTTTGAACGTATGGGGGAAGGGCTGCGTCTTCCCCGGCGTAAGTTTGGTTTGCTTGGTGTTAGGGGAGGGCCGCCTAGGGGTAGGCGGCCCTCAACTTTTGGAAGGGGCTCGGTGCACCGAGCCCCTTCTTATTTGGAAAGACGCGATCGTTCGAGGTGGAGCGGGCTGAGTTGTGCCTGCCGCCGCCCCCGAGCGGTTGCTTGACCGAGCGAGTGCGCAATTGCTGTTATGGCGGGCATGCTGCCCAGCGTCCTAATCGTCGACGACGAAAAGCACACCCGTGAGGGCCTCCAACAAGCCCTGGAGGAGAGCTATGATGTCTGCGTCGCAGCGAATGCGACTGAGGCGTTTAACCTCATGGACGCACAGCCTTTCGACGCAGTCGTGACCGACTTACGCATGCCCGGAAAGTCTGGGCTCAAGGTCATCGACAAGGCACTCTCGCTCTCGCCGCGTCCGGCGGTGCTCATGATGACCGCTTACGGCAATATCGAGACGGCGGTCGAGGCGATGAAGCGTGGGGCGGTCGATTTTTTGACCAAGCCGGTAAATATCGAGCGACTGGAAGTGCTGATCCAGCGTGCGCTCCGCACGCGAACGCTGGAGACGGAGGTCAAGCAGCTCCACGAGCGGCTTGATGAGAAGTTTAATTTCGACCACATCGTGGGCAACTCCGAGAAGCTGCGCGAAGTGATTGAGCGCGTGCGCTTGGTGGCTCCGTCGCGTGCGACGCTGCTAGTCGAGGGCGAGTCTGGCACGGGTAAGGAGCTCATCGCTCAAGCGATTCATCAAGCGAGCCCCCGGTCGCGTGGGCCTTTGGTCGCCGTGCACTGCGCTGCGCTTGCCGATAATCTTTTGGAGAGCGAATTGTTTGGGCACGAGCGGGGCGCCTTTACCGGAGCCAATGAGCGGCGGATTGGGCGTTTCGAGTCGGCTAGCGGGGGGACGCTGTTTCTCGATGAGATTGGGGAGATCTCGGCCTCTACCCAAGTGAAGCTGCTGCGATTTCTGGAGACCAAGTCGATTGAGCGCGTGGGCGGGAGCAAGGCGATCGAGCTAGATGTGCGGCTCGTCGCGGCGACGAATCGCGACCTAGAGCAGCGCGTGCGCGAGGGGAAGTTTCGCGAAGACCTGTTTTTCCGGCTAAACGTGGTGCGCATCGTCATGCCACCGCTGCGCGAACGCGTGAGCGATATCCCGCTGCTGCTGGCGCATTATTTAAAACTCTTCGCTGCGGAAAATCAGGTTTCCCCACTCACGCTCACGGCGGGCGCCTTGCGTGCGCTGCAAAGCTACCCTTGGCCCGGGAATATCCGCGAACTGCGCAATTTCTGTGAAAACGCGGTCGTGCTGCATCGCGGGCCCGAACTCAGCGAATACGACCTAGAGCCGAAGTTTCGCAATGCGGGCTTTGCCGAATCCCAAGCGAGCGCAGCGTCATTGACAGGCGAGGGCGGCGCAAAGCCCGAGCTGGGCGTGGCGACGCAGCGGCATTTCTCAATGGCCCCCAATCGCCTCCTCTCGATTGAGGAAAACGAAAAACGGCTCCTCCACGAGGCACTCATAAAATCGCGTGGAAACCGGACCAAGGCCGCTGCGCTGATGGGCGTGAGCCGCCGCACCCTGCACCGCAAACTCGCTCAGTGGCCCGAACTCGACGTGCTGGATTGATTAAGGGTTAGGGCTCACAGACCTCCACTGCGCGTGGGGCGGCGGTCAGTGACCGCTTCCATTTAATTAGGGAATTGGCCCCGTCGCTTCGCGACGAAACCAATTCCCTAATTTGAAATCCCTTCCCTGTCGCGTTGCGACAGGGGGAGTAGAGTGATAACCCGTTTGGGCGAAGTGGGGAAAATCACCAGTAAACTCCCGCCTCCAAGTTTGGGCTCCTTTCTACCGAACGCTTGGTTGCCGTGTCTGACGGGCCGCCAACGAGCGGCCCGCAAAATAAAACAGCCTGCGGCTGCGCACCACGCGGAGTGGGAAAGTGCTCCGGCTAGGGTCTGCTCGCGCTTGGAAGCGGGAACAGGCCCTAGCACTTGAGAGCGGTATTTCGGCGAGTTTTGCGAGGGGCGTACGAGCGCGACTTTGAACAAATTAGAAAATAGGCGTTGACGCGTCGCCCGCTCCACCTATCTCTCGCCACCCTGTTTTGCGGGCGTAGCTCAGTTGGTAGAGCACCACCTTGCCAAGGTGGACGTCGCGCGTTCGAGTCGCGTCGCCCGCTCCACTTCGACAATCCAAGGACTTCTGCCGAAGTTCAAATAGTGTTGTAAGTGGTTGTAGAGTTGAGATTTCTGCAAAATCTCAATCTGCTGACATCCACTGAATCCCAGTCATCGCCACGGCCTTTGCACAGGACACCTAAGGAGGCGGCAAGCACAGGGTGGCGCAATATTACCGACCCGATCAGGTCGAAGGTGCCCAAACTCGCCACGTTGATGGAGCGTGCCGAACGCCGATAGGCTCGCCTACATGAGCTTTCTCAAACAGCACTGGGCAACGCTTCCATCATCCGCACCAGCTCGGCCAAGGATTTCGCCTGCATCTTGCGCATCACATGGCTGCGACGGACTTTGATGGTGATTTCGCTTAAATCAAGTTCGGCGGCGATTTGTTTGTTGAGCAAACCTTGTACGACCCCTCGCGCGACGCTTTGTTCGCCGGGATTCAATGAATCCCATCTGCTGCGCAAATCCGCAAGTGCCGCAGCCTCCGCGCGCCGTTTGCGGTCGAGCTCAATCCCGTTCCAGACCGCATCCAAAAGCTCCTGATCGCGGAATGGTTTGGTCAGAAATTCAATCGCGCCCTGTTTCATCGCGGCAACGCCCATCGCGATATCGCCGTGCCCGGTGATGAAAATCACCGGCAAGTGGATGCCAAGCGCATGCATCTGGCGCTGGAATTCCATCCCGCTCTGTCCCGGCATGCGCACATCCAGCACCAGACAGCCGGGCGCATCGGGGAGCGGTTCGGCCAGAAACTCGGCGACCGAAGCAAATACGCGCGCACTGAGCCCGACCGAAGCCATCAGGTCTTCCAGCGCCGCGCGCACGGAAGCGTCATCGTCCACCAGATGTACGAGCGGAGCGGGATGTTCACTCATGGCCTAGGTTCCACCGGTACGCTGATACTGAACACCGCGCCGCCATTGGGCGCCGATTCAGCCCAAATCTGCCCGCCATTGGCCTCGATCATCGTCCGGCTGATACTGAGCCCGACGCCGATACCGTCCGCTTTGGTGGTCCAAAACGCATCAAACAAATGCGCTTGAATCTCCGCCGGAATACCCGCGCCGGAATCAGCCACCGTCAAGATCATCGTGTCCTCTTTCAATATCGAACCCACCCGCAGCACATGCGCCTTGTCTGGTTTGTCGGCCATCGCTTCAATCGCATTGAGCAGCAGATTGCCGATCACCTGCCCGATCTGCACCGGATCGGCGAATGCCCGAGGCAAATTCCCGGCGAGCTCAAGCGCA
This sequence comes from Cephaloticoccus capnophilus, assembly GCF_001580045.1. GTDB lineage: Bacteria > Verrucomicrobiota > Verrucomicrobiia > Opitutales > Opitutaceae > Cephaloticoccus > Cephaloticoccus capnophilus. Next base: position 50,549 of record NZ_LSZP01000047.1, read on the forward strand.
AGTTCAATCCCGTGGCGTTCCAGCTCATCGGTGGACAGCGCCAGCACTTCCATCACCGCCGCATTGAAATCAAACGCCACCGCCTGCACCGGTTCGCCCCGGCTCAAACTGCGCACCCGGGTCACGATCTGGCTGGCGCGCGCGGCATCGGCCAGAATGCGGTTCAGCGCCAGCTCCGCCTTGGCCAGTTTGGGGGGATCCTGCCCGAGCCAACGCTGGCAGGCGTGGCCGCTGGTGACAATCGCGGCCAATGGCTGGTTGACCTCGTGCGCGATCGCGGTCGTCAGTCCGTCCAGCCGCTTGACCCGCGCGAGCCGCAAAAGCTGCGCCTGCGCCGCGTGCGCCGCATCGCGCGCCGCTTCCATTTTGATGACCAGCCACGCCACCATGATGATGGCGGTGATGCTGATGGCGAGATTGATCAAACCGGCGTGGAGATCACCGTGCGGGGTCAGCGCAAAACTGAACACGCTCAGGCCAATACACCAGACGGCGAGCCACAACAACGCGCGCCCGCGCAGCACGCGCGCGGCGATCAAGACCACCAGCGTATAAAACACCGCCGCCGCGACTTCATAATGGGTGGTGGTATCTACGCTAAAAATCGCGGCCATGACCAGCGCAAGCCCGGCCAACCACAGCGTGCGTGCGCGGCGTGACAGCGGCGGGCGGGCTTGAATGGAAGCGTGAGTTTGCATGCGTACAGCCTAGCAGAGAGCGTAAATGAAACAAAATCGAAGGATATTGCGATTGTTTCCCTCTCCTATTTATGACAGAGGGAAACCGCAAAACATCTTCTTACTGCCAACCGAATTTGCGAATATAAATTCTTTTCAGTAGCGTGGTCAAAGCCGCATATCCAAGCAGGATGGCAACCAGCCACGGGAAATAACTGCCCGGAAGTGGCTGAAGTTTGAAATATCCGGCCAAGGGGCTCATCGGCAGGCAAACCCCGATCAGCATAATCAGCCCGGTCATCAGCAGCAACGGCCAGGCGGCACGGCTTTGGATGAACGGAAGTTTGGGCGTGCGGATCATATGCACGATTAGGGTCTGGGTTAACAAACCAACGACAAACCAGCCCGATTGAAACAAGGTTTGTGCCGCCACATTATTGGCAGAAAACACAAACCACATGAGAAGATAAGTGAGAATATCAAATATCGAACTGATGGGCCCGAAAAACACCATAAACCGGCCAATATCGCCCGGATTCCAGCGCAACGGTTTTGCCACCAGCTCATCGTCTACATCATCAAACGGAATCGCGATCTGGGAAATATCGTATAACAAATTCTGCATCAATAATTGTAACGGCAGCATCGGCAAGAAGGGCAAAAACGCACTGGCGACTAAGACCGAAAACACATTGCCAAAGTTGGAACTGGCGGTCATGCGGATATATTTGAGCATATTGGAAAAGGTCTTACGCCCTTCCATCACCCCCGCCTCCAGCACCATCAAACTTTTTTCCAGCAGAATAATATCAGCGGCCTCTTTGGAAATATCTACGCCCGAATCCACCGAAATCCCGATATCCGCCGCACGCAGCGCCGGGGCATCATTGATGCCATCGCCCATAAATCCGACCACATGCCCGTTGCCGCGCAGCGCGCGCACGATGCGTTCCTTATGATGCGGGGTCAGGCGGGCAAACACCTGATAATCCTGAGCGGCCTGCGCCAATTGGGCATCATTCATTGTTTCCACCTGCCCGCCGAGCAGAATCCCGTGACGTTCAAGCCCGACCTGTGCGCATACGTGCGCGGCAATCAATTCACTATCGCCGGTCAATACTTTCACCGCGACACCGTGTTTTTCCAGCGCGCTGATCGCGGGCGCGGCGGATTCCTTGGGCGGGTCGAGAAAGGCGATATAACCAAGCAGGGTCAATCCAGCTTCATCTTTAACTGAATAATTGGATTGGGGCTTTGCCATGACTTTGATGGCAACAGCGACCACACGTAACCCTTGCGAATTTAGTTCCTGGGTGAGGGCGCGTACATTCTTCAATAATTCCGGAGTAAGCTCCACATCCTCATCATCATGGCGAATCCCGGTGCAAACCGATAATATTTCTTCCACCGCGCCTTTGCAGACTAAGGTATGCTGGTCTTCCCGCTCGGAGACCACTACCGACATCCGACGGCGATTGAAATCGAACGGAATTTCATCCACTTTGCGATCATCGTGCGTTTGCAATTCGGCATGCTCCAATACCGCACGGTCGAGTAAATTTTTAAGCCCGGTCTGGTAATAACTGTTGAGATAGGCATAACGCAATACCTCATCCGATGGTTCACCAAAAGCATCGGTATGGCGCTCCAATACAATTTTATCCTGGGTCAGCGTCCCGGTTTTATCGGTACACAGCACATCCATCGCGCCGAAATTCTGGATAGCATCGAGATGTTTGACGATGACCTTTTGTTTTGATAACTTCACCGCGCCCTTGGCCAAGGTCGATGTCACAATCATCGGCAGCATTTCCGGCGTCAGCCCGACGGCAACGGAGAGCGCAAATAAAAATGCCTCCATCCAGTCGCCTTTGGTAAATCCGTTAATCGCCAAAACTACCGGTACCATCACCAGCGCAAAGCGAATCAATAACCAACTCACGCTGTTGACCCCGGATTGGAATGCCGTTTCAACGCGGCCCGTGCTGGTCACGCGCACGGATAATGCGCCAAAATAACTGTGGTTTCCGGTCGCGACCACCAACGCGGTCGCGGAACCTGAAATCACATTGGTGCCCATAAATAATAAATTCGGCGCATCAAAAATCGCATTAAACGGCTGGCTGATGTCCGGGAATTTCTCCACCGGCAATGATTCCCCGGTCATCGCGGCTTGGGAAACAAACAAATCCTTGGCGGCGAGCAGGCGGCAATCGGCTGGAATCATATCCCCCGCCGAAAGCGCGATCAGATCGCCCGGCACCAGTTCACGGATGGGAATTCCCATCTGTTTCGCAGGCGAAGCCCCCCGCCTGATCACCGTCGCGGTATTGCTGACCATCGCTTTGAGCGCTTCGGCGGCGCGATTGGAGCGCGCTTCCTGAATAAACCGGATCAAGGTGCTTAGCACGACCATGGTCGCAATCACCATGGCGGCCGCCATGTCCTCGGTCAGGAGCGAAATCAGCGCCAGAAGGCTGAGCAGCAGGTTGAACGGGTTTTTATAGCACTGCCACAGATGCCGCCACCAGGGCAGGGGTTTTTCGTGTTCGATTTCATTAAAGCCGAACTTTTCCTGCCGTGCCTCAGCTTCATCGGCGCTCAAGCCTTTCATATCCGATTCAAGCCGGATCAACGCCGCTGCAATATCATCGCTCGCGACCCGGCGCCTCTCACGGGTAATGGCGTCAAATATAGACGTAGCGCCGCGCGGAAAATTCGCTGCATCGGGCATTGCCGTACGCCGGAACAACCCGCTTGCGCGGCGGCGCGCCAGAAACCGGCTGAACAGGTGTTTTAAAATGGAATCGATCAGTTTCATGGGAAAATCAATAGCTTGAACACTGCAGCTATTGTCCCATCGGCCTTTTGCTCAGGCCAGCAGGCATTGGCATCGCCCGGATATACCAAGGGATATGCTGATTCCGGCCCCGTTCCGCGGCCCCGATGGCCGCATTGCAAAAGGAGAACCCGTCATGGGTCAGCCCGTGGCCTGTTAAATCGGGCCAGGTCGGGCGGATGAGCGTGTTTTGGAGTTTCCTTATTCGGTTTTGGGGCGAGTGCTTGGGGCTGCCCAATGAGTGTTTGCGATTCCCAGACTAAGTCGGATGCCGTCGCCTCTATGACTGGGGCCAAGGTGCCGGAGGCCATTGCCGCATGAACTCGCCTGCCACGATCGTGGATGCACTCTTGCAGCGCGCGGGGGACGCGCGCCGCTTCCTCGTCGGCCTCGCCGGCCCGCCCGCAGCCGGCAAGTCGACGCTGGCCGAAGCCCTTCGCGACGGCCTGATCGCCCGAGGCGAGAGCGCCGAGATCCTGCCGATGGACGGCTTCCACATGGACAACGGCATCCTCGCCGCGCGGGGCCTGCTGCCGCGCAAGGGCGCGCCCGAGAGTTTCGATGCCCGCGGTTTTATCGATATCGTCCACGCCCTGAAACGGGCGGAGGGCGAGGTGCTCGTGCCGGTCTTCGACCGTTCGCGCGAGATCGCCATCAATGCCGCCCGCGCCATCCTGCGGGAAACGCGCTTCGTCCTCGCCGAGGGCAACTACTTGCTCTTCAAGGATGCGCCGTGGGACAGGCTCGACGGCCTCTTCGACTTCACCCTCTTCGTCGGTCCGCCCTATGCGGTGCTGGAGGAGCGGCTGCGCCAGCGCTGGCTGGGTTATGCGCTGCCCGAGGACCAGATCCGCTGGAAGCTTTACGGTAACGACCTGCCGAACGGAAAACGCATCCTGGAGAATTCCCGCCCCGCCGATCTCCATATCGACTTTTTTTGAGGCGATTGTCCCTGCGGCGCGCGGCTGCTATCGCCGCCGCAAAGACGCGGAGAGACGCCGTATGCCGCGCTACCTTACCGAAATCGCTATCCGCCGGCCCGCCGACTGGCACCTATGCGTAAGTCCGCCGAAGGACTCTGCGTTCAGCCCGTGGGCTGTTAAATCGGGCCGGGTCGGGCGGATGAGCGTGTTTTGGAGTTTCCTTATTCGGTTTTGGGGCGAGTGCTTGAGGCTGCCCAATGAGCGTTTGCGATTCCCAGACTAAGTCGGATTCGAGCGGCTGGCACGCCCGGCTCGCGCTTGATTTTGCGCGCCAGGGCCCACGCACGGTGCTGGTCGGCAATCGCCACACGGGCCCGCTGCGGGTGCAAAAGCCGCTGCATCCCGAGGGCGAGGCCGTATGCCACGCTATCGTGCTGCATCCGCCTGCCGGAATCGTCGGCGGGGATTCACTTGCAATCGCCGTTGACCTTGCCGCCGGTGCGCACGCGCTTTTGACCACGCCGGGCGCGGGCAAGTGGTATCGCAGCGGCGGGCCGAGTGCGTCGCTCACGCAGACGATCACGGTCGGCGATGGCGCGGTGTGCGAATGGCTGCCGCAGGAAACGCTGGTGTTCGACGGTGCGCGGGGCGGGCAGACGACCGAAATCGAGCTGGCCGCTGATGCGCGGTTTGTCGGCGTCGAGCTGCTGTGCTTCGGGCGCACGGCCTCGGGCGAGCGGTTTGCGCACGGGGATTTCGCCATGCGCACACGCATCCGCCGCGACGGGCAGACACTGTGGCTGGAACGTGGTAGGGTGACGGGAAATTCGCCGCTGCTGGCCTCGCCCATCGGGCTGGCCGGTCAGCCGGTCGTCGCCACGATGTGGGTGGTCGCACCGCAGGTGAACGAGGGGTTGCGCGATGCCTGCCGTGCAATCTTGCCGGAGGTCGGTGCGGGCGGTGTGACCTTGTTGCCGGGCGGCGTGCTGCTGGCGCGCTGGCTCGGGCCCGCGTGTGAACCGGGTCGGGCATGGTTTGCGCGCTTGTGGGCGGTGCTGCGTCCTGCATTGAGTGGTCGCGCTGCGGTCACGCCGCGCATCTGGAACACTTGAAAAACGCTTGAGGAGACTGACATGGAACTGACCCCACGCGAAAAAGACAAGCTGCTGATTTTTACCGCTGGCCTCGTCGCCGAGCGCCGCCGCGCACGCGGACTGAAGCTCAATTATCCCGAAGCCGTCGCACTCATCACCTGCGCACTGCTCGAAGGCGCGCGCGATGGCCGCACGGTCGCCGAGCTGATGCACGAGGGCACGAAAATCCTCACCCGCGATGAGGTCATGGAGGGTGTGCCGGAGCTGATTCCCGAGATTCAGGTCGAGGCGACGTTTCCCGACGGCACCAAGCTGGTCACGGTGCACAACCCGATTGTTTAAGGAGGACAACGCTCATGATTCCCGGAGAAATCAAAACCCTGGACGGCGAGCTCGCGCTGAACGCGGGCCGCGAAACGCTGACCTTGACGGTCAAAAACACGGGCGACCGTCCGGTCCAGATCGGCTCGCACTATCACTTTGCCGAGGCCAACGCCGCGCTCGCCTTTGACCGCGCTGCCGCGCGCGGATTCCGGCTCAATATCGCTGCGGGCACGGCGGTGCGTTTTGAGCCTGGCCAATCGCGCACGGCCGAGCTGGTCGCGCTTGCAGGCGCGCGCCACGTCTACGGATTTCGCGGCGAAGTCATGGGCCCGCTCGATACGGAGAAGGCGGAGGTGCGCTCATGAGTGCCACTATTTCGCGCCGCGCCCACGCCGAGATGTTTGGCCCGACCACCGGCGACCGCGTCCGCCTTGCCGATACCGAGCTGTGGATTGAGGTCGAAAAGGACTATACGATTTACGGCGAAGAAGTGAAATTCGGCGGCGGCAAGGTCATCCGCGACGGCATGGGCCAAAGCCAGCGCGTCGCCGCCGAGGTCGCCGACACGGTCATCACCAACGCGCTGATCGTAGACCACTGGGGCATCGTCAAAGCCGACGTCGGGCTCAAGGGCGGGCGCGTCAGCGCCATCGGCAAAGCGGGCAACCCCGACATCCAGCCCGGCGTGGATATCGTGATCGGCGCGGGCACCGAAATCATCGCAGGCGAAGGTCTCATCCTCACCGCAGGCGGCATCGACACCCACATCCACTGGATTTGCCCGCAGCAAATCGACGACGCACTGATGAGCGGCGTGACCACCATGATTGGCGGCGGCACCGGCCCCGCGACCGGCACTTTGGCAACCACCAGCACGCCCGGGCCGTGGCATATCCACCGGATGCTGGAAGCGGCGGATGCCTTCCCGATGAACATGGGCCTGCTCGGCAAGGGCAACGCCAGCCTGCCCGAGCCGTTGCGCGAACAGGTCGAGGCGGGTGTGATCGGGCTCAAGCTGCACGAAGACTGGGGCAGCACTCCGGCGGCCATCGACAACTGTCTTTCGGTGGCCGAAGCGCTCGACGTGCAGGTCGCCATTCACAGCGACACCCTCAACGAGTCGGGCTTTGTCGAGACCACGCTTGGCGCGTTCAAGGGCCGCAGTATCCACACCTTCCATACCGAAGGCGCGGGCGGCGGGCACGCGCCGGACATCATCCGCGCCATCGGGTTGCCCAACGTGCTGCCCTCTTCGACCAACCCGACCCGCCCCTACACGGTCAACACCATCGACGAGCACCTGGACATGTTGATGGTCTGCCACCACCTCGACCCTGCGATTGCCGAGGACGTGGCCTTTGCCGAAAGCCGCATCCGCCGCGAAACCATCGCCGCCGAAGACATCCTCCACGACCTTGGCGCATTTTCGATGATGTCCTCCGACTCGCAGGCGATGGGCCGCGTCGGCGAAGTCATCACCCGCACCTGGCAGACCGCGCACAAGATGAAAGTCCAGCGCGGCGCACTCGCCGAAGACGCCGCCCTCGGCGGCGCGGACAATTTCCGGGTCAAACGCTACCTTGCCAAATACACCATCAATCCGGCGATCACCCACGGCATCGCGCACACCGTCGGCTCGATTGAAGTCGGCAAACTGGCCGACCTCGTGCTGTGGCGACCGGCATTTTTCGGCGTGAAGCCGAGCCTCATCCTGAAGGGCGGGATGATTGCCGCCGCGACGATGGGCGACCCGGGCGCATCGATTTCGACCCCGCAACCGGTGCACTTCCGGCCCATGTTCGGCGCGTTTGGCAAGGCACTCAACACCTCGGTGACTTTTGTTTCCAAGGCCGCGCTGGACAATCCCGCCGTTGCCGCGCTGGGGCTCGGCAAGCCGCTGATTGCCGTCAGCGGCTGCCGGGGCGTGCAAAAGCGCGACATGATCCACAACGACGCCACGCCGAAAATCGAGGTCGATCCCGAAACCTACGCCGTACGTGCCGACGGCGAACTGTTGACCTGCGAACCCGCCCAGGTGCTGCCGATGGCGCAGCGCTACTTCCTGTTTTGAACCCACCCTTTATGTTGCAACTGGACACCCGATACGACGGCCCGGAACCGGCCACCGACACGCTGGAACTCGATTTTGCCGCGCGCAGCAAAACCCGCCAGCGCGTCCGGCTCGCGAGCGGTGAGGAGGCCGCGCTGCTGCTCGAACGTGGCACCTTGCTGCGCGGCGGGCAAAAACTCAAAGCCAGCAATGGCCGGATCATCGCCGTCGTTGCCGCACCCGAAGCCCTGCTCGAAGCACGTTGCCAAGGCCCCCTCGCGCTTGCCCGCGCCGCTTACCACCTCGGCAACCGCCACGTCCCGGTCGAGATTGGCGAAGGCTGGCTTCGGATTCAGGCCGACCATGTGCTCGAACATATGCTGCTCGGATTGGGCGCGAGCGTGCACGCGCTCAATGCGCCGTTTGAGCCAGAGTCCGGCGCGTATGCGCACGGCGGGCATTCGCACTCGCATGACCACGACCCCGCGCACAGCCACTCGCATTCGCATGCCCATTCCCACGGCGAAGGCGGTGGCGCGAAAATCCATATGATGGGCGAGTGATTCCTGCCCGCCTGCCCGCCACCACCACCGCCACTGCCGATGCTCCGCCTCGTCCGCCTGCTGCAACTTGCCAGCCCCGCCCTTCCGGTTGGGGCCTATACCTATTCGCAAGGGCTGGAATGGGCAGTCGAGTCCGGCGCAGTCACAGACGAAGCCACTGCCGCGCGCTGGATTGGCGACGCACTCAGTTACACCCTCGCAAGGCTCGAAGCCCCGCTCACGGCGGCCTTGCTCGCGGCATGGCGGACGGGCGATGACGCCCGCGTCAGCGAACTCAATGCCGACTTCAACGCCAGCCGCGAGACGATGGAGCTGCGCGCCGAAACCGTGCAAATGGGCTGGTCGCTGCTGCGCCTTCTGTCCGAACTCGACGCCTTCGCCGGACTCCCCGGCTGGCGCGACCGGCTTGTCGCCGTCAACGAACCCGCCTTTCCCACCGTCTGGACTGCTGCCGCTGCCGCGTGGGGCATCGCCGCCGAACAAGCCCTCACCGCCTACTTGTGGATGTGGCTTGAAAACCAGGTCATGGCTGCCGTCAAAGCCATCCCGCTCGGCCAAAGTGCCGGACAACGCCTGCTCGCAACCTTGGGCAAGCGCATCCCCGGATTGGCCGCCGAAGCCGCCTCCCTGCCAGAACCGCAATGGAGCAATTTCAGCCCCGGCCTCGCCATTACCAGCAGCCTTCACGAAACCCAATACACCAGACTGTTCCGCTCATGACCACTAACCAAAGCGCGCACCTCGCCGCTCACGGCGAGGTCAAGCGAGGCCATCGCCATATGGAGCCGAAGGCTCCCCTAGCTTGTGGAGGAGAAGCTCCGGCCGCAGGGGCGGAGTTCTTCACATCATCCCTCAGCACCCAAGCTCTGCGCATCGGCATCGGCGGCCCGGTCGGCTCCGGCAAGACCGCGCTGACCCTCGCCCTGTGCCGCGTCCTGCGCGAACGCTATTCAATCGCCGTCGTGACCAACGACATCTACACCGCCGAAGACGCGCAATTCCTCGTCCGCCACCAAGCCCTGCCACCCGAGCGCATCATCGGCGTCGAGACCGGCGGCTGCCCGCACACCGCCATCCGCGAAGACGCCTCGATCAACCTTGAAGCCATCGACCGTCTCAACCGCCGCTTCCCGGGGCTTGAGATCATCATCGTTGAATCCGGCGGCGACAACCTCGCGGCCACTTTTTCGCCCGAACTCTCGGACCTGACGCTTTACGTCATCGACGTCTCGGCGGGCGACAAAATCCCGCGCAAAGGCGGCCCCGGCATCACCCGCAGCGATTTGCTGGTCATCAACAAAATCGACCTCGCGCCGCTGGTCGGTGCCTCGCTGGAGGTGATGGAGTGCGATGCCAAAAAAATGCGCGGCGAGCGTCCGTTCGTGTTTTCCAACCAGAAAACCGGTCAGGGACTGGATGAGATTATTGCGTTTATCGAAGCGCAAGGGCTGCTCGCACAAAAATCGGCCTAGGGCCTGTTCTCGTTTTTTCCCACTACGCGATGGACGGCAGGCTGTGCCTGCACCCATTTACCGAAGGCTTGGTTGCCGTGCATGCGCACGGCAACCAAGCCTTCGGTAGAAAGGATCCCAAACTTGGAGGCGGAAGCTTCACTCGTGGTTTTTCCCACTTCGCCCAAACGGGTTATCACTCTACATTCCCTTTTACTCCCCGCCCTGTCGCAACGCGACAGGGGGAATGCTTTCAAATTTGGGATTTCGCTTTCGCGCGATAGCGCGAAAGCGAAATCCCAAATTGAATGGGTGCAGCGACACGCTGCCGCCCCACGCGCAGTGGGGAAAAGCGTATCAGCGCGGCCATGTTTGAAACGGGAGCAAACCCTAGTGAGTCGGGCAGGCGAGCGCTTCGTCCGGCCGGAGGCCAAGGGGAGGGTTTCCGTTTTCGAAAGGTTTTAGAAAAACAGTGCGAAACTGCGCTTGTCGGCTGGGGGAGCGGGACTACAGCCTCGCTGCTCTCGCGCGTTACTTTTGGTGGTGTCGCGTGCAGCAATCTGGGCCTGTAGCTCAACGGTTAGAGCAGAGGACTCATAATCCTTTGGTTCAGGGTTCGAATCCCTGCGGGCCCACCAGATCGGATCCACATTCGCTTACCTATCCTTTTCTCCCATGAGCAGTCCCGCTTCCTCCGCTGCCACTGCCGAGCACAAGCCCTTTAGCCTAGTCGAAATCCTCATTGTGCTAATCATCATCGCGCTGATGGCCGCTATGTCGCTGCCGATATTTGCGTGGCTGCGCAACTCGGCTCGCGAAAAGGCCGTGCTCGAAAATCTGCGCAAGCTCGATGTGGCGGCCCAGCAATACTATTTGGAGCAGGGCAGTAACACCGCGCCATACGAGGCACTCGTGGGGCCGGAGAAATACATTGATCGATTGAAGTCGGTAGCGGGTGAGGACTACTCGACGCTGGTTTTCGATTCCGCGGCGCCCGAGTTGAGCATCAGCGCGCCCAAGATCAAGGGCGGCAAGGTCATCACGCTGCGCCGCGCTTCGGCGCCGGATAAGCCGTAGCTGAGCGCGAGGAAGTGAGCCTTGTGTGCTGTGTGTCCCGAGGGGCTGCTCCCGTTTCAAGCGCGAGCCGCGCTGCGAGTGAGCTTACTTTCACTGCGTAGTGTGGGGCGGATCCTACGTAGCGTATCATTTTGGTGGTAAAGTTGCGCGAGTGTGTGGTTCTGGCTCGCAGTTTCCTTTTCTAGCATTCCCTTCCGCCTCGATTTTCCCATGTCCCACTGTTCGCCCGCCTGTTTTGTCCGTTTTGTATTAAGTTCGGTTGTCGCGCTCGTTCTTGCCGGAAGTGCCGAACCCTTGGCGGCTGCGGAGTTGCGTTTGAGCAATGGCGATCGGCTTACAGGCACGCTCATTGAGCGCAGCGAGGGGAAGCTGCACTTTCGCTCGGCAGTGTTGGGCGATCTCGTGATTGATGAGAGTGTGGCGACTTTAGTGGAGGAGGGGCCGCAGAGCGTTGCGGCGAGCGAATCAGAGGCTTCCGCCGCAGAGCTCGCGCAAGCGCAGGCGGGGGTTGAGATCGAGGCGGGCGCGGAGGCTGTGGCCCCGTTGGTCGCCGATGTCGAGGCGGGTGAGAGTGACGGCACTGCGGATAGTTCGGGCGGTGTCCAAGTGCCGCCGCGCGTCACTTGGAGCGGGCAAATCGAGCTCGCGCTTTTCAGCCAGACCGGGCGCAGCAAGAACCAAAACTCCTCGGTTCGCCTAGAGGCGTCGCGCGTCACGAAGCGCAACAACTACCGGCTGCGCAGCCGCTACCTTTACGGTAAAAATGCAGACCAAGTGGCCAACGACCGGATCAATGCTGACCTGCGTTGGCGGCGGGAGCTCGGGCCGCGCTTCTTTACACAGAGTCTGACGAGCTACCTGCGCGACCGGGTCGCGCAAATCGCGTTTAATGCGGAGCAAAACGTGAGCTTGGGCTATCAAGTCTTTAAGGACGAGCGGCACGAGCTCAACGCAGGCGTGGGGATCACGGGGCTGTATCGTGATGTCACAGGCCTGTCCCAAAGTAGCCTCTACCTCGGCGAGGTGTTTCAGGACTACGGTTACAAGCTCAACCACCGCTTCACGATTAGCGAAGGGCTGAATGTGCTGTACTCGACCGATGGGCGTGTGGTCGGAACCAGTGTCGATAACTCGCACTACAAGGTGCGCTTTAATAGCGCCCTCCAAGGAAAGATGACCGAGCGGATCGCACTCGTACTGCGCTTCGAATACGAATACGATAACTCAATCCTCGTAAAGGAGGCGCGCACCGACCAGCGGATTACTACCTCCGTAGGTTACGCCTTCTGAAGTGCCCGTGGCCCTCGCGCTCACGAAGAATCGCTCGCGAGTGCACTGAGGTTTTCTTCTGTGTGGCTCTTCTAAAAACGAGCAGGCCCGCGACTCGGGAGGGAGTGGCGGGCCTTGTTGCTTGCGCGGCTCATTTTGCCAGCAGCTTCCTGCAAGGCGCGATAAGACGAGCGCAGTCGTTGCTTTTTGGTGGCGTCCCCACGGGGATTCGAACCCCGGTTCTCACCGTGAAAGGGTGGTGTCCTAGGCCGGGCTAGACGATGGGGACAGAACCAAAACGGAGCGCGGACGCTACGATGGGGTTCCCGCTGCGCAAGGTAAATTTTAAGCGAAGTGAGGCGTGGGCGGATATGTTTTCGTGTGGCCTTTATTTTGTCGAGATGGGGAAGGAGTGTCGCCACTGTGTCCTGAGTACCCCAACACACGTCATGCCTAAGCCGAAAAAAGAGCCTCACGTCTTTCCCCCAACCTTGAGCGCAGACGATTTGCACCTGTTTAACGAGGGCACCGCGCATCGGATTTACGACAAGCTCGGGGCGCAGCTTTGCGTGCACGAGGGCGTCGCGGGCGTGAGTTTCGCGGCCTGGGCACCGAATGCGTCTCAAGTCTGGGTGGTCGGCGATTTCAACGGCTGGGATGGCGCGGCGCACCCGCTGCGTATGCTCGGCAGTTCAGGCGTCTGGGAGCGTTTCGTGCCTGGGCTCGGTGCTGGGGTTTTATACAAATTCCAAATTTGCGATCGGAGCGGGCACTCGCAGCTAAAGACCGATCCTTATGGGCAATCTTTCGAGGCGGCTCCGGGTAACGCGGCCATCGTTTGTGACACACGCAGCTACCAATGGGGCGATGCGGAGTGGATGCAGGCGCGGCGCGAAGGCGCGGTGAGCCGATCAAGTGAGTCGGGTGCCGCGCGCGAAACTTTAGACAGGCCGATCTCGATTTACGAAGTGCACCTCGGCTCTTGGCGGCGCGACCCGAGCGAGCCCGATCGTCTCCTCAGCTACCGTGAGCTCGCGCCACAGCTTGCCGATTACGCAGTGGAGATGGGCTTCACGCATGTGGAGATCATGCCGATCGCCGAGCATCCTTTCGATGGCTCTTGGGGCTATCAAGTGACGGGGTTTTACGCGCCTTCGCAGCGTTACGGTACGCCGGAGGACTTTGCGTGGTTCGTGGACCACCTGCACCAGCGCGGCGTCGGTGTCATCCTCGACTGGGTGCCCGCGCACTTCCCGCGCGATGCCTTCGCGCTCGCGCAGTTCGATGGGACAGCGCTCTACGAACACGCTGACCCGCGCCAGGGCGCGCACATGGACTGGGGGACACTTATCTTTAACTACGGGCGCAACGAGGTGCGCGGCTTCCTCGCCGCCAATGCGCTCTTCTGGCTCGAGCGCTACCATATCGACGGTCTGCGCGTGGATGCTGTCGCCTCCATGCTCTATCTGGACTACTCGCGTGCCTCGGGAGAGTGGATTCCCAACCAGTACGGCGGCCGCGAAAACCTGGAGGCGATCGCTTTTCTCAAACACGTTAACGGGCTCATCGAGCACTACCACCCGGGCGTGTTGCGGATCGCCGAAGAGTCGACCTCCTTCCCCGGCGTCACGCGCCCGCTTGCCGAGGGCGGGCTGGGCTTCGACTTTAAGTGGAACATGGGCTGGATGCACGACACGCTGCACTACTTCGCGAAGGAGCCGGTGCACCGTAAATGGCACCACAACGACCTCAGCTTTGGGATGCTTTACCAGTACTCGGAGCAATTCATAACCGTGTTTTCACACGACGAGGTTGTTCACGGGAAAGGCTCGCTGCTTTTAAAAATGGGCGCGGAGCACATCCCCGAAAAAGCGGCAAACTTGCGCGCGCTCTACGCGCACATGTGGGCTTGGCCGGGTAAAAAACTGCTCTTCATGGGCGGTGAGTTCGCGCAGTCCGCCGAGTGGAGCCACAACCGCAGCCTCGATTGGCATTTGTGCCAATACGCCGACCACGAAGGCGTGCGGCGCCTCGTGCGCGACTTAAACCAGCTCTACCGCAGCGAGCCTGCGCTGGGCACTAGCGATCTTTCGCCCGAGGGTTTTCAGTGGCTCGCGTGCTACGATACCGATGCGAGCGTGATCGCCTATTTGCGCAAAGCGAGCGCCGCCGCGCGCCCTTCAGTAGGCGGTGCTGGCGGCGACGCTAGCGCGCAAAGTAGGCGCAGCTGCGCGGCGCTCATTGCGATCGTCGGTCACTTTACGCCTGTCGTCCGCGAGCACTACCGAGTGGGCGTGCCGCAGGCCGGGCTTTGGCGCGAAATCCTCAACACTAACAGTGCGCACTACGGGGGTAGCGGGCTTGGCAACGATGGAGCGCGGCACACCGAGCCCATCCCTGCCGACGGTCATCCCCAATCTCTGCTGCTCACACTCCCACCGCACACGGTGCTGTTTTTCAGGTGCGAGGTCGGGCCACAATAGCCCGTTGACTCGTGGGAACAAGCACTCGGATAGTGCGCTCATACCTTTCCCTGATGAAGCGATTTTTACCGACTATCACGCTCCTCGCTGCTGCCGCCCTCGCCCCTTGCGCGGCCCTTGCCCAGAGCGCAAGCAATACCGAACCGGCTAGGCCCGAAAGCGAACTGCCCAACTTCGATTTCGGCGATCTGCATGTGGAGCAGAAGTTTAACATGAGTGTGGGCTTCCGCGCAGTTAGCGGGCCGAAAGTGACCTTTTCGGGACACGGAAATACAGTCGGCGATCTTTCCCAGGCTCTCGACCCTTCAATCACCGACCAAGCCCGCCAGTACAACGATGGCTTTGTGGGGCTAGACCAGCGTGAGGGCAACCCGGCCGATGGTAAGACGAATACTTGGGGCATGGTTGACGCTAAGCAGCTGGTGAACGGCGGGCAGGACGTCGCCATGCATCTCTACAGTGCGGAAGTGACCGATGGCGGCACGCATCAAAGCAAGCAAGGCAGCGACTTCGGGGCTGAGCTGCTTGTGACGCGCGACATGGGGCACATTGGCAAGCGGCTGCAGTGGCAGCTTTTCGCAGGCTTTAGCGTAAACAGCGTTTCCGGTGCGGCGCGCGACAGCGTGACCGCGTCGCTCACGACCGTGCGCGATCTTTACTCGCTCGCGGGTCAGACGCTTCCGAGCGGTCCGCCCTATAACGCGCCTTCGTCAATCGTCGATCCCAACGATGCGGAGAAGACCATCGACACGACCGTGCTTCTTGGCCGTGCGCCTGACTCGCAAGGTATCGATATCGGTGTGGGCGACTCGCAGGTTTTCAACGCGTGGAAGCTCAAGGGCACCTACGTCAGTTTTCGCGCCGGCCCTACGCTCCTTTACGACATTTCGGAGAAGATTAAGCTCAGCATCAGCGCGGGCCCCGTCCTCATGTATTCGGGGACCACTTACAATGTGGAGACGCTCTTCCTTCTCGATACTGGCGGTGAGATTGTGACGCGGATGGAAGACTCCGATAGCAAGGTGCTGACCGGCTACTATGGGGATGTGACCTTGCACTACATGATTACTGAGCGGGCGGGCTTCTATGCCGGTGCGTTCTTCCAGTCTGGTGAAAGCTACAACCATGACCTCGAAGACGGCGACACGGCCTACTCGGCACACATTGACCTGGAGTCGCTCAACGGCTTCCGCGCCGGCCTCCAATACAAGTTCTGATATTCGCTCGCGGGCCGGCCAGTGTGGGGCGGAAAAAGTAAAGCGTCCCGCCTGTGCCGTGAAACGACTAAGCGAGAGGGCGCGCGCGCAGACTCGCTTAGTCCCCCTCTAGCTCAGCGAGAAGGCGGTCGATTGGGCGGAGGGTTTCGGGCCGGAAAAAGCCGTTTAGGCGGGTGATCACTTGCTGGATAATCCCGTCGGGGCAGGAGGCACCGCCCGTAATCAGCACGTGTTTCTTCGGCTCTAGATTCGTCCACAGCGGGCGGTGTTCTTTGTGGGCTTGGGCTCCGCGCTCGTAGGGGAAGACGAAGTGCTCGACTTCGTGTGCGCTTAAAATGTCGCGCTCCGACTGGATAAAGTGTGCGCGTTTGCCCAGCGCGTTTTCGCACAGCCGGTAGAGTTGATAAGTGTTCGACGAGTTGGTGCCGCCGATGACGAAGGCCGCGTCGAGCGGGCCTTCGAGTGCCTTGGCCAGCGCGTCTTGATTGACTTGGGTGGCGTAGCAGAGCGTGTCGTTTTTGTTGCTGCCGCCGACGCGCTCTACCGCGTCCTCTGCGCCGTAGCGGGCGGTGTAGCGTTCGCGCAAGTAGTCGATAATGGCGCGGGTCTCGTTGACGAGAAGCGTGGTTTGGTTGACCACGGCGACGCGTGCCAAGTCGCGAATGGGATCGAAGTCGGGCGTGTGCTTGCCTTTGAAAAACTCGTAAAACGCAGCGCGGGCTGCCTCCGCTTCGGCTGGCGTAGTCGCTGCGATGATACGCTCCAATCGCCGCACCTCGGCGAGGTCGCGGACGATGAGGGCGGGCGCGTAGCGACGGGTGTTGGAGAAGGTCGCCTTGGTCTCCTCGTGCTCGGCCTTGCCGTGAATGATGACGGTGTAGCCTTTGCGGCCGTAGTTGCGCGCGGCTTTCCAGACCTTTTCTACAAGCATGCAGGTGGCGTCGTATTGGCAGACGGCGACCCCTTTGCGAACGAGCCGCCGCTTGTCCTCATCTGTCGCCCCAAAGGCCGGGATAATCACCACGTCGTCGCTCGTGAGCGTATCCCAGAGTAAGACACGGCTTTGTTCTCCTTTGGGCACGGGGGGCTCGTTGTTGGCCTGTGTCCGGCTGGAGTTCTCGCGTGCGGGAGTCTCGCGCGGCTTTCCATCCACGCTAAACGCGACGCCTTTATCGCTTTGCAGGTAGCGGAGCCCACGTCGGAGCAGGTCGGCGTTGACGAAGGGGTTATGAATCAGCTCGGAGAGCATGAAAACGCGGCGGCCCGGGTTGGCGGCGAGGGCTTCGTAGGCGCGCTCGATGGCGTTTTTCACGCCGAGGCAAAACCCGAAGTGGCTGGGGATGTGGTAAGCGACCGGCCCGAAATCGAGCATCACTGGCGCGCTGGCCGAGCCCTCGCGTGTGCGTGCCCGCGCCTTAATCAGTTCGCAGAGCTTTGACTGGTAAAGCGCGCTAGAGGCGTCGTCGTTGGCGTAGATGGCGACGTTACGCTCCTTCTCTGGGCGAAACTTATAGATGAAGTCGTTTTCGCCCAGGTGTAGGTAGGGGATGCGCAGCAGGTGTGGCTCGAGCAGCGCGAGGAGTGCGTGCAGCTCGGGTGCGAGCTCTGAAGCGCGGGCTTCTAGCGACTCGATTGAGTGAAACTTAATATCGGATTTGGCGTTGGCGACCGCCCTGACCTGCGAAAAGTAAACCTGCACGGGGCCGGCATTCTCCCTGTCTGCGTCGGGGGGCAGCTTTGCGGAAAATTGCGGTTCCGGGGCAGTGAAACTCCCGCTGCCGAACGCGGTTTCGATTTTTGAGACAGCGGCGGCGAGGGCGTTTGCGTAAAACGGCAGTTCCAGCCGATCCTTGCGATTGAGCACGGCCAGCCGGTTACAGCAGTCGAAGCCGACAATGACTGAGGGCGATTCTTGAGAGGTGGCCGAGGGCTGCATGAAGGATTCCGTTTTGGCGTTTGGTTCAGAATGACGGCGCGGGCGTTAGCCTCGGTGGCCGAGGCCGTTTTTCGCAGGTCGTCACAGGGCTGGCGAGTTATAGACTCGCCCGCCATGAATGCCAGCGGTCGCTGACTGCGCCACCGCCCATTGCGAAGTCGGGTTTACCGCCGCCTTTGCCGCCGATCTGCGCCGAGAGTGCGGCCACGAGTTTTCCAGCCTGGTATCCGGCGGCGATTGCCGCGGGCGAGCAAAAGGCGACGACTGTCGCCTTTTCGCCAAAGGCCGCGCCGAGCTGCACGACGCCTTCGCCGAGCTTTGCGAGCACTTGCGAACCGAGCGTGCGCAGGGCTTCGGGGGACTCGACCTCGACGACGGCGATGACTCGTTTGAGCGCTGCGGTCGGCTCCGCTGCTGCGTTGGCCGCATCGAGCGGCTGGGCCTTGGCGGTGAGTTCATCGGCGAGGCCAGCAGCGGCTTTTTGGCTAAAACTCTTCAATTTGCGTTCGAGCTCTTTTTGAGTGTCGAGCAGCGCATCGAGCCGGGCGAGTGCGTCACTGGGGCTTGCCCCGAGTCGTGCGCAGAGCGCGCGCAGTGCGGCCTCTTCCGTCGCGACGAGGTCGTAGGCGGCTTGTCCGGCGACGGCCTCAATCCGGCGCGTGCCTGCCGCGATAGCCGACTCGCCTACGAGTTTAATTAGGCCGATCTCCCCGGTGCGGGTGACGTGCGTGCCGCCGCAGAGTTCGCGGCTAAAGCCGCCCGTATCGACCACGCGGACGATGTGTCCGTATTTGTCGCCGAAGAAGGCGAGCGTATCGGCGGGCTTTTTGTCGAACTCGGTCTCGTAGGCTTGGACTTCCGCGTTTTCGAGGATGCGCGCGTTGACGAGTCGCTCGACCTCGCGGAGTTCTTCGGGCCGCATGGCCTCGAAGTGTGAGAAGTCGAAGCGCAGCCGTTGCGTTGTGTTTGAGCTTCCGGCTTGGCGGACATGCGGGCCGAGGACTTGGCGCAAGGCCCAGTGGACGAGGTGTGCCGCCGTATGGTGACGAGTGATGGCGGCGCGCGCTTCAGCATCGACCGAGAGCGTAGCGGAGTTACCGACCGTGAGCGCGTCCGCCGCCGCGGTATCGTCTGTGTGGATACGGTGGAGGTGCCGATCATTTCCGTCTTTTACCGTGTCGGTGATTCGCAGCGTCTCTTTACCGATGGTGACTTTTCCGGTGTCGCCGACCTGGCCGCCCATCTCGGCGTAAAACGGGCTTTGGTCAAAAACGAGGTAGGTGGCCGCCGTGGTATCGGCTTTTTTTGCGCCTTCGCTGCGGATGAGCTCCACGAGTGTGGCGGAGGCGTCGAGCTGCGTGTAGCCGACGAAGCGGGTTGGCGTGAGTGCGGCGGCGTTTGCCGTGCCCGTCTCGCTGCCTTCGGTCGCGGCGACGACGATCTCTTTCTTTTGCGCGGCGCGGGCACGCTCGCGCTGCTGCTCCATAAGCGCCTCAAACTTTTGCGTATCGACCGATAGTCCGCGCTCGGTGGCGAGGAGCTGGGTCATGTCGAGCGGGAAGCCGTAGGTGTCGTAGAGTTCGAAGGCGGCCTCGCCCGAGAGTTTTTTTGCGTGCGCCGATTCGGCGTGGGGCGCCGCTTGCGCCTCCGCATTGCCCGCAGCGCGATTAAAAAGGGTGAGTCCGCGCTCGAGTGTGCGACCAAAGGATTCCTCTTCGCTGCGAATGATGCGGCAGATGATTTTCTCTTGTTCGGCCACTTCCTTAAAAACGGGTCCGAGCGAGGCGACTACGGGCGCGACGAGTTTTTCAAAGAAACCGGTTTTTAGCCCGAGCTTTGCGCCATAGAGGATACCGCGTCGGAGGATTCGGCGGATGACGTAGTTGCGCCCTTCGTTACCGGGCATGATGCCGTCGGCGATTGCGCAGGTGAGGCAGCGGGCGTGGTCGGCGAGCACGCGGAAGGCGACGTCGATTTGCTCTTGCTCGCTGAGGTGGTCGCGGCGAGCGGGGACGGTGCCCGCGTAGTGTTTGCCGGAGCGCGCGGCGATTTCGGCAAAGAGTGGGGCGAAGAGGTCGGCGGCGTAGTTGGAGGGCTCGGCAGTGAAGTCGGTAAACCCGCGTGTCGTGGCGTAGAGCCCGGCGACGCGCTCGAAGCCCATGCCAGTATCGACGTGTTTGGCGGCGAGTGGCGCGAAGCTGCCATCGGCATTGGCGTTAAACTGGATGAATACGTGGTTCCAAATCTCGATGCAGCGTGGCGAGTCGCGGTTGACGAGTGCCCGGCCCGCGGCCTCGTCGTCGTCGGGCAGTAAGTTGAAGTGCAACTCCGAGCACGGGCCGCAGGGGCCGGTCTCGCCCATCATCCAGAAGTTATCTTTTTTACCGCCGTGGACGATGTGCAGCGCGGGGTCGAGCCCTGCATTTTTGAAAATCTCGGCCCAGATGTCGTAGGCTTCTTGGTCAAAGTCCGCTGGGTCGCCTTGGGCTTTGTCCGGCGCGTAAATGGTGGCGAAGAGTCGTTTGGCGGGGATGCCCCAGACTTGGGTGAGCAGTTCCCAGCCCCAGCGCAGCGAGTCGGCCTTAAAGTAGTCGCCGAAGGACCAGTTGCCGAGCATCTCGAAGAAGGTGTGGTGGTAGGTGTCGAAGCCCACGTCTTCGAGGTCGTTGTGCTTTCCGCCTGCGCGGATGCATTTTTGCGTGTCGGCGGCGCGGGTGTCGCGAGCGGGCCGGGCCCCGGCCCATTGGCTGACGCGCGGTTCGGCCTCGCCGAGAAAGATGGGGACGAACTGGTTCATCCCCGCATTGGTGAACAGCAGCCCGGGTGAGCTCGGCAGCAGCGGCGCGGAGGGCACGATGGTGTGCCCGCGTTGGGCGAAGAAGTCGAAGAAGGACTGGCGGATCTCGGCGGAGGTCATTGGCGAAAGACGAAAGGGCCAAATCACAAGTGCGGGCCGCCTAGCTCGGCGACTCTTTTTATGAAGGAGAGCCAGCTTGGGCAAAGTTCACGGCGCCCACTTTTCCGAGATGCTAAATGGGTGGAGGCAGTCCGGCGCCGCTATAACTGAATGGGTAGGCCGACCTCGATGATTTGCATGGGCGGGAGTTGGTAGTAGTCGCGGGCTTGGCGGGCGTTGCGGCTAAGGAAGCCATAAAAGTGTTTTTGCCATTCGGGCAGTCGCGCCACGCCGCCGGACATAATCATCTCGCGGTTAAAGTAATAGGTGGCCTCGGCGGGGACGAGTGGCACGCCGCCTTGGTCGCGGAGTTGCTCAATGAGTGCGGCGACGTCGGGCGACTCCATGTAGCCGTAGTGTGCGATCGCCCGCCAGACGCCGTTCTCACCGATCGGGCGGACCTCGATCCGCTCGTTGGCGGGCACGTAAGGCGCGTCGGAAGTCATCACGCTAAGCAGGACCACTGTCTCGTGCAGCACCTTGTTCGCTTTAACGTGATGGAGGAGGACAAGCGGCGTGCCCTTGGGGTTACCCGCCATGAAAACGGCGGTGCCGCGCACGCGCGTGATGTGCGGACTGGCGGCGATGTTGCACAGCTCGTCTTCAGTAATGTCATTGGCGTAGACACGGGCGAAGACCTCATTTTTCCCCGAGCGCCATGTGTGCATCACCACGAGCAGGGCGACGCTGATTGCCAGCGGCACCCAACCGCCATCGGCGAACTTGTGGAGGTTGCTATAAAAATAGGCCAAATCGACCACGCCAAAGAGCGCACAAAGTGGCAGTGCCCGCGCGCGTGACCAGCCCCAGGCCCGCTGCGCGACAAGGTAAAAGGCGAAGGTCGTAATCACCATCGCTCCTGTGACAGCGACCCCGTAGGCGGCGGCCACCGATGAGCTCGTTTGGAACGCGAGCACGATGGTGATCGAGCCGATGCACAGCGCGGCGTTGGCGAGCGGGATGTAGATTTGTGCGCGGTGTGCCGCGCTCGTGTGCAGGACTTTGAGCCGTGGGAAAAAGCCGAACTGTATCGCCGAGCGAATCATCGAGAACGTGCCCGAGATCAGGGCTTGGCTCGCAATCACAGCGGCGAGGACAGAGAGTAGCATGAGCGCGAGCCGTGCCGCCCCCTCGGGAGCGATTGCTAAAAATGGGTTATCCACCGAGTGGCCCGCCGCGTGCTCGGCGAGGATGTGCGCGCCTTGGCCGAAGTAGTTGAGCACCAGCGCGGGCAGCGCGACGACATACCACGCGTGCATAATCGCCCGCCGCCCGAAGTGGCCCATGTCCGCGTAAATCGACTCCACTCCCGTAATCGCGAGCACGACCGCACCAAGCAAGGCGCTGACCTCCAGCGGGTGTTGCCAGAGGAGCCGCCACCCGTGCCACGGGGCCAGCGCTTGGAGGACTAGCGGCTCACGGATAACCTGCCAAAGCCCGAGGCCGCCCAGCACCGTAAACCAAAGCAGCATGATGGGGCCGTAGATGCGTCCGATCTTCTCCGAGCCTTTACTCTGAAACCAAAAAATCCCCAGCAGCAGCATGATGGCGAGCGGTACGACGAGTGGGCTCGTTTCGGGCGCGACCAGGCTCAGGCCTTCCGTTGCCGAAAGCACCGAAATCGCAGGGGTGATGACGCCCTCGCCGCAAAGCATGCAGGCCCCGATAAGGATCAGAATCGTATGGGGGCGCAGCCGATGCTGGTGCTTCTTTTTTTTGTCCGGGCTATCCAGCCGCGACTTTACGAAGAGGGCGAAGATGCCGCCCTCGCCGCGATTATCCGCGCGCGTGACAAAGCCCATGTATTTAACACTCACTACGCCGACCAGTGACCAAAAGATGAGCGAGAGGATGCCGAGCAGCCCACTGGTGACTTCTTCGGCAGGGAGTAAGGCGACCGATTGGCGCAGCGCATAGAGCGGACTCGTGCCGATGTCACCGAAGACGACGCCCAGCGCGATTAGCGCGAGCCCTGCGCGCGTGTGTTTGTGCGGATCGGCAGGTGGTGGCGCGTGAGAACCGGAAGCCGCAGGCGGCATGGCAGCACGCGGCTGCGCCTCAGTTTGGGCGGACTCATCGGGTTGTTGCGCGGATTCGCCATTGGGCGAGGACTGGTCACTTACGGAAGCGTCGTCGTTGTTGCCGCGCTCTTTGGGATTCATTGCGGCGAGAGCTTTGCGCCCAAAGCTGCGCGCTCCAAGCCGTTTCGCTGTGCCCTCATAGGGTGTTAGCTGCGCAAATAAAACGAGTTAGGGCCTGTTCCCGCTTGAAACGCGAGCCGCGCCGCTACTTACGGCGCAGCCCGAAGGGACGGGCATTTGGCTCGCGGCTCGCCACTCACGTGTGCTGCGCACGCTCGCCGCTGCATCGTGCTCGGCGACGTGGATGAGAGCGCCGCCGCAGCTTAGCGCGGGGGGAACTCGAAGTCGGCTTTGGATTTTCTCGGAGAGAGGACGAGGTAGGCGCTGAACTCTGAACCGCGCTTGGAGGTGAAGCCGGCGAGGAGGCCGGTTTTGCCGTCGCTTACGAGTTGCTGGATTTCCTCAGGCTGCAGTTCGCGCCCGCAGAGGCTGCGCTTGATCTCGAAGACGATCCGTCCGTCCTCGTCGGGTTTGCGCACGTAGTAGGCGTCGGCGGTTTGCACGAGTTCGCCGCCTCGGTGCAGCTTGCTTTCGCCTAGGACGGTCGCCGCAGAGAGGTCGGGCGGGGTTTTAGGTTTTCGGGCGGAGGGCTTGCCGTCTTTGCCGAGCTTCGGGGCGCGCGGCGGAAACTCCCAGCGGATGCGCGCGCCATCGCGGGTGAGGTAGGCGTCGAAGGGGCGCCCGCGTTTGGAAATAAAACCTTGGATGAGCTCGGTTTTGCCCTCGGTCACGAGTTGCTTGGCGTGGTCGAGAGTAATGGGTTTTTGGCACATGAGGCGGCCCACGCGGAAGGCTTGCTCCCACTCGTCGGAGTCGGCTTTGCGCTGGCGCAAGACGTAGTGCGGGCCGGTTTCGCAGAGTTCGGCACCGGTTTTTTCGTCGCGCCAAACGGGGGCGAGTTCGCCGAGGTCGACCTTGTCGCCGAAGTCGAGCTCGGTCTTCCATTTTCCGGTTTCGGGATCTTCGACGAGTTTGAGCGCGGCGGCGAAGCGGGAGCGGGTTTTTGCGGATACGAAGCCGTCGAGGGGGCCGACTGCGCGGTCGCGGACGAGGGTGGCGACTTCGTCTTCCTCCATTTTTCGCCCGCCGATAACTTTATAAATGCTTAAGCGGCCATCTTGGGATTTGTAGGCGCGCAGGGTTTCGCGCAGCGGCAGGCCGTCGGTGGGCGAGGGGATCGTCGTTTCGCGGCCCGAGGCGGCGTCTTCCTCGAAGTGTTTTACGTTTTCGACGAGGGCTTTGGTTTGCTCGACGATTTCGGCCATAAAGTCGCTTCTCGCAAAGCGGGACTGCTCCATTTGGCGGAGTTTAAATTCCCACTCGCCGGTCATGGCCGGGCTGGTGAGTGCCTCGGCTTTGACTGCAGTGAGGAAGTCGAGGAGCTGCTCGGCCTTGGGAGTCGGGGCGAGTTCGCGGCCTTCGCGTTCGAGGTAGCGCTGGTTAATGAGCCCATCGATGGTGTCCGCGCGGGTGGCGGGGGTGCCTAGGCCGCGCTCCTTCATGGCTTCGGCGAGCTCCTCGGCGTCGAGGAGTTTACCGGCGGTCTCCATCGCGGTGAGCAGCGTGGCCTCGGTGTAGCGTGGGGGCGCTTTGGTGGCTTCGGCGTGAAGCTCTGCGGAGAGGGTTTTGGCGTCGGCTTCGGTGGGGCCGAGTGCGGGGAGGGCTTTGTTGCCAGTGCTGGCTTTGGCGGAGTCGGCTTTTTTCGAGGAGCTGCCGCTACGATTTGCGGAGTCGGCCTCGTCTTCGTCGATCGCGCTGCGGCCGTAAACGGCGAGCCAGCCGGGGGCGGTGAGGACTTTGCCCTCGGTTTTAAAGCGGTGCGGGCCGATTTCGCTGGTGCGGGTGGTGACGGCGAACTCAGCGGCGGGGTGAAAGACGGCGACGAAGCGGCGCGCAATCATGTCGAAGACCTTGGCCTCGATGTCGTCGAGTTTGGCGGCACTTTGCGTGGTGGGGATGATGGCGAAGTGGTCGCTGATTTGCGCGTTGTTAAAGATGCGCTTGTTGGGCCGTACCCAACCGGCGTCGAGGACGCGGCTGGCGTGGGGCGCGAGGTCGGCGCCGGTGATTTGCGCAAGGACGTCGCGACAGGTGGGGATGTAGTCTTCGGGCAGGGCGCGCGAGTCGGTGCGCGGGTAGCTGATGACCTTGTGCCGCTCGTAGAGGGCCTGCGCGATTTGGAGTGTGCGGCGGGCGGAGAGGCCGAGCCGCGAGTTGGCTTCGCGTTGGAGGGTGGTGAGGTCGTAGAGCCGAGGGGGCGCTTGGGTGGCCGCTTTTTTCTCTTCGCTTACGCGGGCGAGCGGCGCCTTTTCGCAGTCGGCTAAAATCGCTTCGGCGGCGGTCTTTTCCCAGAGCCGGTCAACGCGGTCGTGCTCGTCGTCGCTCTTTTTAAAGTCGGGGCGTTGGTAAGTGCCTTCGTAGGTGCCTGCGGCGATTTGGAAGGTCGCCGTGATGCGCCAGTAGTCGCGCGGCTGGAAGCTGCGGATATCGCGCTCGCGCCCCACGATGAGCGCGAGGGTGGGGGTCTGCACGCGGCCCACGGAGGCGACGTTTCCAGCGCGTGAGCCGAACATCCGCTTGGTGATGGCACGGGTGCCATTGATGCCGATTAGCCAATCGCTCTCGCTGCGGCAGCGGGCGGCGTCGCCTAGGCCCGCCATTTCCTCGGCACTGCGCAAGCGCTCAAAGGCGGTGCGGATGCCTTGCGGAGTCATCGTCTGTATCCACGCGCGGCGGACGGGCTTTGCGCACTTGGTGAGTTGATACAGGTAGTTAAAGATGAGCTCGCCCTCGCGGCCCGCGTCGCAGGCGTTGATGACTTCGTCGATGTCCTTGCGAGCGAGGAGCTTTTTAAGCAGGGCGAAGCGGTCCTTGGAGCTTTCGATGGGTTTTAGCTCAAACTTTTCGGGGATGATGGGCAGCGTCTCTAGCCGCCAAAACCCGTATTTTTTCTTATCGATGTCCTCGGGCATGCGCAGCTCGACGACATGGCCCACAGCGGAGGAGATGACGTAGCGGTCGTTTTCGAAAAAATCGGATTTTTTAGGGAGCTTGCCGAGGGCGCGCGCGAGGTCGGCCGCCACTGACGGCTTCTCCGCGATGATAAGGGACTTCATTAGCGGGAGCGGTAACGGGCGGCTTACTCGGCGTCTAGCGGTTTATTTGCCGAGTCCTAGACCTACTGCCTGTCTGTTTGCGAGATGGAGGCGCCCTGGGCGTCCGCTAAAGCGACCAAAAAACCGAATTTTACTGCGCGAAGTGTTGAAGTGGGCAACTGGCCTCGGCCTAGCGTGGCACGGCGCTTCACTCGCTGAAGACCACACAGACGGGTTTAGGGACGGTCACGGTGCTGGTGGGTGTGGAGGATGGGAGGCCGGTCGTTTGGTCGATGGCGAAGGCGCAGAGGGTGTTGGACTCTTGGTTGGCGGTGACGAGCCAGCCCCCGCAGGGGCAAATGGCAAAGTGGCGCGGGGAGCGTCCGCCAGAGGGGGTGTGGCCGAGTAGGCGGAGCTGCCCCCTTGTGTCGTCGAGCGCGAAGGTGGCGATGCTGTCGTGCCCGCGATTGGAGGCGTAGACCCAGCGTCCGTTCGGGTGGATACGGACTTCGGCAGCGGTGTTTTCGCCCGAAAAATTGGCGGGAAGAAGTGACTGCGTGTCCACCAGAGTGAGGGCGGCAGTCTCGGAGTTATAGGTGTAAGTAGTGAGCGTGCTATCGAGCTCGCCCACGACGAGTAGGAGGCGTCCGTCGCGGCTAAAGGTGGCGTGGCGCGGTCCTGCGCCGGGGCGAGTCGCCGTGTAAAAGCTGGGTGCAGGGCTCAGCGTGGCGTGTTCGGAGTCGAGCGCGTAGGCGTAGATGCGGTCGAGCCCGAGATCGCAGATGTAGGCGTAGCGGTTGTCGGGGGAGATTGTCGCGGAGTGAACGTGCGGGGCGTCCTGGCGCGTGGGGTGCGGGCCGGTCGGGTGGCCGAGTCGGGAATGCTCGATCACGCGGGTCGGCGAGCCGAGCGTGCCGCCATGGCTTGCGGGCCAGTTGCCGCCTGCCTGTATCGGGATCGTCGTGACAGTGCCGTGGTGATAGTGCGAGGCGATGAGGAGCTGTGCCGTGGCATCAATCGCGAGGTGGCAGGGCGGCTTACCGTCGCCGAGATAAGCTTCGCTCGCGGGCGTGAGTCGTCCGCTTACCCGGTCCACTGCGTAGGCCGCCGCCGCGGCGTCACCGCCGCTAACGGCGTAGAGCCTGCGCTTGTCGGGCGAGACTATCAGCCAAGTGGGGTTGGCGGTTTTGGCGGCGACTTCGGGCACGGCGAGTGCGCCGCTTAGCCGGTCGATCTGGAGCGTGTAGATGCCTTCGGAGCCACTGCCGGTGTAAGTGCCCACATAAAGGCGCGCAGGCCCTTTTGTTTGGCGCAGCGTCGCTGTCGCAGACCGAGCCGCGGCGTCATCGTTTGTTAGCTTTTGGGGGCTCATCGTTTTTTGAATGGGTTAGTCTGCTTTTGGCGCGAGTGCGGGCTCGGCCCCGATCGTGCCGCGAAGTTCGTCGAGGTAGGCGGGGCTTTGGACGTGGGCGAGTCGCTTGCGTGCGGCGTGGAGGCGCGTGGCGATGCCGAGGCGTTGGGCCTCGGCGGCGTAGCTATCACGTGCGAGGAAGGCTTCGAGATAGCTGCAGTGTGTGCTCCACTGGGCGGAGTCGATGCGTTGTTTGGCGGTGAGTCGGTCGTGATACCAGTCGCTGTCGAGGATGGCTGCGGCGTCGAAGCGTGCGCGGAAAGCGGGTGCGGCCAGGGTCTCCCCCTCGTAGTGGCCGTCGCGCATGAGGTGCAGGAGTGCGCGCAGTGGCGGGCAGGCGAGCGCGATACTGCCGTCGGCGAAGTAGTGCTCCGCGACGGCGCGCTGGGTGGAGACGATGTTGTCTATCCCGTCGGCGAACTCATCGAGCGATTGCTGCTCGGGGCGCAGCATGTCGTCGGTGAAGATGACGTGCGGGTGGTTAAAGACGCGTCCGCAAAAATGGGATACGAAGCGGCGAGTGATGCGGTAGCCGAGTCGGCTGGCGAGAACGCGGCGGCCTGCGTGCTCAAAGTCTTCGCAGCGTTCGAGGTGGCCTTCGGCGATGAGTGAGGCGGGGACGCGCTCTTGCGGGCCGATCCGGCACCAGACTTCGGGGATGAGCAGGCTGATGTCGTGATCGACGCGCGCCTTTGGGCCCACGCAGCCTGCCGAGGAAAGGAAGCCTGGGTAGCCGGTGACTGCGTAGGAGACGAGCGTGGCGTTTAGGTCGTAGATGGGCGGCAGCGCGTTGAAGGGGCCTTTGGTCAGTGCGCCTTCGGAGCCTGCGCCGGTCGTCGACGGCGACTTGCCGGTGAGGCTGCAAATAAACTCCATAAACAGCTCGGGGAGCTCCATGTAGTGAAGCGGGCCATACACGGCGAGCGAGCGGATGCCGGACTTTGGCGCGGCGGGGTTGTTACGGCGACCCGCGAGCACGGCATTGATTGGCGTGTGCACGGGTTGGTCGAGCGGGACGCGGCGGGCGAGGTGCAGCCCGATTTTGGCAATGTAGGTTTCGCGTGGGTTGCGCAGGTTGGAGCGGACTTGCAGGTAACGCGGGTTTTTCGAGGGCTGCCCATCGACGATGCGTGGGTGGGCCGAGGAGACGAAGTAGTCTGGCTTCCCCGAGCAGGCGCGGCGGATGAGTGCTTGCATGGGCGCGGTGAATTGGTCGAGGCGCAGTGCGTCTTCGACGAGTGCGCGGGCGTCGGCGGGGGTGAGTGCCTCGTAGTTGGAGAAGAAGTTATCCTCTTGGGCGAAGTCGCTCTCGGTCTGGTGGTCGTAGCCGCGGCGTATCGCTTCATCGGGCCGCTGGAAGAGCCGGTATTCGCAGTTGTGGACAAATTTGAGCGAGGGCTCGGCAGTCGTGCTACTGAGTCCGTCGAGCCGGCCGAGGCCGCTCGCGAGTTGCTTGCGGGGGACGACGACGGAGCTGGTGATGTCGTCCTCGACTTGGATTTTGAGCGCGGGTTGGAAGTCCATCCGCAGCCCAAAGGTGCGCCAACCGCCGTCGGGCAGGAAGCCTACGCGCAGGAAGTTGGCGTCGATGCGGTGCCCCTCGAAGCGCAGCTCGTTGGCGGGGGTGCCGTTGACGATATCGACGCCGAAGTGCGTGCGCCAATCGTCGCCCCACTCGGGGCGGTAGAAGCGTTTGACCGTAAAAACGAGTTCCTTGATGTGCTGTGGGATGGTTTGCAGCCAGTCGTTGTAGTCGGCGGAGAACTCGGCGCGTGAGGGCGTGAGGAGCTTGATGACCGAGCCGAGCGAGCGCTCGTTGCTGAGGATGGGCCGCTGGTCGCTACCGTGTCTGGTGGTGTCGCGAAAGCGCGTGCTGTAGTCGCGTGCGAGGAGTTCGGCGACTTGGGTAAAATCGCTTTCAAAATCCATCACGAAGACGGGACCCGCGAGGATGGCGTCGGAGAGGCTTTTGGAGATTTCTGACTTACCTCCTCCGGAGACGGTGCAGGGCTTGTGCGCGAGCATGCACTCGGCGTTGGTGCCGACGAGGCGCCAAGTGCGGCTGTCGCGCGGCTTTTCGAGGTGCACCTTATAACCCGAGGGCAAGATGTAGACGTGGCCGGGCCGGAGTAGCTGGGTGACTGTGCGGCCTGCGTGTTGCCAAGTGACCGCGGCGCCGCCGGTCAGCGTGAAACGCGACTCGGCGGGCACGTAAACGATGTCTGGGTGATCACGGTCGAGCGCGGAGCCGTCGGGCTGGGGCAGGGCGCGGTCGCCGAGTAGCGCGAGCGCTTCGTCGAGCCGGTGCGGGTATTTTTTGAGGATACGGTTCGCTTTGAAGTCCTCCGAAAGATCGTAGCGAGTGAAGATCAGTGCGCCGCCCGCATGCTCCTCTTCGGCGAGGCCGTAGAGGTTGGTCGCGTAGCTGATCTGCGTTTTGACCTCTTTTTTGCAGTAACCGAAGTAGTTGTCGGAGAGGAGCGTAATGATGACACCGGAGGCGTCGCGCGCGGTGATTTTGAAGGCTTGGCCGTCGTTGTAGAGCTCACTGGGTTCGCGCCAACACATGCCGTCGCGCTGTTGGCGTGGGCTTGCCTGGTCCCAATGCGGCAGGCCGAGTTCGCGCTTGGTGAGCCGTGTGAGGTGCGGCGCGAGGATGACGCAGCCGGTGTGGCCGCTCCAATGTTCGGGGTCGAGCGCGGCGTCGTTTTCGGGGAGTCGTGGGTCGCCCGCGTTACCGAAGATGCTTTCGACGAAGTCGAGGTTGCAGACGAGATTTCCCGGCGCGAAGAAGCGGATCTCCATCGACTTTTCCGGCGAAACACCCGGGACGGCGGGGCAGATGACTGGGCGCAGAAGCAGCGAGAGAAAGCAGCCGGTCGGCTGTGCGTGTGCGGCGTGTGCTGGCTTTGGCGTGGTCGAGAGAAAGGGCAGCTCCATGAGCTCGGCGGTCGGTCGCAGCGCGTGGTCGAGCAGGCGGCCAAAGACATCGAGCGGCACGGCCTTTTTATCGTCGGGGATGGGCAGCCCGCCTTCGGCGATGTGAAAGAGGCCCTGAGTGGTGCGCCGGTCGCTGCGCGGGTTGTGCAAGACGCCTTGGCGGACGCGGTAAGAGCTGACGATTGCCGACTCGAAATGGTCGCGGTCGGGCGGCAGCGAAAGCGTCCGCGCCAGTCCGTGGCGATCGAGGACGAAGGTCGTGTGCGGGAGTTGGGGTGCCCCCTCGCCAAGGAGTCGGTCGAGGTAGTTTTGGATACGTCGGTCAGCGGGGCAAAGAAAGCGCGAGAGCAGCCGATCTTTTTCGCGGCTTAGCGCGATGAGCCCGCTCGTGAGCGTGTCGAGCGCAGCGGCTCCCTCTTGAAGAGGAAAGGGAGGTAGGCCCAGATAGCGCAGTCTCAAATTGATGTAGAGAGGCAGCAGGGCTTCATCTTCGGGCGTCGGCGACTCGGTGGAGGCGGAACTGCGTAGCCCTATGCGGCGTAACTCTTCGGAACTAGGAATGCCGTTCATTTGGGCACAGAGCAAAGCGTGCCTCCAAGGCCTCACCAGAAAAATCGGGGGCGCAACGCGCGGTATTAGGGTCTGTTTCCGTTTCAAACGTGGCCGCGCTGCTATTTACGGCGCAGCCCGAAGGGACGAGGCATCTGGCTCGCGGCTCGCCACTCACGTGTGCTGCGCACGCTCGCCGCGTGGGCTTACCAAGGCGAGAGACGCGTTATGCGAAAAGCCCGTTGTGGAGGGCGAGGCGGCGGGTGCACTTGGCGGCGTGGGCCGGGTTGTGCGTGACGAGGAGGAGCGCGGTTTGGCGTTCGCGGCAGAGCCCGAGGAGTAGGTCGATGATTGTGTCGCCTGTGCGTTCGTCGAGGTTTCCTGTGGGCTCGTCGGCAAGGACGAGTGGCGGCGCAGCGATGAGGGCGCGAGCGATTGCGACGCGTTGGCGTTCGCCGCCCGAAAGCTGTGCGGGCAGGTGATGCGTGCGCTCGCTCAAGCCGACTTGGGCCAAAAGTTCGTGCGCCCGTGCCTTGGCCTCGCCGCGTGCGAGGCCGCAGATCGCTCCGGCCAAGCGCACGTTCGCCAGCGCATCAATTTCGGGAACGAGATAGAACGATTGGAAGATGATGCCGCGCAGCTTTCCTAGCTCTCTAGTTTTTAGAAGGCGTGACGGGCCTCCAACGAGAGGCTCGCCAAAAGAACCGCTCTGCGAGCGCCAGAGCACTTCGCCGGAGTCAGGGGTGTCGAGTCCGGCGAGCAGGTTGAGCAGTGTGGATTTTCCGGCACCGGACTCGCCGCGAATGCTTATACTCTCGCCTGCGCTCACGGAGAGCGAGGCACCGCGCAGCACGGCGAGTCGCCGGTCACCGCTGGTAAAGGTTTTGTGCAGGTCACGCGCGACGAGGACGGGTGCCGTCTTTTCTTTAGTGGGGAGCTCGGTTTCTGAGGTGGGCGTCATGGCGGCAGTATCGGGCGTGGTGGCGGGTCGCGAGGCTGCGGTAGTGGCGGGCGCGTAGTCTGCTTTCCTTACTCGGCACGGAGGGCTTCGACGGGGCGCAGCCGCGCCGCTCGCCATGCGGGCAGTAGCCCCGCCAAGGTCGAGATGACGATTGCGCTTGCGATAATGAGGAGGAGGTCGGCGCGCGCCGTGTGCGCGGGCAGTTGGCTAAATTGGTAAAACCGCGCGAGCACCTCTTCGCTGCCGGTTAGTTCGGTGAAGACGCGCACGACATCGTTGCGAAAGTGTAGAAAGGTAAGTCCTAGGCCGAGCCCGCAGCCTGTGCCCACGAGGCCGATGAAGAAGCCTTGAAAACAAAAACAGGCGGCCACTGCCCAAGGCCGTGCACCGAGCGCGCCGAGGAGGCCGATTTCGCGTGTTTTGCGCACCACGGCGATGAGCAGCGAGCTGGCGACCGAAAAGGCGGATACGACGATGATAAAGGTGAGCAGGAAGAAGATCATGTTCTTCTCCAGTTGGAGGACGAAGAGGAAGTCTTCGTTGGCATCGAGCCACGAGCGGGCTCGCACGGGCAGGGCCTCGTCGGCGAGTCGCGCGTTGATGCGCGAGGCGACCGCATCGGGGTCGCTGCCTGCGGCGAGCTTTACGTTAATGCCGTGGACGGCTTCGCCGAGTCCGTAGAGTTCCTGCATGGTGCGCAGCGTCACGAGCGCGAGTGCGTTATCGAGTTGCTGGTGGCCGATTTCAAAAATCCCCACGACTTCCAGCTCGCGGGGCATGGGGAGTTCCTCGCCTTTGAGTCGTTCGAGGAGGAGCGGCGAGTAGAGGTCTACGCGGCTGCCGAGCCGTATCCCGAGGCTTTCCGCGAGGGGCGCACTCAAAATGACGCCGTCGTCGTCGAGCGCGTCGAGCGAGCCTGCGCGGACGAAGCGGCGTAGCGGCACGACCGCTTCAGCGCGTTCGAGGTCGATGCCTTGGATGGCGGGAAACACGGGTTTGCGCGCAAACTCGAGCATCGCAACGCCTTCGGCAAAGGGCGTTGCAGCGACGACTCCGGGCACCGCCTCGACTTGGGCCAGCACGGCTTCGGGGTCTTGCAAAAGTCCATAGGCGCGAAGCTGCACTTCTCCTTGTGTATCCACAATCATCTGACGGATTTGGTGGCCGAAGCCGCCCATCACACTGGTCGAGACGATGAGTAGCGCGACGCCGAGCGCCACGCCGAGGACGGAGATGACCGTGAAAAACGGAAACACCCGCCCTTTCGGGAAGAGTTGTCGGAGTGCGAGGTAAAAGGGCCAAGTCATCAGGAAAACGCAGCATGCTGCCTCTCGGGTCAGCGACCGCAACGGTTTACGTTTTCAGTGGCATGTCGCCCCCGGGGAACCGTGTTTTTTTCCACTACGCGTGGGGCGGCAGGCTGTGCCTGCACCCATTCAATTTGGGATTTCGCAGCGCGCTATCGCGCGACACCGAAATCCCAAATTTGAAAGCACTCCGCCCTGTCGCGTTGCGACAGGGCGAGGAGTAAAAGGAAAAGTAGAGTGATAACCCGTTTGGGCGAGGTGGGAAAAATCACTCATAAACTCCCGCCGCCAAGTTTGGGTTCCTTTTCACAGAGCCGCTTGGCTGCTGTGCGAATGCACGGCAACCAAGCGGCTCTGTAAATGGGTGCAGCGACACGCTGCCGCCCCACGCGGAGTGGGACCTGTGGCGCTGCTATTTTGGCGAGTGGCAGGCCGCGATTGTTTACTGTGCACTTTGGTTTTTAGCGATGAGGGCTTCGATTTTTTCGAGGAGTTTGGGCAGGTCGATGGGTTTGGTTTCGTAGTCGTCGCAGCCTGCGGCGAGGGCTTGTTCGCGGTCGCCGCGCATGGCGTGGGCGGTGAGTGCGATGACGGGGATGTGGCGTGTGGCCTCGTCGGCCTTGAGTCGTTTGGTGGCTTCCCAGCCGTCGAGCACGGGCAGGCTCATGTCCATGAGGATGAGGTCGGGTTTACCGCTGAGTGTTTGGTCGATGCCTTGTTGGCCGTCTTCGGCGAGGAGGACTTGGTAGCCGCGCGTGGCGAGGCGGCGCGAGAGCATGTCGCGGTTCATTTCGTTGTCTTCGACGAGGAGCAGGGTAGCGGGCATGGCGAGGAGCAGGGGTGGGTGAGTGAGCGGTCGTGGATGATAGATGCAGCGAAGTCGGCGCGGGGCTTACCCTACGCCGACTCCGTGTAACTACGCATATTTGTTGGCGACTCGCCGTCTTCGCCAAGCAAAGAATCCGAGTGCGCCCGCGGCTAGGACTGCGCCGGTGGTGCCGGGCTCGGGGGCGCCGTTGTACCAAGTGGGCACGATCTCGAAGTAGTCGGCGTTGTAGTCGATGAGGTGGGCGGGGTCTTCGTCGTAGCCGAACTTGATGCGGCCGAGGTATTGGGCGATTTCGGCTTCGGCGGAGCGGTGGATGAGGAGATGCTTAGTAAGTTCTTCCCAACCGTAGACGATTAGCTCGCTCGTGTTGTCCGCTATGACGATGTGGTCGAAGCCGATGAGGTCGTTAACGCTGGGGCCGTTTGCGAAATTGAGCGCACAGGCTCCTTCGATGGTGAGGGTGTCGAGGTATTGCTCGACGGAGTAAAGCTCCAGGGAGGTGTTGGAGTGATCCGGGAATATCCCTTCTCGGATGCGATTTCCGCGCAGGGTCATGGATGCGCTGCGCTGGAGTTGGTTGTCGCCGTAGAGTTCGAGCTTGGCCCCATCGCGTCCGCCGTTGCCTACGAAGAGGTGGCCGCCGAGGCCGATGCCGTCGCCCCGTCTGGCGAGGATGAGGGTGCCTTCGTGGAGGTAGTGGTCGCCTCGCAGGGCACTCAGGTCTTTACTTTCCAAGACGAGTGTTCCGTCGCCGCTTTTGACGAGGCCGATGCCGCTGCTGTTACTGGGGAGGGTTTGGCGGATGTTGGAGTGGATGCTGAACCAGCCTTTGTAAACGTGGACGAGGAGTTCGCGCTCTGGGGTGAGGAGTTCGCCGCCGTGGATTGCTTGGAGGCCATCACCGCCAGTGGAGAGTAGGGCACCGGCGTTGAGGGTGAGTTTGGTATGAGCGTCGAGTTGGAGCGAGCTGTCTGCGGCGAAGCGCAGCGAGTTGATGCTGCGGTCGGTGCTGAGGTATTGGTGGGTAGTGAGCGAGGCGTTGTGCGGGGCTTCCCAAGTGTTGGGGTCGCCGGTGTAGTAGTCGGTGTAGGCGACGAGGTGCTTGCCTTTGAGCGTGGCGAAGTGTTCACCGTTAACGGTCGCCCAAGGGAGGATGCCGCCTTCGAGTTCGGGCATGGCCCAGGGGCCCGCTCGGTCGCGGAATTTGAGCTGTGGGGTGTAGCCGCCGGTGCCGAAGGCGCCGCCCCATGCTGCGTTTGAGTTGGTGAGGTTGAGCGTCGCGCCGCTGTCGCGATATAGGCCGCCGAGGGTGAGGACGGTGGACTGGCCGGGGCGGTAGTTGGTGACGTCGATCACGTTTGCCCCGCCTAGGAGTTCGATGATGCCCGTGCGCTCGAAGGAGTTTCCCGACTTTTGCCCCAAGTAGGAGAAGGCGCCGGAGTTGAGGTTGATCGTGGTGAACTGGCTAAGCCGGTTTTCGAGATAGTGGCCACCGAGCGATGAGGCGTGGTTGCCGAGGTTATCGACTACAAAACGGGCCCCTTGCTCGATAGTGATGGAGTAAAGCCCGTGCAGCGAAGCGCCCACATTTACGCGCAGCTCGGCTTGGTTTACGGTGAGGTTGCCCTGCCAGTCGTTGTTGGCTGCGCTCAGGTCGGCCACGCCGATGCCCTCGAAAACGAGGTCGCCGTTGGTGAAGCCTTGGTTGAAGCGAACGGCGGTGCGCCAGCGATCTGCCGGGTTATCAATGAGGCGAATCGTGCGCGGGCCGCCGCCGAGGTCGATTTTCTTGTCCCAGATGAGCGTGGCATCGGAGTCCACTGTGCCAAAGACGAGCACGTCACTCGCGCCGATGAAGTGCGTGGTTTTTCCCCAGATGAGCGGAAAGGTGTCGCCGTGGACCCAGAGGAAGCGGTCGCGTCCGTAGGCCGCAAAGCCGCCGCTGCCCGCCCAGCGGATTTGTCCCGCGCTTGTGCCGAGCGTGACGTGCCAGTCGCGCTCTAGCTCGATGACTTTCCCGTCGCTGATGACGAGCTCGGCGTGGGGCGTGATAGCGTCGCTCTCGGGCTCGGCGAGGTAGTTAAAGAGGTCGGCGGCGAAGTCCGCGGCGAATTCGGGGGCGGCGGCAGGCGCGGGGAGCCGCTTGAGCGTGGATTGAGGAAAGACAGAGTCGGGCCTTGGGGCTGTTGCTGCTGTGATTTCAGCCTCGGGCGAAGCGGGAGTTTCTACCTCGGGCCAAGCGGTGTCGCTGCGCCGCGCGGGCGGGGGCAGTAATTGTGCGTGGGCAGTGGCGACCAGCACAGCCCAAAGTAGGGTGCGAAAACCACGTAAAACAGCAGAAAGCAGGCGCGAAAAGGCGGAGCAAAGAAGCACAGCCGGTCAGTAGAGCCCAACGCTGTGCTGTGCTTTAGACCGTAAACGCCCCCGATCTTTTTCTTAGCCGCTGCGGGGAACTACTCGGGCGCACTCCGGCAACTCTAGCTTTTTTTGTGCAGTGGGGTTTTATGACAAAAGCCGATTAATCCCAGCCCTGCGGCTGCCGTGAGTAGCGAGTAAAAAGTGCCTCGGCTTAGCCCGAGGATGAGTGAGGCATCGGGCTCGCGAAATACCTCGCCCACGATTCGCAGCAGCGCATAAGCGACTAAGAACTCGCCGCCGAGCCGCCCGGGTGTGGTCTTTACGCGCTCACTGCGCCAAAATCGCCACTGCGCAAACGCGAGCAGTACCAAGCCTTCGAGGGCCGCGGCGTAGAGTTGCGAGGGGTGGCGGGGCACGAGCGGCAGCGGGCTTTCGGGGAAAAGCACGGCCCACGCGACGGCGCTGGGTTTGCCCCAAAGCTCGCCATTGATGAAGTTGGCGACGCGCCCAAAAAAGAGCCCGGCTGCTGCGACCGAGGCGACCAAGTCGCCCAAATGTAAAAATGCGATCCCGTGCCGTCGCGCGAACCACCACGTCGCCAGCACCACTCCCACGAAACCACCGTGGCTCGCCATGCCGCCTTCCCAGACGCGCAGCAGCGCGACCGGCTCGCTGAAGAGGAGCTCGGGTTGGTAGAGCAGAAAGTAGCCGAGCCGTCCGCCGACCATCACACCGACTACGAGGGCAGTCATGAAATCGGCGACGAGGGCGGGAGGCAGTGCCGATCGGTCGCTGCGCCGCGCGTAAAAATACAGCAGCCAAGCAGCGACGCCGAAGCCCAGCAGGTAGGCTAAGCCGTAGTAGCGAATACCGAAACCCTCCTCGCCGAAGCGCAGCAAAAATGGGCTCAAGTCGTGAGTCCAGTAAGCGAGAAACCTAAGAGGCGGCGCGATCGCGGGCATGGGCTACAGTGTACGCGGGCGGGCTCGGCACTTTGCGAATGGAAAGTGTTGCACTGGGCTACTCTCTGATGGCGAGAGTAACGACTCACCTCAAAATAAAACCGGTCGAATGCCCCCGAAGAGCCTTGCCGCCGCGCGCGCCTGCTGTGCATCTGCTCGGCCCACATTATCATGAGTTTGAAACGCACACCTTTACGCGACTTTCACGCTGAGCACGGTGCTCGCCTCGTCGACTTTGCTGGCTGGGAAATGCCGGTGCAGTACCGCAGCATCCTCGAAGAGCACAAAGCGGTGCGCCGCGCCGCCGGACTCTTCGACGTGAGCCATATGGGCGAGGTCGATGTGCAGGGCCCAGGCGCCCGCGCCTTCCTCGACTCGCTCGTGACCAACGACGTCGCCAAGCTCAGCGCGGGGCGCGTGCTATACACGCCGATGTGCTACGAAAACGGCACCGTGATCGATGACCTGCTCATTTACATGCGTGGCGCGGAGGATTTCTTTTTGTGTATCAATGCGGGGAATACGCCCAAAGACCTCGCTTGGCTAGGCGATCAAGCGGCGAGGTTTAACGCCGAAACAGGGGCAGGTTCGGTGCGCATCACCGACCGCAGCGCGGAGACTGCGTTACTCGCGCTCCAAGGCCCGGCGGCAGCGGCTATCCTACAGCCGCTTACCGATGTTCCGCTCGCTGCGCTCAAGTACTACCATTTTACGACAGGCCAAGTCGCGGGCATCGACTGCGTGATTAGCCGTACGGGCTACACGGGCGAAGACGGTTTCGAGCTTTACCATGCGAGCGAGTCGGCACCCGCGCTCGCCGCTGCGCTTCTCGAAGCCGGTCGCCCGCATGAGCTGGAACTCGCGGGACTCGGTGCCCGTGACTCGCTGCGGCTCGAGGCCGGCTACCCGCTCTACGGTCATGAGATCAGTGACCAAGTCTCACCGCTCGCGGGCGGGCTCGGGTGGACGGTGAAGCTCGATAAAGCCGCTGCTTTCATCGGGCGCGATGCCCTCCGCGCTGAGAAAGCAAACGGCAGCGCGCAGCGCCTCGTCTTCTTCAAAACCGGTGACCGCCGAATCGTCCGCGCCGAGTCGCCCGTCTTTTCTGGCGAGGCGGGCGGCGCAGCGGTGGGCCGTGTGGTTTCGGGAACGCTCTCGCCAATTTTGGGCGAAGCGATCGGCTCCGCATTGGTGGACTCGGCTGCGACTGACTCCGCGGCGCAACTCTGGGTCGATATCCGCGGCACGCGGCTCGATTTACAACTCGTCAAAGCTCCCTTCGTCCCCCTCAAGAAAAGCACCACTTTATGAACAAGCTCCCTAGCGAGCTGCGCTACGCAGCCTCCCACGAATGGCTAAAACTCCTCGGCGACGGCACGGCACTCGTCGGCATTACTGACTACGCACAGAGTGCGCTCGGTGACATCACTTACGTGCAGTTGCCTGCAGTCGGTACCGAGCTTGCTGCAGGTGCGGGCTTCGGCGTCGTCGAGTCGGTGAAGGCGGCCTCCGACCTTTACGCGCCAGTCGGCGGCGTAGTCGTCGAGGTGAACCCCGCGCTCGATGCTGCGCCCGAGACCGTAAACAGTGACCCGTACGAAGCAGGTTGGATGCTGAAGCTGCGGCTCGCGAACCCGAGCGAAGCCGATGCGCTCAATGACGCGGCGGCTTATGAAAAACTGACTCAGTAGTTTCGCGCAGGCTGCCGAGCACGGCAGCGCGAGTGCGTAGTCGTCGCATCAGTTTTCTGCTGGAGCGGCGAAACTCCTTCTCAAGGCCGCACGTCTCGTGCGGCCTATGTTTTTGAAAAGAGGCCCCCGCGTTTCACTGTCCAATAAAACCGCTCGCAGCGGTTGCGCCGCCTACCGTTCGTGTGCACTAGGAGCCTTACTTGGCTCCATGAAACGTTTCCCCTGCATACCCCTTTTTTTAGCGACGGTTATTTTTATAGGGCTCGGGACGAGCGGTTGCGCACGGAAGAAGGCGGGCGAGGGGAGCGGCGGCGCGAGTGCGGCCAGCCCGGCCCAGCGCGCCCAAGTGGTCGAGGTCGCGCCTGTCATCCGCAGCGATTTGCGCGAGGCGATGAGTGTGGTCGGCTCGCTCGAAGCCAATGAGTCCGCGCAAATCCGCCCCGAGATTTCGGGACTCGTTCAAGGGATTTACTTTGAGGAAGGCCAAGCGGTTACGCGCGGGCAGCTCCTCATGAAAATCGATGACGCGGAGTTGCGCGCCCAATACGCGCAGGTCGAGGCGCGCTTTGACCTCGCCGCGCGCAACGTCGAGCGCAGCGAGAGCTTGAGCGAGTCGCGCACTATCCCGCAGTCCGAGTACGACCGTGCGCGCAGTGAGTTTGCCGTCGCCCGGGCCGAGCTCGAAGTCCTCAAACTGCGCATCGAAAAAACCGCCGTAAAAGCGCCTTTCGACGGCGTCACCGGGGCGCGGCTTATCTCGCCGGGCGACTACGTGACGAGCGGCTCTGTCCTCACCACCCTCAACGACCTGAGCCGCCTCAAGATGAATTTCCAAGTGCCCGAGCGTTACCTTAGCAAGGTGCGGCCCGGCACCGAGTTTCGGATAAATGCGCGCAGCCTGGCGCAGGTCGATGCGCAGAGCGGCGTTGTCGCTGCCGATGCGGGGCTCAGCGGCGAAGTCTATTTCGTAAATCCGATCATCGATCGCGGCACACGCTCTAGCGAAATCAAGGGCTACCTGCACGCGCCGCCGCCCGCACTGAAACCGGGGATGTTTGCCAACGTGGACCTCACGCTCGAAGTGCGGCGCGGCGTCCTTACCGTGCCCGAGGGGGCGATTCTCACCGTGACGAGCGGCACCCAAGTGATCGCCGTTGTCGAAAACGAGCGCGGCGAGCCGGTCGCCGAGTTTATCCCCGTGCGCATCGGCTTGCGTGCGCAGGGCTTGGCGGAGATCGAGCCACTCGGGGGCGCGACGCTTCGCGAAGGTCAATCAGTCGTCGCTGCCGGAGTCGGCGCACTTGTCCTTTATCCTAGGATACGGCTCGACCCGCGCCCGCTACGGGCGGAGTTCGCCCCTGCATCCGCGCAAATCGCTGGCCAGTAAAGTGCGTAACTAGGCCGCCCACATCCGCCGCTCCTGCCCAACTTCGTCCCGCGCTATGATTCTTTCCGACCTCTCCATTCGGCGGCCCGTCATTTGTTTAGTGGCGTCGATTTTGATTATCATCATCGGGCTCCTGTCTTTCGCCGACCTGCCCGTGCGCGAATACCCGAGCATCGACTCGCCGATTGTCTCGGTGGATACGAGTTATCGCGGTGCGAGTGCGGAGGTCGTTGAGACGAAAGTCACCGAGCCTCTCGAAAAGGAAATCGCCTCCATAGAGGGCATTCGGCTCATCCGCTCGACCTCCGCCGAGGAGCGTTCGCAAATCTCCGTCGAGTTTAACCTAAGCCGAAACATCGACGAGGCGGCCAACGACGTGCGCGACCGCGTGAGTCGCGCCCAAGGTCGCCTCCCCCCCGAAATCGAAAATGTGCGCGTCACGAAGACCGAGGCCGACGCGAGCCCCATCATGTCGCTGTCGTTTAACTCCGACCGGCACAACCGCTCCGAGCTTTACGAAATCGTCGAGCGCATCGCCATCCAGCGGCTGCAAACCGTGCCCGGCGTAGGCTCGGTAGATATTCGCGGCCCGCGCTATGCGATGCGGCTGTGGGTCGATGCTGACCGGCTCGCCGCCTACAACCTCACGGTCTCCGACGTAGAGCGCGCGCTGCGCCAGCAAAACGTCGAAATCCCGGGCGGGCGCATCGAATCGGTCGCGCGCGAATTCCCCATCAAGGTGCAGGGAAACATGGCCAACCCGCTCGACTACGAGAACCTCGTGCTGGCGACGGCGGGCAACTACCAAGTGAAGTTTACGGATGTGGGCCGCGTGGAGCTCGGGCGAGAAGACTACCGCGGCGAGTCGTTTTTTAAGGGCCGCCCGACGGTCGGCGTCTCGGTCGTGCGCCAAGCACAGGCAAACCTGCTGGATGTCGCCAACGGGATTAAGGCCCTCATCCCCATTATCCAAAACGAGATGCCCGAGGGCGTGCAGGTCGAGGTCGGCTACGACACGAGCGTGTTCGTCGACCGCTCGGTGAAGGAGGTCTACAAGACGCTTTGGGAGGCTTCGGTACTCGTGGTGTTGATGATCTTCATCTTCCTGCGCGATTGGCGGGCGACACTGATCCCGCTCCTCGCGATTCCGATCTCAATCGTCGGCAGTTTCGCGGTGATGAGCTGGATGGGCTTCTCGATAAACGTGCTCACGCTGCTCGCGCTCGTGTTGGCGGTGGGGCTCGTCGTGGACGACGCGATCGTGATGCTCGAAAACATTTACCGGCGCATGGAGGAGGGCGAAGCGCCGGTGCCCGCCGCGATTTTTGGTGCGCGGCAAGTCGCGTTCGCGATTATCGCGACCACGCTCACGCTCGCGGCGGTCTTCTTGCCAGTGGCTTTCCAAAAAGGGCAGACCGGGCGGCTCTTCTTCGAGTTTGGGATTACGCTGGCGGTGTCCGTCATGGTCTCGGCCTTTGTCTCGCTGACGCTGACGCCGATGCTCTGCTCGCGCATCTTGCACATTAAGCGTGAGGGCGGCGAAATCCGGCACAACTGGCTCTACCGTAAAACGGAGCCGTTCTTTGAGGGGCTGGTCCGCTTTTATTCGCGATGCTTGGGCGCGGCGTTTCGCCAAAAGTGGATCGTGCTCGGCGCGACGGCTGCGCTGACACTCGGCGGCTTTTGGCTCTATGGTGGGCTCCAGCGCGAACTCACCCCGCTCGAAGATCGCGGCTCTTTCCGGGTAAACTTCATCCCGCCTGTCGGCTCTACACCGCACTACATGCAGGCGTACTCCTACGAGATTGAGCAAGAGCTACTGAAAATCCCCGAGATGGACCGCACCTTTCACCGCACGGGTAGCGGGGGGCGCGCGTTTATGTTTGCGACGCTGAAACTCTGGGAGGACCGCGAGCGCACGACGCAGGACGTCTCGCGGGAGTTTAGCGCTCGGCTGCGCGAAGTCTCCACTGGCGGCCAAGCCTTTGTCTCGCCCTCGCGCCCACTCGGCGGGCGGCGCGGCGGCAGCGATATCGAGTTCGTCTTGCAAGGCAGCGACTTTGCCGAACTCCAACGGCTCGGCGAAAAATTTGTGGCGATACTGCGCGCCGATGCGCGCTTTTCCCAACCGCGTATCGACCCTTCACCTACGAAACCGCAACTCGAAGTGCGCATCGACCGCGCGCGCGCCGCCGACCTCGGTGTGCCCGTGGCGGACATCGCCTCGACCCTCGAAACGCTGCTCGGCAGCCGCCGCGTGACCCAGTTCCAGCGCGGCAACCAGCAATACGATGTCGTCGTGCAAATCGAGGATGCCGACCGCAGCTCGCCCAGTGATTTGACGCGGCTCTACGTGCGCTCCGCGAGCGGCCAACTCGTGCAGCTCGGCAGTCTCGTGCAAATCGACGAAAACGCCGTCCCCGAAAACTACCCGCACTTTAATCGGCTGCGCTCGGTGACGGTGGGGGCGCAGCTCGGCCCCGACGTGACCGTGGGAGACGCGGTGAGCTTTCTCTCCGCGCAAGCCGCCGACATTTTGCCCAGTGGCTATACCTACGCGTGGGACGGTGAGGCCCGCGAATACGCCGAGAGCAGCAGCGATACCTATATGCTCTTCGGCTTAGCCCTGCTCTTTACCTTCCTGATTCTCGCCGCGCAGTTTGAATCGTGGATCCACCCGCTGACGATTTACACGGGCGTCGCCATCGCGCTCGCGGGGGGGCTCTTCGTCCTGTACTGCACGCGTTTCTGGGGCGCACCGATGACTGACAACCTCTTTTCGCGCTTCGGGCTTATCATGCTAATCGGCCTCGTTGCGAAAAATGGCATCCTAATCGTCGAGTTCGCCAACCAGCTCCAAGTCGCAGGGAAAACCGCCTTCGAGGCGGCCTTTGAGTCGGCAACGCTGCGCTTGCGCCCCATCTTGATGACCTCGATTGCGACGATTTTGGGCGCGGTGCCGATCGCCTTTGCCTCCGGCGCGGGAGCCGAAACGCGCAACCCGATGGGAATCGTCGTTGTGGGCGGGCTGGCGATTGCGACTTTTCTGACGCTCTTTGTCGTGCCGATTTGCTACGTGCTGATGGATGCCCAATGCCAACGCTTCACCGGAAAATCGAGCGCACACGGTCTACAACGTGCCGACGAAATCGAACGCGAAACCCGCAAGATCGAGCAAGCGGCGTGAGCCCCACGCTTGGCTGAGGACAGCTCAACCCGAGCGCATTAGGCTCACGCGCACTCTCCCTAAAAGTTACCGCTCCGACGAGGCGCGCGCCGAGCGCGAGTGCCCAGGCTGGCACAGTTTTAGAAGCCCAAGGCCTGGACGGAGAAGTTGAAGCCGAAGTCGCTTTCGCGGCGGCGTCCGTCGTAAATGGAAACGGTGTATTGAACGCTCCAGATATTGCCGAGGTTTTGGCGGAGCCCGTAGGCCTGTTCGTTAAAGCGGCTGCGGCGTGAGTCGTAATGCAGGCGAGTGAGGAGCGTGATGGCCTCGTTTACGGCGACTTCGTAGCGAAGGACGTATTCGTTGATTTCGCGGCGCAGGTAGTGGCT
Source organism: Cephaloticoccus capnophilus (assembly GCF_001580045.1). Lineage (GTDB taxonomy): Bacteria > Verrucomicrobiota > Verrucomicrobiia > Opitutales > Opitutaceae > Cephaloticoccus > Cephaloticoccus capnophilus. The sequence goes on from NZ_LSZP01000047.1 coordinate 94,594, forward strand.
GTCGAGTCGCAGAGACCACGCGGGGCCGTCGCGCAAGGTGAGTCCCGCGTTAACCTCGCGCAGTGAGAAATCGTCCACGCGCGTGCGTTGGTAGAGATCGAATTGAAGCCACGGGGCGGGCATGAAGGCGAGGGCGGCATGCAGGTCGGAGCCGCGGCGTTGTCCGGCCGCGCGGTCGAAGCGCAGGTCTTGGGCGAGGTCGAGCGTGAGCAGGTCGCGCGAGCCGTAGTCGGCTGCGCGCGTTTGCCAGGTGTTATTGAGCCCGAGCCGGAGCAAGTGCTGTGGCTCGAGCGCGTCGATGTTGCGCGTATCGCCGAGCCCGAGGACGGGTAGGTAACTGCTAAACGGTGCGGTATCGATCGGTGGAATCCAGGTGCGGCCTTTTGTCGCTTGCGGGACGTAGCGGTAGCCGAGCGTGGGGGTGAGCAGGTGGCGCAGCCCGTCGATCTGCCAAACGGGGTTTTGATAGTTCCAAGTTTTTGAGGCACGGAGCGCAGCGTCGAAACCGAACTCGCCGAGGAGGCGTGTGTAACGACGTTTGCCTCCGCTCGCCTTGGCGTAGTGCGTGGCGCGTGCACCGACTATCGGCGTAAGGCTAAACCAGTCCGCATGCGAGATGGGCCGCGAGAGCGCTGCGTAGGTATCGAGTCGGTCGCTGCGCGTCGAGGCCGCGCCGGAGCCCGGCGGGCGCTCGCGCAGCGCGGCGGCACTGGCTTGGAGCTGCGCATGGAGCCCGCTTGCGCCGAGCCGCAGGGCGGGCAGGTCAAAGCGGAGTTCGGGCAGCCGCTCTTGCACGGCGGCAAAATCGTTTGGCCGGAGTCGGGCGAGTCCGCTTACAAAAAAACGGTCGGCGGCGTAGACCGCTTGCACGTAGGTATCGGGGCTCTGGTTACGGTAAAACAGGCTGGGGCGAAAGTCGCGCAGCACCTCGGAGTCTTCCCAATAGTGGAGCTGTGCGCTGAGCTGGAGCCGCTCGGTCACGTCCTGCGAGTGCCACCACTGGATGAAGCTGCGGTGCTTGGGCACGGCGCGCCCGAGCCGGTCGCTTAGGCGGTCTCCGTAGTCGTTGATGAAGCCGGTTTGCAGGTCGCCTGCGGTGATGAGCCCGGCTGAGCGTTCGATCTCGTAGTGCGCTTCGGGGCCGAGCATCACGCCGCGTTTTGAGTAGCCGCTAACTACGCCGCCGATTCGGGTGTCAGGGCCGAGCGGGAGGTAGAGCCCCGTTTCTGCAAATGCACCGAGCGTGGAGCGGTAGCCCGCGTCGAAGGACAGGCTGGAGGCGAGCGGGATGTTTAGCCGGTAGGTGAACTTTGGCAGGACGATGGGGGTAAAGGCACCGATGCCGAAGCGGGCATTGCGAGCGACGACATCGCGGTCGTGTCGGTAGCGCACTGAGCGCGCGGCAATGCGCGGCTGGAAGGCACCGGGCTCGTGCGCGATGAGGAGTGCGTCGTGCACGAGCACTTCGTCGCCCGTGCCTTCGGCACTTGTGCCCGAAATGTAATAGGGGGCGCGGCCTAGGCGGATGTTTTGGGCACGGAAACTTTTGTCAGCGCGCCAGTAGTGCAGTGAGTCGGCAAGCAGCCGTTCGCGTCCGCGTGTGAAGGCGACGTGGCCAGCGGCGACAGCCTCGCCAGTCGTATGCGAGTAGCGGATTTCATCGGCCTCAAGGAGGGTTTCCCCATCGGAGAAACGTGCACCGCCGGAGAAGATGACTTCGCCGGAGATCTCGTCGAAGGCGCTGCGCTCGGCACTGAGCTGCGCTTCTCCGGCAGCAGGGGCGGGCGTGGGCTCGCCACTTTCTTCCTGTGCAGGCGAGAGCAGCGCAGCACTTAAGAGTAAGAGGCAAAGGGAGAACGGGTAACGTAGCGACTGGCGAAAAATCACACTCGGCAGCCTTTTGCTGATCAAAGGCTTGTCGAGCGGGCTTTTGAGCCTGCGCGAGCCGGACGCCAAACTCGCTCGCGCAAGGCTTTAGGGCTTAGCTTAGCGTGACGCCTTTGGCTTTGGCGGCGCGGATGAGCGCTTCGGCCATGTCGCTGGGCGTCTCGGCTACCTCGATTCCGCACTCCTTAAAGCTGGCGATTTTGGCGGCGGCGGTGTCTTCGGCTCCGCCTACGATTGCGCCCGCGTGGCCCATCCGACGTCCGGCGGGAGCGGTCGTTCCAGCGATGAATCCGGCGACCGGTTTCTTGCAGTGCGCCTTAATCCAGCGTGCGGCCTCGACTTCGGCGGAGCCGCCGATTTCGCCAATCATGATAATGGCGTGGGTGTCGGGGTCGTCGTTGAAAAGTTTGATGACGTCGAGGTGCGAGGTGCCGTTGACCGGGTCGCCGCCAATCCCGACGCAGGTGGATTGGCCGATGCCGCGCGTGGTGAATTGGTAGACGGCTTCGTAGGTGAGCGTGCCCGAGCGCGAGACGATGCCCACGTGGCCTTTGCGGTGGATGTAGCCGGGGGCGATGCCGATGCGGCAACCGCCGTGCGAATCGGCACCGGTGCCGGGGGTGACGAGGCCGGGGCAGTTGGGGCCGATGAGGCGGGTTTTGCGGCCCTGCATGGCGCGTTTTACGCGCACCATGTCTTTGACGGGAATGCCTTCGGTGATGGCGACGGCGAGGTCGAGCTCGGCGTCCACGCATTCAAGGATGGCGTCGGCGGCGAAGGGCGGTGGGACGAAGATCGCCGAGACGGTTGCGCCGGTTGCGGCGGCGGCTTCGGCAACAGAGTTGAAAATCGGCACGCGGTGCCCGGCGTGTTCAAAGACTTGGCCGCCTTTGCCGGGGGTGACTCCGGCGACGACTGCGCTGCCGTAGTCGAGCGAGAGTTGCGCGTGTTTCGCGCCAAAGGCTCCGGTGATGCCTTGGATGAGGACTTTGGTTTCGGGGGTGACGAGAATGGCCATGATTTAAAGAGCTGAGAGGAGAGAGTGCGGGGGTGGCGTTAGGCGACGAGGGCGACGATTTTTTGCGCGGAGTCGGCCATGCTGTCGGCGGGCGTGAGGGCGAGGCCGGAGGTGGCGAGTGTGGCCTTGCCTTGCGCGGCGTTGTTGCCTTCGAGCCGGACGACGAGCGGGAGCGTGAGGCCGACTTCGCGGACGGCCTCCACGATGCCTTCGGCGATAACGTTACAGTCCATGATGCCGCCGAAGATGTTGACGAGGATGCCGCGCACGTTGGCGTCGCCGAGGATGATTTTGAAGGCGGCTACGACTTTATCCTTCGAGGCACCGCCGCCCACGTCGAGGAAGTTGGCGGGGTTTCCGCCGTAGTGCTTGATGATGTCCATCGTGCTCATGGCGAGGCCCGCGCCGTTGACTAGGCAGGCGATGTTACCGTCGAGCGCGATGTAGGCGAGGTCGTGCTTGGAGGCTTCGATCTCCTTAGGGTCCTCTTCGTTGAGATCGCGTAGGGCGACGAGTTCGGGGTGGCGGTAGAGCGCGTTGGAGTCGAAGGAGACTTTGGCGTCGAGCGCGAGGACTTCGCCGGTCGGGGTAGTGATGAGGGGGTTGACCTCGACCATCGAGGCGTCGGTTTCCCAGAAGCAGGTGTAGAGGGCTTTTAGAAGTTTGGCGGCGTTTTTGGCTTCGGTGCCGCTTAGGCCGAGTGCGGCGATGAGTTCGCGCACTTGGAAGTCGGCGAGGCCGTAGGCGGGATCGACGAAGACCTTGGTGATTTTTTCAGGCGTCTCGTGAGCGACCTTTTCGATTTCTACGCCGCCTTCGGTCGAAGCGACGATGACGGGGCGCGAGCTGGCGCGGTCGAGAAGGATGGCGAGGTAGTATTCCTTAGCAATGTCGCTGGCGGCGGTGAAGTAGATCGTCTGCACCTTGCGACCGGCGGGGCCGGTTTGGGCGGTGACAAGCGTGTTGCCGAGCATCTTGGCCGCGAGCTCGGCGGCATCCGCCTTGGTTTTGCAAAACTTGACGCCACCTTGGAACCCGTCGGTGAAGGTGCCCTTGCCGCGACCACCGGCGTGGATTTGCGATTTTACCATGACCGGGCCTTCGGGGAGTTGGGCGAGGGCAGCGGCAAACTCGTCGGGCGACTTTGCGGGCACACCTGCGGGGACGGGGACGCCAAATTGGGAGAAGAGGGCCTTGGCCTGATACTCGTGGATATTCATGCGGGGGAGTTCTGTGAGAGAGCGGACGAGAAAAACTGGGACGCTGGCGGACGGGCCGAGCCGATGCAGTTAAAAACTTTTGGCACTCCGTCGAAATCGCGTGCGTAGGATTTGGGGGGGCGAGGGCGGCAGCTGCATCAGCCGATGCTTATCCAGCCTGAGCCGCTTCCATCTGGTAGATTATAACAAGGCCTATAACGAAGTCTCCAATACGCCCGAACTTGCTAGCTGCGGCGCGGCGTTTGGAGGGATCGCCCTCATTTGTTTTGTGTGGGCAAAAGGGAGGATTCGTAGACGGCCCAAGAGTAGGGATAGCGGCCAGCGCGAGCTGGCAGAGAGAAGTACGCCTTCCCGCCTTTCGCTCACCGAGTGGTGAGGAGCGCGCGGGCGATTTGGGTTTGTTGTTGGGCGGCGAGGGTTTTTAGACCGCCAGTCGCTAGGGCGAGGAGTTGCTGGAGTTGTTCGTGCGAAAAGGTGGCTTCCTCACCTGCGCCTTGGACTTCGACGAACTGGCCGCTGCCGGTCATCACCACGTTGGCGTCTACTTCGGCGTCGCGGTCTTCGATGTAGTCGAGGTCGAGGACGGGCACTCCCTTTACAATGCCGACACTGACGGCGGCGACGGAGTCGCGAAAGGGGTTTTCGGCGATGCGTTTGGCGTCGATGAGTTTTTGCACGGCGAGGCGCGCGGCGACGTAAGCGCCGGTGATAGAGGCGGTGCGGGTGCCGCCGTCGGCTTGGAGTACGTCGCAGTCGATCCAGAGGGTGTTTTCGCCGAGTTTATCGAGGTCGATGCTGGCGCGTAGCGAACGACCTATGAGCCGCTGGATCTCGACCGAGCGGCCATCTTGTTTGCCGCGCGAGGAGTCGCGTGATTTGCGGTCGAGCGTGGAGTAGGGGAGCATGGAGTACTCGGCGGTGAGCCAGCCGCCTTTGATGCCTTGCTGGCGCATCCAAGCGGGGACTTTGGGCTCGATCATCGCCGCGCAGATGACGCGGGTTTGCCCAAAGGAAACGAGCACCGAGCCGGTGGCGTGTGGGGCGATTCCGAGCTCGAACTGGATGGGGCGGAGTTGGTCGTTGGCGCGTCCGTCGTGGCGGCGATTTGCGTTGCGAGCAGTGGCCGTGGGGACGGGCGAAGGAGCGGTTTCGGACATACTTTGGGCTTGGGTATTTAGTTTTTGAGCAAGGGGTTTGGTGGAGTTTGGCCCGTCATGTGCGCGATAAGCCGGTCGTTGAAATCTTTGGCGGGGTCGTGGCCGATGGTTTTGAGCGCTTGGACGAGCGCGGCGACTTCGACGAGGCGGGCCATGTCGCGCCCAGGGCGCACGTACAGCTCGATGTAGGGGATTTTGACGCCGAGGATCGTGTAGTAGGCTTGCTCGAGGCCGGTGCGCTCTTCTTGGACTTCGGGCGTCCACTCTTGGAGCGTAATGACGAGATCAATCCGTTTTTGATGCCGTACGGATTTGATGCCGAACATTTCCGTAATGTTGATAATGCCGATGCCTCGACACTCCATCCAACCGCGGTTGAGCGGGCGGCTGGTGGCCATGAGTTCGCGCTCGTCGAGGAGTTTGACGACGGTGAGGTCGTCGGCGACGAGCGAGTGACCACGCTGAATGAGGGCGAGTGCGCACTCGCTTTTACCGATGCCGCTGGAGCCGCGCAGGAGGACGCCGACTCCCTTGATGTCGAGCGTAGTGGCGTGCTCGATACCGGTGGGGGCAAACTCGTTATCGATGCACAGGGTCGCCATGTTCACGTATTTCATCGTGATCATGGGGGTGCGAAAGATGGGGAGCCCGATTTGTGCGGCGACTTCGAGCATCCAGAGCGGGGGATGGTAGTTGCGCGTGAGGACGAGGCAGGGGATGTGCTTGCGCGCCATCTCGCGCAGAATGAAGGCGCTGCGCTCGGGGCTGAGACTTTTGAGATAGGTCATCTCGGCGGCCCCGAGTACTTGGATGCGCTTGTTCGCGAAGTATTTGAGGAAGCCGGTTAGCGCGAGGGCGGGGCGGTTGATGGAGCCTTCTTTAATCAGGCGGTATAGGCCCATGCCGGAGCGGGTGAGTAGCTCCATTTGCAGTTTCTCACCGTAGGTGGCGAAAAACTGGCCGACTGTGATGCCGTGGACGTCCTTTTTCACAGAGTGAGATTTGTCAGAGGTTAAAGTCCTCGCCGAGGTAGAACTCGCGGGCTTGGGCGTCGCCGATTAGAAACTGTGCACTGCCATGAGTGAGGACGCGGCCTTGGTGGATGAGGTAGGCGCGGTCGACGATGCGCAGGGTTTCGCGCACGTTGTGATCGGTAATGACGATGCCGATACCGCGCGCTTTGAGCTGGAGGATGATGCGTTGGACTTCGGCGACGGAGATGGGGTCAATCGCCGCGAAGGGCTCGTCCATCAGGAGGAATTTGGGGCGAGTGACGAGGGAGCGGGCGATTTCGAGCCGTCGGCGTTCGCCGCCGGAAAGCGTGAAGGCTTTTTGTTTGGCGACGTGGGTGAGGCTGAGCTCTTCGAGGTGCTGGGCGACACGGGTGCGGCGTTCAGCGCGGGGGACTTGCGTCGCCTCGGCTATGGCAAGAAGGTTTTCTTCGACGGTGAGTTTGCGAAAGACGGAGGGCTCTTGGGGCAGATAGCCGATGCCGAGCCGTGCGCGTTCGTGCATCCGCAGCCGCGTGAGGTCGGTATTGCCTAAGCTGACGAGCCCGCGTGTCGCGGGCACGAGCCCGACAATCATGTAAAACGTCGTAGTCTTGCCCGCCCCGTTGGGCCCGAGCAGTCCGACGATTTCTCCGGGGCGAAAGGAGAGGTCGATGCCGTCGACGACGTTGCGCGGGCCGTAGGTTTTGACGAGACCGTGCGCCGAAAGCGCGTCCTTTTCGTCAGTAGAAACGGAACCAGCGGCATGGGGAGACGTATCGACGAGAGACTCGGACATGTGGGCGCGACTAAGGGTTATTGCGAGTTTCCCGAAGAGCTCGTTGATGCGCGGGGGGCCTTGGTTTCGTCGTCGAAGCCTAGGTCTTTAATCGGCGGCAGCGTGATGCGTGCGGGGGCCTCTGCCGTGCCTTCGATGACGGCGCGCCGCTGGCCACGATAGAGGACGAGTTGGGGGCCGGTGGCCGAGTAGTCTCCGTCGAGGCTGCGAACGATGGGGTTTTCGCTCAAAACGATGCGGTCTTCGCCCGGGAACACCTCGGCACGGCCACAGCTTGCCTCACGGTCGCCTTGGACGATGCGGACGTTACCCGTGGCGACGAGCGACTTAAAGTTGCCGTACTGGCCGAGTGTCGCAGCGGGGTCTCCTTTGCGCGTGGCGACGACTTTTAGGAAGTCGCAGTGCAAGGAGAGGTTGTTGCCGGTGACGACGACCGAGTCGCTAAAGGTCGCGGTGGTCTCGGTATCGGTGCTGATGAGTTCGGAGAGGCCGGCACACTTGATGACGGTGGGCGGCGGCGGCGTGTTTACGGTTTGGCCGTGGGCGGTGAGCGATATGCACCACAGCGTTGCAAATACTATGGGGCCGAAAACGGGGCGGCGGCAGAAATGGCTCATCGGAGGAGGTCGGGCAGGGAGCTTTGGAAGCGGATGCGGGTGTTTTTAGCGATAGAGACTTTTCTCGCGGCGTGCTCATAACGCCAGCCGATGCCGGTGATCTCGACGTCGTCGCGGATGATTCGCACGGGGCCTTCGCCGCTAATCGTTTCTTCGTCGGTGAGCGCGGTGGCTTGCGGGCTGAGTAGGATGGTTTCGATGGCGCTCTGCGCTGTACCGTCGAAGAGCGTAAGGTTGAGGTTGGTCAGTTCGATCTGGTTGGGGCCGACGATTGCTTCGCTGCTTTCGATTAACATCGAGCGGTGGCCTTGTGCGTTAAATGTGGGGAGCCGAAACTGGCTGAGCGGGGCGCGCATGGAGAGGCCGTCGCGCGGAGTGCTGTCTTCCTGTGTGGCGGGGTCGGCTATCGGCTTTTGGGGCTCGGAAGCGCGGACCTGAGAGGCGACCGCGACGAGGAGCGCTGCGGCAAGTAGCGCGGTAACGAGACGGCGACGGGAACTGTGCCGACTGCGCACGCTTAGGAAGATCGTATTCATCGTATCGTGTTACTGCTTAACCGCAGCGGCTTCGGTGCCGCGGTGGGCGCCGAGGATGTGTTCGCAGACTTCGCGGACTGCACCGCGACCGGCGGCGCGGGCGGGGACATAGTTTGCGGCGTCGAGCGCAGAGGGCATGGCTTCAGGTGCGGCGATGCCAACGCCGGCCCAGGAAATCGCGGGCGCATCAATGTCGTCGTCGCCCATGTAGGCGCAGTGTTCGGGGCTGAGCCGGAGGCGCGCGGCGAGCTCGCTGAGCGCGGCGAGTTTGTCGGTGCGCCCTTGGATGAGGTGCGGGATACCGAGTTCGCGTGCGCGGCGGGTGGTGGCTTCGGAGGGGCGGCCACTGATCCACGCGGTGGTGATTCCGGCGCGGGCCAAGCGCACGAGTCCCATCCCGTCGAGGATGGAGAAGACCTTGGCCTCTGTGCCGTCGGAGGCGATTTGGACAGTGCCGTCGGTGAGGACGCCATCGACATCCATCGCGAAAAGCCGGATTTTTGCCCAGTCGGTCGCAGTCGCTGCATTACGTGCGGGAGTGGTCTGTGTCGTGGTCATCCGAGCCAGTTGAGGAGTTGTTCGATAATGCTATCTTGTTGCGGGCGGTACACGTTTTCCAACTCGGAGGAGAAGGGCACAGGGACATCCATCGAGCCGATACGCAGCGGCGGGGCCTTCATGTGGGCGAAGTGGCTTTCGGTGAGTCGTGCAGCGAGCTCCGCGCCGAAGCCGTGTGTGCGCCGGCCCTCGTGGATGATGGCGAGCCGGCCGGTGCGTGCGAGCGAGGTCTCGATTTGGTCGAGTTTTAGCGGTGAGAGCGCGCGAAGGTCGAAGAGGTCGAGGGTGATTTCGTACTCGTCGGCGAGGTAAGCGCAGACGGCTTCCGTGCGGCGAACGGCTTCGCCGTAGCTGATGACGGTAGCGGCGTCGCCTTGGGCGAGCTGCTTGGGCTCCCAGATTTTTTTGTAGTCGGGGTTCCACGCCACCGGCTGTTTAGGGGAGCGGTACAGGGCTTTGTTTTCGAAAAGGAGGACGGGGTTATTGTCTTCGTAAGCGGCGAGCAGCGCGTCGAAGGCGTCTTGCGGAGTGCTCGGGTAAAGGGCTTTGAGCCCGGGGAAGGAGAGGAAGGTCGCTTCTAGTTCCTGCGAGTGGAATGAGCCGAGTTGGACGCTGCCGCAGGGGAAGCGCAGGACGAGTGGGCAGGCCGCACCGGCGCGGAAGAAGTAGGTCGCTGCGTTTTGGGTGATTTGGGTGACGGCTTCGGTGGCGAAGTCGGCAAATTGAAACTCCTCAATCGGGCGGTATCCGCTGAGCGCGAGGCCGATCGCGTAACCGGTGCAGGCACTTTCGGCGAGCGGGGTATTAAAGACGCGGGAGCGGCCAAACTCGTCGAGGAGGCCGTCGGTGACTTTAAAGGCACCGCCGTAGCGGCCAATGTCTTGACCAAGGATGAGCGACTCGGGGCGCTCGCTTAAAATTTTGCGGTGCGCCGCGGTGATGGCTTGCGCAAAGTTAAGCGGCTGTGGCTCGGCAGGGGTCGCCGCCCAAGTGATGGGCGCGCGCGCGGTCGGCGCTGCGAAGAGTTCGCCGAGCATGTCGCCTGCACTCGGGCCGGGGATCGCGAGTGAGTGCTTCACACAGGCTTCGAGGTAGTGGTCGAGCTCGGCTTCGATTTCGCTAAGGGCGCTGTCTTGGCCTTCGCGTACTAGTTTTTCGCGGAATCGCGGTAGCGGGTCGGCGGCGTGGAAGGCGTCGTTTTCGCCGGGCTTTAGGTAGTCGCACGTGTCATACGCGGCGTGGCCGCGCAGCCGAAGGGTGTGTGCTTCGATGAGGATGGGCTGCGAGTTTGCGCGGACTCGGTCGATGGCTGCGCCGAGTGTTTGGGCAAAGGCTTCGGCGTCGGTCGCATCGGCACTGATGCCTTCGATGCCGTAACCGGCGGCGCGTTGCCAGAGTTGCACGTTTTGCGGGTACTGCTCTTCGGTCGGGGTAGAGTAGGCGTAGCGGTTGTTTTCTATGACGAAGACGATGGGCAGCCCGAGCAGTGAGGCGAGGTTGAGTGATTCGTGTACGTCACCCGTGCTGGAGGAGCCATCGCCGAAGAAGGCGAAGCCGACGGCGGGCTCGCCGTTGCGCCGTTGGGCATCGGTAGCGCCGAGGACGTTGGAAATCATCGTGCCGAGGTGGCTAATCATCGGCAGCGAGCGGTTGGCGGGATCACCGTGGTGTACGTTGCCTTCGCGGGCTTTGGTGGGGCTTTGCGCGTTGGCAAAGTATTGGTTGAGGTGCTCGCAGAGGTGCCCACTCCAGATGAGGTGCCCGCCGAGGCCGCGATGGGTGAAGGAGACGACGTCGCGGGCTTTATCCGCTAAAAGTGCGAGTGGGACGATGAGGGCCTCGTTGCCTTGGCCGCCGGTGACCGTGCCTTTGATGAGTCCTTGGCGAAACAGGTCGAGGATACGGTTATCGGTTGCGCGCGAGAGGTACATCCAAGCGTAGAGCTGGAGGAGGGCCTCGGTGCGGCGGTTTTCCAAGTCCTCGCAGCGCAGTGTGCGCGCCTCAAGTCGCGTGGGTATCGTGGGCAACATAACTGGCGGGCGACGCTGGCGGGTTGCGCCGCAGCCTCAATCGTTTTTTGGTCGGTCGTGCCGAAGGGCTTGCGCGTGCCGCTTACGCGAGCGAGTCGAGTTTTTCGATGCGGGGCAGGTGGCGCCCACCCTCGAACGGGGTTGCTAGCCATACGCGGACGATGCGTAGCGCGTCTTCGAGCGAGATCGTGCGTTCGCCCAAGCTTAGGCAATTGGCGTCGTTGTGCGCGCGGTTCCAGATGGCGACTTGCTCGTTCCAACACAAGCCGCAGCGCACACCCTTGACGCGGTTGGCACTCATCGCCTCGCCATTGCCCGAGCCGCCGAGCACGATGCCGCGCTGCACCTCGCCCGCCGCGACGGCACGCGCCACGGGGAAACAATAGTCGGGGTAGTCGCAGCTCGTCTCGCCCGAGTCGGTGCCGTAGTCGCGCACAGTGTGGCCTTCCTCTAGGAGCATGGCCTTAATGGCCTCTTTGTAACGAAATCCGGCGTGGTCGGAGCCGATAGCGATTGAGAACTTCATAGATTCGAGGTGGAGAGAGTGGAGGCGCTTGGCAGCAGGAGAGCTGTGTGAGGTTGTGAGTAAAGCCTTGTGAGGGATTGAGTGTGGCGTAGCGTCCGCTTTGCAACGCTTGTCACCTATGCAAATAACACCCCATTCCCGTCGCCTCCTTTTCTCCTTAGCTGCTGCGCTGTTTGCGCTCGTTATTTCCGGCTGCTCCACGCCCGCTGGCCGGATTACTAAAAACCAAGATGCCTTTGATTCATGGCCGGTCGAAGTGCGCGAAAAGATTCGCGCGGGCGAAGTCGATCTGGGTTTCACGCCGGCCCAAGTGCTCGTCGCCCTCGGCAAACCGACACGCAGCTACTCGCACAAAAGCGAGGGGAGCGAGGCCGAGATTTGGGCTTACTCGGGTAAGTCGGGCAAGTGGCCGGTCGGCCTTTCGGTTGGGCTCGGAGTGGGTCGCAGCAGCGGCGGTTGGGGTAGGGGCACCAGTACCGGTGGCGCAATTGGGATTAACACCGGCAACTATGGGCATGCTGCAGTCGATGAAGCGCTGCGCGTTATCTTCGAGAACGGGGTAGTCGTCGCGGTCGAAGCTCGCCAAAGCTGATTCATCAAGTCGCCACTACGCGTGGTGCGGCAGGCTGTGCCTGCACCCATTTACAGAGCCGCTTAGTTGCCGTGCATTCGCACGGCCACTAAGCGGCTCTGTGAAAAGGAACCCCAAGCTTTGGGACGTGGGTTTACTGGTGATTTTCCCCACTTCGCCCAAACGGGTTATCACTCTACTTTCCCTTTTACTACTCTCCCTGTCGCAACACGACAGGGGGAATGTTTTCAAATTTGGGATTTCGCTTTCGCGCGATAGCGCGATGAGAAATCCCAAATTGAACGGGTGCAGCGATGGACGGCGGGCCAACGAGCCCGCCGCCAAATAAAACAGCCTACGGCTGCCGCCCCACGCGTAGTGGTTCTCAAGGAGTGCTCACCACTTCGCCGCCCCATTTGAGTTTTGTGCGCACGACTGCGAAGTGCGAGTAGTCGTCACGGTGCGCGAGCGGGACTTGGAGCTTTGAGAGGCAGATGTCGATGGGCGAGCCCATGCCTACGCGCAGGTCGAGCTGTCCATCCATCGCGACGAGGAGCGGGCAATCTTCCGTGCGGTTAATGACGCGCAACTTTACTTCTTGGCGGAAGATGATGGCGCGGTTGCTTAGCGTGTGCGGGCAAATCGGTGTCATCGCGATAACGCCTGCGTCGGGGTGGATGATTGGGCCGCCTGCCGAGAGGTTATAGGCGGTGGAGCCGGTGGCGGTCGAAAAAATCAACCCATCGCAATTGTAGGTCGTGACTAGTTCGCCGTCGGCTAAGACTTCGAGCCGGACGATGCGCGAGTTCGCTTCGCTTTTTACTAAAACGTCGTTGAGCGCGAGGTCATGGACTCCCGGCCCGGTCGAGCAATCCAGCATTGCGCGGTGGTCAACATGGAAGCGGCCTGCGAGCAGTTCGGGGAAAAGCTGCAGCGCTTCGTCTGCGGAGAACGTGGTCAAAAAACCGAGGCTACCTTGGTTGACGCCGATGAGGGGGACGTTCCAACGCGCCGCCTCGCGCGCCGTGCCGAGCAGCGTGCCATCGCCGCCGACCACGCAACACGCGTCGCAGCCCTCCAAGTAACCGCGCGGGATCGGGCAGCGCGTGGTTTGCTTGAGTGCGACACCCGCCGCGCGCGTTGCGGCGACCAGCTCGCGAGCGACTTCAGCGGCTCCGTCTTTCTCCTTATTAATGACGAAGGCGATTTTGCGTAAAGGTTTCATAGTTTCGCAGCTAGGGGCCGTTTCATTTTTCGGATGAGTGCGAGGCGCACGGCAATTTGTTAGCAGCCCGTTCTAGTAAGGCTATTGGTTTCGCCGAGTCCGGCCTCTCGTTTGGTCGCGTTGGGCGTTTGGCCTCCGTGACTGGAAGCGGGGGCTTGCTTCTTTAGGACGATCAGGAACTCACGGTTTCCATCGGCTCCGGTGATGGGCGAGTCGATATGGCCGATGAGCTCGGCGGCGGGGAGTTCGGCGAGGGCGAAGTCACGGACTTTCGCGAGGGCGGCGTCTTGCACTGCGGTGTCGCGGATGACGCCACGGCCTTTATCGACCTCGGCCTTTCCGGCTTCAAATTGCGGCTTTACGAGCGCGACGAGCACGCCGGTCTTTGCGCGGACAAAAGGCCACACGGAGGGCAGCACCGAGCAAAGTGAGATGAACGACAAGTCCATGACGACCGCGTCGAAGGCACTGCGCGGCAGATCGCCGGGGCCGAGGTGGCGGGCGTTGACCTTTTCCAAATTGGTGACGCGCGGGTCGTTGCGGAGTTTGGCGTGAAGCTGTGCGCGCCCCACGTCGAGGCACACCGCGCTCGCGGCTCCGGCTTGGAGTGCACAGTCGGTGAAGCCGCCAGTCGAGGCACCGACGTCGAGGAGGTGCGCCCCGCGCAAATCGAGCGCGAAGTGCGCGAGTGCGGCGGCGAGTTTCTCGCCTCCGCGACTGACGAAGCGCGGCGGCTGCTCGACTGTGAGTTCTGAGTCTGTGGGGAGCTCCTTGCCGGGTTTATCAAGTCGCTCGGTGCCGCGTCGCACGCGCCCAGCCATGATGAGCGCCTTGGCCTGTGCGCGCGACTCGGCGAGTCCGCGCACAACGAGCAACTCGTCGAGCCGCTGTTTTTTAGGCGTTGGGGGCTCATTTGATGCAGCGGGTAAGCTCTCAACAAATCGAAACAAGTCAGCGTGAAGGTTCGCGCCTTCAGGCAATCGCTCGCGCCATTCGGCCTCGCTATATTTGCCCGTGCAAATGGCAGTGGCGTGGATGCCTGCGCGTAAGCCCGCCTCGATGTCGCTCTCGCGGTCGCCGACCATCCAGCACTGCGCCGGGTCGAGTGTGTATTTCTCAAGCATCTCGCGGATGAAGCGCGGCGAGGGTTTGCGGTAGCTGTGCGTATCGTCTTCGCTAGGCGGTGGGCTGTGCGCTTCGGGGGCGATACAGATCTCGGTAAAAAGGCCGGGGCCGAGGCCGAGGAGTTCGAACATCCGTGTGTTGCAGGCGTGCACGTCGGCGAGCGTGTAGTAGCCGCGTCCGATGCCCGATTGGTTGGTAAAAAGGAAGAGCCGGTAGCCTTTGCGGAGTGCGTTGCGCAGGGCGTCTCGCGCGCCCGGGATTAGCTCCACGCCTGCCGGATCGGCGAGGTAGTCCTTGTCGTAAATAATCGTGCCGTCGCGGTCTAAAAAGAGGGTCGCCGCCCCTTTTATTTGGCGAGTGCCTCGTTGGGCACTCGTCGTCGCAGTCGCAGGCTCGCTGATTTGGCGTGGCGCCGCGCCGCCGGAAAATTCGTTTTTTGGAGCACTCATAATTAGCCACGCCGGGAGCTGGCGCGGAGTTCTTCGGGAGTGACGGGTGCGGTGCCGAGCTTGCCGACGACGACTCCGGCGGCGGCGTTGGCGAAGTGCGCGGCGGTCTCTAGGTCGGCTCCCGCGCTGAGTGCGAGGACGAGGCTGGCTAGCGCGGTGTCTCCCGCGCCCGAGACGTCGAAGACTTCGCGTGCGGCGGTGGGGATTGTGCGTGTGACTTTCCCGCCGGTGCTGAGCAACAAGCCGTCTTCGCCGAGCGTGATGACGAGGTGGCGCGTGCCGTGTGCACGGTGGATGCGGCGGCAAATCTCGGCTGCCGGATAGGGTGCGTGCGGTGCGGGTTCGAGCCCGGCGAGTTCGTAGGATTCGCGGCGGTTGGGTGTGATGAGGTCGAGGTCGCGAAACTTGAGTTTGCGCTTCGGCTTCGGGTCTAGGGCGATGAATTTACCGGCGGCGCGGGCGAGTTTGGTGACGCGGGCCACGAGCGTATCGGTGAGGATGCCTTTGGCGTAATCGCTTAAAATGACAGCATCGGCGTGTGCGATTTCTTCGGCGAGTAGGGCTTCGGCGGCTTTGGGGGAGAATTGGTACGCACTGGGCGGCGATTCACGGTCGAGGCGGCAGAGCTGTTGGTGCTGCACGAGGACGCGGGTTTTGAGAATCGTGGTGCCTGTGCCCGGGGTGGGCAGGAGTGCGATGTGGTGCGCATCGAGAATGCTGCGCAGGCGACTCCCCGCTTCGTCGTCACTCACGAAACCGGCGACTGTGCAAGCGGCTCCGAGCGAGGCGATGTTGAGTGCGACGTTGGCCGCACCGCCCGCCGTCCAAGTGTCGCGCGCGATGTCGACGACGGGCACGGGGGCCTCGGGCGAGATGCGCGTGGCGTCACCCCAAATGTAGTGGTCGAGCATGACGTCGCCGACGACGAGGATCCGACGCGCGGCGATTTTTTTGAGGAGGGCGTCGAGGGCTTTTAGCGAGAGGTGGCTACTCATCGAATTTCCCAATCGTAAGGGTGAGAGGAGAGGGGTTTTGCGCCGCGCGCGCCGACTTGCACGACGTCTTCGATGCGGCAGCCGCCCAATCCCGGGTAATACAGGCCGGGCTCTACGGTGATGACGCTGCCTTTTTTGAGCGTGTAAGGCTGAGAGTTGACGCGCGGGGCTTCGTGAATGGCGAGCCCGACGCCGTGGCCTGTGCCGTGGAAAAAGCCGACTGAGCCGTGCGGGCCGCGCCGCGTCTCGTAGCCTGCGGCGGCGAAAGTTTTGAGGACTTCGCCGTGAACGTGCGCACCATCGACGCCTTCGCGGACGGCGGCGATGCCCGCACGCTGCGCGGCGTGGACGGTCGCGACGAGGCGGCGCTGGGCTTCGGAGGCGCGGCCTTTTAGGTAAGTGCGGGTCATATCGCCGAAGTAGCCGGTTTTTACGACGCGCGGGAAAATATCGACGATGATTAACTCGTGTGGGCGCAGCGGGCCGTGGCCGCGTTCGTGCGGGTCGCAGGCTTGGTCGCCTCCGGCGGCGATGGTGTCATCGGCACGGCCACCCTCGGCGAGAATCGCGGCTTGGATGGCAAAGTGTAGTCGCTCGGAGCTGAGCGGGCGGCCTTCAAAAATCAGTTCGCGGCCGCGAATTTTTGTGCGACGGAGGATGTCTTCGACCGCACTGAAGCCGACCGAGCTGAGTCGATTTCCCTCGCGGATAGCGGCGGCTTCGCGGGGGCTTTTGATTTCACGTTCGGGAAAGAGCGGCCCATCGGCGATTTCAACTTCTACGCCGAGCGCGCCGAGCTTGACGAAGAGCGCGGCGGGGAAATCGCTGGCCACGCGGAAACGGCGGATGCGTTTGGCCTTGGCGATCGTGGCGATGATTTCGGCGGGGCCGATGGCGACCGGTGTGCGAGTGCGGGCCGAAGTGGTGTTTTTGGCGCGGGCGGAGAACGCTTTTTTTGCGCGTTCGCTCCATTCTTCGAGGGCGAGAACTTCGTCGAAACTGCGGGCTTTTTTTACGCGGCCAAACTCAAGCGCACTTTGCACCGTGTAGCGTTTGCCGCCAATGCCGAAGGCGATGAAGGGGTCGTGCACGTCCACTCGGCTAAAGTAGAGCTGGTCGGCGTTGGTCGCAGTGTCCGCGTAGATTAAAGTGGCGGCTTCTCTTGATTTTTTCTCGGAAGCAGGGGACGAGCGCGGAGAGGTCACGTGGGGAGAACGAGGGTTGATTGTGGTCAGGTGGGCGATTAGCCACCGCGTCCGTGAAAAACGCAAATCTGCTTTCCCCTTTCCCTCTGCGTCTGTGGTGCGCGCTGTTGTTGGTGTGCGGCGGCGTATTTTTTAGTGGCGGCTGCTCGGCCGATGAGGGAGCGAGTGCGGCGGCCGTGCCGAAGACGGGGGCGGACTGGTTTGAGCTTTCCGTGGGCGGGCAGCCGCTGCGCGTGCAGTTGGCGCTCACGCCTTCCGAGATGCAGCGCGGGCTGATGGAGCGGCGTGACTTGGGCGCGGATGAGGGGATGCTATTTGTCTATGTGCGGCCCGACCAGATGTCGTTTTGGATGCGCAACACGCCGCTGCCGCTCGATATCGGGTTTTTCGATGCCGAGGGCGTTCTGCGCGAGATTTACCCGCTGCATCCTTTCGACGAACGGCCTGTGCGCTCGCGCAGTTTGCGGCTTCAATTCGCACTCGAAGTTAATCGCGGCTGGTTTAAGGCGCAGGGGCTCGCGCCTGGTGCACAGCTTGATCTTTCCGCACTCACTGCCGCGCTGCGCGAGCGCGATTTCCGGCCCAATCAATTTGGGCTAAAAGAGGAGTCGTAGACTCTTTTAAATTTGGCGGGCCGCCTGAGGACGTGCGCAGGACGGGCTTAGCCGCCAAGGCTAGCGCACTTGACGCCGCCAAGGCTGACGCACTTGACGCCGCCGCGCCGTCGTCAAGCTGAGCTCACAGCGGACCGCCGGGCTCCATCTCAACCGTCTCCTTTGGCACTTGGTTATCAGTGCGTACGACGAGCACCGGCTCCTTCGTTTTTACCCAAGTGTTGTATTCCTTAAAGTGTTTGGCGGGGACGTTTTCGAGCGTCTCGCCGATTGTGGAGACGGGCAGCAAGCTGCCCTTTTTCGTGTCGTTAAAGTCGTAAGCGGCGCGGCAAATCCGGTCGGGTGTGGTGCCGACGTTATCCTCCTCGGGGATTTGCAAGACCCAGCCCACGAAGTCGTCTTTGGGGAGTTTGTGCTCAGGGTCGGAGACGAGGATGACGAACTGTTTTTTGATTGGCGGGGGCTTGTCCTCCTCGCTCGGGTCGGGCTGCACAGCCAGCCGCAACTCATCTAGGACGCGTCGTAGCAGTGCGGGCTCTAGCTCGTTTTTCTTTAAAATCTCGGCGACCTTGTTGACGTCAATTTTGGGCATGGCGGGGCGGGGAGTTCGGCGCGAGTCTGGGGCGAGTGCAAGGTTTTGAGTGGGGGAGGGCGCTTTGGTGCGCGCCGTTCGCTTGTTCGCTTAACTGTTTTTGGGGCGGATCTTGTTAGGGATTTATGAGGACGCCTTTGGGTTCTTTTGGCCGGTGGTTTGAGCGGCCGGAGATGCGCCCGGGACCAGTGCGTGCGCTCAGGCGCACGATTTCATCGAACTGTTTCGGGGTGATGAGACGGCGAGGCAGCCGTCGCTCGGCTTCGGCGATGAGTCGCGCGCGGTCGTCATCCGTCGGCTCATGTGGCTCCCAAGCTGTGTGGTGACCTTGGTGGCGGGTCCACTCGATATTGCCGCCGTGGATGACGACGCTGATTTCGTATTTGCCTTGTTCCGGGTCGCGGCTCCACCAGCCGAATTTGGTGCTCATAAGGGGTTGCGAGGAGGGGAAACGGGATGTGGAGCGGTTATTGGAGAAAGTGGTTTTGGGGTGTGTAGGGGCGACATGAATACGCGCGACTATCGGCTGCCGAGGAGGTCCTCGACGAGTCCGCCCACTTGGAATTCTCGGTAGCTTGGCGGTGGCACGAAAAGATCGTCAGCTTGTGCGTTTTGCTGCACGGACAAAGTCTCCATGCTGAGTGTGTTTTTGCTGCCCGGGAGGCTTTGCACGCGCAGGGGGAAGAAGCCTTTGCCTGCTAAGGCTGACACCCACGGCGGGGCAAACTTTGCGTCCGCCTCCGCTGCTAGGCCGAGCCCCATGAAGCTGCCGAGCTGGTCGGTCGCCCAGACTTCAAAGGCGTCGCTCTCGTCGCGGACGAGGTACTTGGTGCAGCGATAGCCAAGGATTTTTTTGCGGGCGCGGGTCGGCTCGATTGTGACAGTGTCGATGTTGTGCCCGAGTGCGACTTGGGCACTGTTTTCTAGGGACATCGTGACGAAGAGCGGCTGCCCGGGCAGGAGCACGAATACCTCGTTTTTGAAGAAATCGACGATCGTGACCGCTCGCACGCCTTCGCTGACCTCAAGCTCGGTGCGCAGCCGCGAAGACTTTACTTTGTAGTCAAAGACGTGTGTGCCGACCCGGTCGTGGGTGACCTTGATTGTGGCCGTGCCCTCAAAGGGTTTTATCGCTGCCGACTTTGCGCGAGCTGCGTTGGCAGGTGTAAGCGCAGCACTGAGCAAGGCGAGGGTTGCAAGGGCGAGGTGGCGGAGGCGTTTGGGCATGAGTGTTTTTTAGCAGGCGGAGGATCTCAAGTGGTGCGGCTCGGCAGGGCAAGTGCGCATCCGGCTTGCGCTACTACGTGCTATGCGGCACTTGGTCAGCAATGGCCGTATTTGGTTCCCTCAATACTGTGCGTACGCAAACGATTGGTTGGCCGGGCTTTGCGGCTGCGTTTGCCTACATTGATGCCTTGTTTCGTGAAGCGAGTGAGCGGCGCGCGCAGCTCTTCGCGCTTAAAGAGGGAGAGAGCCAGCGGCAGGATTTGGAGGGCGGGGCCTTTGCTATTGCGCAAGTCTACGCGGCGCGTCCGCGCTATGGCGTTTTTGAGTCGCACCGCCGCTATCACGATATCCAAGTCGTGGTTGCGGGGGAGGAGCAGATTGAGGTCGCAGAGACTGCGCTTCTGACGCTCACACAAGCCTATGACGAGGAGCGGGACGTTGCTTTCTACGCTGATTACGCGGCAGGGAGCGTGTTGCGATTCAAGGCGGGCGAAGTGGCGGTTTTCGCGCCCTGCGACGGGCATATGCCGAGCGTGCGTAGTGATGGCTTTGATACCGGAAGTGCTGGGGGAGGGCTCGTTTACAAAGTCGTCGTTAAAGTGCCGGTCGAGTAATGCGGCGCGCCTAAGTGGCGAAAATCGCCATCGTGAGTTCGCGCCAAAAAAAAGCGGACACCCGAAAGTGTCCGCCTTGGAAATGGGAGAGTGGACGTGCGGCCAACGCGCGACACGCCAAGAAAAAGAAACCTAAGCTTTGCCTCCGAAGGAGACGTAGTCGTCGAGGTCGATGAGGTCGGCGAAGTTGCGGATGTCCTCACGCGCTGGGGCCGCGTCTTTAAAGACACCGCCGAACCAAACGTGGCTGTCGGCACTGCCCGGGCCCGCTTCAATTGCCCAGTCTGACCATGCTTTGATCTCGAAGGGAGTGCGGCTGCTCTTCTCGCCAATCCAAGCGAGCATCTCGCTGTCGCTTTTTCCAGTGGCGAGTTGCGCCTTAAACTCCTCGGCGTCGATTCCCGCGAAGCCGAAGAAGAGTTGGTCGAGCGGCGAGTTATACTGGTAAGCGCCGAGCTTATCGGCGTTGGCGGCTCGGCCCTTGTCGAGGAGCCGGGGCAGGTGGACATAGCCGCCGAGCTTGGCGCGCATGCTGCGCGGGGGATGCTGAGTGAGGTCAGGAGCAGATAGATTAATAGCCATAGGGGTTAGTAAAGGAAGCGGCGGAGGGTGAACGCACTAGGCAACTTGTCAAAGCCGCCGCCAAAAAAAGAATGAAAAAGGACAGTTTCCCTTGGCGGACTCCCCAAAGAGGAGTCGCGACGTTTTGAGTGCGCCGTGTGCAGTTTTCTGTGGGCGAAGTGGAGGCAAGGCAGTGTCGCGTTTTTTTTGCGGTTTTTTTGTAAAAAGGGCTTGTCAGGGTGCTGCGGGTGTACGAGCTTGCAGTCCCTCCCGCCTAAAACGGAGTGTCGAGCTTACGCTCCGCTCCGTTTATCGCCCGGCCCTCGTGGCCGGGCGATTTTTTTTGTGGGTAGTGCCGACACTCATTTTGACGCGCGGCGGCGCTGGCCGACGCGTCAGAGAAAATGAGAGAGCGCTTTAGGCGCTTGTTTGGCGGCACCTTACAGGCTACAGCGCAAGGAGTCGGAGGGTTGGCGCTTATCTTGTTAACTTAGAGTGAGTTTCGTTTTAAAAAAGATTTTCAAGAAAAACGCTTGCCGAGGGTGTGGGTGGTGCTAGCGTCCGCCTCTTTTCGCCAAATTTCACCCGTAAATTTTTAGTATGCCGACCATCAATCAGCTCGTTCGCAAAGGCCGCCGCAAGGTTGTGGCCAAGTCGAAATCTCCGGCTTTGGACAGTAACCCGTTTCGCCGTGGCGTTTGCGTGCAGGTGATGACGCGCACGCCTAAGAAGCCGAACTCCGCTATTCGTAAGGTCGCTAAGGTGCGTCTGACCAACGGGATCGAGGTTATTTCCTATATCCCGGACGAGGGCCACTCACTGCAAGAGCACTCCATCGTGCTGGTGCGCGGCGGTCGTGTAAAGGACTTGCCCGGTGTGCGTTACCATATCGTGCGCGGTGCACTCGACGCGACCGGTGTCGAGAAGCGTCGCCGCAGCCGTTCCAAATACGGGGTCAAGCGTCCGAAGGCCAAGTAAGGCGAGCCCACACACTACAACCCATTTCTCCGCTAACACCACGCCATGTCACGTCGCCACAGAGCCACTAAGCGCAAGATCACGCCGGATGCCCGCTACAACAGCCCGCTGGTTGCCCACCTCGTCAATGTCGTCATGAAGGACGGCAAGAAGAACACCGCGCAGCGCATCGTTTATGGTGCCTTTGAAAAAGTGTCCGAGAAGCTAGATAAGGGAAACCCCGTCGACTTGCTGCTCGGCGCGATGGAAAACACCCGTCCGCGTCTCGAGGTGAAAAGCCGCCGCGTGGGTGGGGCGACGTATCAAGTGCCCGTGGAGATTTCGTTTGAGCGGCAGGAGTCGGTCGCGCTTCGCTGGCTCGTGGCCGCAGCCAACAACCGCAAGGCGATGCCGATGCGCGACGCGCTGGCCGCCGAAATCGTCGATGCTTACAACAACACGGGAGTCGTAGTTAAGAAGAAGGACGACACGCACCGGATGGCCCAGGCCAACCGCGCCTTCGCTCATCTCCGCTGGTAAAAGAATCGTCGTCGTCCGAAAATGTCCTCCTCCATTTCCATTGTTACTGAGAAGTCGAAGATCTCTGCGGCGAATGCCAAAGACCGCCCGTTCCCGCTAGAGTGGACGCGCAACATCGGTATTGCCGCGCACATCGACGCCGGCAAGACCACGACGAGCGAGCGCATCCTGTTTTACTCGGGTGCAGTCCACAAAATCGGCGAAGTCCACGAAGGCACCGCGGTGACTGACTGGATGGAGCAGGAGCGCGAACGTGGTATCACGATTACGGCGGCGGCGATTTCCTGTGCGTGGGATGCGGCGAGTGGCCCGTGGAAAGGGATTAAGCAGCGTATCAACATTATCGATACGCCCGGACACGTTGACTTTACGGCGGAGGTTGAGCGCTCGATGCGTGTGCTCGATGGCGCGGTCGCGGTGTTCTGTGCAGTCGCCGGGGTGCAGCCCCAATCGGAGACGGTTTGGCGTCAGGCGAACAAATACAACGTCCCGCGTATCGCGTTCGTAAACAAGATGGACCGCACGGGAGCGGATTTCTTTCGCGCCATCGGGGAGATGCGCGAAAAACTCGGTG
The DNA here is from genome assembly GCF_001580045.1 of Cephaloticoccus capnophilus. Lineage (GTDB taxonomy): Bacteria > Verrucomicrobiota > Verrucomicrobiia > Opitutales > Opitutaceae > Cephaloticoccus > Cephaloticoccus capnophilus. The sequence goes on from NZ_LSZP01000047.1 coordinate 117,180, forward strand.
CCAACGCGCATGCGCTCTACATTCCGATCGGCAAGGAGGACGACTTTAACGGCGTCGTCGATCTGGTGCAGAACTGCGCTTACATTTTCGGCGACGAGGAAGACTCGCTCGGCCTGAAGCCCCGCACGTCGGCCATTCCCGCTGAGCTCGCGGCTCAGGCGAAGGAATACCGTGAGAAGCTCATCGAGGCCGCCTCGGACTTCGATGACGTGATTGCCGAGAAATACCTCGGCGGCGAAGAAGTCACCGTTGAGGAGCTGCAAGTCGCGATTCGCAAGGCGACGATCTCGATGAATTTCGTGGGCGTTGTCCCCGGCTCGGCCTTTAAGCGCAAGGGCGTGCAACGCCTCCTGGACTGCGTCGTTAACTACCTGCCCAACCCGCTCGACATCGATGAGATCAAGGGCGTGGACTCCGACGGTAACGAGGTCGCCGTCAAGGTTGATGACAACTGCAAGCTCGCCGGCTTGGCCTTCAAACTTTGGAGTGACCCGTTTATCGGAAAGCTCGTTTTCTACCGCGTTTACACCGGCAAGCTCCCGAAAGGCACACCCCTCTACAACCCGCGCACCCGCCGCAGCGAGCGTGTCTCACGTCTCGTCTTGATGCGTGCGATGGACCGCGACGAAATCGACGTCGCCTACTCGGGTGACATTTGCGCGCTCGTCGGAGTTAAAGATGTCATTACCGGCGACACCCTTTGCGACGAAGGCTATGATGTCCGGCTTGAGCCGCCGTCCTTCCCCGAGCCGGTTATCTCGATGTCGATCGAGCCCAACAGCAAGGCCGACCAAGAGAAGATGAGTAACGCGCTTCAGCGACTCGTCGCCGAAGACCCGACCTTGAAAGTCTCGACTGACGAGGACACGGGCCAAACGATTCTCTCCGGCATGGGCGAGCTGCACCTCGACATCATCCGCGACCGGATGAAGCGCGAATTCAAGGTCGAGGCCGCCTCTGGGAAACCCCAAATCGCCTACCGCGAAACCATCCTCGGCAACGCGACCGGCGAGGGCAAATTCATCCGCCAATCCGGTGGTAAAGGCCAATACGGCCATGCGGTCGTCAAGATCGAGCCCAATGAAAAGGGCAAGGGCATCGAGGTCGTTAACGAAATCGTCGGCGGCGTCATTCCCAAGGAATTTATCAAGCCGACCACGGACGGCATCATGGAAGGTGCCAACAATGGCGTCGTCGCGGGTTACCCGGTCGTCGATATCATCGTGCGCATCGTTGATGGCTCCTTCCACGATGTGGACTCCTCGGAGCTGGCCTTTAAGATGGCGGGCATCTTCGCCTTCAAGGAAGCGATGAAGGCCGCCAACCCGATTCTCCTTGAGCCGATCATGTCGGTCGAAATCACGACTCCCGAGGAGTATCAAGGTGACCTCATGGGCGACGTGAACCGCCGCCGCGGCCAAATCCAAGGGATGGAGTCGAAGGCCGGTGCCTGCATCGTCGCCGCTCATGTCCCGCTCGAAATGCTTTTTGGCTACGTGACGGATATTCGCTCCCTCTCCAAAGGCCGCGCGAGTGCGTCGATTACGCCGTCGCACTTCGAGCAAGTGCCCAACTCGATCCTCGCCAAAATCGTCGAGACCAGTTCCCGCGCTCCTGCTCGCAGCTAAGCGCGTCCCCGTCGCCGCGACTCCTCGACTCACCCACCCAGCATTTTCGCAACCCATTTTTAACCTGCCATGAAAGGCCAACGCATTCGCATCAAACTCAAAGGCTTCGATTACCGCGTAATCGATCAGTCGGCCCAAGAGATCGTCGAGACCGCCAAACGCTCCGGTGCGCGTGTCTCGGGGCCCATTCCGCTGCCCACGCGCATCGAAAAGCTCTCGGTAAACCGCTCCCCCCACGGCGACAAAAAGTCGATGGAGCAGTTCGAGTCGCGCACACACAAGCGACTCATCGACATCATCGAGCCCACCGCGCAGACCGTCGATGAGCTCAAGAAACTCAACCTACCCTCCGGCGTAGACATCACGATTAACGTATAAATTTAAGTTCCCACAGTTAGCAGATGCCCAAGTGCGGGCCGTCTACGCGACGAAATCCCGCACCGCTGGAGTCCCTGACTAATGTAGGTCTTAGGAAACTTTCCACCTACCGCTTAGCCCTATGATTACATCCCTTTTAGGCAAAAAACTCGGTATGACGCAGGTCTACGACGCGAACAACGTCCTAGTCCCCGTCACGGTAGTCGAGGCCGGTCCCTGCTCAGTTGTGCAGGTAAAGACCACGGAGCGCGACGGCTACAACGCCGTGCAGCTCGGCTTCGCCACCAAGAAAGACAAGAACGCCTCGCTCGCCGAGCTTAACCACGCGAAGAAGGCCGGCCTCGACTCCGCGCCCCGCGTCCTTAGCGAAGTGCGGCTCGACTCCGCTCCGGAAGCCAAGCCCGGCGACACCGTCACCGTCGAGATTTTCAGTGAAGGCCAGTTCGTGGATGTCTTTGGCACCTCGAAGGGCAAAGGCTTCCAAGGCGTCATGAAACGCTTCCGCGTCGGCGGTGGCCCTGCCTCGCACGGCTCGATGTTTCACCGCCGTATCGGCTC
>NZ_LSZP01000048.1 GCF_001580045.1 Cephaloticoccus capnophilus
TGCGCCGCACGGTGCAGAACCTGCGCGTCGTGCAAGTCGTCGCTGACAAAAACCTCCTCCTGCTAAAAGGGGCGATTCCCGGGGCCAATGGATCCGATGTCGTCATCCGCACCGCCATCAAAGGCCAGCCCAAGAACGCCTAACCCTGAAGGACACACGCTAGCCCATGAAACTCACCGTTTTTAGTTCCGACGGCAAAACCAGCACCGAACAAGAGTTCGCCGGTCTCCCCGTCTTCGAAGGCGATAAAGGCCGCCAAGCCCTCAAAGAGGTAATCGTCGCCATTAACGCCAACCGCCGCCAAGGCACGCACTCGACCAAGACCCGCGGCGAAGTTCGCGGCGGTGGTAAGAAGCCCTGGAGGCAAAAAGGCACGGGCCGCGCTCGCGCCGGCTCCTCGCGCTCCCCGCTTTGGGTGGGCGGTGGTGTCGTCTTCGGGCCCAAGCCCCGCGACTACTCGAAGAAGGTTAACGCCAAGGTTCGCGCTCTCGCGTTTAGCCGCGCCATCTTCGAGCGCGCGTCCGCAGGCGAGCTCGCCGTCATTGAGCAATTCGTGCTTCCCGAGCCGAAGACCAAGCTCATGAACGAAGTCGTCGGCCGTATCGCGCCCAAGGGGAACATCCTCCTCGTTGACGCGCCGTTTTCCGACGAAGCCTTCCGCGCAGCGCGCAACATTGAGCGTGTCTCGCTCCAAGAAGCCGCCGAGCTCAACCCGGTCGACCTTGCCAAATACCGCAAGATCATCGTGAGCACCGGTGCCCTCGAACGTATCCTATCCCGCATTAACGGAGGTCAGAAATGAACGCAAACGCCGTCCTCAAACTCGCCCGCATGACGGAGAAATCGAGCAAGCAATCTGCCGAGCTCGGTCAATACACCTTCGAGGTCTATCCCGACACGACCAAGCACTCGATTGCTGAGGCGGTGGAGAAGGCCTTCGGAGTCACCGTCCGTCGCGTCAACATCCAGAACTACCGTGGCAAAAACAAGCGCACCCGCGCCGGCCGCTACGTCCAAGGCTCCGATTACAAGAAGGCCATCGTGACGCTGAAGACCGGCGACAAGATTGAGCTAATCTAAGTGCCGCTCCCACGCGCCGCAGTCCGCCGCCCACGCCACACCATTTATAAAACCGAGAAGGAGTCGTTCCTCCCATGCCATTAAAAGCTTCCCGACCCACGACCGCTAGCCAGCGGTTCACTACGCTCAACCACCAGCCGCATCTCGCCAAGAAGCGTCCCGAGCGCGCCCTCACCGAGTCCAAGCACAAGAGCGGTGGCCGCAACGTCTACGGCCGCATCACCTCGCGCCGTCGCGGCGGTGGTCACAAGCAGCTCTACCGCATCATCGACTTTAAGCGCGCGATCCTCGACATCCCGGCTCGCGTGCAGGCGATCGAGTATGACCCGAACCGCTCGGCGAATATCGCACTCGTCGCCTACGCCAACGGCGAGAAACGCTACATCATCGCCCCCGAGAAGCTCGCAGTCGGTGCGACCATCGTCACCTCGAACACGGCGGGGCACAACGACTTCAAGGTGGGCAACAACTACCCGCTTTCGCTCATCCCGCCTGCGACCCGCATCCACGCCGTGGAGCTCGTCCCCGGCCGCGGTGCGCAACTCGCTCGCTCCGCTGGAGCCTCGATTGAACTCGTCGCTGTCGAAAACGGCTTCGCGCAGCTCAAGATGCCCTCGGGCGAAATCCGGCTCGTGAACCCGAAGTGCCGCGCCACCATTGGCGAAGTCGGCAACTCCGACCACTCCAACCAGTCGCTCGGCAAGGCCGGTCGCAAACGCTGGCTAGGCCGCCGTCCCCGCGTCCGCGGTATTGTGATGAACCCGATCGATCACCCCAACGGCGGTGGTAACGGACTCTCGAAGAGCGGTGGTGGACGCCAGCACCTCGTCTCCCCTTGGGGACAGCTCGCCAAGGGCTACCCGACACGTCGCCGCTCCAAGCCCTCGAACAGCCAAATCATCGTCCACGCCAACGGTCGCAAGCCCCGTGGCCGCAAGTAATCTTAGAAACCTTTAAGCGCACTCCTTACCCACTATGGCACGTTCCATCAAAAAGGGCTTCTTCGTCGATTACCACCTGCTCGAAAAAATCGAGAAGGCGGCAGCCGCTGGCTCGCACAAACCCATCCAGACTTGGTCGCGTCGCTCGACCATCACGCCCGACTTCGTCGGCCTCACCTTCAGCGTGCACAACGGCAAAGCGTTCGTCCCCGTGCACGTCACCGAAAACATGGTCGGCCACAAGCTCGGCGAGTTCTCCCCGACCCGCACCTTTAAGTCTCACGGCGCGACGACCAAGAAGGCCGTCTAACCTCACGCTCTTAATTTATCCATTTAACCCTAAGCTAACGAACCAAACGAAAAGGGCAGGGGGCCTTTCCCAAAACTCCGCCGCGCTCGCGGCGGAATCATAGGAAGCCCTGCTGTCGCCTCTCCGAAGGAATCTTTAAGATCATGGAAGTCCAATCCCTCACCCGATACGCGCGCATGTCGCCGAAGAAAGTGCGCGAAGTCGCGCGCACGATCCAAGGGCGCAAAGCCGCCGAAGCCGTCGAGTTCTTGACCCTCGTGCCGCGCAAATCCGCACGCCTCATCGTCAAGACCCTCAAGAGCGCAATCGCCAACGCCGAGAACAACAACAACCTCAGCGCCGACTCGCTCACGGTGAAGTCCGCCATCATCGAAAACGGCCCCGTCCTCAAACGCTTCAAGGCCGGCGCGCGCGGCACCGCTAAGCCCCGCCGTAAAAAGATGTCCCACATCCGCATCGTCCTTAGCGACGGCAACACTTCCAACTGATCTTCACACTACTTCCGAAATGGGCCAAAAAACTAATCCCGTAGGCTTCCGTCTCGCCGTCCGCCGCAACTGGCAGTCCCGCTGGTATGCGGGTAAGAAGGACTTCAGCAGGCTCCTCGTCGAAGACCAACTCATCCGCGACAAGCTCATGGAGAAGCTCAAGCAGGCGAGCGTTCCCCGCATCTTTATCGAGCGGGCGAGCAACCGCGTCCGCGTCGAGATCTACACTGCGCGCCCCGGCATCGTCATCGGCCGCAAGGGCCAAGAGGTCGAGAAAATCAAAGAGGAGCTCGCGCGTCTCACTGGCAAAGAAATCCTCCTCGACATCCAAGAAGTTAAGAAGCCCGAGATTGAGGCGCAGCTCGTCGCCGAAAACGTCGCGCTGCAACTGGAGCGTCGTATCGCCTTTCGTCGTGCGATGAAAAAGGCCGTCGAAGTCGCCATGACCCTCGGCGCGCAGGGCATCCGCATCCAGTGCTCGGGCCGTCTCGGCGGTGCCGACATCGCCCGCCGCGAATGGCAGCGCAAAGGCCGCGTGCCACTCCACTCGCTCCGCGAGAACATCGACTACGGTTTCGCGGAAGCGCAGACCGTCTACGGCAAGATCGGCATCAAGTGCTGGATCTGTAAAAAAGAGTCCGACAACAACTAATCCTTGCGCCGCCTGTCACACACCTCGCCGCACGGAACCGCCCATCTTTAGGAGAAACCACACATGGCTCTCGCACCCGCTCGCACCAAATACCGCAAATCGCAAAAAGGCCGTAACACCGGCAACGCGAAACGCGGCAACACACTCGCCTTTGGCGAATTTGGCCTCCAGTCGCTCACTCGTGGGCCCATGACTGGCCGCCAGATTGAGGCCGCCCGCGTCACCATCACGCGCCACCTCAAACGCAAAGGAAAACTCTGGATTCGCGTCTTCCCGCACAAACCCGTCACCAGCAAACCCGCTGAAGTCCGCATGGGTAAGGGTAAAGGCTCGGTCGACCACTACGTGGCCGTCATCAAGCCCGGCACGATGCTCTTCGAGCTTTCCGGCGTCCCCGCCACGATTGCCAAAGAGGCCTTCCGCTTGGCCGATGCTAAGCTCCCCTTCCACTGTCGTTTCCTCACCCGCGCCGAGTAAAACGCTCGCGCCTTCTGAGAACGCCCAAACGCGCTGCCCACTGCCCAAATGACTTCCAAAGAAATCCGCGAACTCTCGCCGACCGAGATCACCGCTAAACTGCGCGAATTGCGCGACCAACTCCTCCAACTGCGTCTGCGCAAGCAGACCGGCCAGTTAGAGAAGACCCACGAACTGCGTGCGCTGCGCAAGACGATCGCCCGCCTAGAGACCATCCTTAACGAGAAAAGCCGCCCGCAAGTCGCTGCGGCCTAAACGCCCGCGAGCCCTGCCGCACTAGAAGACACACACCGCCGCCATGTCCCAACACATTCGCCACAACAGCCGCAAGACGCTCATCGGCTTCGTTACCAGTCGCTCCGGCGATAAGTCCATCAAGGTCACGATTCCTTACAAAGCCCCGCACCCGCTTTACCACAAAGTGGTCAATCGCCAGACCGTCGTGCACGCGCACGACGAGAAAAACGAGACGCACCCGGGCGACAAAGTGGAGATCATGGAGACGCGTCCGCTCAGCCGCCTGAAGCGCTGGCGCATCGTCTCCATCCTCGAGCGCGCGGCGAGCATCGAAGACGTCGCTGCCAGCGTGGCCGAGTCCGCCACTGCGGAAGAAGCCGCTAAGGCGTAACCCGGCTGGGCTGCCGACACACCGTTTTAACACCATCCTACCTTACGGAGCTACGCCATGATCCAACTTCGTTCTAGACTCGTAATCGCCGACAACACTGGCGCACGCAAAGCCGCCATGATCCGCAAAGCCGGTCAAAACACCGACACTGCGGGCATCGGCGATATCGTCACCATCCACATTCGCGAAAGCTCGACCGACGCCTCGGTGAAGAAGGGCGAAGTCGTCAAAGCCGTCGTCGTGCGCACCAAGGCTCCCGTTCGCCGTGCGGATGGCAGCTACCTGCGCTTTGACAGTAACGCGGTCGTCATCATCGACGCGAACAACAACCCCAAAGGCACCCGCATCTTTGGCCCGGTCGCCCGCGAGCTGCGCGCGAAGAATTTTATGAAAATCATCTCCCTAGCCCCGGAGGTTCTCTAACATGGCTTCACCATTTCACATCAAACGCGGCGACCAGGTCGTCGTCATCGCTGGTTCCCACAAAGGCAAGGAAGGCAAAGTCCTCGAAGTGCTCCCCGCCAAATCGCGCGCCCGCGTCGAAGGCGTGGCGATGATTAAGCGACACCTCAAAAAGTCGCAGGATCATCCCAACGGCACCATCGCCGAGCGCGAGGGCTCCATTCACGTCTCCAATCTCATGCTCAAGGCGACCTACGATGCCAGCAAGCGCGGCAAATCCGCCGCCTAAGCGTTGCGCGCGCCCTTCGTTTTTCGCTTCTGCACTTGCCAAGCCCAACACGGATCCTCGTTATCCGCCCCTTTTCCCTAAAACGCCGCCGGGTCGGAAATCCGGTAGCACTTCCCAATGAGCCACACACCGACACTTAAAACCCTTTACGCCGAGCAGGTTGTCCCCGCGCTGACGAAAGCACGCGGCTACACCAACAAGCACGAAGTGCCCACGATTCAAAAAGTCGTCCTCAACACGGGCATCGATGCAGACGCCGATAAGACCCAGATCTCGGACATTCAGCGCGACCTCGGCCTCATCGCTGGACAACGCCCCGTGCTCACCAAAGCCAAGAAGGCGATCTCCAACTTTAAGCTTCGCCAAGGCCAGGTCGTCGGCTGCTGCGTGACCCTGCGTGGCAACGCCATGTGGGACTTCCTCTACCGCCTGATCGCGGTCGCGCTGCCCACCATTCGCGACTTCCGCGGCATCTCGCCCAAGCTCGACGGTAACGGCAACTACAACCTCGGTATCGCCGACCTCACCATCTTCCCCGAAATCACGGTGGAAAACGTGAAGAAGACGATGGGGCTCGACATCACCATCGTCACCACCGCGACCGACGACGAAGAAGGCCGCGAACTCTTGCGCCTACTCGGCATGCCCTTCCGCCGAGTCGCCGCAGCTGCCGCCACGACCACTGCCGCCGCAGACGAGCCCCAAGCTGAAGCCGCGTAACCCCCAATTTCTGGAGTCCACATGCCCAAAACATCTGCCATCGAACGCAACAAGAAGCGCGAAGCCCTTGTAGAGAAATACAAGGCCAAGCGCGCCGAGCTGAAGGCCATCCTCGCGAACCCCGAGTCCAGCGACGAAGACTTCTTCGCCGCGCAAAAGAAACTCGCCAAGCTCCCCCGCAACTCCTCATCGGTGCGCGTCAATAACCGCTGTAAACTCAGTGGCCGTCCCCGCGCCTACATCCGCAAATACGGCGTCTCGCGTATCCAGTTCCGCGAACTCGCACTCTCGGGAAAAATCCCCGGCGTCACCAAGTCCTCTTGGTAAGCGAGCTGCCTCCGTTAACGAAACCCTTTGCCCATGCGGGAGTCGGATATGACCCGCTTCGGGCTTTAGAAAAACATCCACCACATGCACGACCCTATTAGTGATTTCCTGACCCGCTTGCGCAATGCGTCGCGGGCCCGGCTAGCCGAGTGCTCCGCACCGCACTCCAAACTCAAAGAATCGATCGCCTCCATCCTCAAAGGTGACGGCTACATCGCCGACTACACCCAGGGCACCGATTCGCGCGGCCACAAAACCCTCGTCGTTAAGATGAAGTATGTGGACGGCCAACCCGTCCTCACCGACCTCCAGCGCGTTTCCAAGCCTGGCCGCCGTCTCTACTACCGCTACACCGAGATTCCGCGCGTGCTCAACGGGCTCGGTATCTCGATTCTCTCCACCTCGCAGGGCCTGATGAAGGACCAAGACTGCCGCCGCAACAAGGCGGGGGGCGAGCTCGTCTGCAAAGTTTGGTAACACACGGAGGACACCACACACCATGAGTCGCATCGGTAAACAACCTGTCCCCGTCCCCGCCAACGTGAAGGTCGCCATCGAAGGCACGACCGTCAGTGCGGAGGGCCCGAAAGGGAAAATCTCTAAAACCTTCGCGCCGGTCATCACGATTACGCAGGCTGAAGGCCAAATCGTAGTCGCACCTGCCGACGAGAGCCGCTTCGCCCGCGCCATGTTTGGCACGGCCCGCTCAATCATCGCCGGCATGGTCCAAGGCGTGAGCCAAGGCTTTGTTAAAGACCTTGAAATCCAAGGCGTCGGCTTCCGCGCGACGCTCAAAGGTAAGCAGCTCGACCTCGCGCTCGGCTACTCGCACCCGATCGTGATGGATATCCCCGAAGGGATCACCGTGACCGTCGCCGACCAGACCAAGGTCAAAGTCGAAGGCGCGGACAAGCAGCTCGTCGGTGCGGTCACTGCCGAGATTCGCAGCTACTACCCGCCCGAGCCCTACAAGGGCAAAGGGGTTCGCATCGTTGGCGAGCGCGTCCGCCGCAAGGAAGGCAAGACCGTCGCTTAACGCTTCGCCTTATCCTCCTCACCATAACTCTTCTCAAGGGAGCACCACGACCCATGGACACTATTCTAAAATCCAAACTCTTGCAGAAACGCCGCTGGCGCATTCGCAAGAAAATCAATGGCACCGCCGAGCGGCCCCGCCTCTCCGTCAAGTTCACCGGCAAGCACATTTACGCGCAGGCTGTCGACGACGAAAAGGGCGTAACGCTGGCCTTCCTCTCCTCGCTCGCGCCCGACCTCCGTCAGAAGAAGCTCGCGGCCAATGTGGCAGGTGCACAGGAGCTGGGCACTGCCTTTGCCGCCAAAGCCAAAGAGGCGGGCATCTCGTCGGTGGTCTTCGACCGCAACGGTGCCCGTTATCATGGCAAAGTGAAACAATTCGCCGAAGCCGCTCGTGAAGGCGGACTCCAATTCTAAGCGCTACACGCCCTCGCTACATGAGCACTGCAACTGAAACCAATACCGAAGCCACTTCCGCCGTCCGCGCTGACGCAGCGGTCGCCCCCGAGGCTGTAGTCACCGCTGAAGCGGCCGCACCGACGGCTGCACCGAGCGCAGCCCCCCAACAACGCCAAGGCCGCGGTGGTCGCCGCGATGGCGGCCAAGGCCGTGGCCCGCGCCGCGATCGCCGTAACAACGACGCCAAAGATGCCGAAGACTCCGGCCTCATCGAGAAAGTCGTCTTCATCAACCGCTGCGCCAAGGTCGTCAAAGGCGGTCGCCGATTCAGCTTTTCCGCGCTTTCAGTCGTCGGCGACGGCAAGGGCAAGATTGGCATCGGCTACGGCAAGGCCAACGAAGTCCCCGAAGCGATTCGCAAGAGCACCGCACATGCGAACAAGCAAATGGTGCCCGTCCAAATCAAGGGCGACACCATCCCGCACGAAGTCATCGGCGAGTACGATGGTGGCCGCGTGCTACTGCGCCCAGCGACGACCGGAACCGGCCTTATCGCTGGTGGCGGTGTCCGCGCTGTCCTCGAAGCGGCCGGCGTTAAGAACGTCCTCACCAAGTCACTCGGCTCGAAGAACCACATCGCCGTGGTGAACGCGACCTTCGAGGGGCTACGCAAGCTGCGCATCTCTGAAGCTTACAAGAACGCGCTGAAGAGCGAGGGTGGGGAAGCCGCCTAAGCGAGAAACTGACCGTTATTTATAATCCGAGTCCGAGCGGGCTTGCGTTGCGCGATTTGCACGCGACCGCTCGGGCGCCCCAGACACAGGAACACAGCTATGAAACTTCACGAACTCTCGAATGTGGCCGGTGCCGTGCACCGCAAGAAGCGCGTTGGTTGCGGCGAAGGCGGCGGCCACGGAAAGACCAGCGGCCGCGGTGGCAAAGGCCAGACCGCGCGCTCCGGCGGCAGCATCCGCCCGGGCTTTGAAGGCGGCCAAATGCCCCTTTACCGCAGGCTCCCGCATCGCGGCTTTAATAACAAAAACTTCCGCACCGAGCTGCCCATCGTAAACCTGGGCGACCTCGAAGCGCTTGACGCGGCAATTAGCGAAGTCGATGCCGCTGTGCTCGCCGCTAACGGTTTTCTGCGCAAGAGCGACGCGAAGTTTAAGGTGTTGGGCAACGGCGAGCTTACCCGCCCGCTCAAAATCACTGCGGCCAAGTTCTCCGAGTCGGCCAAGGCCAAGCTCGAAAAGCTAGGCGGCCAAGCAATCGTCGCCGCCTAACAACGGCTGACGCCGCGACTGCCCCTTGCGCTCGCGGCCTCGCACTCATTAGCCCGCCTTAGCTGCCCACTGCTCGATGTTCTCCGCGTTTACTAACTCTCTAAAAATCCCCGAGCTGCGCTCGCGTATTTTTTACACGCTCGCGCTGCTCTTTGTCGCTCGGGTCGCGGCGCACATCCCGCTCCCCGGGATTGACCCGCATCCGCTCCAGAGCTTCTTCGCCGACCAGACCGCCGGCGGCGGTGGCACACTCGTCGGGCTCTACAACATGTTCACCGGCGGTGCGCTGGTTAAGGGCGCGATTGCCGCACTCGGCATCATGCCCTACATCAGTGCGTCGATCGTGTTTCAGCTCATGACGGCACTGGTGCCCGCGCTGAGCCGGCTCCAACAGGAAGGTGACGTAGGCCGTCAAAAGCTCACGCAGTACACCCGCTACGCGACGGTGTTGATCTGTTTAGTGCAGGGGACGCTCCTTATCCTCGCGCTCGAAAATCCCGGGCGGCTCTTCCCCGGCTACGACGTTACGATTTACGGGCCGATTGTGATGGTGGGGAAGCTGGGCTTCCTCTTCACCTCGGTTATTTACATGACGGCGGGCACGATGCTCCTCATGTGGCTGGGCGAGCAGATTACTCAGCGCGGTATCGGCAACGGTGTTTCGCTGCTCATCACGGTCGGTATCTTGGCGGACATCCCGGCTGCCGCGACTGCGACTTACCAACTTTTCTTTGCGCCAATCGGTGTCGCCCGGCTCGGGCTTCCGCAGGCGATTGTCATGATCCTGCTCTTCCTCGCGGTGACGATGGGCATCATCATGGTGGTGCAAGGTCAGCGCAAAATCCCCGTCCAATACGCCAAGCGTGTCGTGGGTAACAAGGTCATGGGCGGGCAAAGCTCCTTCCTGCCGCTCAAGGTGAACTACTCGGGCGTGATGCCCGTCATCTTCGCCAGCGCGATTATCCTCTTCCCGCAGCAGATTTTTTCCCAAATCGGCGCGGCGTTTAACATCAAGTTTCTGACCGAGTTTTCGCAGCAACTGCTGCGTGGGCACTGGAGCTACTACGCGATCTACACCTGCCTGATCCTGTTCTTTAGCTACTTCTGGGTGTCGATCATGTTTAAGCCCATCCAGATCGCCGACGACTTGAAGAAATACGGCGGCTACATCCCGGGTGTGCGCCCGGGCGCTCCCACCGCGCAGTTCCTCGACTTCATCATGACGCGGCTCACCCTCGCGGGGGCCATCTTCCTGACGGTCATCGCGGTCATGCCGGACTTCCTGCTCTTCGAGCTCAACGTCCCGCAGCGTATCGCGATTTTCTTCGGCGGCACAGGGATGCTCATCACCGTGGGCGTCATCCTCGATACCATGCGCCAGATGGAGACCTTCCTGCTTCAGCGGCACTATGACGGCTTCCTCAAAAAGGGCCGTGTGCGCGCCCGCGCCGCGGGTGCTCGCCAAGGCATGACTGGCGATGCGCTGAGTTCGGAGGCGGTCATGAAACTCGTGGTTCCTACGGGGATCATTTTCGCCATCGGCATCATCGCCTGGGCGATTCAAGCCTTCGCACTTTAGGGCTTTACTCGCGAAATGTTGGCGCACAGCCTCTGCCCCTTTTTTCGCGACCTCGTCGCTAAATCCAATTCACTTTGCTTCGGCAGCGCGGGACTCCACTCCCGCCATCTCGCCCGAGCCCGTTCTTTGAAGAAACCACTAGAGCACGTCTCTCGCGCTGCGGCCTCCGTGCTGCGGTTTGAGATTTCGCGTCGGCTCAGTCGCGCAATACGCGCGGCCCTGAGCATTACGCGCAAACCTGATGCGGGCTGCCTCTCCCCTCGACGCTCCCCGGCTACGCTGCTCCACGTTTTCACACAGGCCCCACTCTGTAATGGAGGAACTCCGCGCCGCGCTTTGGCGGCGGTGGCACTTTTATGAGTGTTGTTAAAAACAGAGATCAAATCGCGCGAATCCGCGCAGCCTGTGCAGTAGCGGCCAAGGTGCTATACGAGTTAAAGCAACTCGTCCGGCCCGGCCTTACCACACAAGACTTGGACGAAGCGGGCCGCGACCTCATCGCGGCCAATGGCGCACGCAGCGCAGATTACGGCTACCAAATCGGCAACCGCCGCTATCCGGCTCACACCTGCATCTCGGTGAACGAGGAAGTCGTTCACGGGGTGCCCTCGCTGCGTCGCGTGATTCAGGACGGCGACATCGTCTCAATCGACGTCACCGTAAATTACCAAGGCTACATCGGTGATAACGCGGTGACGATCCCCGTCGGCGACATTCCGCCCGAATGGGCGAAACTCATCAGCGTCACCGAGCAATCGCTCGCACTCGGGATTGCCCAAGCTCGCGTCGGAAACCGCATCGGCGACATCTCGCATGCGGTCCAGACCTACGTCGAATCGCACGGTTACGGCGTCGTCCGCGATTATGTCGGCCACGGGCTAGGGGAGCGGATGCACGAGCCGCCCGAAATCCCAAACTTCGGCAAGCCCGGACGCGGCCCCGTGATTAAGCCCGGGATGACGATCGCCATCGAGCCGATGGTAAACCTAGGTCACTACAACACCAAGGTGCTCTCCGATGGGTGGACAGTCGTCACTGCCGACGGCTCTCCGAGTGCTCACTTTGAGCACACCATCCTCACGACGGACAAAGGCCCCGAAATCCTCACTGTCCCGCCTACGCTCTCTTCTGCTGCGCTCTGAGCGCGTTTCCCTAAATCCCTTTTTTTCAAACTCCAACTCTCTCAACCCTCTTAACCTAAACCACCACCACCACATGCCACGTCTACTCGGTGTAGAAATCCCTGGGCACAAAAAAGTCGCCTACTCCCTGCGTTACATCAACGGCATCGGCCCGACCCGTGCCGACCTCATCGTTGCCGAAGCGGGGCTCGACCCCAACATGCGTGCGAACGACCTCGACGAGGAGCAGCTCAGCAAAGTACTGCACATCATCACCGAGCATAAGTGGCTGCTCGAAGGCGACCTGCGCCGCGAAATCGCCTCTAACCTCAAGCGCCTCCAAGCGATCAACTGCTATCGCGGTATCCGCCACCGCCGCGGCCTGCCCGTGCGCGGCCAACGCACCAGCACCAACGCCCGCACTCGCAAAGGTGCCCGCAAGACCATCGGCGCGAAGTCCTCGAAGTAATCGCCCACCACCCGCTAACCCATACCATTTTCCACCATCATGGCTGAAGAAAAGTCCGATCCGAAGACCGAGCAGGCTGCCAATTCTGCTGCTGCCCCCGTCGAGCAAGAAACCCCTGTTGTCGAAACCATCGGCGGCGTCGCCAAACAGCCCACCGCTGCTGACCTGCTCAAGGAAGAGCTGGGCACAATCAAGATTCGCAAGGCCAAGGGCTCGAAGAACATCTCCTCGGGCGTCGCTAACGTGCTCGCCTCCTTCAACAACACCATCGTCTCGATTACTGACCCGAAGGGCCAAGTCATCTCGTGGTCGAGTGCCGGTAAGTGCAACTTCCGCGGTTCGCGCAAGTCCACCGCCTACGCCGCGCAAATCGTCGCCCAAGACGCCGCCCGCACTGCCATGTCGCACGGGCTTAAGGAAATCGTCATTCGCCTTTCCGGCCCCGGCATGGGCCGTGACAGTGCCGTGCGCGGACTTCAGGCGATCGGGCTAGAAATCACCTCGATTATCGACGTCACCCCGGTTCCGCACAACGGCTGCCGCCCGCGCAAACGCCGCCGCGCTTAATAGCCGCTGCGCCCACACGCTCGCGCTCGCACCTTTAAAAAACACTTAACCACACTCACCCAGTCATGGCTCGTTACACAGGACCAACTACACGACTCAGCCGCCGCTTTAACCAACACATTCTCGGTTCGGCCAAGGCCCTAGAGCGCCGCTCCTATCCGCCCGGCCAACACGGCCCGCGCCTCCGTCGCAGCAAGCAGTCCGAATACGCCATCGGTCTAAACGAGAAGCAAAAGCTGCGCTACACCTACGGCCTGCTCGAGCGCCAATTCCGCCGTCTTTTCGAGAAGGCCAAGAACGAGCGCGGCATCACCGGTGAACGCTTCCTGCAACTGCTCGAAACCCGCCTCGACAGTGTTGTCTACCTGCTCGGCATCGCCAAGAGCCGCGCCGCCGCCCGCCAATTTGTCAACCACGGTCACATCCGCGTAAACGGCCACAAGGTCGATATCGCCAGCTATGCCGTGCAAGCAGGTGACGAAATCGAAGTGCGCAACGCGCCCGCCTCGCGCCAACTCGCCACGCGCAACCTCGAAGAAAACCGCATGCGCAACGTCCCCGGCTGGCTCACGATGGACAGCGAGACGCTCAAGGCCAAGGTCGCCCGCTTACCCAACCGCGACGAAATGGAGCCCGGGATTAACGAGCAAATCATCGTCGAGTTCTACTCGCGCTTCTAAGCTCGCCCCTCCGAGCCGCCGCACTTTTTCGCGGCGGCTTTTCTCGCATTCGCGCACCGCCTCCCTCACTCATACCGCTTTAATTCACCGCTCAACCAAGAGTAATTGCTATGCCTAAACGTCTCGGAAAGTTCGAACTGCCGAACAAACTCACCAAGGTCGAAGAAGGCTCTACAGAGACCTACGCCAAGTTCATCGCCGAGCCCTTCGAAGCGGGCTATGGACACACCATCGGCAATTCGCTGCGCCGCGTCCTCCTCAGCTCCATTGAGGGCGCCGCTATTTCCTCGATCAAAATCGACGGCGTAAACCACGAGTTCCAGAGCATCGAAGGCGTTGTCGAGGATGTCACCGACATCGTCCTCAACCTCAAAAAAGTGCTCATCGTTTCGCACAAGCGCGAGCCCATCAACCTGCGCATCAGCGTTGGCAAGCCTGGCCCCGTGACTGCTGCCGACATCCAGGCCGACGCCAACATCACCATCATCAACCCCGACCAATTGATCTGCACGCTCGACTCGAAGCGCAGCTTTGAGGCCGAAATCGAGATCAAGACTGGGCGCGGCTACTACCCGGGCGAGCAGAACAAAAAGGAAGACCAAGCCATCGGCGTCATCCCAATCGACTCGCTCTTCTCGCCCGTCACCCTCGTCAAATACAGCGTTGAGAATACCCGTGTCGGCCAAATCACCGACTACGACAAACTCATCCTCGAAGTGACGACCGATGGCCGCATCGGCCCCGAAGACGCACTCAAGCAGGCCGGCTCCATCCTCAAGCGCCACTTGGACGTCTTTGACCGCGTATCCGAGGAGACTTACGAATTCGAGAACCAGCAGTCCGAGATCAGCGAAGAGCAAAACAAGCTCCACAAGCTGCTCAACATGTCGGTCAACGAAATCGAACTTTCCGTTCGCGCCGCCAACTGCCTCAACAACGCCAACATCACCACCGTTGGCGAGCTGGCCATGAAGTCCGAGCAAGAGATGCTCAAGTACCGCAACTTCGGCAAAAAGTCCCTCAACGAAATCAAGGACAAGCTCGAAGCCCTAGGTCTCTCGCTGGGCATGAAGTTCGACGAACGCCTCCTCGACAACAAGCGCGACCTCTAAGCGAGCGCTGCGTTTTTGCACCCCATCCGACTTCGGGTGCGTGTGCCGAAGCCCGCTCCTGCGGCTTCTACTCATTTCACTAACTCTCGCGCCGTCTAGGCTGCCTAACGCTGCGGCCGGATTGCCGAACGGGAGTTTCAAAACCCAAAATCCCTAGAAAAATCCAATGCGTCACAAAAAACACCGCGCCACTCTCGGCGTCACCCGCGAGCACCGCGAAGCCATGTTGTCGAACATGACCGCCTCGCTCATCACTCACGGCCGTATCAAAACGACCCTTACGAAGGCCAAAGCCCTGCGCCCCTTCGCCGAGAAACTCATCACCAAGGCCAAGCGCGCCGCGGCCAAGACCGACCCGAAAGACGCGCTGCACCTGCGCCGCCTCGCGCACCGCGACCTCCGCGACGAGAACGCGCTGACGCTGCTCTTCAACGACAAGGTCAACGAATTCAAAGACCGCAACGGCGGCTACACCCGCATTTACAAACTCGGGCCCCGTCTCGGCGATGCCGCCGAAATGGCCCTCATCGAACTCGTTAAGGCCGATGACCCGGGCTACAAAAAACGCGGTTCGCGCGGTAAAGCTGCGGCCTCCAAAGCGAAGAAGACCGCAAAGCCTGCCGCCGCTGCTGCGGAAGTGAAGGACGCAGAGCCCGCTGTTGAGGCTCCTGCGGCTGCGGAAACGCCCGCTCCCGAAGCCGCTGTTGAGGCTCCCGCCGCGTCCGAAGCCGAGACGAAGTAAGCGGCTCGCTTAACGCGAGCGTTCCGTGTCCCTTTTTTCTAAGCGCGTCGGGCAAACCCTCGACGCGCTTTTTTGTAAGCCCAGCCTGCGTCACGCGCCGACTTGCTCGAGTCGTGCCACCTGCTGATGCTCCTTTCCCTCTCTTGTATTAGAAGACGAGCTGCCTCGGTCTGCGACTGCGTAGCCGCTCGCCAATAAATCGGTCTACGACCGTGGTTATTTCCGCTTCTCTTTATTGTATCCTCATCGGCCTCTTTTTCTTGGGGCTGTGGCTTTACTACGACCGGCGCGACCACAAACGCTTCGAGCGCAAACGCCGCCGCCGCACCTACCATTGCATCCGCTGCAACCACTTGTATCAGTTCCCAGCAGGCGACTGGAGCGCGGCGAGTGCATCCGCTGAAGGGGCGGCGAACGAGTCCGCCTGGGGAGCGAAGAGTGGGGCGCCCTCGACCGCGAAATGTCCCCACTGCGGCCACGAAAACACTCCGCTGCGCTTCTAGCGCGTGCGTCTCGGTGAAATAAAACAGCCTGCGCTTGCGCCGCCGGCACGTCTACTCATGCAAGCGTGCTCTACGCTGCTAGGGTGGGCTCCGTGGCCTTCTACACAGCTTCGATTGACCCGCTCGCAAAGGTGGGCTTTCTCCCCTTGTTATGCCAAATCTGTTCATTGTGGCGGGCCCAAACGGAGTGGGGAAATCGACCTACATGCGGCAGTTCCTCCCCAAAGAGGTGCAGTGTGCTGAGTTTGTAAATGCGGACTTAATTGCGGCTGGGCTCTCGCCTTTTGCTCCCGAGCGCGCGGCCTTCGCAGCGGGCCGAATCATGCTGAATCGCTTGCGTGAGCTGATGGAGAAGCGAGTGGATTTTTCGTTCGAGACGACGCTTTCCGGACGAGGCTATGTGCCGCTGCTCCAGCAATGCCGTGCGGTGGGTTACCGCATCCGGCTCGATTTTTTGTGGGTGCCGAATCTCAATATTAGCCGCAGCGCGTACTAAAAGGGGGGCACTCTATTCCAGAGGAGGTTCAACAGCGTCGTTTTTCGCTCGGGGTGCGCAATCTCGCCACGCTCTACCGCCCGCTGCTCGACGCGTGGTGGCTTCACGAAAACACGAAAGACAAGCCGCGCCTAATTGCCTTCGAGGAGGCGGGCGAGTTGGGAGTCGTCGATGCTACGCGACTTGATTTCATCGAGCGTTTCGCCAAAGTTCGCTTCATGAAGCCCCCTACGGAAAATGCGTCTCAGGTTTCGGAGTCCCAAGGCTTCTACTTGACCCACGAGCAAGGAGCGGGGCTGCGTGCGATGCGTAGGGCCTATGCCGATGTGATTTTGGAAAACCTAAAACTTGGCCTGCCCGTGATTCAATGGCGGGACGAGATCGGCGTAGTGGAGGTGCCGCCCGAGCAACTCGCTCCGTTCGCGAGGCGGATACTGGAAGTAAACGGAGAGCCACTGCCCGAAGAGGAAGAGCGTGAGCTACTCTCGGGTTTGACGGTTTGAGCGGTCACTTTCGCAGACCGGGTTTGGGCGCGCCGCCGCTTGGCGGCCTGTTTGCCAGAGGGGGCGTGGGAGCCGAGCCCGCAAAGGAAAGCCGGTCGGCTGCTTCCATTTTGGTAGGCGCTGGCTCACCGTGTGCTCGACATCGGGCGACCGCGCGGGCTCGCTTGGGGCTATCCTCCCTATGAGTTCCAAGTCCCTGCCTTTCACTCGCGAGCAGCTCGAAGCAATCAGTGCGCAAGTTCCTACGCCCTTTCACCTCTACGATGAGGCGGCGATCCGTGCCAATGCGCGCGCCTTTTATGCCGCCTTCGACTGGGTTCCCGGCGGGTTTAAAAACTACTATGCGGTAAAGGCGCTGCCCAACCCTTACATTCTCGACATGCTCAAGAGCGAGGGAATGGGCGGCGACTGTTCCTCGCTGGCAGAGCTCAAGCTTTGCGCGGCGGTCGGCATCACAGGGGAGTCGATCATATTTACCTCTAACGACACACCGGCGCACGAATACCGCGAGGCCGCTGCACTGGGAGCGATCATCAACCTCGATGACATTAGTCATATCCCATTTTTGGAGGATGCGCTTGGCGGGCAGCTCCCCGAGATTCTGTGCTGCCGCTACAATCCTGGGCCGCTCAAGGCGGGTAACGCGATCATCGGCAAGCCCGAGGAGGCTAAGTACGGCTTTACTCGTGAGCAGCTCTTCGAGGGCTACCGGCTTCTCCAGCAAAAAGGCGTCCGTCGCTTCGGTCTGCACACGATGGTCGCCTCTAACGAGCTTAACCCCGAGTACTTCGTGGAGACGGCGCAAATGCTCTTCACGCTCGCAGTCGAGCTGCACCGCGAGCTCGGGTTGCAGCTCGAGTTCATCAACCTTGGTGGCGGGATTGGGATTCCCTATCGCCCTGAGCAGGCGCCCGTTGATCTCGCTGCTGTGGGCGCGCAAATAAAGGCTGTGTACGAAGCGACGATTGTGGCGGCTGGGCTCTCTCCGATTCGGCTCGCGATGGAGTGCGGACGGATGGTCACGGGGCCTTACGGCTATCTCGTTTCTCGGGTCATTCACAAAAAGAAGACCTACAAGAACTACATCGGTCTGGACGCGTGCATGGCGAATTTGATGCGCCCGGGGGTGTATGGCGCTTACCATCACATCAGCGTGCTTGGGCGAGAGCCGGGCACCACGCCGTCCCTAGTCTGCGACGTCACGGGGTCGCTTTGCGAAAATAACGACAAGTTCGCGGTCGATCGCGAAATTCCCGATCCGGAGTTGGGCGACTTGGTCGTCATTCACGACACGGGGGCGCACGGCCACTCAATGGGCTTTAACTACAACGGGAAACTCCGCAGCGCCGAGCTGTTGTGGCAAGGCGCCGCAGACGCGTCGTCGGCGCCACAGTGGCGACTCATCCGTCGCGCGGAGACACTCGCCGACCACTTCGCTACCTTGGACTACCCGGGACTGGCGAGCTAGCCGCAAGCGGTGGCCGCCGGGCAGAGTAACACAGCCGTCGCCTAAGCGGCGGCCTTTGTTCCCGAGGCGAGGAGCGTCGTGAAGTGCGGTTCGTCGGGCTCCGTATCGACCACGGCGACCTCTACGCGCGTGAAGCCTGCCCGCGCTAAAAAACTGTGAAGCGTGTTTTCGCTAAAGCCGAGCCAGTGGTCGGCGTAGAGTTCGCGCGCCTTTTCAAAGTCGTGCTCCTGCAAGTCGAGGACGAGGAGCTGCCCACCGGGTTTTAGAATGCGGTAGGCCTCGGCGACTGCCTTTTGCGGATGCGGGGCATGGTGGAGGGCTTGGGAGAGAATTGCCAAATCGACGGAGGCGTCGGGTAGGGGCACTTGCTCAATGTCGCCGAGTTTGTAGCTGAGGTTATCGAGCCCGTTTTTCTTGGCGAGTTCGGTGCCTGTCTCGACCATGCGCGGCGAGTTATCGATACACCATACTTGGCTCGCGCGGCGGGCGAGGAGTTGGGAGAGCAGGCCCTCCCCCGCGCCGAGGTCGGCGATTGCGATTTCGGGGGTGAGCCGCAGCGCGAGTTGGGCAAAGGCCTTCCATGAGCGGCCAGGCGCGTAATATTTGTCAAAGCGGCCAGCAATCCGGCTAAAGTACTGCTCTTGCGTGCGACGGCGCTTTTGCAGGACGCGCTCCAGGTTTTCCGCATCGCGTTCGAGCTCGGGCATTTGCCCTTCGACGGTCGCTAAGGCGGCATGCAGCAAGTCGAGCTGCACTTTGGGGAGGCTCGCGTGGAGTGAGTAGAAGGCTTTTTTCCCCTCACGGCGGTCGTTGACGACGCCCCCTTGACGGAGCAAGGCGAGTTGCGACGAGATACGCGACTGGCCCATATCGAGGACTTCCTGTAACTCGGCGACCGAGAGTTCTTCGCGCAGAAAGAGCGCGAGCAGCCGCAGTCGAGTCGAGTCGGAGACGAGTTTGAGAAGCATCGGTGGGTTGAATGCCTTCATTTTGGGTTGGGGGCACTCTCGCGCGCGACTGTGCGGCAGTGCCCCTCTCGGGCCCCGAGGGCCCTCAGAAACTTAGGCTCCCGCCGCCGCCGCATCCGCATAGCGAGCAATCCGGTCGATAGTGTAGGTCTCTTCGTTGTTACCGATTTTGATCGTGACGGACTCGCCGGCTTTTTTGCCGATGAGGGCGGCCCCGAGCGCAGTTTTGTAGGAAATGATGTTTTTCTCCGGTTCACCGTCCCACGCGCCCAACAGAGTATAGCGGGTGCTTTCTCCGGTGTTGGCACTTTTGATGTCGACGACGGTGCCGACGCTCACTTGGGCGGTCGAGGCCTCGCTAAAGTCGGTGATTTGGGCACGAGCGAGGTCGCGCTCGAGGAGTGCCTTTTGCGCCATGAGTACGGACTGGTCTTGCTTGGCCATCTTGTACTCGGAGTTTTCCTTAAGGTCGCCGTGTTCGCGCGCGGCAGCGATGGCCTTGGAGTTCTCGGGGATTTTCTTGGAAATGATTGCTTCGTATTCCTCGCGTTTGCGGTCGTGGCTCGCGCGGGAAACGAGGAGTTGCTCGTCCTTACCATCGGCCTCGCTGGCGACGATTGCTTGGATGCTGGGGAAAATCTTAATGAAGCGCGCGAGGAGCGATTTCTTGGTGAGGTCCTCGAAGCCTTGGTTGAGCAGGAGCGTGTTGGCGAGGTCGCGCGCGGTTTCGGGGTCGGCAGTCGAGAGCAGGTCGGCGATGAGCTCGCTGTCGTCACTCAGGATATCGGCCAAGGGGATCCGGCGTACGGTCGAGGACTGGAGCGCTTCGTAATCGATCGCAAAGAAGATCGCGCTGAGCAGGCGCGGGGTGATCAGGTCGTGGAGCAGCTTGGCGAACTTCTTGGAGTGCCGGTTTTTAACAATCCACAGCAGGACGGGCGCGCGGAGGTTTTGCTCGGTTTGCCAACGCCCGAGCGTGGCGGCGAGCTCGTCTCCGTGGTCGTGCTCGACGAGGAAGTTAATACACTCAGTGGTGAACTTGCCTTGGGAGACTTTGAGCAGGTTAAAGAGGATGTCGCGTGCCTCGATGGGGTGCGTGTCGAGGATGAGATTGAGGAAGCGGCGCTGGAACTGTACGGGGATGGTTTCGGCGACGGTTGGCAGGTCGCGCGCATCGGCGATGAGCGAGGCTTGAGTGGGCGCTAGCTCACCTTTGTGCCCGAGGAGTTCGGCGAGATCGTCGCGCACGGCGGCACCGTGGAGTCGCTCGGCTTTGCCAAGCTGGTTACTATCGCGCACGGCCTCAGTCACCCCTTGGAGGATTTCGCCGAGCTCTTCTTTCAGGTTTTTCTTGTTGGCCGTGTCGAGGAGCTCGACTGCGAGGGCGATACGGCGGCGTGCGCTGCGCGTACCCCTAAATTGCTCCAAAATCTCGTCCTCCGCAGAGATGGGCTTCTCGCGCAGGATGTAGCACTCGGTCTTCTTTTCGGGGATGGTGATACGCGGGTCTTTGGTGATGACCTTCTTGGCGGCGGACCACCATTTCTTGAATTTCTCGGCACCGACGACTTGGGCGAGCACGATCTCAATCTCGATCTGCGTGGCGGCGTGGTTGGGATACGACTCGAGGGCTTCGACGAGGAGCTGCGCGGGGTTTTCGGCGATGAGCTCGGCGATTTTTGCGCCGTCGGTTTCCTTGCGAACAAGCAGGTGGTTGGCAGGCAGCAACTCCATCGTGCTGAGGCAAAAGGCCGGATCCATCGGGTGGCCGGGCTTATCTTTAAAATCAATAATGAGCCGCTGCGCAGCGTCGTCGTAGCTCTTGATTTGCCCAAAGCCCCAACTGCGGTGCACGCAATACGTGCCGGGCGTCATCGCCTCTAGTTTAGTTTTTGCGGCCTTAAGGGCGGGGTTCTTAGCGATTAGCGCGGAGACGGCTTCGGGATTCATGGTTGCGTGGCGAGGGTGCAGTGAGGATTTACTCCAGCTTAGAATAGCCACGCTTGTCAAATAGTGTATCAAATAACCCATGCGTAACATAACCCACTTGAAAAAAGGAGCTTGGGAGAGTGCCGTGCACCTCCTCACCCGCTGGCTAGAGCAGCGCGAACGCGTCGATACACTGCTTGTGGCGAGCCCCGCTGGGTTGACCTCGGTCGAGCGTGCGCGCTGCCAGTACTCCGTCTATGGCGTTATTCGGCACTTCGGCAGAGTGCAGGCCGCGCTGGATGAGTTGATCGCGCATTCGCCGCGTTTTCCAACACGCGCGATTTTGCTTTTGGCGGGTTACGAGTTGATTGAGGCCGCAGCGGCTGCGTCTGCGTCGGCCCAAGAAATGGGGGATTTGCAAGGGCGCGAGACTGTGCAGGGGCGCGAGACTGCCGCTGACTTCACTGGCCAGGTGGCCAAAATCGTGCACCACGCAGTTGAGCAGGCGAAGCGACTGACGAGCCCTGCCGAGGCGCGGCT
Organism: Cephaloticoccus capnophilus; assembly: GCF_001580045.1. Classification (GTDB taxonomy): domain Bacteria; phylum Verrucomicrobiota; class Verrucomicrobiia; order Opitutales; family Opitutaceae; genus Cephaloticoccus; species Cephaloticoccus capnophilus. The sequence goes on from NZ_LSZP01000048.1 coordinate 21,709, forward strand.
AGTGAACGCAGTGGTGCGTAAGCTGGTGCCGCTGATGACTGCGCCGCCGCCACCCAAGCTTGCGGGGCCGGAACTGCTTGCGCGTTATTTTTCGCATCCCGAGTGGCTTGTGCGCCGTTGGCTTTTTCAATTCGGGGCGGAGTCTACGCGCCGCTTGCTGGAGTGGAATCAATCCACTGCGAAGCTTAGCTTCCGCTGGCGTATCCAAAATACGGATTCGCTCCCCGAAAGCAGCACGCCGATAAGCGGTGCCGCGGGCTTTTATGAAATCGAGTCGGGGCACTGGGCGGAGCTGGAGCCGTTGCTGAAATCGGGTGCCGCATACGTGCAAGACCCGAGTACACGGCTCGCGGTTGAGGCGCTGGAGTTGGCGGCAGGGGAGCGTTTTCTCGACCTTTGCGCGGCACCGGGAGGGAAGAGTTTATTGGCTGCCGATACGGCGCCTAAGCCCGGGCTTGCCCGAGTGGTCGCGCTCGATTTGCCGAGTCCGCGGATTGCCTTTTTGAAGGAAAACTTGGCGACGATTCAGGGCGAAACGCAGGTCGCGCTCGTGCAGGCGGACTTGCTGACCGAGGCGCGCGCCGCGTTGCGCGAGCATGGGTTGCCGCTCGACTACGATGCCGTGCTGCTGGATGCGCCGTGCAGTAATACGGGTGTCATGCGGCGGCGGATTGATGCGAAGTGGCGTTTGCAGGAGCGCGACTTTCGCAAGCACGCCCAGCAGCAGCTTTCGCTTTTACATGCGGCGGCCCGATTCGTCGCGCCGGGGGGGCGACTCGTCTACTCGACGTGCAGCATCGACGCACAAGAAAACGAGGAGGTCGTTAGGGACTTCATGCAGAGCCGCGCGGGCGGCTCGGCGTTCATCCTAGAGCACAGCGCGATGAGTTTCCCGTGGGAGAGTGGGCATGATGGCGCGGGCGTGTATCGACTGCGCAAGCGGCTGACGAGTTACTGAGGCGTGTCGTATCGGACCGCGCCGAGCACGGGTAAAGGCGCTCACTCGCCTTTTACCGGTCGTGGCAGTGCGATCGCCATTAACCACGGGATGAGTGTGACAAGCGCAACGAGCAGGTAGGTGGTAGTCGCCCCTTGCCACCAATAACAAAAGCAGGCGACCAGCGGCCCGAGTCCACGCGCTAGCGAGCCGAGCGAGCGATAGACTCCGAGCGTGAGCCCTTGCTGCGAGGCGGGACTGTAGAGCGAGACGAGTGCGGAGACGCTGGGATTGATGAGCCCCGAACCGAGTCCTGTGACCGCGAGCCCGACGTAAAATGCGGGTATGGACGCGGCGCTTCCCATTAGCGTGATGCCGATGGATACGGAGAGGAGCCCACAAATTAAGACGGCCTTTTCACCAAAACGCGGCACGGCACGCCGCACCACGAGCCCTTGGGTCAGGATTAAGACCAGTCCGAGAAACACGAAGACCTTAAACATGTCGGTCGGCGCGTAGCCGAAACGCTCGGTCGCTAAAAAGGGCAGCGAGAACTCCATGCCGCTAAACGCGAGGCTGAAGACGAAGTGCAGCCAGTTTGTGCGCCGCGCGGGCCCGCGCTCAAGCTCGCGCAGCGCCCCGATGGGGAAACGTACGCGCGCCGGCGCTTCCTCGCATTTCGCCGGATTGAGTGTCTCGCGAAATTTTAGGGCGATCCATACGAGGTTGATGAGGCTGAAGCCGAGCGCGAGGAGCGCAGGCAGCGAAAACGGATTTACGCTAAAGCTCAGCAGGCCCGCAGCCCTCACAGTCCCCCCAGTGGCGGTGGCGCAGTTTTCAACCGTGCTCGCACTCAGGTCGTAAAATGCGGCGATGCTGCCGATCGCCGGGCCGAACAAAAAACCAAGCCCGAAGGCCACGCCTACGATCCCCATGCCCTTCGCGCGGTTTTCGCGACTCGTCACATCGGCTGCCGCCGCTGTCGCGACTGACAGGTTTCCGGCAAAGGCGCCGCCCAAAAGTCGCGCGATGATGAAGAGCAGAAAGCTCCCGCTGAAAAACCACAGGACATAGCTCGCAGCCGTGCCCGCGACCGTCATTAGCAACACGGGGCGCCGCCCGATGCGGTCCGAGAGGCTTCCCCAAACGGGCGAAAAGGTAAACTGAAGCAGCGCGTAAACCGAGCCGAGTACTCCGCCGAAAAGGACCGCGCGGTAGTTACCCGCTGACCCAGAGAGTTCTGCCAAGCGGTCTATCCCGCCCAGTAGCGCGCCGAGCAGTCCGCGATTTCCCTCCAGCGCGAAGTAGTGGTCGAGAATCGCCGGAAACAGCGGGAAAATAATCGTGAAGCCCAGTAGATCGATGAAGATCGTTAGAAAAATCACCCCCAGCGAAAGTGGAGGCCCGGGCTGCCGGCTAGGTGGTGTGGCAGTAGATGCAGATTGAGCGTTGGGCACAGACACGTTGGCACTCAGCGAAGGAGATAGGTTCCCCCGCTTCCAGCAGTTTCGTTTGCACAACAGGTCTTTTTCCCACTGCGCGTGGGGCGGCAGCCCCAGGCTGATACGCTTTTTCCACTACGCGTGGGGCGGTGGCATGCTGCCACTCCCATTTAAATCACGATTTGGCTCGGTCGCTTCGCAACCGAACACAAATCGTGATTTTGAAATAAGCCCTCCGTTTCTGTCGCAACGCGACAGGGGAGAGTGCTTTCAAATTTGGGATTTCGCTTTCGCGCGATAGCGCGATGTGAAATCCCAAATTGAACGGGTGCAGGCACAGCCTGCCGCCCCACGCGTAGTGGAGGGCTGTGCGCAGTTGAGCAGAGAGCGGTGTAATTCGTTTTATCCTTGCAAATCGAAAATTTACTTTTCGATTTGCAAGGATGATTGAGCGTGCGACAGAGGCAGAAGTGAAGCGGGCACTGGGGAAAAATGCCGCAGTGGGGCTGCTTGGGCCGAGGCAGGTGGGGAAGACGACACTCGCTGAGGCGATTGCACGCGCGTTCGAGCCCACACCGATTTATCTCGATTTAGAATCGCCAGAAGACCTCGCGAAGTTGGGCGACCCGGGCGCCTATTTTCGCGCCAATGAGGGGCGACTAATCATTCTCGATGAGGTGCAGCGTGCGCCCGAGTTGTTTGCGGTGTTGCGCGGCGTGATTGATAGGCGGCGACGGCGCGGGCTGCGCACGGCGCAGTTTCTGATCCTCGGCTCGGCTTCGCTCGACCTACTTCGGCAGTCATCGGAATCGCTCGCGGGGAGGATTGCCTACACGGAGCTGACCGGACTTACCGCTGAGGAAATTGGGGGAGGCGCTCAGCCACGCCTTTCCGAACTCTGGTTACGCGGTGGATTCCCGGACAGTTTTCTAGCTGGAGATGATCGGGATAGCCTAGACTGGCGCAGAGACTTTATTCGCACCTACTTAGAGCGCGATGTGCCGCAGCTTGGCCCGAGGATTCCGGCGACTGTGTTGAGGCGGCTTTGGACGATGTTGGCGCATTTGCAGGGCGGGCAGCTCAATACTGCCCAGCTTGGCGGCAGTCTCGGCCTCTCTGCGCCTACAGCCCGCCGCTATGTCGAGCTTTTGGAAGATCTGCTGCTCGTGCGCATGCTGCGGCCTTGGTCGAGAAACGTGGGAAAGCGGCTCGTGAAATCGCCTAAAGTCTATCTGCGCGATAGTGGCCTTACGCATGCGCTGCTGGGCTTGGAGACTTTGGACGATCTCTTGGGGCATCCGGTCGCGGGGCCGAGCTGGGAAGGCTTTGTCATCGAAAACCTGCTTTCCTGCCTGCCAAAGAGCGCGGAGGCGTGGTTTTACCGCACGGCAGCGGGGGCAGAAATCGACCTCGTTATCCAGCGCGGGCAAGCGGTCACGGCGATTGAGATTAAGCGATCAAGCGCGCCCACGGTTTCCAAGGGCTTTTACCTCGGCTGTGCGGATATAGGCGCGAGCGCGCGCTTCGTGGTTTATCCGGGCGAGGAGCGCTTTCCTTTAGGGAAGGACACGGAAGCGATTTCCTTGGTCGAGCTGATGGCCTTATTGCACGAGAGCTAGGCCGGGAGCAGTAGCGCCGATGTCGGTTTTTTAGAATTGAGTGAGCTAATCTAGGTAGCCTGTTTTGATTTTATATCAGGCGGCCCGGGCGCTTCTTGGGCGCATGCTAACGGCTCATACCATCAGAGGCTTTCTGCTGCTTTTTCTTACGCAGTGTATTACTGCCAGTCTGTCATACGCAAATCCCCCCCCCCC
>NZ_LSZP01000049.1 GCF_001580045.1 Cephaloticoccus capnophilus
CGAGACCCGCCAGATCCTCATAGGAGTAAACCCCATATTATCCCGGAGGGGACTCCTTCTCTAGGTAGTATATTTCTTAGTAAGGGAAATAATTCGGTGCGTCTGCCTAATGATTCCAGACTTGATTCCAGATTTATAATTCCTTCCATATCCGTTAGCACAGGAAGAGATGTATTAGCGACTATATATTTTGGCGAGGTTTACCGTAGGGCATTTGTATATAGTTATAATATTACAGTAGCTGATGATTCTTTTTTGGAGTTCGATATTAGCGGAGTTTCAGATTATAGTAGTGCCTATATTTTTACCACTATTAATCCTATCCATGATATTAATCGGATTGGTTTTTATCATAAAGATTGGGGAAGGCGTAGAGCTTTCTTTAGAGATTGGCATGGTGATGGTAGCTGGTATCGGATTGCTATGGATAAAGATAGAGAGTGGAATCCACCGCCGGTTCCTGAGCCGAGCGCGTATGGCGCGGTCTTATCGGGACTTGGGCTTGGGGCCGTTGTTTTAAATCGAAGAAGGGTTAAGAAAGCTCGGAGGGGGATCAATCTAGGGTCTGTTCACGTTTGAAACGTGGCCGCGTAGCCGCAGGCTGTTTTACTTGGCGGCGGGCGTTTACTGGTGATTTTTCCCACCTCGCCCAAGCGGGTTATAGCTCTACTTTCTGCTCCCTGTCGCAACGCGACAGGGGAAGGGACTTCAAATTTGGGAATTGGTTTTGTCGCGAAGCGACGAGGCCAATTCCCAAATTAAATGGGCGGCGGGCCAACGAGCCCGCCGCCAAATAAAACAGCCTGCGGCTGCGCCCCACGCGGAGTGGAGAGTCAGGGCTCTCCACTCCTATCGGATTAAGCGTTAGCGGTGCGGTAAGGCAGCGGGTAGCGGGCGGTGAGCGCGAGGACTTTGGTCTTCACTTCGGCGGCGGTACTCGCGAGCGAGTCGTTATTGCCGCTGGCTGCGGCGCTGAGTATGCGGTCGATCTGCTCGGCGATTTCCGCCATGTCGGCCTCGACCATGCCGCGCGTGGTCACTGCGGGGGTGCCGAGTCGGATGCCGGAGGCTTGGAAGGGCGATCGCGTCTCGAAGGGCACGGTGTTTTTGTTGCAAGTGATGTTGGCCGTATCGAGGGCGGCTTGTGCGGCTTTGCCTGTCAGTTCAGGGAACTTGGCGCGCAGGTCGACGAGCATGAGGTGATTATCTGTGCCGCCTGAGATGATGTTATAGCCGCGAGCGACGAGCGCCGCCGCGAGGGCTTTGGCGTTTTTGATGATTTGCGCGCCGTAGACTTTGAACTCGGGCTTGAGGCACTCGCCGAAGCATACGGCCTTGGCCGCGATGACGTGCTCCAGCGGTCCGCCTTGGCCGCCCGGGAAAACCGCAGAGTCGAGTGCTTTGGCATGCTCGGCCTTGGAGAGGATGAGCCCGCCGCGCGGTCCGCGCAGCGTCTTGTGCGTCGTGGTCGTGACGAAGTCGGCGTGCGGTACGGGCGAGGGGTGGTGCCCCGAGGCGACGAGCCCCGCGATGTGCGCGATGTCGGCGAAGAGGTAGGCGCCGACCGAGCGGGCGATCTCGCCCATCTTTTCAAAGTCGATGATGCGCGAGTACGCGCTCGCGCCGACGGTGATCATTTTCGGCTTCTCGCTTTGGGCGAGGGCGGCGAGCTCGTCATAGTTAATGAGACCGTCGGCTTCGCTGACTCCGTATTGGGAAAATTGATACAGCTTGCCCGAAAAGTTGGCAGGGTTGCCGTGGGTGAGGTGCCCGCCGTGGCTTAGGTTCATCCCGAGGATCTTGTCGCCGGGTTGAAGGACGGCCGTGTAGACGGCGAAGTTGGCTTGAGAGCCGGAGTGCGGCTGCACGTTGGCGTATTCGGCGCCGAAGAGGGCTTTCGCGCGGTCGATGGCGAGTTGCTCGATTTTATCGACATACTCGCAGCCTCCGTACCAGCGGCGGCCCGGGTAGCCCTCGGCGTACTTGTTGGTGAGCGCGGAGCCCTGCGCCTCCATCACAGCGGGGTAGGTGAAGTTTTCCGAGGCGATGAGCTCGATGTGGCTTTGCTGGCGGGCGAGCTCAGCGGCGATTGCCGAGTAGATTTCAGGATCGAGGGTTTTGAGTGGCGTGGCGTTTAGCATGAAGAAAAAATGAACTGTTGATATTTGGAAAAACCGGAAAAGGCCGCCGACCACACCGGCTCGCCGCGCAACTGGCAAAACCTTTCGGTTGATTTCGGTTTAAGAACGCGTGGCCGCGTGCTGGGCGCCGTGGGCTGTCCGAGTCGCGGGGCGCTTGAGTGTGGGGCGCGGCGCGAAGGGACGGGCCAGATGGCTCGCGGCTCGCCACTCACGTGTGCTGCGCACGCTCGCCTCTGCGTGAGCTGCTGTGCGTGCGTCGCGCTTCGAGCGACAGCAGCGGGAGGCGTCTTCCCTCCATTTTGCTTGGGCACAAAAAAGCCGCTGGGCGAGGGAGGCGCACACAGCGGCGAAAAAACGGGGGCGGGGGAGAGCAAGCGTCCGACGAGAGTTCGCGCGCTTCGCGAAGCAATCGCTTGGTCGGGGCTCCGGGGGCGGCGGCTTAGACGTCGGGAGTGGTCTTTTTGAGGCCTTGGACGCGGTCGCCGGCCTTCCACTGGCCGCGCTTGCGTAAGAGCTCTACGCGCTCGAAGCGCTTGAGGACGTTGCGCTTAACTACGATGCCACGGGGGCCTTGGAGACTGTTGTGCTGCGACATGACGGTAAAGGGAGTGGAGTGAATTCGTTGGAACGCGCGTGCGTTTTGCAGAAAAAGGGGCGGAGTCAGCACGGCTGCTGCGCCCATGACAAGTACTTTTCGCTTATCTGAGCGGCATCCACGCAAACCCACTCGGGTATGTCGTACGGGTGCAGCCTGTGGACGAGGGCTTCGAGCGCCGCGCTGTGCTCGGGGAGCAGTTTAAAGCAGAGCCGGTATTCGAGCGCTTCCTCGACCTTACCCTGCCAGCGATAGACGGAGCAGATGGGGCCCTCAATTTTTACGCAGGCGGCGAGGCCTTGAGCGACGGCCGCCCGCGCCAGCTTTTCGGCATCGGCACGCTCGCTGAGCGTCGTCCATCCGAGGCGCAGTGGCGGAGTGGGCGTTGAGTTGGCGGCGGGCATTGCAGCGCGTAGGCTTGGGTTTCGCTCCCCGCGCGGGCAAGCGGGATTCCCCCGAAATTTTCAGAAGCCCCTTGACGCTTGGGAGGCAGAGCTTAGCAATCGCGGGTTCTCCACTCGCACGCATCCTCCCTACTAGCTCATGAGAGACGACTACATTAAGGCCGCCCAAAAAGTCATCAACGACCCGAACCTCCTCATTAATGTGGTCTCGCATCGTGTGAAGCAGCTCAAGCGTGGCAACCGCCCGCTCGTCGAGTCGCTCGAAAAGCTCTCCTCCGAGGAGATCGCCCTGCGCGAGATCATTGAGGGCAAGATTAGCTACGAGCTTGCGGAGAGTTGAGCTTGGGTGACTGGGGAGCGCCACTGTGTTGGGCGGGCTTGGCGGCGCGGGTAGGACTCCTTATTTGGCGGCTCGCCAGAAAAACCGGTCGGAGTGACCGTGTTTTTTTACCTCTTTCCTCCGATGTCTAAAGCTCGCAAATCCCAACGCCACAACGAAGTCCGCAACGCGAAAGCCTTGCGCGACTATTTCGTGGACGAGCGGTTTGAGGCGGGCATCGCGCTGCGCGGCACCGAGGTAAAGTCCATCCGCGCAGGCCGGGCGCAGATTAATGATGCCTTCGCCCGCTACGAGCGCGGCGAGCTCTGGCTCTACAACGCGCATATCGAGCAGTACGCCTTTGGCAACATCAACAACCACGATGCGCGTCGCCTGCGGAAGCTGCTGCTGCATCGGCACCAAGTGCGTAAGATCGTCCAAGAGCTGGAAACTGGCGGCCGTGCGTTGATCCCGCTGCGGCTGTATTTCAAGGAGGCCTTAGTGAAGGTCGAGCTAGGGCTGTGCACCGGTAAAAAGCTCTTCGACAAGCGCGAGGCCCTGAAGAAGAAGGTGGTCGACCGCGAAATCGACAAAGAGATGAAAGCCCGCCGCCGCGCCTAATGAACCAGAATCCTACTGCTGCCACTCCCGCTCTTGTGCGGCCTCCTTCTGTCGCCTCCGTGACGGTGACTGTGCCTGGGAGTACGTCCAATTTTGGGGCGGGCTTCGATACGCTCGGTATGGCGGTGAGTGTGGCCAACCGTGTCACGGTTTCGCGCTTGGAGACGTCAGAGGCGTCGGAAGGCGGGGGCATCTTTGCCGAGCGAGAATCGGATGCGCGGGCGCAAAAGATGGTCGCCAAGGTGGCGGCGCGTTTTTTCGAGGAATGCGGGCGGGAGCGCTTTTCCTTTAGCTACCGGATTGAGGGCGAGGTGCCGCGGAGTCGCGGTCTGGGCTCTAGCGTGACGGTGCGTGCGGGGATCGTCGCTGCGCTCAATCAGCTCTCAGGCGCGGGGCTTAGTCGCGACCAGCTCGTGCGTTTAGTCAGCGAGTTGGAAGGCCATCCGGACAACGCGGCAGCCGGGATTCTTGGCGGGTTTTGTGTCGCTCGCTCTGATCCGCAGACTGGCCACTATGTCGATACGATTCGCGCGGCTGTGCCTGAGTCGTTGGTCTTTGTTACGGCTGCGCCGCTGTTTGAGGTTTCGACGCAGGCTTCGCGCGGTGTCCTCCCGCAAACGCTGCCGTATTTCGATGCGGTGCGCAGCATCAACAGCGCGGGCTACCTCATCGCCGCGATGCTTACGGGGGACTACGAGCGGCTGCGCGGCGCGGTCAGCGATTTTATGCATGAGCCGTATCGCTTGCCGGGAATCCCGGGCGCGGTGGAGACGATTGCGGCGGGAGTGCGTGCGGGTGCACTCACGGGGTGGCTGAGCGGGAGTGGCTCCAGTGTTATGTGCGCGGCCTACCGCGAAGATGGGCCGCGTGTTTTGGCCGCCATGCGCGAGAGTTTTGAGCGACTAGGCCAGAGCTGCGAAGCGGTAATCCTCAATGCCGATAACGAAGGGTTGCGGATCAATGCAGGAGCCTAGTTTGAGCCGCGCCGTGGCGAAGACGTTGGCAGCGACGGCCGCGTCGCCAAAGAGTGGGGCTGCGACCACTAACCCAAGCGCGCAGCTCGCCGTTCACGGCGAGGTCAAGCGAGGTCATCGTCATATGGAGCCGAAGGCTCCCCTAGCTTGTGGCGGAGAAGCTCCGACCGTAGGGTCGGAGTTCTTCACTCCGACTCTGCACATCGTGCTGTTCGAGCCGCAGATCGCGCCCAACACCGGTAATATCGGGCGGCTCTGCGCTGTGACGCGCTCGCGGCTGCACCTGATCCACCCGCTGGGCTTTGAGATTAGCGACCGCACCTTACGACGCGCGGGGATGGATTACTGGCGCTCGCTCGACGTGCACGAGCACGCAGACTGGGCGGCGTTTCGCGCGAGTGCAGCGGCTCCATCGCGGCTCTGGATTTTCACGACGAAGAGCGCGCAGTCGTTTTGGAGCGCGGGCTTTGCGGATGGCGATGGTCTTGTTTTCGGCAACGAAGGCCACGGCGCGCCGGACTGGTTGCACGCAGAGATCGGGGCCGCGCACAGCCTCACAATCCCGCAGCGCAACCCAGAGCTTCGCTCGCTTAATCTTTCGACTGCTGTTGGCGTAGCGACTTACGAGGCCTACCGACAGCTTTTGTAGGGCCTTGGGCTTGCCATGCCCCTCGTCGCGGAGGGGGCATGGGGGCTAAGCCTCCGAGTGCTCACTCAGCGGAGGGCGCAGTCAGTTTTTCGATTACTGGCTGCACGACTGTTTCCATAACTCGGTAGCCTTCGGACGCGGGGTGTATCTCATCTGGCGCGTAGCTTTTTGAAACGCCGCCGTGCTCGTCTTGGAGTGCCGAAGCGTAGTCAACATAGGGCAGTCCTTGCGTTTCAGCGTACTCGCGAAGCATCCCGTTGAGTCTGATGACGAGTTCTGCCGGGGCTTCTATCTTGGGATTCCAAGGGATGCTTTGGGCTGGCGGCACAGCGCAGAGGATAGGGCGCACACCGTTGGCTAGCGCGATCTCGCTCATGGATACGATATTTCCGAAGGTGTTTTCCACGGCGATGTAGCCGGTGTTTTGAGCGATGTCATTAATGCCCGCCAAAATGACTACCGCACGGGGCTTCAGCGCGATCACGTCTGCCCGAAACCGGACCAGCATTTGGGAAGTGGTCTGCCCGCTAATGCCCCGGCACAAATAACCGTTTTCCTTGAAAAAATCGGGGTGTTCTAGGGCCCAGCCTTCGGTGACGGAGTCTCCCATGAATACGACCGCCCCTTCGGGCGCAGCTTGGTTAGCCTCTTCGTATTTGGCGAAATTGGCCCAGTCTGGGATATCGTATTTATTGACAACCTGTGCGCTCCCTTCGTCTGCGAAGGGAAGAAGAAGGGCAGAGGGTAAGACTAATTTTACGAACGTTTTCATAGCGTGGGTGTTTTGGTGGTAGCGGAAGCGAGAAGAGCCTCGTCTTCCTAAAGTCGGCAAAGGGGGATGGGGAATAACGCTTGGCCTTAGGCCTGCGCAATAGAGGGAATCGCGGAGATGAGGCGGCGGGTGTAGGGGTGTTGGGGGTGATCGATGATTTGGGTGGCGTCGCCTAGCTCTACGATTTTGCCGTGATACATGACGGCGATGCGGTCGGAGATGTGTTTCACGACCGAAAGGTCGTGGGCGATGAACAGGAGCGTCAGCCGTAGCTCGCGAACGAGCTGCGAGAGCAGGTTGAGGATTTGTGCTTGGATGGAGACATCAAGCGCGGACACCGGCTCGTCGGCGATTAGGATGCGGGGCTCTAGTGCGAGTGCGCGGGCGATCGCGATGCGTTGGCGTTGGCCGCCGGAAAACTCATGGGGGTATTTGTGCAAAAAACGGGAGGCGAGGCCCACGGTTTCCATTAGCTGGGCGACGCGTGCGGGGATTTCTGCGGGAGCGCAAATCCGGTGAACGAGGAGTGGCTCGGCCAGCGCGTCGTAGACACTCATGCGCGGGTTGAGCGAGGCGTAGGGGTCTTGGAAAATCATCTGCATCGCGCGTCGCGTGTCCGAGCCCTTCGCCGCCCGCGCGTTCGCACGGCTCATTGAGCGTGCGTTAAGGGTGCGGCCTTCGAGGATGACGCTGCCCGCCGTCGCGGGCACGAGCTCCATGAGGGTGCGCGAGAGGGTGGATTTCCCGCAGCCGCTCTCGCCGACGAGGCCGAGGACTTCGCCTTCGCGAATCGTGAGGCTCACCCCGTCAACGGCTTTTACGACAGTCTGCTGGCGCGAGAAAAGCCCGCCGGTTTTGAGCGCGAAGTGGGTGTGCAGGTCGCGGACTTCGATTGCCGGGCGGTCCCCAATTATGCGCGGCGGTTCTGGCGAGTCAGTTGACGCCGCCGAGGCTACCCCACTTGCCGCCGCCGAGCCGTCGTCACGCCGCGCGTCTACTCTCTCAGTCTCGGGCAGGTCCTCGAAGCGTGCGAGGAGTTGTGCTTCGCTGAGTGGTTTGGAGAGATCGGGCGGCAGCCCGGGGATGGAGTAGAGCGGGCGGCCCTTGGGCTGGAGCGCGGGGATACAGCGTTGGAGTGCGCGGGTGTAGGGGTGTTGTGGATTGGCAAAGAGCTCGCGCGTGGGCGCGGTCTCGACGATGCGGCCCGCATACATGACTTGGGTTCGGTCGCAGAGTCGGGAGACGACGGCGAGGTCGTGCGTTACGAAGATGACCGCCATGCCGAGCTCGCGCTGCTGCTTGCCGATGAGCTCCAAAATCTGCGCCTGCACGGTGACGTCGAGCGCGGTCGTCGGTTCGTCGGCGATTAGCAGGTCGGGCCGCGTGATGAGCGCCATCGCAATCATCACGCGTTGTCGCATGCCGCCGGAAAACTCGTGCGGATAGGCGCGCAGCCGCGCCTGCGCCTCTGTAATTCCCACAGCGTGGAGCATTTCGAGTGCACGGGCGCGGGCCGCTGTTTTGGAGATTTTTTCGTGAATGAGGAGTGGCTCCATGAGCTGCGCCCCAATCCGCATGTAGGGATTGAGTGAGGTCATGGGGTCTTGGAAAATCATGGAAATGCGCTTGCCGCGAATCGCGCGGGCTTGGGCCTCGCTGCACTGGAGCAGGTCGAGTCCATCGAAAATCGCGGAGCCGCTTTCGATGCGACCGGGGGGTTGCGGCACGAGCCCCATCAGCGAGTAGCAGGTCACGGACTTGCCCGAGCCGGATTCGCCGACGATGCCGAGCGTCTCGCCGCGAGCGAGGTCGAAGCTCACGCCATCAACCGCGCGATAGATGCCGCTGCGTGTGTGGAAATAAGTGCGTAAGTCGCGGACGGAGAGAAGCGGGCGAGGCATGGCTGGCGGTCACGGTGAGCCACCGTTGGCATTCACGCTATCGCGAAATTTGAAAACCGGAACTGCTCTCCCCGACTGTGTCGGGGGCCGGTTTAAGTAAGCGGTTTTCGCGGACGAGCCAGCCAGCTACGGCGCAGTCTGCAGCGCAGTCGGGCTCGTAGTATGGCGCAGACCGAGACACGCCCCAACCGCAGCGAGGACTGTTTCAGGGGCGAGTTCGTTTAAGTTTGCGCCGCCGCTTGGCGGACAGTTTGGCGGCTGTAAAATCGTAACGGGTGCACTGAAGACGGGGCCAGTGCGCACGGGGTTAGTCGGGCCAAAGAGCGCGACGAGGGGCACGCCGAGCGCGTTGGCGAGGTGCATGCCGCCGGTGTCGTTGGTGACGAGTGCGGCGCAGTCGCGCAGCGCGGCACAGTAAGTGCGCAGATCGGTTTTTCCCGCGAGGTTTTCGACAGGGCGTTGCGCAAGCGCGGCGATTTGGTCAGTGAGCGCGCGGTCTTTCTCGGTGCCGAAAAGGCGGATTGGCAACTCGCGCGGCAGTGCGTCGATCAGCGCGACCCAGTGCGGAATCGGCCAGCGTTTGGCGGGGAAGTTTTCCGAGCCGCAAATCAGCCCGAGGGGCCCGAGAGGCGGGAGGGGCGGGGCCGCAGGCTCGTTGACGGCGGCGCGCCACTTGGCCTGCGCTGCGCCCGCCGTCTGCGCGTCGGTGGGCGCGGGCGCGTCGATCGGCGTAAGCACTGGCGCTTCTTCGAGCCCGAAGGTTTTGAGGAAATCGCGCCAGAGCTCGAGTTGGTGGTGCTGGGCTTCGTCGTAGTCGAGTGGGACTGCGTAGCGGTGAGTGAGGAGCGGGCGCGGCTTGCCGGGGCGGGCGATGCCGAAGCGTTGCGGCGCGCGGGTGAGGAAGGCTTCGAGGTCGCCGCGCACGGAGTTGGTGAAGAGCAAGACGCAGTCGGGGTAGCTGCCGCGCAGTTTTAGGAACTGTGCAAAATAGCGAACTTCGCCCAAAGCCCCGCCGCGCGGCGGCAGCGGGATGAAGCACTCAGCGAGCCCGAAGTCCTCGATGAGTGGGGCGAAGGCGGCTTTGCCGATGAGGGTGAGCTGGGCATCGGGGCGACTGATGCGCAGCGCACGCAGCAGCGGGAGGAGCATGACGACATCGCCCAGCCAATTGGGCAGTCGCACCCACAGGCGGACTCCGTGAGCGCTATCTTTTAGAGCGCCTTCAGAGAGCAGGTTTCGCTTCGCTGCGAGCCGGAGTCGGCGCTCGGGCTTGTCTTGGTTTTTCCAACGGGCATGTGCCCAGAGCCAAGAATCGCGGGCGTAGGCGTCGCCCCGCAGCTTGGCCTCGAGCCAGCGGTTGAGCCCGAGAGTGACGGCTTCGGAACTAGTCCCAGCGGGAATAACGGGCTCGGCCTGGACGGCGATTCGCCAAAACCCGAGTCGGCGGGCGTAAACGGCGACGACGGGGGCGGAGAATTTTTGTGCGAGGATTCCGGGGAGTTCGGTCGTCGCGCACACGCGGCCTAGGAGTGTGGTGAGCGCCCCGACGTCGCCTGCATTTTGGTCGTAAAGGATGCTGACGGCGCCGCCGCGCCGGAGGATGCCGATGGCGTCTTGGAAGCCTTTGCGGCGCGAGAGGAGTTTTATCCCGAAGCGTTCGCGCGTGGATTTTAGCCACGCGTCGAGCGCAGGGTTGTTCATCGGGCGATACACCGCCGCGAATTCGGGAAAGGGCGCAGGGCTTTCTATTTGGCGCGCGACGTGTTGGTCGCTGCTCGCCACGGAGGGCGCTCCCGAGTTTGTGACTGCGCCTTGGGTTTCACATTTCGGAACAGCAATCGGGAAGCAGGTGACGGCTTCCCAGTAGGCGAAATGCGGGGTGACGAGGACGTGCGGGCGCGGCGCGGCGCGTTGCGCGGCGACCAGCGCGTTCATCTCGGGTGTATTCGTAACGATCTTACGCAGCCGGGGGAGCGAGAGGTAAGGTGTGGCGAGCGAGAGCAGGCCGGTCTCAGTCATCTGGCGGCAGCTCGCACGGCCGATTTGGCGGCGGGCCGCTTCACTTTTTTCGGGGAATGCGTGGTGCAGGTTGGAGAGGATGAGGCGCCGCCGCAGCGCGAATACCAGCTCGGCGAGCCCGAGCGTGGTCGCGCGTAGGATGCATTCGGGCGTGTGAGCGACGAGCCAGCCTGTCGTTTGGATGAGGAGTTTTAGCACGCGGGGCGGGGAAGAGGGTTCGTCACTTTTTTAAGCCCCTAGTCCATGAAAGGTTGCAGGGGCAGGGTCAAAAGCCGATTTTGCGCGGCTTCGCGCCCACTCTCTTGCCTCCCTTCTGCCCTCCTGCCTTTTTTCGCTCATGACGGAACTGTTGATCATTAAGCCCTCTTCGCTCGGCGATATCGTGCACGCGCTGCAAGTCGCCACTTCGCTGAAAGCGCAGCGGGAGGATTTGCGGATTTCATGGATCGCGCGCGACATCTTCGCCCCGCTCGTGCAAGCCTGTGCGGCTGTGGACCGTGTGTATCTCTTCGAGCGCAAGGGCGGGCTGCGCGGTTTTTCGCGGCTGATGCGCGAGGTGCGGCAGGTACGCTTTGACTACGTGTTCGACATGCAAGGGCTACTCCGCACGGGGCTCATGACTGCGCGCAGCCTCGCACAACGCAAAGTGGGCCGCTGGGATAGCCGCGAGTTTTCGAGCGTGTTTTACCACGAGGAAGTGACCTTGCCGCCTGCGGGTACGGAGAGCCACGCGATCGATATCTTGCTCCAATTTGCGAGTGTGCTCGGCGCGAAGCCGGAGCTCACGGGCGATCTCGTGTTTCGCGACTCGGAAAAGCTGCACCCGGGCTTCCCGAGTACTGCGGCCGAGTTTAGCCACGGGCAGCGTTTACAGGCGCCCGTCCTGATGTTTCCCGACAGCCGCCGCGCCGAGAAAAAGTGGGACGGCTTTTTGGCCCTCACGCAGCACCTGCTTTTTAACGACCGGCAGCGGCGAGTCATTTGGGCGGGCGATAAATACATCCCCGACCGCGAGGGCTTGCCGAGCGATCGCTTTCTCAACCTCACGGGCAATACGAGCCTGGTGTCGCTGCCCACGTTGATTCGCGGCAGCGATTGGGTGGTGTCCAACGATAGCGGGCCGATGCACCTCTCCGCGGCGCTCGGCGTGAAAACGCTCGGCATCTTTGGGCCGACCGATCCGGCGCGCTACGGGCCCTATCCCTTGACGCGGCCGACTAACGTCGTCGTCCGTGCGCCCGCGCTGAGCATGATTTCCGCAAAGGAGGTCTACGCGCGGATGTGTGCTGCGGAGAGCCAGCTTGGCGGGCGGCCAGCCCGCTGAGCTCGCCGCTAATCGCAGTGCTGCCCTTCGCGGACGCCACGCCCGCCCTCCCGCCCTCACTCTTTCCTTCGTTTTCCTTTTTCAAAAACTCCCATGCTTGACCCGAAATTATTGCGTGAATCGTCCGAACTCGTTCGCGCAGGCATCGCCAAGAAACACCTCGATATCGACCTAGACGCAGTGCTCGCACTCGACGCGACGTGGCGTGGGCTCGTGAGCGAGGTCGAAGGACTGCGCGCGCAACAAAAAGCGGCCAATGTGGCCATGGCTGGGCTGCCCAAGGGCACGCCCGAGTTTCTGGCCAAAGTGCAAGAGATGAAGGCCGCCTCGGCTACGGTGAAGGAAAGGGAAACGCAGCTCAAAGAAACCGAGGAGCAGTGGCGCGAAGCACTCCTCTCGTTGCCCAACCTGCCGCACGCCAGCGTGCCCGAAGGCCGCACTCCCGAGGAAAACCAAGTCGTGGCGACCTGGGGCTTTGAGGGC
Source organism: Cephaloticoccus capnophilus (assembly GCF_001580045.1). Lineage (GTDB taxonomy): Bacteria > Verrucomicrobiota > Verrucomicrobiia > Opitutales > Opitutaceae > Cephaloticoccus > Cephaloticoccus capnophilus. The sequence goes on from NZ_LSZP01000049.1 coordinate 12,203, forward strand.
ATCGGCCCTGACGGCAGGCCAACGCTCGCGCCGCAAAATGAAGAGAGGCCGCGCCTCGCCCATTTCGATATCCCCGGCTTCGAGCGGCTGTTCGACTTTCCGCGCGGCGCGAAAGTCACCGGGGCCGGCTTCCCCTTTTTTATCGGTCAAGGGGCACGGCTGGCGCGCGCACTCATCAACTTTTTCCTAAGCGAAAACGCGAAGGCCGGTTACACGGAAGTCTCGCCCCCCATCCTCGTAAACGCGGCCAGTGCGACCGCGACCGGCCAGCTCCCCGATAAGGAAGGGCAAATGTATGAGACCCGCGAGTTGCTCTATGCGGTGCCGACCGCAGAAGTGCCGCTGACCAATTTTTACCGCGATGAGATTTTAGACGAGGCCGCGCTGCCGCTCCGCCGCTGCGCTTACACGCCCTGCTTTCGCCGTGAGGCAGGCAGCTACGGGAGGGATGTGCGCGGGCTAAACCGCGTGCACCAATTTGATAAAGTCGAACTGCTCAAGTGGGTGCATCCTACGCGCAGTTACGATGAGTTGGAGGGCTTGCGCGGCGATGCCGAGTCGCTCTTGCGCAAGCTGGAGTTGCCCTACCGCGTGCTGCTGATGTGCGGCGGCGACCTCGGCTTTGCGCAGGCGAAAAAATATGACCTCGAAGTGTGGGCGGCGGGGCAGGGGCGCTGGCTCGAGGTTTCGAGTTGCTCGAACTTCGAGGGCTTCCAAGCGCGCCGCGCGCAAATCCGCTACCGCTCTGCCGAGACGGGAAAGCCGGAAGTCGTCCACACGCTCAATGGCTCGGGGCTCGCCGTGCCGCGCGTGCTGGCTGCGCTTTTGGAAAACAATTTACAGGCCGATGGTCGCGTAAAACTCCCCGCTGCGCTCGTGCCGTATTTCGGCGACGAGTATTTGAGTTTCGAGTAAGCGCGGGCCCGCGCTCGGGCCACCGCTGCGAAGAGAGAAAACGCGCGACAAGACGCTACCCGCGAGATGAAGCCGAGCTTGGCGAATTTGAGAAAAAAGGCGGCTGCTCTGGCAGAGCGGATTCCCTTGGGGCGGCTGCATCCTGCTTGCGCTGTCGGCGCTGCCGACGACGCGCTGGCGCGCCTGTCGCAGCAGAAAGCGGGCGGCGACCCTGCGCGTCTGGCGCTGGCGCTCTCCGGTGGGGCCGACTCGGTCGCGCTGCTTTTGCTGCAGTGGGCGCATTATCCGCAAAGCCGTGGCGATTTGCTTGCGCTGCATTACAACCACCGGCTGCGCGGCGAGGCCGCCGATAGGGATGAGGCGTTTTGTCGCGAACTTTGTGGAAAACTGGGCGTGGAGATCGCGGTTGGGCGGCGGCCAGACGGCGTCGCACTCCGCAGCGAAGCGGCAGCCCGCGCGGCGCGTTTTGCGTTTTTTGCCGAGGAGATGGAGAGGCGAAAAACGCAAACGCTTTGGCTCGGGCATCAGCAAAACGACGTGGCTGAAACACTCCTCATGCGACTCGTGCGCGGCAGCGGGACGGGAGGGCTGGCCGCGCCGCGCCCCGTGCAGCGCATCGCGGCGAGTGGGAGTTTTCCCGAGCGCATCCACTTGCGCCCCTTGCTTACGCTATCGCGTGCGGAGATTGAGGCGGCACTGCGCGAGTGCGGAATTCCTTGGCGCGAAGATGCGACGAATACCGGTGGCGAATTTTTCCGAAACCGAATCCGGCGCGATGTGCTCCCCGCACTCATCACTGCCAGCGCGCCGCATCGGCCCGCAGCAGGCGAACGAAGAAACAGCGACGTCGCGCCACGCGCGACAAATGAGGGCAATGTTAGCGAAGGTCGCGACGCACTGGCAGGGATGGCGCTATCGCGCGAACTCCTCGACGAGGATGACGCCGCACTGGATGCGTGGGCCTCCGCCGTAGTAAAGCGCGTGATACGCGAGGGCTGCATCGATTTGCGCGAATTAAATGGCGAGGTCAGCAGTCGCTGGGCCTCGACCCGCCGCGCCCGAGAGCCTGCCGCCAAAGAGTTTAGCCTGCCGCTTCCGCGAGCCGTGAAGCGCCGCGTGCTGTACCGCTGGCTGCGCGATCACGCCGGGGCGCCGCTGCTTTCGCGCCAAGCCTTTGAAGCCCTCTTGGTCGCCATAGAATCAGGCAAGAGCACACGCCAAAGTTTGGGTAAAACCGGCTTCGCCCTGATTCGCCAACGCACCCTCAAGTTTGAGCCAAATAACAGCGCGTGAGCCGAAGACCTCCACGTAGGCCCTTGAACTTCCACTACGCGTGGGGCGGCGGTCAGTGACCGCTTCCATTTAATTTGGGATTTCGCATCGCGCTATCGCGCGAAAGCGAAATCCCAAATTTGAAAGCACGCCCCCCTGTCGCAACGCGACAGGGGGGCGTAGAGTGATAACCCGTTTGGGCGAGGAGGGGGAAATCATCAGTAAACCCCCGCCTCCAAATAAAACAGCCTGCGGCGGCGAGCGTGCGCAGCACACTTGAGTGGCGAGCCGCGAGCCAGATGCCTCGCGTTTGAAACGGTGAGCAGGACCTAAGAGGGACTGCTGCCTAGGCGGGCTTTTTGGCGGCGGCGGAGTAGGCTGAGCGACACTGTGCCAGCCATGAAGAGGCTTCCGTAGGTGGCGGGTTCGGGGAAGGGGGTGATTTCCCAAAAGTTGCTGTCGTAGTCCCCTTTTTGGAGCTTGTTGTGGTCGTAGCCCATGAACTTGATTTTTTTCAGCGCGTCTTCGAGGTGCACGCTGTCTTTCCTCACGAGTAGGTGGTCGTGTCCATCCTGCCAGTCGATAACTTGTAAGGTGCTACGGTCGCCGATGATCAAGTCGTCTAAGTAAAAAAATCGCGCTTCATGTAAGCTACCATCCCTTGAGCCAAAGTCGATTGCTCCATTCCCTTCGATGACTAGCTCGTGGAGCGTTTCGGTGAACGTTCTTTTATCTATAGAAGACCACCTGAATCTTAATGTAGAGGCATCTCCGCGAGAGCTTAGCACGACTCTTACATGATTGGCTATTTGCTCGTCTTGGTAAATGTCAACGGCAGCTCCCTCCCTGATATTGAGATTTCCTGAAATGCCTATCTCGCCCTTTGGTTTTACTAAAGCGATGGTTACGTTTCCTGTTAGTGTCGTGTCCTTTGTAAAAGTATTACTTTCCAAGCCGTTAAATTCAAGCAGTGCGAAAGCCCTTGGCGCTGCGGTTATATTTAACCCTACTCTTTGGGAGCCATAATCGACTATAGTGTCGTGAATTTGGAAAAAATTCATCATGTAGGCAGTAGCATGAATATTGATTGCTCCTGAACTAGAGGTTAAATTTCCTCCACTTAATGTAATGTAATTGTACTGCGCGTAGTCTAAAATGAACCCGTCTCGTCCAACATCTAAAGTTCCGCTGTGAATAGTACTGTGGCGGTTTGATATAGCTTTATACTTTTCTGATATGTTTTCGTATTTAGCCCCGATTTTATTAGTAAATTGATTAGTTATGTGTTCTTGGGGGGGGGG
>NZ_LSZP01000050.1 GCF_001580045.1 Cephaloticoccus capnophilus
GACACGACCCGCCAGCTTCGGCCTGTGAATCGTCCGACTGCGGAGCAGCAGAAGGCGGCGTTAAAGCAACAGGTGTTTGAGGCGAGCGGTGTGCCGCAGTCGCTACTACAGGAGATCGACGCGCGGCTTGAGCGGATACGCGCGCGGCAAGTGGGCGAGTTCGACCTAAGCGCGGCGGCGAGTCCGGAGCTGGTGGCGAGTCGCGAGGCGGGGCTTTTTACGCGTGGGGTACGGCAGGCGCTAGACCACTGGGCGGAGCCTATCGCGCGGCGGATGGAAAAGATAAATCCGGTACTTGGCCAAGGACTACGCCGCCTAGAATTCGACATGGGGCGCGGGCGTGTGGCCGCGTGGGAGAAGGTAAGGCCCTTTGCCGATGGGCTGGCGCAGCTCGCGAAGGTGGCGCCCGAGGATTACCACAGGCTCGATCTAGCGCTAAAGAATGGAGAGGCGAACGTTAGGGATATGCTACTCACCAAGCACGGGCTGGCGGAGGCATGGGGGCCTGTGGAGCTGCTACTACGAACCTATCATGCAAAGTTAAAAGGTGCAGGCTTCGAGCTGGGCTTTCTGGAAAACTACTTCCCGCGTAAGGTGATCGACTCGCAGGGGCTGCTTGACTACTACGCGGGCGACGAGGCGGCGGTAGAGGCCATAAACGAGGAGTCGGCCAAGAAGGATAGGGGCGGCAAAGGCACGAGCTCGAAGACTTCGGGCGCGTTCGCGAGCGTGTTTATGGAGATGCCGCAGAACCTGAAGGCGCGCACGGTGTGGGAGGTGACAAGGGAGACTTCGCAGTTCTACGCATCGCCGCTTGAGGCGCTGCATACCTATATCGAGCAGGTTAACGAGGCACTGGCGCTCAAGGCGTTCTTTGGAGAGTCGGCGGTGTTCAGGGGTAAAGGCCAAACGGGGCATGCGCAAAAATCGGTCTCGGCCGAGGGCAATCCGCAGCTCGGCGATCCAGACGAGCTGTTCGGGATGGACGTCGGCCAATCGGTGGCGAAGCACATGGCGCGGCTGCGCAATCTTGGGGTAGTGGATGCTGCGCAGCGGGTGCAGGTCGAGGAGATGCTACGGGCGCGCTTCAACAAGGCGGCGCAGTGGAAGTGGCTGCGGGGCGTGAAGAACTTCACCCTACTAACCACACTGGGGCACTTTACGACGACGCTAACGCAGCTCGGGGACTTGTCGTTCTCGCTGTACGAGGCGGGCTTTTACAATACCTTCGTGAGCGCTAAAGCGGCGTTCCAAAACAAGTCGAAGGTGACTAAGCAGGAAGTCGGCATTGATGCGATTGCCGAAGGGTTCAAGGACCCGTCGAAACTGTCGGCGGCGGTGGACTGGGTGTTTAAGTGGACGGGCTTCGAGCACATGGACAGAATCGGCAAGGAGGCGATCATGAACGCCAAGCTTCGCCAGCTCAAAGAGGAGGCGCTAAAGGGGGAGCTGAACCCGAAGGCGCGCGCCATGCTGGAGGCGAGTTTTGACCGTAGCGCACACGGGAAAATAATGGAGGACTTGCGCGAGGGTCGGCAGACAGCGGACACGCTGTTTTTAGC
>NZ_LSZP01000051.1 GCF_001580045.1 Cephaloticoccus capnophilus
GCGGTGCTGTTGTTTGGGTTTCAGATTTTGATGCTCGTCTTGTACCCGAAGCTGATTTTGCCGCTGTTTAATAAGTTGAGCCCGTTACCCGAGGGGGCGTTGCGCGAGCGCTTGCTGGCCTTGGGCGAGCGAGCGGGATTTCGCGCAGCGGCGATCGAAGTGATGGATGGTTCGAAACGTTCTGGGCATTCGAACGCATTTTTCACGGGCTTTGGGCGATTTAGGCGTATCGTGCTTTTCGATACTCTGATTGCGCAGCTTGAGCCCGAGGAGTTGGAGGCGGTGCTCGCACACGAGATCGGGCACTACCGGCGGGGGCATATCCCGAAGCGCTTGGCGGTGGCGGCACTCACACAGTTTGGCGGTTTCGCAGTTATCGCGTGGCTGGCACAGAGTAACTGGTTTAACCCGGCTTTCGGGTTTCCGCTGGGAGAGCTCGCGCCCTCGCTGCTGCTCTTTGCGCTGCTTAGCGGGGGTGTGACGTTTTGGCTATCGCCGCTTGGAAATTACTTTTCGCGCAAGCACGAGTACGAAGCCGATGCCTTTGCGTGCGAAGTGATGTCGGGGGCCGAGCCGATGGCCAGTGCGTTGCACAAGTTGGCGCAAAAAAACCTGAGCAACTTAACGCCGCACTCGCTCTATAGCGCATTTTACTACTCGCATCCGACTGTTTTGGAGCGGACGGAGGCATTGGAGGCGTGTCACCGCTAACAAATAAGACGGCCTGCGGCGGCGCTGGCGCGACAGGACGAGGCCCCACGCACTCGGCCTTGGCTGCGTCTGAGCGGAGGCCCTTCGGTCGAGGATAACAGATAGTACGCAAATAACTTCAGTGAAACTAATGAGAACTATTCTAGGCGCGGATGGGCTCGCTTTTAAGACGAGCGGTTTCGAGTCTGCGTGCTTCGTGAAAATAGGGCCCGCTCTGCTTACCAAACTGCTTTGTTACTTCGCTGTCCTGGCGCCTCTCTTTTTGGGAGCTGAGGTCGCTGCATCTGAGTCTGAGCCGCATGCGGCCATTGCTGCGGCTGAGTTTCCGCGTGAAGTGGCCAGTTATGTGGCGCCGTCTGTCGGGAGCGATGCTGCGCGGGCAGGCGTTTGGGCCGTGCTCAAAGCACGCGCGGCAGTCGAGCCGTTTAATGTCGTGGCGACTGCGATTTTTGCGCTCGCGGTGTTGCACACGTTTTTCACGGCGCGGTTTCGGCGTTGGGCGCATGCGGTCGAGACTCGGTACGCGGCGCGGCCGCGGAAGCGCCCGCGCGTCGTGACTGATAACGATGGGGATGGTCGGCCCGATGAGGTGAGTTTTTTCGGTCAGGTACTGCACTACTTGGGCGAGGTGGAGGCCGTGTTTGGGACTTGGGCACTCGTGCTGTTCTGCGCGGTGGTGTGTGACAAGGGGCTGGATACGGCGATTCACTATTTCGCTAATCGGGTGAATTTCACCGAGCCGATGTTTGTGGTGATCGTCATGGCACTGGCGTCGACGCGGCCCATCTTGCGTTTGGCCGAGCAGTGCTTGCGGGTGGTGGCTCGTCTGGGCGGAGAGACGCCGCTGGCGTGGTGGTTGAGCATTTTGACGGTCGCTCCGCTGCTCGGCTCGTTTATGACCGAGCCGGCGGCGATGACGATTGCGGCCCTGCTGCTCGCGAAGCAGTTCTACGCGCTGCGCCCGAGCAAGCCGCTCAAGTATGCGACGCTGGGGCTGCTTTTCGTAAACATATCGGTGGGCGGCACGCTCACGCATTTTGCAGCTCCGCCCGTCCTAATGGTTGCAGCGAAGTGGGGCTGGGGGCTGGGGCATATGTTTCTCAACTTCGGTTGGCATGCGGTGGTCGGAATCGTCGTTTCAAATGCGGTGTATTTCCTCGTGTTTCGCCGGGAGCTCGCGCGACTGGGGGCGGGGGCGAGTAGTGGTGGCAGCGATACCGTAAAGGAAAGTGAGTCCGCGCCGATTCCGGTGTGGGTAACGCTGGGGCACCTGCTGTTCTTAGGCTTCACGGTGTGGATGGCGCATCATCCGGTGCTTTTTGTGGGTGGGTTTTTGTTCTTCTTGGCCTTTGCTCAGGCGACGGCGCACCACCAGTCGCGCATTGATTTGCGCGGGCCGATGCTAGTCGGGTTTTTCCTCGCGGGGCTCGTCATTCACGGTGGGCTGCAAGCGTGGTGGATCGAGCCGGTGCTAGGCTCGCTGGGGCGGCTGCCCTTGTTTGCGAGTGCGATGGTGCTGACGGCGTTTAACGACAATGCGCTCATCACTTACCTGGCGACGCTTGTTCCCAATTTTAGCGAGGAGCTTCGCTATGCGGTGGTTGCGGGGGCGGTGACGGGGGGCGGGTTGACGGTAATCGCCAACGCGCCGAATCCGGCGGGCCAATCGATTTTGCAGCGTTACTTTGAGGGCGGAGTTTCGCCGTTGGGGCTGCTGGCTGCCGCGCTGCTGCCAACGCTGATTATCGGGCTAGTGTTTGTTCTGCTGTAGAACGCTGCGCTGCGCGCGGCAGCCGGCCCCAGTCGTTGCGCGTTTAAGGGAAAAGCCCTCGGGCTTGTTTGGCGTGGGCGACGCGCTCAATGCCGAGGGTTTGCGCGGCGAGGCGGCGGCTAAATTTGAACTTTCGCTTTTGGGCCTCGACGGCGTCTTTCGCGCGGTCGAGTTGCGCGAAGAGCTTGGTGAGGACGGTATCGCGGTCCCAATACTCGTTGGCGCGATTTTGCAGCCACTCGAAGTAGGAGACGATTACGCCGCCCGCGTTGCAGAGTAGGTCGGGGATTACCTCGATGTCGTCGCGCTGTTCTAGCACTTTGTCCGCCGAGTAAGTGGTGGGGCCATTGGCGGCTTCGGCGAGGAGGCGGCAGCGGAGTTTGGCGGCGATTTCGGGGGTGATGACCCGCTGAACAGCCGCGGGGATGAGGACGGTGCAGGGGAGCGTGAGGAGCGCGTCGTTACTGATGGGCTCGGCGCCCTCGAAGCCCGCGAGCGTGCCTTGGTAGCGGTGATAAGCGAGTGCGCGGGCGACGTCGATTCCGCGCGGGTTGAGGATGCCGCCCCGCTCGTCGGAGAGCGCGATGACTTTTGCGCCGCAGTTTTGTACGAGGGCGAGCGCGGCCTCGCTGCCGACATTGCCAAAACCTTGGATGGCGATGGTGGCGTGCTCGGGTGGGGTTTTGAGAACGTCCGTGAGGTAGCGGCACACGAGGTGGGCGACGCCCGCGCCGGTCGCTTCACGGCGGCCCTGAGAGCCGCCGAGTGAGAGCGGTTTGCCGGTGACGATTGAGGGGATGAGGTGGCCGATGTGGTTGGAGTAGGTGTCCATCATCCAGCCCATGATCTGCTCGTTGGTGCCTATATCGGGGGCAGGCACATCGATGTCGGGGCCGATAAAGGGGATGAGCTCCTGCATGTAGCGGCGCGAGAGCCGTTCGAGTTCGGAGCGGCTGAGTTGTGCGGGCGCGACGCTGACGCCGCCTTTGGCTCCTCCATAAGGGAGCCCCACGAGCGCGCATTTCCAACTCATCCACATGGCCAGCGCGGCGACTTCGCCGAGGCACAGATCGGGGGCGAAGCGGATGCCGCCTTTGGACGGGCCGGTCGAGAGGCTGTGTTGGACGCGGTAGCCTTCGTAAAGCGTGACGCTGCCGTCGTCGCGCCGGATAGGCAGTGAGACGGCGATACAGCGGCGCGGGTGTTTCGTGCGGTCGCGAATCGACTCGGGCAGGCTGATGGCGTCGGCGGCTTGGTCGAACTGGCGGCAGGCCATCCGAAATTCAGGTGAGTCGTAAAGTGAAGAGATAATGACTTTGCTCATCCTCGCAGAGGCGTTTATCGGGCGACACGCGCGGTTGGCGCGTCATCCGGGGTTAAGGAAATTGTTCGTTGGCCGCTCGGCTGATTGCGGTGGATTGAGATGTGGGCCGGGGGCTGGCGAGAGAGACAAACGCAATGTAACCAAACGAAGAAGCCAAAATCCTAAGCGCCCCGTGCCAAAGGCGGGGTTCTTCACTTGCGCGAATAGGCGTGTCCGCGAGGTGAGTGGAAGCGGCCACTGGCCTCAACAAAAACGCCGCAGGGCGCGGGGCGCTGCGGCGTTGGCTTTTTTGAGGAGTGAGCGAGTGGCAGCTCGTCGAGTGCTTACTCCGCTTTCGCGTCTTCGGTCGCCGTGTCGTTATCCGCGTTTTGTGTTGCGGCGGGCTCTTCGGTAGCGGGGGCAGCGTGGCTGCCGTTTTGCGCTTCGAGCTCGGCGAGGGCGGCTTTGCGGCTGAGCCGCACTTTCTTACTGCGCTCGTCGATACCGATGCACTTGACCTGAATCGAGTCGCCGACTTTGACGACATCCTCGGTGCGGCGCACGCGGAAGTCGGCCAGTTCGGAGATGTGCACCAAGCCTTCTTTGCCCGGGAGGCACTCCACGAAGGCACCGAAGTCTTTGGTGCCGGTCACGCGGCCGGTGTAGATTTTACCGACTTCGATTTGCGAGCCGCCGCCGCACAGCGAGTCGATTTCTTGGACAGCGCGGTTCATCGAATCGGCGTTGTTCGAGTAGATGAAGACTTTGCCGGAGTCGTCGTCCGAGATGTCGACTTGTGCGCCGGTCGTCTCGACGATGCGGCGGATGGTCTTACCGCCGGGGCCGATCAACAGGCCGATCTTCTCGGGGTCGATTTGGATCGTCTGGATGCGCGGGGCAAAGGCCGAGAGGTCGGCGCGTGGCGCGGGCAGCGCGGCGAGCATCGCCTTAAGGATTTCGATACGGGCGTCGCGCGCTTGGAAGATCGCAGTCTTCGCGATCTCAAAGGGCAGGCCGTTGATCTTTAGGTCGAGCTGGAAGCCGGTGATGCCGCGCGTGGTGCCGGCGAGCTTGAAGTCCATGTCGCCGAAGTGGTCTTCTTCGCCGAGGATGTCGGTGATGGTGACCCACTTATCGATCGAGCCGTCGGGCTTGTTGGTGGTCATCAATCCGCAGGAGATACCGGCGACGGGTGCGACGATAGGCACGCCTGCATCCATGAGGGCGAGGCAGCCGCCGCAAATGGAAGCCATAGACGTCGAGCCGTTGGACGACAAAATCTCTGAGACGACGCGGATGGAGTAGGGGAAGACGTCTTCGGGCGGGAGCACCGGCACGAGCGAGCGCTCCGCGAGTGCGCCGTGGCCGACTTCGCGGCGGCCGGGCGAGCCGTAGCGGCCTGTCTCGCCGACGGAGAAGGGCGGGAAGTTGTAGTGCAGGATAAACGACTTGGAGCTGACGCCGCCGGTGAGTGCGTCGAGGTGCTGGGCTTCCTTGGTCGGCCCGAGGGTCGTGATGGCGATGTTCTGGGTGTCGCCGCGCTGGAAGCTGGCCGAGCCGTGCACGCGGGGGAGCACACCGACGCTCGCGCTAAGCGGGCGGATGGTTTTGGCGTCGCGCTTGTCGGAGCGGATACCGCGCTCGAGGACGGTTTTGCGGTAGGCCTTGTATTGGAGGTCTTCGAAGACGATCGCGACATCGGCCTCGGTGAACTTGTCTGCGCCGAGCTCGGTGGTGAGCGCGGCGACCGCTTCGTCTTTGAGTGCCTTAATGTTGGCGGCGCGGACGGCTTTTTCGTGGCCAAAGATGGCGGCGGTCACGCGCTCTTCGCTGGCGACTCGCTCGATGATGGCGCGGGCTTCGTCGGTCGCTTTGACGAGCGGGAAAGTCGCCTTCGGCTTTCCGGCGACGGCGACGAGCTCCTTAATCGCGGTGAGGATGGGCTGGATCGCTTGGTGGCCAAACTCGAGGGCTTCGATGAAGCGTTCTTCGCTGATTTGGTCGGCGGAGCCTTCGATCATGAGCATGTCGCGCTCGGTACCCACGTAGATGAGGTCGAGCGTGCTTTGGAACATTTGCTCGATGGTGGGGTTGGCGACGAATTGGCCGTCGATCTCGGCGACGCGCACGCAGCCGATGGGGCCGGCCCAGGGGATGTCCGAGATGGCGAGCGCGGCGGACGCACCGTTTACCATTGAGATATCGGCGTCGTTGATTTGGTCAGCCGACAGGAGTTGGCCGATGATTTGGACTTCGTTGAGAAAGCCTGCGGGGAAGAGCGGTCGGCAGGGGCGGTCGCAGAGCCGCGAGGTGAGGATTTCTTTTTCGCTGGGGCGGCCTTCGCGCTTGAAGTAACCGCCGGGGAAGCGGCCAGCGGCGGCGTATTTCTCGCGGTAATCGACAGTGAGGGGGAACCAATCTTGGCCGGGCTTGGTGCTTTGCGCGACGCAGGCGGTGACGAGGAGGTTGGTCTCGCCGACGCATACGTTAACTGCGCCATTGGCGAGGCTGGCGTAGGTGCCGGTGGAGAAGGTGATCCCGAGGCCGGGAACGGTGACATTGTGCTTCTGATTCATACGGTAGTCTTTCTACGGATACGGATAATTTGCGCGCGTTGCGGATGATAAGGCGGGGCAGGCAGCAACGCGGCAAACTGCGCTCGCGCCCCGCACAAGAGAAAGGGCGGCCCGCACTGGAATCGGCGGGCCGCCCTTTGAGAGTGGAGTGCTGCGGGTTAGCGGCGTAGGTGCAGCCTTTGCAGGAGCTCGGTGTATTTGGCCAAGTTATGGCGTTTTACGTAGTCGAGCAGTTTGCGGCGGCGAGCGGCCATCTGGAGGAGCCCGCGGCGCGAGTGAAAGTCTTTGCGGTGCGTGCGCAGGTGCTCGGTGAGGTGGTTAATGCGCGCGGTGAGTAGCGCGATTTGGACCTCGGAGGAGCCGGTGTCCTTGTCGTGAATTTTGTATTCAGCGATGATTTCGGGTTTGGAGACAGTGGTAGTAGACATGTGTGTGAGGTTTACTGGCTTTCACGACCGTTTGGGAGCAACAGGCCAACCGCCAAAAGGCAGGCCGCGCGTGCTCCGTGACTCTAGCTCCTTGGCATGACTCCTCACGACCGAAATAAAATCGCAAAGGGGAAACAACCGAGGGGCCAGCGTCACCGTTCTTACTCCAGCAGAGTGCCAGAGCAGTCGTGGTGGGAGCTCGCAACCAAACGAGCCCTCACTAACGCAAGCCGCGGAGAACACCGAGTCCCCCCTTCGAGCGCAAGTGTGTTATTTCAGTTTTTAGAGGCGCGTTGCGAAAGTAAGCGAGACCACTGCGCGTGGGGCGGCAGCGTGTCGCTGCAGCCATTCAATTTGGGATTTCGCATCGCGCTATCGCGCGAAAGCGAAATCCCAAATTTGAAAGTATTCTCCCTGTCGCGTTGCGACAGGATTGGAGGGGGCATTTCAAAATCGCGATTGGGTTCGGACGCGAAGCGGACGGGCACAATCGCGATTTAAATGGAAGCGGTCACTGACCGCCGCCCCACGCGCAGGGGTGTCTGTGGCACTGACAGCCTTCATCCGGCACGGATATTGAGATGTTTGACTGTGGCGCAGCCGGGGAGGGCTTGGATTTTCGCGACAATCTGTGCGCGGTGGTGGAAGAGTTCTTGGCGGACGACTGCATGGGAGGCGAGCACGAGCAGACGTCCGCGCGCATCGATTTCGACCGGGTGCGAGTAGTTGGCGTTGGCCGAGCCGACGAGCTCGGCCCAGTGTGCGTGAAGCCGTTGTTCGGCGGATTCGCGTCCGATTTTGTATTTCGCCAAAAGCGGCTCCACTAGCTCGGCGAGCGGCTTAGTCGCGCGTTTGCGCTGTCGCTTGGGCTCGTGCAGCGGCACGCGGCGAAAGTCGGCGATGACCGACTCGGCCAACTGACTGAACTGATGCGGCTCGGTGATTGGCTTAGTCACTTTTGCAGCGGCTCCTTTTGCGTTTCCGCTTCGTAAAGGCTGCTGTAGCGAACGAAGGCGCCGAAGGCGGTGGCTACGGCGATGTAGAGGCCTGGGTAGCCGTCCAAAAAGCCGAGCCGGAAAAAATACGCGCGGACGAATCGCCAGGTGGGCCGCACGAGCGCGGCGGCGAGCGAGAAGTGGCGGCCTCGCGCGTGTTGTTGTTTTACGAAGAGCGCGGCGAAGGGCGTGATCTTGTCCACATGGCTGGCGAGGGTGGGGAAGGAGTAGTGGTGCAGGTCGCCGCGCAGCGTGGCGACGGGGCCGTCGCAGACCATTTTTTCGTGCACAAAGGCATCGCCGCCCCAGCGGGATTTTTCGCGCAAGACGAGCCGCAAGCTTAGGTCGGGGTACCAATCGCCGTGGGTGATCCAGCGGTTGATAAACCAGACTTTGCGTGGGAAACGTGCGCCGACGAAGTCCGCAGCGCGGCCACTCGCAAAGAAGGCGGCGAGCGCGTGACGCAGTGCGGGGGAGACCTCTTCATCTGCATCTAGACACAAGGCCCAAGGCTGGGCGGCGAGCGCGAGTGCGGCGTTTTTCGTGTCGCGATAGCCCGCCCACGAGAGCGCGTGAACGGTCGCGCCGCGAGCGCGTGCGATTTCCGCGCTGCTGTCCGTCGTGTTGTTGAGCGCGACGAGGATTTCGGCGACCCAGCCTCGCACCGAGTCTAGGCAACGCGGGAGGTTGGCGGCTTCGTTGCGGGCGACGATGATGACGCTAACAGGGAGGGCGTGCAAACTAGTCTGAGCTGGGGGCGCGTTCACTTTGAGAATGGGGGGATTGGCCTAGGCTCAAACGCGGCCAAAGAGCGAGCGTGCTATTTGGTAAAGGTAGCCGCAGCACCGCCACGCGCGGACGAGTGCTCTCTTCGCTGCGCCGCGCTGAAAGAGCAGTGCACAGCCCAGCGCGACGAACGCGAAGCCGAGTGCCTTGAGCGCGTTTCCGAAAAATCGGGAGACGAGGTAGCTTGATTTTCGGCCGAGCCTTGCGCGCTCGACCACGCGGCTTCGTGCCGAGTCAAAGGCGTGCCGGGCTGCGTAGCGAAAGGTCGTGCGCGACGCGGGCATTTGGTGGAGCACCCGCGCTGCGGGCACGAACCACACGGCGTAGTCGGCCTCGTGAATCCGGCGCAGCATCTCGCGGTCGCCACCGCCAAAGAAGCTCGCGCCCTTGCGGTCGAGCTCGGTGGAGAAAGGGCCCAATCGCTCGAAGGCCCAACGAGGAAAGGCGAAGTTTGCCCCCATCGGGTAAGCGGTTTTGGGCAGCGGGCCTGCGCCTTCCTCTGCGCTACGAAAGCCCTGCGGGCCGTGCCAGTCGCGAACCCAGTCGGGCAAGCCGTCGGGGAAGATGGGTAAAACCTCGCCCGCGACGCAGCCGATTGAGTGGCCGCCCTCGCGCCACTCTGCGATGAGTGGTGCGCAGAGTGTGCGCAGCCAATCTGGCTCCGCTAAAATATCGTCGTCGGGTAGCACGATGATGTCTCCGCGCGCCTCGGCGATGGCGCGATTGCGCGCATGGCCGAGCCCCTGTTTCGGCTCGTGGACGTAGCTTACGCAGTGACTGAACTGCCCTAGGGCAGGGCGCGCCTCTGCGGCGTCTTTTTCAAATTCCGCGACAATTTCGCGCGTGTTGTCTGGCGAGTTGTTGTCGATTACGAGCAGCTCAAGCCGTTCGGGCGGGTAGTCCTGCCGCACGAGGCACTCGAGCATCTGCCGCAAAACGTCCGCCCGATTATACGTGGGGACACCCACAGTGATGAGCGGGAAGGTTTCGCGACTAGGGAGGGGCATGGGTGCTGAGGAGTGAAGCCATTAAGCGCCGCGAAAGAAAAGACTCTTTCCTTGCACAGCACGCCCTGCCGCCAATGAGCGGAAAGGGGATTCTGCAAGCCCAGGCTGATCGGCTCTGATCTGTGTTTGGCGAACAAAATCGGGCCTGACTTGCGAGGGGCTTTATCGAGAGCTGGAGCTGCCGCGCCCAAGAAATAAACGCCGTCAGCCTACTTATTGCGCTTGCGGGGGACGGCGTGGGCTGCCGGACTCCTCCGCTCTTGCGACATCGGTTTATCGGTTCTGATCGGCGTCGTCGCAGTGCTCCCGCCGGTCTTTTCCCGTTAGTCTAACATTCCAACCCACGCGGTCGCGCAGTCTTTGGTCTCAGCCAGAGGCGGCGCGGTCACTGCCGCCGGAGTCGGGTCCTTACGGAGCACAAGGGCTGCGCTTTGGCGGTTTCTCCCACACACGCATATGAGTTCAGTCATGCAAGATCTGCTGGAGCAGTCCTCCTTCGATAAGCTTAAGGAAGGCTCAGTCGTTTCCGGCACCATTACCGAAATCCGCCAAAATGAGGTCGTCGTAGACATCGGCGGAAAGTCCGAGGGGCTCATCCCCGCTCACGAATTTATCGATATCGGCGAGCTGCAAATCGGCTCACAGATCGAGGTGCTCCTTGAGAAGTTGGAGGACAAAACGGGCAATCCCGTGGTCTCCTTCGACAAGGCCGAGCAAAAGAAAAACTGGGAGAATATCCTGACCACCTTCCCCGAAGGCTCCGTGGCGACTGGCCGAGTCAAGGCCAAGGTCAAGGGCGGGCTCATCATCTCGGTGGGCGTCGATGCCTTTATGCCTGCCTCGCACATCGATGTGCAGCCGCCTAAGAATCTCGATCAGTACGTCGGCCAAACCTACGACTTTAAGGTCTTAAAAATAAACCCCGAGCGGAAGAACATCGTCCTCTCGCGTCGCGAACTCATCGAAGAGCAACGCGCTGAGAAACGCCGCACGCTCCTCGACAGCATCGAGCCCGGCCAAGTCCGCAAAGGCATCGTCAAGAACATCACCGACTTCGGTGCCTTCATCGACTTGGATGGCATGGACGGTCTCTTGCACATCACCGACATGAGCTGGGGCCGGATCTCGCACCCCTCCGAAATGCTCAAGCAGGGCGAGGAGATCGAGGTCATGATCATCGAGGTCAACCGCGACAAAGAGCGTGTTTCGCTCGGCCTCAAGCAGACCACCAAGAACCCTTGGGACGAGATCGACCGCAAGTACCCCGTCGGCGCGAAAATCGCCGGCAAGGTCGTCAACCTCGTTCCCTACGGTGCCTTTGTGGAGCTCGAGCCCGGCGTCGAGGGCCTCGTACACATCACCGAAATGTCGTGGACGAAGCGCATCTCCAAGCCCAGCGAGTTGCTCAAAGTGGGCGACGAGGTCGAGGCCGTCGTTCTCGGCATCCAGAAGGACGAGCAAAAGATCTCGCTCGGCCTGCGCCAGCTCGAGCCCAACCCGTGGGACATGGTTCGCCACAACTACCCGGTCGGTGCGCGTGTTCGCGGTAAGGTGCGCAACATGACCACTTATGGTGCCTTCATCGAGCTAGAGGAAGGTATCGACGGTATGGTGCACGTCTCCGACATGAGCTGGACGCGCAAGGTCAACCACCCCTCCGAAGTCCTGAAAAAGGGCGACGAGGTCGAAGCGACCGTTCTCGATGTCGACGCACAGCAGCAACGCATCAGCCTCGGCATGAAGCAGCTCAGCGACGACCCGTGGTCGGATATCGATTCGCACTTCAAGATCGGCGACGTCATCACCGGTACCGTCACGAAGCTTACCTCCTTCGGTGCCTTTGTTGACCTCAAGGACGGCATCGATGGGCTCGTGCACATCTCGCAAATCAGCGAAGACCGTGTCGAGAAGGTCAAAGATGTGCTCTCCGCTGGCCAGGAAGTCACTGCCCGCGTCATCAAAATCGACCGTGAGGAGCGCCGCCTCGGCCTCTCGATCAAGGCTGCCAACTACTCTAGCGAGGAACTGGCCGCTGAGACCGCGAGCTTCGAAGCCCTCAACCGCCAGTCCGGCACCGATATGATGAACTTGGGCGACATCCTCGACGCTGCCCACGACAAGAAAGACTAGGGCCCCGCAGGCTCTTTTATCGGGCGCGCGGCCGCTGGCCTCGCGTCAGTGGCGAGCCGCCGTCAATCCGGCTGCTCGGTCAAGTCGTACTTAAAAGCCCGCTCGGGATAGCATGCCCGAGCGGGCTTTTTGTTTCGGTCAATTTTGCTTGGTTGGATTGCAGCCGCCTGAGTTTCTCAGCGGCAAGGTCTGGATTGACTAAGCTCGGACAAAACTCACCGAGCTAGTTACCAACTTACTGGCCCGCGCGGGACGCGACTTGAGCGGAGACGCCTTAGTCAGGCCGTCTATTTGAAACTCCCGGGGCCGTTCTTTTCTGGCTGCTCGGGCTGGGATCGAACCAGCGACCAAGTGATTAACAGTCACCTGCTCTGCCACTGAGCTACCGAGCAATAGCACAAAAAGGAGCGGCAAGAACAGCGGCTCCGCAAAGCGTGTCAATGCCGGTTTTGAAAAACTCGCTCTGCGTCGAGCCTGCTATAGCGGCGAGCTCTCCGGGAGAGCTTCGCTTGGGGCAGTAGTCGACGGGACTGCAGCGATCGGCCCGTAAACAAAGCCCGCAAATAAAATGAGTCTACGGCTCAGTTTTGGTTGCGTTGCGGGAAGGCTGCGCCTTGCTCGTGCGCTTCATTCACTACGCCTGCCCTCAATTCAGGGGCGACAGGGGTAGCCCGATCCCATGAGTCAATACACACTTAACACACAGGCGCGCACGCAGAAGGGCCGCAGTGCCTCGCGCCGCCTACGCAAAGCAAATCGCGTTCCCGCCATTCTTTACGGGAAGCACAGTGCCCCCGAGGGCCTTTCGGTTGAGACGCCGGAGTTCACCAAGCTGCTCAAGGCAGTCGGTGGTCGCGCCGTCTTGGTCGAGCTTAGCATCGAGGGCCGCGCCGAGAAGGCACTGTCTTTCATTCAAGAGGTGCAGCGCGACCCGATCACCGACCGCTTCCTCCACATCGATTTTCAAGCGGTGAAGGCCGACGAGAAGATCGAGCTCGAAGTGCCCGTGCGCACGAAGGGCGAGGCCGTAGGCGTGAAGACCCAGGGCGGCGTCCTCGAAGTCATCGCTCACCAACTGCGCATCCGCTGCTTGCCCGCAGACTTGCCTTCGTCCGTCGAGATCGACGTCTCCGCGCTCAAGGTTGGCGAGGTGCTCAAGGTCGGCGATTTGGCCGAGCTCTCCGGTGTCGAGTTTCTTGATGCCAAGGGCCACCCTGTGCTCTCTTGCGTGGAGCCGGTGGGTGAGGCCGGTGGCGGCACTGCGAACCCCGCAGCCGATGCCAAGGCTGATGCGAAGAAGGGCGGCAAGAAGTAAGCCCGCGCCCGCGCGCTTCCTGCTCGGGCTGGACGTCCGCAGACTGCGGACTTCTCCCGAGCGGGGCGCGCCGCCTACTTCTTCCGCTGCCTGCTCCCTACGCCGCGCACAACACCGCACCGCGACTTCCGATTCGCTACCGGTGTGGGCGGCTTAGTTCTGTTCTTTGAGACATGTTGCCACTCTCACTCGTTGCCGGGCTCGGCAATCCGGGCCGCCAATATCAAGACACCCGCCACAATTTGGGCTGGGTCTTGGTTGACGCATTTGCCCGTGAAAAGGGCCTGACTTGGGCCTACCACTCGCGTTTCGAGGCGGAGCTCGCGTCTTGGCAAGCTGCCGATGGCCGCACGGTTTATTTTGCGAAACCGCTCACGTATATGAACGAGAGTGGTCGCGCCGTCGCGGCACTCGCGCGCTATTACCGCCTCGCTCCCGAGCAAGTCGCGATTGTTTACGACGAATACACGATCGACCTCGGGCGCGTGAAGGTGAGTGCGAGTGGCAGTGCCGGCGGTCACAATGGCATCGCCAGCGTGCTCCAACACCTCGGCGCGGGCTTTGTGCGTTACCGGCTCGGTATCGGCCCAAAGACTACGCCGCAGATGGACCTCAAAGATTTCGTTCTCGGCAAGTTTAGCGCGTCTCAACACAGTCTCCTCTCTGACTCTCTCCCACACTTTCTCAAAGGCTTAGATCTGCTGCTTAACAGCGGCATCGAAGCCGCCATGAATCAACTTAACCGAAAAGATACGACCACCACTCCTCCCTATGACACAGACAAAGCGTAACTACCTCGCCACCTTCATCATCGATAACCGCAACAACCCAGACTCGCTCGCCCAGATCGTCGACGAGATCAAAGCGGAGATCGCCGCCGTCGAGGGCGAGGTCACCGCAGTCGAAGAACTCGGCAAGCGCGACTTCGCCCGCGTGACAGATCGCAAGTTCACCGGCGCGCCCTACGTCCGCATCGCTTACTCGGCCCCTGGCACTGCGCCCTCCGCGCTCCGCGAGCGGCTCCGGCTCAACAACAACGTTTACCGCACCTTCATCCAAGCCGCCGCCTAAGTCTCCCACGCGGAAGCTCACCGAGTGGACGCAATTTTTTGCGCGCACTTGTCGGCTAAACCTGTGTTCCTCCTGCTCGCTTGGCTCTCGCCTCTCTCCTAGCTCTCTCTTTCGGCACTCATGGCCAACTTTAACAAAGTCTACCTAATCGGAAACCTCACTCGTGACCCCGAGTTGCGCGTCACGCCGAAGGGCACGGCGATTTGTCAGTTCGGGCTCGCCGTGAACCGCTCGTTCAAGGACGAGTCGGGCAGCATGCGCGAAGAGACCACCTTCGTCGATGTCGAGGCGTGGGGACGGCAGGGCGAGACGATTTCCAAATACTGCCAACGCGGTCGCCCGCTCTTCGTCGAAGGCCGACTCAAGCTCGACCAATGGGAAGATAAGGCCTCCGGCCAGAAACGCAGCCGCCTAAAAGTCGTGCTCGAGGGCTTCCAATTTCTCGGTGGTCGCGGCGACGCTGCAGAAGGCGGGGCGGGCGGCGGTGCTTCCTACGGTGGCGAGTCTGGCTATCAACGCAGTGCGCCGCCTCCCCGTGCGGCGGCGGCTCCCGCGCCCTCAAGTCACGAGCCCGACGGCGTCGATGATGACGTGCCGTTCTAGAGCGACTGCCCCGGTTTGTGCCCTCACTTGAGGGGCCCACCCGTTTGGCCGCGTTTTCCGTTTTCCCGATTTTCTAAAACCCAACCCTTAAAATCCCAATCTCATCATGGCATATAGTGAAATTCTCCTAGTGAAGCCGGTCGACGGCCTCGGCGGCGAGGGCGACCAAGTCAAAGTCCGCGCGGGTTATGCGCGTAATTTCCTGTTTCCTCGCAGCGTGGCCGTGCCCGTGACCAAGGCCAACCGCAAGCAAGTCGAGGCACTCAAGAAGCGTCGTGCCGAGCGCGAAGCCCAAGAACTCGCCGGTGCGCAAGAGCTCGGCAAGCGCATCGCCGCCGTCTCGTTGGCCTTTGCGGTCAAGACAGGCGAGGGCGGCAAGATGTTTGGCGCGATCACCGCGACTGACATCCACGACAAACTCACCGAAGCCGGTATCGACCTCGATAAGAAGCGCATCCATCTCTATACGCCCGCGAAGACACTCGGTAAACACAGTGTAAAAGTGAAGCTGCACCCCGAAGTCACCATCGAGCTGGACTTCGACATCGTTTCCGAAAACCCGATTGTTGACGCCGAGCAAGCCGCCGAGGCGGCCGCGTAACTTGGTTTACCCAAGTGTGGCGAAGCTCACGCCACAGCGCTCAGCCCCTTCCCAAGGCCGTATCGGACTCCGATACGGCCTTGCTGTGTGAGCCCCTGCGCAAAGGAAGGCCGCCGCCGATACGCTTTTTCCCACTACGCGTGAGTCACTTTCCCACTGCGCGTGGGGCGGCAGGCTGTGCCTGCACCCATTTACCGAACGCTTGGCTGCCGTGCATGCGCACGGCAGCCAAGCGTTCGGTAGAATGGTACCCAAACTTGGAGGCGGGAGTTTACTGGTGATTTTTCCCACTTCGCCCAAATGGGTTATCACTCTACTTTCCCTTTTACTACTCCCCCTGTCGCAACGCGACAGGGGGAATCCTTTCAAATTTGGGATTTTGCTTTCGCGCGATAGCGCGTTGCGAAATCCCAAATTAAATGGAAGCGGTCACTGACCGCCGCCCCACGCGTAGTGGGAAAGTGCCGCTCA
>NZ_LSZP01000052.1 GCF_001580045.1 Cephaloticoccus capnophilus
GCGCAGTGGAAGCTCAGCTGTAATGGGCTTTCCGCAACGCTGTAATTACGAAGGGACTTAGGAGGCAAACGTGTTTGCCTCCTAAGACCCTTTATGACTTGCATTTTGAGCAAGGAGGGAACTACGTATCTAGTTCGTTACCCCACCCGATGCTTACCCCGGCATACTATCTCACTTTAGACGAGCAAGCAGCCGCGACTGCGTCGCGTCTGCTCTGTCGCTGGAAGCTCGGAAGCTCGGAAGCTCGGAAGCTCGGAAGCTCGGAAGCTCGGAAGCTCGGAAGCTCGGAAGCTGAGGTAAACTGCGCCAGATTTGTGTCAAGCTATTTATTTAAAGTAACTTACGTTATTAGGAAATCACTTTCCCCAGCCAGTTACGGCCTGTGTCCGTGACTGGCTTTTTAGCGCCCGCATTTTCGGGCGCTAAAATAAATAACCCCAAGACCCGTACTATGAACACACCCAAGATCTGTACTCCCAAGAAACACCCCAAATTACTCCCGATCGCATTGAGCCTTTGTACTTTCGCTTTGGGCTCGCTCCACGCTCAGCAATCTCCTGGGCAAGACGACGAAGAAATCGTCCGACTCTCGCCCTTCGCAATCCAAGAGAGAGCAGATATCGGCCGTTACCAAGCCACTGAATCCAGCTCCGGTACTCGGGTTCGGATGAGCTTGATGGACTCCAGCCAAAGCATCTCGGTCGTCACTAGCGAGCTTATGCAGGACATCGGCACAGCTCGCCTCACCGATGCGACCAAGTATGTAGCAGGCCTTAGCACTTATGGGGCGATCCCGTTGGTGCTGGACATAATGAATGTTCGCGGCTTCATCGACTTTGAATTGACCATAGATGGCTTCGCCCTCAGCCCAGCCAGCCAAGACCCGATTATCGTCGAGCGGATTGAGTTTGTAAAGGGTCCCAATGCGATCCTCGCCCCACAAGGTCTGCCCGGAGGTGTTGTTAACAACATCTCCAAGAAGCCTCTATTCACAAACAAGGGCTACCTGTCCTATCAAGTCGGCCGCTACGATGCTAACCGAGCCGAGCTCGATGCTAATTATGTGGTCAACGATAAGCTCGCCTTGCGCGTGGTCGGGGCCTTCACCGACGCCGACCACTACGGACAGGGGGTGTTTCACCAAAACACCACGGTGATGCCAATGTTTACCTACCGGCTTAGCCCAACGACTGAGTTCACCCTCCAGTTTCAAATACAAAAGGTGGATGCTCCTGCTGGTATGGCCCCGCTTTCCGTTTACGCTGTGGGTCGCAACAACATTAATCTGCCAGAAGGCCTGCCACGCGATTTCCAATACACAGGGCGCAATATCACCTCCCACCAAAAATCGCATAACACCCGCTTTTTTCTTACTTCACAGATTACCGACAAACTCTCGATGCGAGTCGCGGGAAGCTGGGCCGTGTCGGACGCGCGCTCAAACGGCCTCGGGCCGAGTGCTCCCTATCTCGGGCAAACAGGAGTAGTTGTAGACCCCATCCGGCTCGACCCTATCACCGGGGAGTGGTATTGGGACGGCACCTTTAACGACAACCCCACATACAAGCTTGGTGGCGTTAAAGAATGGCCACTACGTATGAAGGGGAGTTTCCAAAACGACTTCGTCTACGAACACACAGCGGCCAATTGGAAATCGCAAACGGTCGCCGGCTATGCATTTAACTACATCAGCCAACACTTTCGGCAAAGAAATTATGTAGACGATGGGATCTACTACGATTTTGCGAATAACTATACGCCTCCGGCTTATGCGTTTGATCCCGATATCGACTGGCACTTCAACGTATCGGAACGCCATCGTAGTAACCAAGTCTATATTTATGAGGTGATTAACCTCTTCGAAGACCGCCTCGTGCTCAGCGGCAGCCTTTCGCAAAACCGCTACGCTTCCAATGTTTATAACAACCAGACAGGAGTGCGCTCTGACAATAGAGCAGAGGCAACGCTCCCATCTGCCGGTTTCGTTTACAAAATGACACCTGGGGTTTCGGCTTTCTACGGTTACTCGAAACAAGAGGTGCTCGTAGGAGGTGACCCGGGCTTGGGAATCCCCGCTCACACCCGCCCTGGGCGGCAACATGA
>NZ_LSZP01000053.1 GCF_001580045.1 Cephaloticoccus capnophilus
GGAGCTAACCCTGAAAATAATAGAACCCCTATCCCCTTCCCTCTACTGCCTGCGGTAAACACCAGCGTCAGCTCTAAGGGTGTCGAATTCGAGCTCGCTTGGGCCCCAAATGAGAACTTCTCGCTGATTGGTAGCTACACTAACTTCAAGTTCCGCGATGATGAGAACATGAGGGCTACTAATGTTGCCGACGAGACTGCGGCAATGTGGGCCTCCTACACCTTCACTCAAGGCGCACTGAGCGGACTGCGAGTAGGGCTAGGCGCAAACTATGTGGGTGAACGCCCCGGCGATCCAGAAGGGCGATGGACGTCGCCACCGGCAGGCTATGACCCCGTGCGAGTCCAACCCGTATTCTGGATGCCCTCCTACATCCTCGTCGAAGCGAGTGCCAGCTATCGTTTTAACAAAAACTGGCAGGTGCAGCTATACATCCACAATCTCTTGGATAAAGACTACATCCCTGGTGCCACCCTCCGTCAAGTGCAGGTCAGTACCCCGATTAATCCAAAGCTCACTCTACGCTATGAGTTCTGAGTAAGGTAATTAAGCGCCTTCACTTACGGTGCGCTCCACCGTAAGTGAGGGAGGCTTTATCTGAAGGAAGGCCGAGGCAGCCTCGTAAACATCGCAACTTGTCTATTCCGGTTTAGAGTACGAAACATAAGGCCACCCATAACCAAGACTGGAACTTGGTGAGAGCCAGGTTTGGGCTGGTCAGCTGCGCAGCCTGTAGCGGGGCGGAGGAGCTAGCTCGGATTTTATTTGGGCTCTTAGGAGGCAAACGCAGTCCAAGCGGCTGCTCACGTTTCAAACGTGGTCGCGCTGCTGCTCAAAATATGGCTCCGTCGCGGCTCGCGTTTGAAACCGGAACAGGCCCCGGTGAAAATGCGTACAAAAGTCCCGCGACTGCGCCAACAGGGAAGGGGAGCGCTTTGTCGCCGCTGCAGTCGCAGGCGGTTTCATTTTTGAAACGCTCGGTGAATAAGCGGTGAAGTCCCTGTGCAGAGATTCTGAACAGTGTGGAGTTGCCGTGCGCTCACGCGGGTTCTCTAAGTTGCGGCTTCTTTTTTCTCATGATTTCTTCTCCCCGCACCACGACTAAGCGCAGCCGCAGCAGCCCCTCACGCGACCGAGAGCGCGACGAGGAGTCGGCCATGCAGCCGCTCGGGCGCACGCTGCCGCACAGTGTGGAGGCCGAGCAGCATGTGATTGCCTGTTGCTTGATTGATGGCTCCGACACGATTGCGCGTTGCTTAGAGTCGAAACTGAGCGAAAACGCGTTTTACGACCCGGCTAACCGGCTGATTTATAGGAAGCTGTGCGAGATTTACCAGACCAAGCCGCCGGTCGATATCGCGGTGTTGGCCGAGGAGTTACGGATTGCGCGTGAGCTCGACCAAGTCGGCGGGCCGGCCTATCTCTCGCAGTTGAGCCTGTCGATTCCGACGACCGCGCAGGCGCAGTTTTTCATTGGGCGGGTGCGCGAGTTGCACTTGTTGCGGGAGCTGATCAAGACGGCGACGGGCGCGGTCGAGCAGTGTTTTAACTACGAGGGCGGCTTGGAGTCGTTTATTGATAAGATCGAGCAGGAGATTTTTAGCGTCACGCAGGACCGGATTTCGGATGCCGCTAAGCCCATCGGTGGGCCGATGAAGGAGGCGGTCGAGGTGCTGCACAAGATGATGGACAAGAAGGGCGAGCTCACGGGCGTGAGCTCCGGCTTCAAGGATCTGGATACGCTGATGTACGGCTTCCAGCGGCAGGAAATGATCGTGCTGGCGGCGCGGCCTTCGATGGGAAAGACCTCGCTCGCGCTCAATTTTGCGGAGGCCGCGGCGATGCCGCGCCACGGCGTCGCACCGACGGCGACCTTGGTCTTTTCGCTCGAAATGAGTGCGGCGCAGCTCGCGCTGCGTCTGTTGTGCTCGCGTTCTCGGGTAAATATGAAGCTGCTGCGCGAGGGGCTCTTGCCTCGCAACGACGATGCGCAGACGCGGCTGGTGCATGTGGCGGACGAGTTTACGAAGTCGCCGCTGTTTATCGATGACTCTAGCCATCTCTCTATCATGGAGTTACGCGCCAAGGCGCGCCGTCTGCACGCGCGCACGAAGCTCGGACTCATCATCGTAGACTATTTGCAACTGCTGAGCCCGACGGACGCTCAAGTGCCGCGAGAGCAGCAAGTGGCCGAAGCGTCGCGCGGGCTAAAGGCGCTGGCCAAGGAGCTCGATGTCCCCGTGATCGTCCTAAGTCAGCTCAACCGCGCGTCCGAAAAGGAGAACCGCGTGCCCAAACTCGCCGACTTGCGCGAGTCCGGCTCCATCGAGCAAGACGCCGACGTGGTTCTCATGCTGGCGCGGCCCAAGGACGCCGACGAAAAATTCCAAGTCGCCGCCGACTCCGCCGAGTTAATCGTTGCCAAGCAGAGAAATGGCCCCGTAGGTGAATTGAAACTTACCTTTCTCCGAGACATCACCCGTTTTGAAAACTATACCCAGTAACTCCCAGCGCGGAGTCAGACTTTTTTTGGCCGTTTTGTTGGGATTTGCGGGGCTCGCGAGCTCACCGCTCGTCGTTGCCCAGCCCTTTTACCAAGGCGAGGGGCGAGAGGGGCAGCCCGAGATCCGCGTGGGCGAGATTGCCGTGCGGTTTTTGGGCATCGCCAACGTGAGCGAAGAGGTCGTGCGCGCGAACATGCAAATCCGCGAGGGCCGAGCGGTCGATGACACGATGATCGATCGCGACATCCGCGCGCTCTACCGGACGGGGCTCTTTGAGTTTATTGAGGTAAAGCGCGAGGCCCTGCCGGGTAACGTGTTTAACCTCGTGGTCGAGGTGACGCCGAAGTACCGCGTCATGTCGGTCAGCTATCGCGGTAACCGCAAAATCAAGGACAACCGGCTCGACCGCGAAATTAAGACCCGCGCCAACGCTTCGCTCGACGAGCGCCAAATCAAGGAAGACAGCGAGAAAATCCGCGAGCACTACCAGAAGGAGGGCTACAACCAAGTCTCGGTGACCTATGCGATCGAGCGTGACCGTGCGACGGGTTTTGGCGCGGTGATCTTTAACATCCGCGAGGGCAATCGCTCGAAAATCGGCTCCATCCGCTTCGTCGGTAACGACAACATCAAGTCGCGCAAGCTGCGCAAGGCGATGGACACGCGTAAGTGGTGGTGGCTCTCGTGGCTGACCGGCAAAGGCCGTTTCAAGGACGATGCGTTTGAGGAAGACTTGGACAAGCTGCGCGATTATTACCGCGAGGAAGGCTACCTCGATGTCGAGATCTTGCCCGAAAACATCAGCTTCAGCTACCCCAGCCCGAAGAAGTTGCTCATCACCATCGCCGTAGACGAAGGCCGCCAGTATCGGATCGGCGAAGTCGAGGTGACCAATGCGACGATCTACCCACCGCAGCTGCTCAAGCGCCTGCTACGCCAGCGCACGGGCATGGTCTACTCGCCCTCAAAGCTCGATAAAGACGTGGAGCGGCTCGAAGACGCCTACGGCACCGCTGGCTACCTCGATACGCGCGTGCGGATGATTCGTAAGCCCAATATCACTACGGGCGATATCGACCTCGAATACGAGATAGAGGAGAGCGAGAAGTTTAGCGTCGAGTCGATCGCCATCGAGGGGAACACCAAGACCAAGAGCGTCGTGATTTTGCGTGAGCTGGTGCTGGGCCCGGGCGACGTTTACGACACCGTGCGCGAGAAAATCAGTAAACTGCGCTTGGACAACACCCGCTTCTTTGAGGACGTGCAGCTCTCCCCGCAGGAGACGAATATCCCGGGCCGGCGCAATCTGCGGGTCGCTGTCCGCGAGGCGCGCACGGGTAATCTGACTTTTGGCGCGGGCTTTAGCTCGCTCGACCGCGCAACCGTGTTTGCGGAGGTCTCCCAAGGGAATTTTGACCTGTTTAACTACCGCTCCTTTTTCCAAGGCGACGGGCAAAAATTCCGGCTTCGGATGCAGCTCGGCTCCCGCTCTAGCGAGGCACTGCTCTCCTTCGAGGAACCGTGGCTTTTTGAGCGGCAGCTCGCGATGGGCTTCACCCTCTACCGCACGTCTTCGGAGTATAACAGCGACTACTACAACCAAATCGCCTCGGGCGGAGAGGTTTACCTGCGCAAGCGGCTCTTCGAGCTCGTCGATGGGCGGCTCTCTTACACCTACGAAGTGGTCGAGATTAAGGACGTGACTTCGGAGGGCCTTACGCTCGTGCAGCCGGGCCGCACCGAGATTTCGCGCGTCGGGCTCCAAATCCTGCGCGACACGCGCGATAAGATTATCGGCACGACGACCGGCAACCGCGTGGAGCTCAACATCGACGTCGCGGGTGGGCCCTTTGGCGGCAATGTCGATTACTACAAACTCGATTTTCGCGGTGCCCAATACTACCCGACTTTCGAGTTTCAAAACCAAGTCATGTCCGTCATGGGCCGGGCGGGTGTTATCGACAGCTATGGCGACAGCACGAGCGTGCCTTACTACTACAGCTTCTTCCTCGGCGGTCCCTACACGCTGCGCGGCTTCGAGTATAACGATGTCGCTCCGCGAAACAGCGCGGGCCTCCTTCGCGGGGGTAAATCCTACGGGATGCTTAGCCTCGAATACTCGATGGATGTAGTGAACCCGATCCGGATCGCGGCCTTCTACGATGCGGGCTTCGTCAATCCCGGTGCCTACGACTTCAACCCCTCCGGCCTGCACGATAACATCGGCGTCGGCATCCAGCTCTTTGTCGCGGGTGCGCCACTACGGCTCGACTACGGGATACCGCTTAGCAGTAGCAAGCAGGCGGACAAGGGCGGGCAGTTTAATTTTTCCTTTGGCACACGCTTCTAATTTCCCTCAACTCACCTCCTTTTTTCTCACCCACTATCCCACTGACTCTCTTTAACCCATGCTTAAATCTCTAAAACTCCTCGGTGCCCTCGCGGCCCTCTTCGTCTCCGGCGCAGCAGTCTCCCAAGCCCAAGTCGCCGCGCCGAAAATCGTCGTTGTCGATATGATGAAACTGCTCGACGAGCACTACAAAACTGAGGAGCAAAAGAATAAGCTCCAGGCCGACGCCGAGAAAGCCAGCGAAGAGGCGGACCGGCTCCTCGGTGAGCGCAACGCGCTGGTCGAGGAATACAAGGAAGCCCTTGAGCAGAGCAACAACCCCGCCACCCGTGCCGAGGTCAAAGACCAAGCCCGCGAGCAGGCCGAGATAAAGCTCCAAGAAATCCAGCGCAAAAATAACGAGCTTCAGAGCTTCGAGGCCAACACCCGCAACCTCCTCCAGCAGCGTTTCCAGAACTTTAAGACGATCATGCTCGAGGAGATTTCGAAAATCGCGGTCGAGGTGGGTAAGCGTAAAGGCGCGACGCTCGTCCTCGATAAGTCCGGCCCCAACCTCCTCGGCATCGCCACGGTCGTTTATCACGACGAGTCGCTCGACATCACTGCTGAGGTCGAGGCCGAGATTAACCGCGACCGTCCCGCAGGTAGCAGCACAGCGGGCACGAGCGGAGACGCCACTCCTTCGGTCAGCGTGCCGCTCGGGCGTTAATTTTCGCCCTGCGCCCAACCGGAGCTGACTTGCTGAATAAGCCACACATAGCCGCCTGATTTTCGCAGGCGGCTTTTTTGTTCTCGTTGCACTGCGTCGCTAAACCGTCAGACCCTATCGCTGCATGTCGATCTCCCTGACACCCGAAGAACTCCGCGCGATCACTGGTGCGACGCGCACGAGCGGGCAGACCCACGCGACGATTACGGGCATCGCCTCGCTGGAGGCCGCCGAGGCGGGCGACTTGAGTTTCCTCGGCAACGCGAAATACCGCACGGCGGTGCCGAGTTCACGCGCTTCGCTCATCCTACTCCCCGAAGACTACGAAGGCAGCGAGCCGGGCGAGGGGCAGTGCTACTTTTTTGTAAAAAACCCATCGGCGGCGCTCGCGTCGATTTGCTCGCGGATTGAGCAATCGCTTTGGCCAAAGCCGCAAGCGGGCGTGCACCCGACGGCGGTCGTGGAGGCGGGTGCGGAGATTGACCCGACGGCGACGGTCGGCCCGCTTTGCGTTGTCGAAGAGGGCGCGCGAATCGGCGCGCGGACGCATTTGCAGGCGCAGGTTTTCGTCGGTGCAGGGGCGCAAGTCGGCGACGATTGCTGGCTGATGCCGCACAGTGCCGTGAGCGCGCAATGCACGTTGGGGAATCGCGTGCGACTGCATCCGGGCGCGGTCATCGGTGCAGATGGCTTTGGCTACGAGTTTGTCGAAGGCCGCCACGAAAAAATCCCGCAAGTCGGCACGGTCGTTCTTGAGGACGACGTAGAGGTGGGGGCAAACAGCACGATTGACCGCGCGCGGTTTAGCCAGACGCGGGTCGGCGAGGGCACGAAAATCGATAACCTCGTGCAGGTCGGCCATAACGTAGTGATAGGGAAACACTGCATCTTGTGCTCGCAGGTGGGCATCGCGGGCAGTGCGACTTTGGAAGACTACGTGATTCTCGGCGGCCAAGTCGGTGTGAGCGGCCACTTGCGCATTGGCAAAGCCGCCAAGGCGGGCGGGCAGGCAGGCGTCATCGCCGATGTGGAGCCGGGCGCTTTCATTAGCGGTTATCCGGCCATGCCGCACCGGCTCGCCAGCCGCTTGCAAGTGCTCCAGCGCCGCTTGCCCGATTTGTTTAAGCGGGTTGACCAACTGGAGCAGCAACTCGCGCAAACCTAAACCGAGCCGTTTCTCCAAATCCCTGTCCTGACTTTTCCGATACGAACACCAATCATGAGCGAGTCCCGACTCAAAATCCTCTCAGGAAACTCTAACCGTGCCTTGGCCGAGGCGATTTGCCGCTCCATCGGCGAGCCACTTGGCGAAGCCACTGTCACGAGCTTCCCCGACGGCGAATCCTTCGTGAAAATCAATGAGAACATCCGCGGTAACGATGTCTACATTGTGCAGGCGACTTGTCCGCCCACGAACCATCACTTGATGGAGCTACTCATCATGATTGACGCGGCGCGGCGCGCCTCGGCCAAGCGGATCACTGCGGTGCTGCCATTTTACGGCTATGCGCGCCAAGATCGCAAAGACCAGCCGCGCGTGCCCATCACGGCAAAGCTTGTCGCCAACTTGCTCGTCGCTGCCGGTGCGCAGCGCATCCTCACGATGGATCTGCACAGCCAGCAGATTCAGGGCTTTTTTGATATTCCGGTAGATCATCTCTACGCCTCACCGGTGTTTTTCGAGTATCTGGCGGAGCAGCCTCGCGAGCGCCCGCTAGTCGTCTGCTCGCCCGACATCGGCGGGATGAAAATGGCGGCGGCCTATGCGGACACGATGGGCGCGACGCTCGGGATGGTTGCTAAGAAGCGCAAAAGCGCGAGCTCGGTCGAAGCGATGAGTATCGTGGGCGAGGTCGAGGGCTGCGACGTGCTCCTCGTGGACGATATGACCGAGACGGCGGGCACGCTGACTGCGGCGGCCAAGATTTTGCGCGATCATGGCGCGGTCACTGTGCGGGCGGCGGTCAGCCACTGCATTTTAAACGATATCGCTGTGGAGCGGCTCAAGGCGGGCCTAATCGACGAGGTGATTACGACCGACTCGACGCCGGTGCAGACGCACGGCTTACCGATTCGCGTGCTCAGCGTGGCGAGCCTGCTCGGCGAGGCGATTTTGCGTATCACGAATAATAAGAGCGTCACGGATCTCTTTAAGATTAAGGGGTTCTAGAAGGGCGAAACTCTGCCGCGTGCGTGTGAGCCGCGCGGCGAGTGCGCGCTCATTCGCGCTGTCGATTTTCTGCAAAATCTGCCAACCAGAGGTTTTTTGGATGAGAACTAAATTTGCTGCCTTACTCTTTGCCGGGCTCGTGGGCTGGGGGCTTGCCCTGCTGTTTACGCGCGGTATCGGAGACGGGGATACGCTTTTGCCGCGCCCTGCTGAGCCGCAGCGAACGACGACCATACTGCAAATTGACCCGACTCCACTCGCGCACGCTGCTGACGAGGTGCGCGTCAGTTACGCGGATATGGTTGAGGCCGTGCAACCGGCGGTGGTGTCGGTCTACTCGACCAAGATCGTCTCGACGCGCATGGGAGCGGACCCGTGGGCGCGGATTTTTGGCGGCCCATCTGCACCGCGCCAGCAACGCGAAGAGGGGCTCGGCTCGGGCGTCATCGTGAGTCGCGATGGCTACATTATTACGAACAACCACGTCGTGGAGGGCGCCGATGAGTTGAGCGTCCTCATGCCTGATGATCGCGAGTATCGCGCTACGCTTATCGGTGCAGACCCGAAGACGGATGTCGCTGTTATTAAAATCGACGCGACCGAGCTGCCGACTGTCACGCTTGCCGATAGCGATAAGCTGCGCGTGGGCGACGTGGTTTTTGCCTTTGGGAATCCGCTTGGCGTAGGCCAAACCGTCACGATGGGTATCGTCTCGGCGAAGGGCCGCAACTCGCTCGGACTCTTGGAAAACGTCGCCGGTTACGAGGACTTCATTCAGACTGATGCGGCGATTAACATGGGCAACTCCGGCGGCGCGCTCGTCGATGCCAAGGGCCGCCTCGTGGGAATCAACAGCGCAATCGTCTCCACGACCAAGGGGAATATCGGCATCGGCTTTGCGATTCCGATCAACCTCGCGGCGTCGATTATGCACAGCCTCGTCGAAACGGGCACAGTCGCGAGCGGTTATCTGGGGGCCTCAGCAGAGACCGTGTCTGCCGATGTGTTAGAGCGGCTGCAACTGCCCAGTGGAGCAGTGCGCGGCGTGGTGATTACCCAAGTGACCGAGGGCGGCCCGGCAGAGACCGCGGGGCTGCGCGCGGCGGATGTCGTTTATGCGATTGGCGGGCGCAGTATTTCGACGATGGAGGATTTCCGACTCCAGATTGCGCAGACGATGCCGGGCTCTGCGGTGGAGATCGCGTTTGTGCGCGACGGCGAGGCGATGACTGCGACCGTGACGCTCGGCCAAGTCGTGGAGCGGCCCAACGCGCTTTTGGAGGGTGTGGATGTGGACTTGCTCGGGCCGGACATGAGGCGGCGGCTGGGCATCGACCCGCGTGTATCGGGACTGGTGATAACCAATGTCGAAGATGACTCGCCGTACGCGGGCTACCTCATCCCCGATGTCGTGATCGTGGAGATTAACCGGATGCCTGTGACGAGCCTCGCCAACGCCCAAGGGCTGCTGCGCGAAGGCCGAAACCTGCTCCTCGTCACCTATCGCGGCCAATACCACTACCTAAGCCTAACGGTGGAGTAGTAGGGAGAGCGGCGGCTTTTTACGACTCGCCCTCTAGCGCTCTCTCTTCGTGTCACACACTCGGTCAAAAATGCGGGCTTAGGCGTGGGCGCAGCTCAGTCCGCCAGTCTCCCCAGCCGCCACGCGAAACCCCATCGTCAATGGCTGGCGGCGAGTGTGAGTTGTTGCTGGCTGGGCTGGGGGAGCGGTGAGTCGTGGCCGAAAAAGCGCGTTGAGCAGGGGGCGATCAACGCGGCTGAGCCACTCAAACCCTTTTACGGGATTTGAGCACTGAGGACGGCGTTGACGCGCTCGGCGTTCGCGTCGTCGAGTTCCTCCAGAAAGTCATACACGCTGTCGTCGTTTCCGTAGTGGCGCACGCTGTAGCCGAAGAGCTGCACAGCTTCCTCACCGTTGGCCGTTTGCACAGGACTGTAGCGGTAAGCATTCCACTCCCAGATCATCTCGCGCTCTTCATCGGCGGCACTCATCACGAATACGAGTAAGACCTCTCCGGTGTTAGGATTCTCCATCAGGTTGAGGATTCTGCCTCCTGCTGCGGGATCCTCGTTCTCTCTAAGCCCTTTGATGAAATCCACTTGCGCTCGCACTACGTCCTTGACCGTCGCGCCGCTAAGTCGCTCCACGAGCAGC
Organism: Cephaloticoccus capnophilus; assembly: GCF_001580045.1. Taxonomy (GTDB): domain Bacteria; phylum Verrucomicrobiota; class Verrucomicrobiia; order Opitutales; family Opitutaceae; genus Cephaloticoccus; species Cephaloticoccus capnophilus. Next base: position 9,910 of record NZ_LSZP01000053.1, read on the forward strand.
ATGTTGTAGTAATAGGGCAACTCCTCGTCTTCCGGCAGGTATTCGGCTTTGCTGTAATTGGGCGCCGGGTCGGATGTCCATGCGAGCGAGTAAACTTCATCGAGAAACTCGATATCTGCGGGGATGGAGGCGTTCATAGCAGCTTGGGCTTGGGTGAGTGGAGAAAGGGCCGCGACTAGCAGCAGGGCGAGCGCAGCGACGAGAGACTTGAGAAGGGGAGGGGTGGAGTAAGGCTTCATAGAAAGCCCGCTCAACTGAGCGTCTGCTTTGATAATCACCAGCCAAATATTTCTCGGTAACAGACCTAGGCCGCGGTCAAAGCGACGGATACCGATAGCCAGCCACTGCGCGTGGTGCGCAGCCGCAGGCTGTTTTATTTGGCGGCGGGCTCGTTGGCCCGCCGTCCATCGTTGCCCCCATTCACAGAGCCGTTTGGTAGAAAGGAGCCCAAACTTGGAGGCGGGAGCTTATTAGTGATTTTTCCCTCCTCACCCAAGCGGGTTATCAATCTACTTTCCCTTTTCCTACTCTCCCTGTCGCAACGCGACAGGGGATTGTCCTTTTCAGATTTTGGTTTCGTTTCTGCGCGTCGCGCAGAGGCGAAACCAAAATCTAAATGGGTGCAGCGACACGCTGCCGCACCACGCGTAGTGGAGAGACGCGTGGGGCAGCGGGCCTCAGCTTCCGGGTTTTTGAGCGGGCAGGGTGGCGAGTTCTGGAGGGAGTTTATCCGCCTCGTAAGTGGGGAAGCTCAGTTGGAGTAGCGAGATCGCGGGGATGTCGAAACGCGCGACGCCTGCGCTGCGATCGACGAGCATCGCAACAGCGACTGGCACTGCGCCCGCTGCCCGCACAATGTCGATGCACTCGCGAACGCGCCCCCCACGTGTGACGACATCCTCGGCGATTAGGACGCGCTCGCCCGCCGCGAGTGTAAACCCGCGCCGCAGCACGAGCCGGTCGTCTTGCTTTTCGGCGAAAAGATAACGCGAACGCGTTTGGCGGGCGATTTCTTGACCGATGACGAGCCCGCCCATCGCGGGGGCGAGCACGGTGCTAAATGTAAACTCGCCGAGCTTGGGGGCGAGCATCGCGGTGAGCCGCTCGACTTGCGCCATCTGTTCGCAGACCCGCGCACACTGAAAAAAGTGTCCGCTGTGCAGCCCCGAACGCAGAATGAAATGCCCCTCAAGCAGGGCTCCCGTTTCTCGAAAGATGGCCAGTGCCTCGCGCTGTATATCGTCCATAAAGCCGTCGACGTTACGGAGACGGCTCCCAGAAAAACAAACGGATTTTGAGGCTTTCCGGCGGCTCCGAAGAGTCACCGGAGAGTCGAGGCACTGCCCTCTTAGTGTGCGTGGGTGTGTGCCGGAGCCGGCGCAAAAATCGGCGCTTCGCTGAGTTGCTCGGCTTGGCTTTGGAGGAGTTCGGGAAGCCGGATTGATACTACGCCAATTGCCGAGTTGAGCCGGCTAAAGCTCGTGCGCGCTGCGGCGCGCTCACTGTGATGGAGCGGCTCGAGGAGGGCATCGGCCAGCGCAGCGGTTTGCGCGAGCGAGGCGTTGAGCCGTTGTTGTTCCGCAGGCTGAGGCAGCACGACTTGGTCGAGGAGCGCGTGCGCGGTCAGGTGAATCGTCTCGGCGTAGCGGGTGAGCGCGGGGAGCTCCGCGTCTTGGTCCAGGCCATAGCGCAGGGCGTCGCGCGCGGCGAGTAGGCTTTTAAAAACGAGCGGCAGTGAAGCGCTGCTGTAGTGCGCTCGCCATTCGTCGGAGTGCTCGATGGACACTTGCGGCGCGGGCCCACCGTGTGAGTGCGAATGCCCCGCGTGGTCGTGAGGAGCGCTCGTGCTAGCGGTGGCGCTGCCGTGTGAGTGACCGTCGTGATCGTGGTCGCTGTGTGCACCGTGCGAATGGCCGTGGTGGTCGTGCCCGTGTCCATCGTCTTTATTGACGAAGACGAAGGCGAGCGCGGCGATGAGGAGCAATGCGCCGGGGGCGATGATGAGGAGTGAGCGGAGGGACATTTGTTTGTGTGTGGGTTGTCGTTTTAGGGAGAAGGGAGCACTGGGCGCTTAGTCGTGCGTGGGTTGTGCTAGCGCAGCGGCTGCGGCGCGTTTGCCAAATTTTAAAAACACGGCGGGCGTCACGGCCATGTCGAGGAGGGTGGAGCTGAGCAGTCCGCCCAAAATCACAATAGCGACAGGGTAGAGGATTTCCTTGCCCGGTTCGTGGGCGGCGAGTGCGAGCGGGATGAGTGCGAGCCCGGCGGCGAGCGCGGTCATAGTCACCGGCACGAGTCGCTCCAGTGAGCCGCGCAGAATCATTTGTGGGCCGAACTTTTCGCCTTCGTGTTGTATGAGGTGCAGGTAGTGCGAGATCATCATGATTGTATTGCGCGTGGCGATACCGGCCAAGGTGATGAGCCCGACGAGTGTGGCTACCGAGATTGTGCCGATTGTCCAATAGGTGAGGGCGAGCGCTCCGATGAAGGAGAGAGGCACGTTGAGCAGGACTTGGGCGACAATCATCGCCGAGCGAAAGTGCGAGTAGAGCAGCAGAAAGATCGCCGCCAGGGTCAGCAGGGCGAGTAGCCCGATGAGTCGCGCGGCGGCTTGCTGGCTTTGGAACTGGCCTTCGTAGGAGATGAAGTAGCCGCTCTCCATCGGCAGGGCTTGGGCGAGCGTCGTTTGGATGTCGGCGACGATGGCGTCGAGCGCGCGGCGCGAGGAGCCGCCGACATTGGCAGAGATGACGATGCGGCGCATGGCGTCTTCGCGGTTAATGGCGTTGGGCCCGAGGGCTTCGTGCACGTCGGCGACTTGGGCGAGCGGGATTGCGCCGCCGAGTGGGGTATCGATGAGGAGCGCGCGCAGTCGCTCAATGTCGCTGCGTAAGGGCCTGCGCCCTGCTTTATTTTGCGACGCAGGCGTGGCGGCCTCGCCGAGGGCGTCGCTGCGCGTGGCTCCGATCAACTCGCCCGGGCGGGTTTCCGCTTTGTTCATTTCGGCGTGGTCGGCATAGCGCAGGACGAGATCGATCGAGCGGGTGCCGTCGAGGACTTGGGAGACGACGCGGCCATTGAGCCCGGCTTCGAGCCGTTCGCTGAGCTCGCCCGGGCGCAGTCCGTAGTGTGCGGCGCGCTCGCGGTCGATCTCGACGCGCACTTGGGGGACTAGGGTTTGGGCTTCGATTTGCAGGTCTACGAGGCCCTCGATGTTAGAAATCGCGTCTTTGGCTTGCGCGGCGTAGCGGCGGAGCTGGGCCAGGTCGGGACCGGAGATTTTGACGGCGATTGCGGCCTGCACGCCCGAGAGCATGTGGTCGAGCCGGTGAGAGATGGGTTGTCCTACGTTGAGCACTACGCCGGGGAGTCCGCCGAGTTTTTCGCGAATCTCGCCGAGTATCTCGGCGCGGCTGCGCTTACTTTTGGCAAACTCGATATCGATTTCGGAGCGGTGCACGCCTTCGGCGTGTTCGTCGAGCTCGGCACGTCCTGTGCGGCGTCCTGTGTGCTCGATTTCGGGGATGGTCAGGAGGAGTTTTTCGCCGATACGGCCCATGCGGTCGCTTTCTTCTAGGGAGGTGCCCGGCGGCATAATTAGAGAAACGATGGCGGTGCCCTCGTTAAACTCGGGCAGGAAGGTTTTGCCCATCCGTGGGTAAAGCGCAGCGGAGGCGGCGACGAGCACGAGTGCGAGCGACATAGGCACCCAGGGGTGGCTCAACGAGGGGCCGAGTATCCAGCGCGAGCTGGCGGCCTTGAGCACGCGCACGAACCATGCGTCGCGGTTTTCGCGCATCCGCTTCATCCGCGGGAGCAGGTAGCTGCACAGCGCAGGGATGACCGTCAGCGAGACGAGGAAGGAGGCGAGCATCGAGACGATGATCGCGATGCCGATGGGCGCGAAGAACTGGCCCTCGATGCCGCTTAGCGCGAAGAGCGGCAGGAAGACGAGCACGATGACGAGTGTCGCGTAGAGGATGGAGCTGCGGACTTCGCTGCTCGCCTCGCCGATGACTTTAAGTGTGGGGAGTGGGCTTGGTGCGGCGCGATTCTCGCGGAGGCGGCGAAACACATTTTCTACGTCTACGATCGCATCGTCCACAACGAGCCCGACTGCGACCGCTAGCCCGCCGAGCGTCATGGTGTTGATGGAGACTCCCAGCCACTGGAAGACGAGCGCGGAGAGGGCGAAGCTCAGCGGGATGGCCGTGAGCGTGATGAAGGTCGTGCGGAAGTTGAGCAGGAATACGAAGAGCACGAGGATGACCATCAGCGAACCGTCGCGGATGGCCTCCTTCACGTTGGCGATGGCGTTTTCGATAAAGGTCGCTTGGCGAAAGAGCACTTGGATCTGCACGCCGGGCGGCAGGGAGGGGCGCATCTCTTCGAGTGCGCGCTCAATCCGGCGTGTGAGCTCGGTAGTGTCGGCATCGGGCTGTTTTTGGACGGCGAGGATGACGGCGGGGGCGGCGTTTACGCCCGCGTCGCCGCGCATCGGCTGCGTGCCGAGCGCGACATCGGCGACGTCGCGAATGAAGAGCGGGGAGGCGGTGGCGTAGCCCCATTCATTTTGCGAGGCGTCGGGAGCGCGGGCCGGGCCGACTCGTCCACGAGTGGACTCGTTTCGCTCCTCACTTTCTACACTCGCAGGGCGGATGACGACTGCGCCGAGTTCGGCGGGATCGGCACTGCGGGCGAGATTGCGGATGAGTCGCTCGCGCGGGCCGTCGATTAGGAAACCGCCGCCCGAGCTGCCTTGTGCCTCGGCTGCGGCGGTGGCGACTTCCTCGAAGCCGACGCCGTGCGCGGCCATTTTTTCGGAGTCGAGGTTGATGTGGAGTTGCTGGCGGCCGCCGCCAATGACCATCACTTGCGAGACGCCGCTAAGCGTGAGTAGGCGCGGGCCGAGTTCCCAATCAGCGAGTGTGCGCAACTCGGGCGGCGTGAGGACTGCGGAGGCCGGGCTGCGCTCTCTTTTTCCTTCGCTGCTCGCTTCCGCGAGGGGCTCCGTGGTGAGCCCGACGAGCAGGATTTCGCCCATGAGCGAGGAGATCGGGCCCATGTGAACCTCTGTGCCGAGCGGGAGTCGCGGGCGGGCGAGTTCAACGCGTTCTTGGACGAGTTGGCGTGCGCGGTAGATGTCTTGGCCCCAGTCGAACTCGACGTAGATGATTGAGAGCCCAACGCCGCATTGGGCGCGGACGCGTTGCACGCCGGGTGCACCGTTGAGTGCGGTTTCGAGTGGGATGGAAATCAGCGTTTCGACCTCTTCGGGGGCGAGTCCTGCGGCCTCGGTCATGAGCGTGACCGTCGGACGATTGAGGTTGGGGAAGACGTCGATGGGGAGTTTGAGCGCGACAGTGCCACCGTAGCCGAGGACGAGCGCGGCAAGCGCGAGGACGCTGAGCCGGTTGCGCAGCGAGAAATGAATGAGCCGTTTTAACATGGCGGGGGAAGTGGGCCGAGTTGTGAGGTGTGAGTGTGCGGGAGGCTTTGCGCTGTGGCGCGTTAGTGAGTGTGCCCGTGCCCATCATCAAATGCGGCGGACCCTTCGCCGCGTGCGGCCTCAAGGTATTCGAGTTGGTAGTTGCCGCGCGTGACGATGCGGTCGCCCGGGAGAACTCCATCAATGATCTCCACGAAGCGGTCGTCGCGCAGACCGACGACGACGCTTGTGCGCTCGTAGTGCCGTTCGTGTGACGCGCTGAGGCCAGCGTTTCCGCCTGCACTCGGGAGCTCACGAAAGACAAAAAAATCGCCTGCTTCGCCGCGCACCGCTTCGCGTGGCACGACGACCGCGCGTGCTTGATCCTCGACTACAATCGAGAGCTGTACGCGCATGCCGAGGAGGAGTTTTTCCTGAAGGTTGGGCGTGTGGACGAAGATGCGCCGCGTGCCTGTTTGGCGGTCTACATTGGCGGCGATGGTCTTTAGCTCGCCCTCGAAGACTTCGCCCGGGTAGGCCGCGCTGCGCACGCGAACGCGTTGGCCGAGTTGCACGTTGGCCAGGTCGCGGATGTGGATTTCGCCAACGACATCGACTTCGCTCAAGTCGACGAGTGTGAGGAGCGTATCGGCAGGCTCGACTGCGCCACCCAGCGGAATCTCCGCTTCGAGGACGCGGCCCGCGATGGGCGAGGTGAAGCGCAGGCGGGGCGGTGTCTGGGCAGCGACGCGCGACTCGACCTCGACTAGGAAGTCACCGACCTCGACTCGTTGGCCGTCGTGCACGGCGAGTGCGGTAACGCGACCGGCGACGCGTGAGGTGATGGCCACTAGGCTGCCGGGCTCGGCCTCGACTCGGCCAAGGGCGGAGACGCTGCGCTCGATGGGGCGCAGCTCCGCCACGGCAGTTTGCAGCCCGATGTTTTGGGCGACTTGCGCGCTGACTTCGATTTCTGCGGAGCGGGCCAGTGTAGCGAAAGCGGCGATACAGAGCGTAGTGAGGAAAAGTTTCATGTGTTAGAAAAGGGTTAGAGCTGGGGTTGTGGGGGGATTTGGCCTAGTGCTGTTTCGAGCGTGGCTCGGGCTTCTAGGTAGCGGGCGGCGGCATCGAGAAACTCGGCCTCAATCGCGGCGTGCTGTTGCTGAGCTTGGCCGAGCTCGCGGGGGGAGATCTCACCGCGCGCGAGTAGTGGGCTTAGCGTTTGCTGTGCGGTGGCGGCGTGCTGCGCGAATTCGCGATAGCGGAGCACTTCGGGTTGCAGGGCGCGGGCGGTGGCGAGTGCGGCATGGGCTTCGGCAGCAAGCTCGTCGCGCAGTGCGTCGAGCTCGGCTTGGGCGATTCGTAGCGCCGCTTCGCGCTCGGCGATGACTCCTCGGTTGGGCGCGCGGCCTGAGCGCACGGGCCAAGGTGCGGAGGTGCTTAGCGTGAGGCGCGGCTCGCTGCTGAGCCGGCCGCTCGCGTCGTTGGCACGGCGTTCAACCTCGACGCCTGCGCCCACCGTCCAGTCTTCGCGCGACTCGCTGCGTGCGAGGTCGAGGGCGGCCCGCGCTTTGGCGACTTCGTGTTCTGCGAGCGTGAGGCTGGGGAGAGAGGCGACTCCCGCGTTTCCTTCGGGAAGCGTGACCTCAAGCAGCGGGTTGAGTGCGAGTTGCAGCGCTGGGAGTGGCTCTGCTGCGGGCCAACGCAAGCGGGCGCGAAGCTGGGCGCGAGTGGCGTCGCGCTCGGCTTTGGCGAGGGCTTGGGCTTGAGCGCTGCGGCCGAGTTCGAGTTTTAGGAATAACCAATCGCTCTCGGCGATTTCGCCCGCCGCATGGCGCTCCACGAGGCCATCGGCGAGGGCGCGGTTTGCGGCAAACATCTGCTCGGTGAGGGTCGCGCGTGCGTCTTGCACGGCGAGCGCATACCAGAGTCGGCGAACCTTGTCGGCGAGTTGTGTGCGGCGCAGCGCAAGCGTGATGGGGGCGGCCTCCCCGCCGAGCCGCGCATAAGCACGAGCGAGGGCGACGCGTTCGCGGCGTGGGAGCGATTGGCTCAGCCCAAGCCCGAGCGCCCACTCGCTCTTATCATCGAGCCCGAGGGCGGTGTTGGCCTCGAGCCGTGGAGCAGGGCGCAGGCCCGCTTGGAGCTCGCGGGCTTGGGCGAGTTGCGGAGCGAGCGCGAGGGCGGCGACTTGTGGGTCACGGGCCCAGGCGTGGTGGATGGCCTCGTCGAGCGTAAGTGCGCGCGGCGTGGAGAGAGCGGACGGAACGGCGTGTGCGGTCGTCGAGACGAGCGCAGCCAAAAAAAGAGAAAAACGTAGAGACATTGGAACCCCGGGGCGTAGCCCCTTTTGTTTTTTCAGGCTGCGCGTTGGCGGCCTGTTAGAGAGCTATCCCAAATCACTCAGCCCCTTTAGAGAGAGGGGGGAGTGGATTTGGCCTACAGTGAGCTCAACGCAGAGGTGGGGCGGCGATGTCGGGTGCGCAGCGGCGCACGAAGTGCCAGATCGGGTCTCGCGTATGACTCCCGTTGATACGCCAACGTGGAGCGACTTTCGGACGCGCGACGCGCAGTAGCGCGCTCAAGGTCCAGCGCGGGGACAGGAAAAGCGGTGCAAGCAGCAGTGCCGTAAGAACGGCGAGCAGGAGCGAGGCGTGCGAAGTGGGCTGAGCGGCCCAGAGGGGTTCCTGGTCTCCTCCGTCGCCCACCGTGTGTTCGTGCGCGTGAGGGTTTGCCGGATCGTGATAGGCGGGGTGGTGGTGTTCGTGATCGGGAAGCCAGTCTGCAGCACAGAGACTGCTGTGAAAAAAACCCACCCCCCAAGCGAGGGTCATCACCGAAAGGATGAAAATGCGGGCACAGGAAAACACGACGACGCGCAGTGGTATGACACCGCGGCCAATACGCAATCTCGCTTTACGCAAAAACGCGCCCCAGCGGGGCGAGTTTTCAGAAGAGGGGGATTTGCCCATTATCTCTCGCTCGCTTCGGCTGCTCAACTCGCAGCCCAGTGCCGGACGCGGCTTGCGAGGAAATCAATATAGGCGGGATGGTCGTTGAGGCAGGGGATTTGTTGAAACGAGTCGCCGCCAAGGCTGCCGCCCGCATCGCCGCTCGCGCTATCGCACTTGTCGCCGTTCGCTCCCAGAAAGCTGTCACGGCCTTGGCATTGGATTTCTTCGAGTGTTTCGAGGCAGTCGGTCGTAAAGGCGGGGCATAGGACGAAGAGCCGCCGAACGCCTTCTTCCTGCGCTAAGCGCACGAGTTCGATATCGGTGTAGGGCGAGAGCCAGGGCTCGCCGACGAGTCGCGATTGGTAGGCGAGTGAGTGGCGCGGAGCGAGGCCGCCTAGCCGTAAGAGAAGTTTTTCCGTCGTTTGCTTGATGTGTTCGACGTAGGAGAGCCCGCCGGTTTCGGGCGTCCACTGGGCGAGCGGATGATCGACGAAGTTTGCCGTTACTCCGCGCAAGCTCGCGATGTCCACATGCCGCACGGGGATTCCGTGATAGCTAAAGAGCAGGTGGTCGTGCGGCGCGGGGTTGGGGCGCGCTTCGAGATACGGGCGGCACACCGCAGCGAGTGCATCGATATAGTCCGCGTCTGCATAAAACGGTTTTACGCAGTCTAGCCGGATGTCGGGCGCGCGCTTCGCAAATTCTTCGCAGACGCGGACGACCACTGTCTCCCAAGAGGACATCGCGTAGTGTGGGTATTGCGGGAAAATCAGAACCTTCTTCACGCCTGTTGCGGCGATTTGCGCGGCGATCTCGGGAATCGAGGGCTGCCCGTATCGCATCCCTAGATACACCTTCGCGAGGGCGTGGTCGCTTTGTTCTGGAGCGGCCTCGTCGGGGCGTGTCGGCGATGCGTCGGCTTGCTGCGGAGGCGCATTTGCGGGACGGCTGAGCGCGGCAGCCAACTTCTCACAAACCGAGCGCGAGGTGGTGATGAGTGGCGAGCCCTGCTTCGTCCAAATTTGCGAATAGGCGTGGGCGGAGTTTTTGAGCCGACGCGGGATGATGATCCGGTTGACGATTGTCCGCCGCAGCCATCGCCAGCGTGGGCGGTCGATGACGCGCGGGTCGCCCAAAAACTCCTCTAAATACTCGCGCACATCTTCTAGCGCAGTGGACGCAGGAGAACCTAGGTTAACGATTAAAACAGCGCGGCGAGCGGACATAAGCGGCGCTAACAGTCATTGGGCTTTGGCGGGCTGTCACGGTCAATTTGGTTTGCAACTGTGCGGCAGCGATTAGGCCGACACAGCGCCCACGCCGCTGCGCCTGCTAAAGGGGGATGCGCGCCCGCCCTTTGGCGTTGCAGGGCAGAGGGGCTGGTCGGCATTTTTTACCCCAGCTTTTTATGACGAACACACTGCGTAAACCTGTCCTGCTCGTGATCCGCGATGGTTGGGGGAGAAACCCCTACGCCGACCAAAACCCAAACAACGCCGCGTTTCTGGCGGCGACGCCTTGTGAGGATGCGCTGCGTGCGCGTTATCCGGTCGCGCTTGTTTCTGCCAGCGGGCTTGATGTCGGGCTGCCCGACGGGCAGATGGGGAACAGCGAGGTGGGCCACGAAAACATCGGCGCGGGCCGTGTCGTCGACCAAGAACTCGTGCGGCTAAACAAGCTTTTTAGCGAAAAGCAGCTCGCGCAAAACCCCGTGTGGCGGGGCATCCTCGACCGCTTGCGCGGCTCGCCTACGGCCCGGCTGCATCTGATGGGGATTTTCTCCGATGGCGGGGTGCACGGGATGTTGGAGCACCTTTACGGGATATTAGAGCAGGCGCGCGAAGATGGGATTTCGGCAGATCGGGTGCTCATCCACGGCTTTACGGATGGGCGCGACACACCGCCAGACAGCGGATTGGGCTTTGTTGCGCAAGTCGAGGCGCGGCTGCGCGAAATCGGGGTTGGGCGGATCGCGACGATTTGCGGGCGCTTTTGGGCGATGGATAGGGATAACCGTTGGGAGCGCGTGCAACGCGCCTACGACCTGCTGGCGGGCCGCGCCACCGAGGCGACCGCCCGCAGTGCAGCCGAGGCCCTTGAGCGTCACTACGCAAACCCGTCCGCGCCGAGCCAAGTGGGCGACGAGTTTCTACCGCCGACGCGCATCCTCGACGAGGCGGGCCAGCCTCTCCCGCATTTCGCGGATGGCGACGCCGTATTGTTTTACAACTACCGTGGCGACCGTCCGCGCGAGATTACAAAAGCCTTTGTGCTCGACGAGTTCGACGGCTTCGCGCGCGGCCCCAAGCTCGACCTCAGCTACGCCACGATGACCGAGTATGAAGCAGGGCTGCCCGTGCAGGTCATTTCGGGGAAGCCGCCGCCGCTAAAAAACATCCTCGGCGAGGTCGTTTCGCGTGCGGGCCTCGCGCAGTTTCGCTGCGCCGAGACCGAGAAAAACCCGCACGTCACCTTCTTCTTTAATAACTACCGCACGGAGCCCTTTCCCGGCGAAGACCGCTACTGCCCCGCGAGCCCGAAGGTCGCGACCTATGACCTCCAGCCCGAGATGAGTGCCGCCGAAGTCACTCGCGCCAGCAAAGAAGCGATACTTTCCGGCAACTACGCGCTCATCGTCGTCAACTACGCGAACCCCGACATGGTTGGGCACACCGGTTCGCTAGAGGCTGCCAAGCGCGCGGTGGAAGCGACCGATGCGGGCGTGGGCGAGTTACTCGCTGCGCTTGAGCAGGTGGGCGGCACGGCGCTTGTCACCGCCGACCACGGGAACTGCGAGCAAATGTGGGACGCGTCGCGCAACATGCCGCACACCGCGCACACGCTAAATCTCGTGGAGGTCTTTGTCGTCGCCCCGCAGCTCAACCCGCAAACGCCCATGCGCGAAGGCGGGCGGCTTGCCGACATCGCGCCGACCCTGCTCGCGTTGATGGGCCTACCGCAGCCGCCCGAGATGACTGGCCAAAATCTTGTTGCAGGCGGCGCGGCGTGAGCAGCACGCTCCGCCCCTCGTACTGACACAGTCGAACCCTTTCCGTCTCTCTGGCCCCCTTTCCCAAGCAAAACCTCTCAGCCCCGCCGCGAGCGAGCTAGCCCTCGTTTTCGCGCCCGCCTCAAAATGGACGACGCCACCCAAGAAAAACAGCAGGCACAGCCGCAGCCGCTTCCGAATCAGCCCGCGAACAGCAGTGCGACTGAGGTCATTGACACCGCGCAAGAAAAGGGATCTGCGCCCTCGGCTCCTCCCGCTGCGGATCTTAACAAACTCGACCTTTCGCAACTCCAAGGCTTCAGCTTTGGCACCAAGTGGGAGAGTAAGCCGGACGATAAACGCCAAGCTGGGCGTGGCGACCACAACGGTGGAGGACGTCGTGACGGCGGCAGTGATACTGGCCGAGCCCGCCGCGAGTTTGGCGATAAGCGTGACACTCGCCGCGGCGACTCTGCACCTGCACAACGTGACCGCCGCGGCTTTCGCAAACCGCAGGGCGGATCCGCGCCTAGTGATTCTCTCTCGTCGCGTGGCGAGCTGCAGAGCGGCGGCGCGGGTCAGCAAGAACGGCGCAGCGCCGTTGGCGCGGGCGAAAGACGACAAGGGGGTAGCGGCTCGTATCAAGGTGCCCGCCGCAGTGGAGCGGGTGGGCCCGGTGGGGCGGGAGGGGCGGGCGGCCGGTTTTTCCAGCAGCACCGCGAGGCACTTCAGCCGCCTTACGATAGCCCGTATTTTGCGGTTAGTTTTTACCCCGAAGACACGAGCTTTGCCGCGCTCGCTAAGACGATTCGCAGCTCCTACCGCACGCTAGAGCTCTTTGAAATCGCGCGTACCGTCGTCGCCAAAAACGACCGCTTCATCGCATTGCTGACACGCAAGCCCAGCGCTCCGACCCCATCTTCCTCGGGGGATGCGCAGCCAGCGAGCAGCGCGCAAAATAAAAGCCACCGCGAGGCAGCGATCTATATCGCGCGGCCCGATGGCGTGCCCTTCGACAGCGAAGAGGCCGTCATCAACTACGTCGTTTCGCAGCACATCGGCCAGTTCTTTGAGACCGAGCAAGTCCAGGTCGATCCGCCCAAAGGAAACTTCCAAGTCATCAACCGCTGCGGTGTGACCGGCGAGCTGCTCGGCCCGCCAAACTACCACCGCTACAATCAAATCGTCCAACAACACTTCGACGCGCGGATAAAGCACCTCTCTTTCGACGCCTTCCGCGCTAAAATCGAGACGCTTCGTGACGAAGCCGTGGTTGCCGAGTGGTTGGAAAAGATGAAGACCGTGACCCGCTACACTTGGCGGGGCACAGGCAAAAAGAAGACCGCGCCTTCTAGCGAAGCGTCGCCGCCGCAGACAGAGCCGCTTCGTCAAGAGACTGACTCGGAGTCAGTCGCTGACGTTTCCGAATCCGAAAAGCCTTCTGATGGGGAAGCCGCCTCCACCTCGCACGAAGCCCCCGCTGCCGAAAACGAGGCGCCGAAGCCCGAAGTCGCCGCCAGCGCGGTCGAGGGCTCTGCAAATGACAAAGGAGCTGATGAAGCTGCACCGCCAACGAGCAGTGCGGCTGAGGAATCGTCCGCTAACTCTGCTCCGCCGGAGGACGGAGCCGCACAGGCACCAAGCGCAGCCTATTTTGACTCTTTAGAGGACGCCAAAGTGTACTTGCTGACCCATGCGCGGGACAAAGTTTACCGCACTAGCGACACAGCACGCTTTCACGGCAATCTCCTCGAAAAACTCCCCGACGGGGAAATCCGCCGCGCAATCGAAGGTGCACTTGAGCGCCAACGCCGCTTCCCGCTCGACACCGCCAACGGCCTACGCGGACGCCTCCGCCGCGAGCACTTCACCATCTTCAAAAAAGGCTCCAAGGGCATCTCCTACGTCTGTGCGGTGAAGCGGAAATTCCGCACCCCCGGGCAGACCTTTGCGGACTCGATCTCGGCCCTCATCGACTTCATCGAGAAACACCCGATGGTGCTCGTCAGCGAGCTCCCCGAGCGCTTCCTCGGAATTAAAACACAGGTCGCCCAGCCGCCTTCTGCGACTACGTCGACTGCGGGCAGCTCTGCATCGGAAGAGGCTCTGCCGGCCGCGCCGGCGAGTCACACACAAGCTGAAAAAGCCGAAGTCCCCGCCTCACTCTCTGCTTCCGACGAGTCTACGAAAGACGCAGTGGTCGAGCGCGAAGCCCTCCACCGGCTCCAGCTCGACCTCCGCTGGCTCGTGACCGAAGGCTACGTAACGGAGTTTATCGACGGACGCCTCTTCGCTGCGCCGCCGGTGCCCGAGTCGCGCAAACACGCTGCCGAAAACGCTGACGCCCCCGACCTCGAAAACTTTCCTGACGCGCCGAAGCCCAAGGAGTCTTCCCCCGAGCCAAGCTCACTGCCACAAGCACAAGCAGAGGCCTCAAGCTCTGTAGAGCTAAGCCCTGCCACCGTGTCGGAGTCGGCTGCGGGGGATGGCGGCGGGCAAGAAGTCGCTCCCGAACACTCGCCTGAGCCTTCTGCTCGCGAGGCGACGATCGGCGCGCCTGCGGAAGCGGTGCCGCCTTCCTCTAGCGCAGATTCGCCTTCTGCTGATTCGGATTCGACGATCACTGGGGCGCAGCCCCCTTCGCCCGCTCCCTAGCGGTCTGTTCCCGTCTGAAACGTGGCTGCGACGGAGCCGCCGTCGCCTAGCGCTGGCTGATACGCTTTTTCCCACTGCGCGTGGGGCGGCAGGCTGTGCCTGCACCCATTTACCGAACGCTTGGCTGCCGTGCATTCGCACGGCAACCAAGCGCTCGGTAGAAAGGAACCCAAGCTTGGAGACGAAGGGTTACTGGTGATTTTTACCACCTCGCCCAAACGGGTTATCACTCTACTTTCCCCTCCCTGTCGCAACGCGACAGGGGGAGTGCTTTCAAATTTGGGATTTCGCTTTCGCGCAATAGCGCGAAAGCGAAATCCCAAATTGAACGGGTGCAGCGATGGGCGGCGGGCCAACGAGCCCGCCGCCAAATAAAACAGCCTGCGGCTGCGCCCCACGCGTAGTGGAAGCTCAGATAGAGCGGTCACTGACCGCGCTGCGGTTTACGGCGCGGCCCGAAGGGACGGATCAGATCCTAGCCGGGGCCAGCGGGCGATCTTGGCTAGTTTCAGCCTTCCCCCTCGTGCTTGCGGGATGAGTTCGGGTGGGCTTTGCTCGGCGTTTTCTCATGCTTTTCCAGCTCAAGAGTGATTATGCCCCGACGGGCGACCAGCCGCAGGCGATTGAGAAGTTGGTCAGCTCCATCCAAGCGGGGAATCGCGACCAGACTTTGCTCGGTGTCACGGGCTCGGGAAAGACCTTCACGATGGCCAACGTGATTGCGCGTTGCGACCGGCCCACACTCATCATTTCGCACAATAAGACGCTCGCTGCGCAGCTTTACTCGGAGTTCAAAAACTTCTTCCCCGACAACGCGGTCGAATACTTTGTAAGCTATTACGACTACTACCAGCCGGAGGCGTATATCGCGTCGAGCGACACCTATATCGAGAAAGACTCGTCGATAAACGATGAGATTGAGCGGCTGCGAATCGCGGCGACGAGTGCGCTGGTCTCGCGGCGCGATGTGATCGTGGTCGCTAGCGTGTCGTGCATTTACGGGCTGGGCTCGCCTGAAGAGTTTACGGAGATGCGAATCGAGCTGCGGCGCGGCGAGAATTTTGGGCGCGACCGCTTGCTGGAGCGGCTTGTCGAAAATCTCTACGAGCGCAACGATGTGCAGCTCAAACGCGGTGCGTTCCGCGTGCGCGGCGACGTGGTGGATATTACTCCCGCCTATTCCGAACAAGGGCTGCGTGTGGAGTTCTTTGGCGATGAGGTTGAAGCGATTAGTGAGTTCGACCTATTGACGGGCCAGGTGCTGCGCGTGCTTGAGCACTTTGATCTGTATCCTGCTAATCAATACGTGACCTCTCGCGGCAAGCTGGAGCCCGCCATTGTCGCGATAAAGACCGAGCTCGATGCACGCGTTGCCGAGCTCGAGGCACAGGGCAAGCTTCTCGAAGCGCAGCGTGTTCGCATGCGGACGAACTACGATCTGGAGATGCTTCAAGAGATGGGGTTTTGCAACGGGATCGAAAACTACTCACGCCACCTTTCGGGCCGTGCCCCGGGCGAGCGCCCGCTCTGCCTCATCGACTTTTTCCCGAAGGACTTTCTCCTGATGATTGATGAGAGCCACGCGACAGTGCCGCAGATTGGCGGCATGTTTAATGGAGATCGCGCACGAAAGCAGAACCTCGTGGATTTCGGGTTTCGGCTGCCCTCGGCCCTCGATAATCGCCCGCAGAGTTTTGAAGAGTTTCGTAGTGTTACCGGGCAAACGCTCTTCGTCTCGGCGACCCCTGCCAAGTTTGAGCTAGAGCACTCCGCAGTTATCGCCGAGCAACTCATCCGCCCGACCGGGCTGCTGGACCCCGAAATCGTGCTTCACCCGATCAAAGGCCAAGTGGAGCATCTCATCGGAGAGATTCGCGCGGCAGTCGAGGCGGGCGAACGCGTGCTCGTCACGACGCTCACCAAGCGGCTTTCCGAGGACATCACGAGCTACCTGCGCGAGGCAAAGATTCGCGTCGAGTACCTGCACAGCGATATCGATGCGATTGAGCGCGTGGAGATCTTGCGCAACCTACGGCTGGGTAACTTCGACGTGCTCGTAGGGATAAACCTACTACGCGAAGGGCTCGACTTGCCCGAAGTCGCCCTGGTGGCGATTCTCGATGCGGATAAGGAAGGCTTTCTGCGCAGTGAGACGAGCCTTGTCCAAACCGCCGGTCGCGCGGCCCGCCACGAACGCGGACGCGTCATCTTTTACGCCGATAAGCAGACGGACTCGATAAGGCGCACGATGGAAGTCGTCGCCTATCGCCGCGAAAAGCAGCTCGCCTACAATCGCGAGCACGGCATCACCCCGCGCAGTGTGCAGCGTGCTGCGCAAGCCAGCCTTCACGTTTACGACGGCTCGGGAGCACGCGCAGGGCAGGACGAGGAGTCGCGATTACTGGCAGTCGCCGAAGGCGTAGAAGACCGCGAGGCCGTCATTGCCGAGTTGGAAAACGAAATGCTCGCCGCTTCGCGCAAACTGGAGTTCGAGCGCGCGGCGGTGATTCGCGATCAAATCGACGCCCTATGCAGCGGTAAAGGCCTGCAACCCGACACCGCACGCGGCAGTTTTAGTCGGAAGCCAAAACGCACGACCATCAAGCCCGCGCGTGCAAAGTGAGGGCTGCGCTATGAAGCCGGTTTTTATTCTCGCGGCCTCTGTATATTAATCGCTCCGCTACTCCCTCTTGCTATTAGCAAAATCCCCTCGTCGCTGAAAGGCAGCTTGAGGGGAGCGTCATGTGCGAGTCGCTATAAATCTTGAAATTTTATTTTCTTCCCATAACAAGTGAAACCTTTGGTGAAGCAAAGGTCTATCGCCTTTATTGCCGCGGCAAGAATATATTGATCAAGATTGTCATATTGATGATACTCAGGATCCAAAAGATGGGAGTGCCTGCTTTGTCCTGGATGGAAAAATCCAATTCTTCCATCTCCGGCAGGCGGCATGCCATAAGGCGCTTGTGTACTATCGGGGATGGGGATGGAAAATGAAATTACGTATTCTCTATCCGAAGGATACCGTAAAAATTTTTTATAAATTGAAATAAAGTCCGTGCATCGGTAACCAATGTTGAAAGATAGCCTCCATCCCGAGAGGTCTTCCATGTTGATTCTTGGCAAAATAGACTTAGTATAAGTGGCTATTTTTTTGTTGATTGAAAATACGTCAGCAAAACCAAGAAGCCCAGGAACTCCAATATACTTGGTGACCTTTACTTGTTTATCTTTTTTATCTTTCATTTTTAAATCTCCTGGCTTGTTTATATTTTATTGCGAACCCCCATGTTTTTTACGCTTTGCCCCCTTATTCGCTGAAAGGCGATATAAGGGGGCGTCATGTGCGCGTCATTATAAATCTTGAAATTTTATTTTTTTACCGTAACAAGTGAAACCTTTGGTGAAGCCGAGGTCTATCGCCTTTATTGCTGACGCAAGAACATATTGGTCAAGATCGGTATATTTATCATACTCCGGATCCAAAAGATGGCAGTACTTGCTGTCTCCTGAATGAAAAAAGCCAATTGTTCCATGTTTTCCAGGCGGTAGGCCATAAGGCGCTTGCGTAGTATCGGGGATGGCGATGGCAATCGAAACTTCGCATTCTCTATCTGAAGGAAACCGTACAAATTTTTTATAAACTCCAATGAAGTCTGTGCATAGGTAAGTAATGTGGAAAGATAACCTCCATCCTGATAGGTCTTCCATATTTATTCTTGGCAAAATAGACTCAATATAAGTAGTTATTTTTTTTCTAATTGAAGCTACGCCAGCAAGATTAAGAGGCCCAATGACTTCAATCTGCATGTTGACCGTTACTTGATCATGTTTCATTTTTATATCTCCTGGCTTTTTTATTTTTCATTACGGATACTGTTCTCAAAAGTAGGCTGGCAGAGCCTAAGCAATAGGCAAAAATGATCGGGATAGGTCAGCGCGTATGGCCGTGCGGAACATACTAGGGTTTCGCCGCGCGCATTTGCTCGCGCACTTCAAGCGCAGCATAGTCCTCTGCTGCGCTCGCTAAAAGTGGAGCGGGGGCGGGCCTCGGCCTTTTTTCTCGTTGCTTACCGATTAAAGCGGAAGAGGGCGACATCGCCGTCTTGGAAGATGTAGTCTTTACCTTCGAGTCGGTATTTACCGGCGTCGCGCGCGGCGGCCACACTGCCCAAGCTCGTCAGGTCGTCGTAAGAGACGACTTCGGCCTTAATAAAGCCTTTCTCAAAGTCGGTGTGGATGACGCCGGCGGCTTGCGGGGCTTTCCAGCCTTTTTGAATCGTCCACGCGCGGACTTCTTTCTCGCCCGCAGTGAAGTAGGTTTGCAGGCCAAGCAGTGCGTAACTGGCGCGGATGAGGCTCGACACGCCGGAGTCGCTCACGCCGAGGTCGGCCAAAAACTCACGCGCTTCTTCGGGGCTTAGGTCGATGAGTTCGTATTCGATTTTTGCGCTGATGGGCACGTAGGCGGCGTCGTGGTGGGTGCGCACGTAGTCGGCGACTTTTTGCACAAAGGGATTTGCCTCGGCGTTCGCGAGGTCGCTTTCGGCGACGTTGCAAGCGAAGAGCACGGGCTTGGCCGTCAGGAGGTGGAATTGTTTGAGCCGCACTTTTTCGTCGTCGGCGAGCTCGAGGACGTTGGCGGGTTTACCGTCGGCGAGGTGCGGTTCGAGTTTTTGCAATAGTGCGAGTTCGGCCTGTGCGTCTTTATCGCCGGACTTGGCTTTTTTTTGCGTTTTCTCGATGCGTTTAGTGACGGAGTCGAGGTCGGCGAGCATCAGCTCGGTGGCGATAATCTCGATGTCACGCACGGGATCGACCGAGCCCATCGTGTGGATGACGTCGCTATCTTCGAAGCAGCGGACGACTTGCACGATGGCGTCGACCTCGCGGATGTTCGCCAAAAATTGGTTACCGAGTCCTTCGCCCTTGCTGGCACCGGCGACCAGTCCGGCGATGTCCACAAACTCAATCGCCGCGGGGATGACGACTTGGGTTTTGGCGATTTTTTGCAGCACGTAGGCGCGCTCGTCGGGCACGGTGACGACGCCTACATTTGGGTCGATCGTGCAAAAGGGGTAGTTGGCGGCCTCGGCCTTGCGCGAGCGAGTGAGGGCGTTAAAGAGGGTGGACTTTCCCACGTTGGGCAGCCCGACGATTCCGGCTTTCATAAGCCGCGAGAGCGAGGGCGGGGACTGGGGGCTTGACAAGCCATTTGTGAGGGCCTGTGCTCCGCGCCTTTTTCCACCCACACGCACTCGGTTTCGCATTCACTTTTTATGGCACTCAAAATCCGTCTTACCCGCGTCGGCTCCATCCACAACCCGCATTACCGTGTGGTCGTGGCCGAAGCGCGCAGCCGCCGCGATGGCGCGGCAGTCGAGTATCTCGGCACCTACGCGCCGCGCAACAAGGGCGAGCAACTCAAGCTAAACCTCCCCCGCGTCGATTACTGGATTAGCAAGGGCGCGAAGCCGACCGACACGATGGGCGCGATGATTAAACGCGCGCGCAAAGCGGCTCCGGCCGCTGCTGCTGCTGCCGAGGCGCAATCTGCTCTGGCTGCTGAGCCCGTTGCCGCAGCGGCTTAAGCCCAAGTTTCCCCGCTCTGTTTTGCAGCTATTGTGAAAGCCCCGACTTGAGTCGGGGCTTTTTGCTAGCCGCCCAAGCGGGTTAGCTGTCTCTTCACCGTTTTCATCGTTTTTACCGTTTCCTAGTTCTCCTACGCCGATGCGGATTGATGTCCTCACGCTTTTCCCCGGGATGCTCGACGGATTTTTGTCGGAAAGCATCATCGGCCGTGCGCGCGAGCGCGGTCACTTGGAGATTGGCGTGCACAACATCCGCGATTGGGCGACCGATAAGCATCGCACGACGGACGACCGCCCACTTGGCGGCGGCGCGGGGATGGTGATGAAGTGCGAGCCGGTCTTTGCGGCGATTGAGGCGGTGCAAAGCCCCGGCTGTCGTCGGATTTATCTGACGCCCGATGGCGCACCTTTTAGCTCCGCGCGTGCGGAAGCGCTTTCGCGCGAATCGCACCTCGTTTTCCTAAGCGGCCATTATGAAGGCATCGATCAGCGGATTCGCGACACGGTGATTGATGAGGAGCTCTCAATCGGCGACTACGTGCTGACTAATGGCACGCTCGCGGCTGCGGTCATCATTGATGCGCTGGCCCGCTTTATCCCGGGCGTTTTGGGCGAGGAAAAGTCATTGACGCACGAGAGCTTCACTGCCTGCCTGCTCGACTTCCCTCAATACACGCGTCCGGCGACGTATCGGGGTATGGCCGTTCCCGAAGTGCTCCTCTCTGGCAACCATACCGCGATTGGAAAGTGGCGCCGCGCGGAGCAAGAGCGGAAGACCGCTCTCCTAAGACCCGATTTATTAAACAGTTCTAACACTACAGCATGAATCCCATCGTCAAAGAAATTACCGCCACGCAAATCAAAGCCCAGCTCCCGCAGTTTCGGGTGGGCGACGGTGTCAAGGTGCACACCAAGGTGCGCGAAGGCGACAAGGAGCGGGTGCAGATTTTCGCAGGAATCGTGATCGCGCGCAAAGGCGCGGGGATTCAGGAGACCTTTACGGTGCGGCGCATCAGCTACGGTGAGGGCGTGGAGAAAGTCTTTCCCGTGCACTCGCCCAATGTCGCAAAAATCGAGATTGATCGCCAGTCCGAGCCGATGCGCGCCCGCCTCTACTACTTGCGTAAGCGCAAGGGCAAAGCCGCGATGGCGATCCGCGAAGTCCGCGCCGAAAAGCGGACGCGGGCCTAGTGCGCATGCGCCCCAAGGCTTCCTCTTCCTTTTCTCACGAGCCCCCAAACGGGGGCTCGTTTCGTTTTTGAGGCAGGATGAGGCGCTGCTTCACGCCTTCCGGAATGCGGGTCTAGCGAGTGCCCGCAAGGCGACCGCTCTCTCTGAGCATCCGCTACGCGTGGTGCGGCAGGCTGTGCCTGCACCCATTTACCGAACGCTTGGTTGCCGTGCATACGCACGGCAACCAAGCGTTCGGTAGAAAGGAACCCAAACTTGGAGGCGGGAGTTTACTGGTGATTTTTCCCACCTCGCCCAAACGGGTTATCACTCTACTTTCCCCTCCTTGTCGCAACGCGACAAGGGGGGAGTGCTTTTAAATTTGGGATTTCGCTTTCGCGCGATAGCGCGTTGCGAAATCCCAAATTTAATGGAAGCGGTCACTGACCGCCGCCCCACGCGTAGTGGAAAAAAAGCGTATCAGCCAGCGCTAGGCAGCGGCGCGGGCGAGCACTGCGGGGCTCGGCCAATAAATCAGGTCGTCGCCCTTTTCTGCTTTGCGGTCTGTGTAGCTGAGCCTAGATCTCCGCGCTTTACACTCTATGAGCCTCCCGACTGACACCCTCGCTAAAGCTGCCAACCAGGCCCGTGGCCTCGCCATTGATGCCGTTCACAAATGCTCCTCGGGCCATCTGGGCCTGCCGCTCGGTGCTGCCGAAATCGGTGCGGCGCTCTTCGGCTCTGCGCTTGTGCATTGCCCGGAGCAGCCGCGTTGGCGCGGTCGCGACCGTTTCGTGCTCTCGGCTGGGCATGGCTCGATGTTTCTTTACGCGTGGCTGCATCTAAGCGGTTACGAAGTTTCGCGTGAGGACTTGGCCGCGTTCCGCCAACTGCACTCGAAGACGCCGGGCCACCCCGAGTTTCGCGAGACGCCGGGCGTCGAATCCACGACGGGGCCGCTCGGCCAAGGAATCGCCAACGCAGTGGGCATGGCAGTCGCGGGTAAGATGGCTGCGGCACGCTTCAACACGCCGGATCACCCGCTCTTTGATTCGTCGCGCGTGTTCTGTCTCGCGGGGGATGGCTGCATGCAGGAAGGCGTCGCGCTGGAGGCGATGGAGTTCGCCGCGCACCAGCAGCTCGACAACCTCATCCTCATCTACGACGCCAACGATGTGACGCTCGACGCGATGGCCGATAAGACGCAGAGCCTCAACGCCGCCGCGCGCTTCAAGGCTCTTGGCTGGGATGTCCAAACAATCGACGGCCACGACATTGAGGCGATCGTCAAAGCCCTCAAAAAAGCGCGCCGCGCCAAGAGCGGGAAGCCGCAGCTTGTCATTGCCAAGACTGTAATCGGCAAAGGGATCGCCGAGGTCGAGGGCACGTCCAAAGGCCACGGCGAGGGTGGCGCGAAGTTTGCCGAAGCGGCCCGTGCCCGGCTCGGGCTTCCCGCTGACGAGCACTTTTACGTGAGCGAGGACGTTCGCGCCTACTTCGACGCGCAGAAAAAGCGGTCCGCCCGCGTCGCCAACAAATGGCAGCGCAGCTACAAGGCGTGGCGCACGGCCAATCCCGCACTCGCCGCCGAGATCGATACTGCGGCTAAGGCGCCGAGTGCCACGCAGCTCCTTGCGGCGGTCCCGGTTTTCCCTGCCGATGCGAAGCACGGGGGCACTCGCGCTGCGGGCAAAGACGTGCTCCAGCCGCTCGCCGCGCAGCTTCCGCTGCTCATTGGCGGCAGTGCCGACCTTTACGGCTCGACGCTCAACTACATCGCAAGCTCGGGCGACTTCGAGCCCGCGACGGAGGCGAACTCCGCCGCCGTAGCGGGCGGGCGCGCGGGGCGCAACATCCGCTTCGGCATCCGCGAGCACGCGATGGCTGCGATTGCCAACGGCATCGCCTACGACGGGCTCTTCCGCCCGAGTGTGGCGACCTTTCTTGTGTTTGCCGATTACTCGCGGCCTGCGATGCGGCTGGCTGCGCTGACGAAGCTGCCGGTCGTTTACATTTACACGCACGATTCGATCGGCGTGGGCGAGGACGGGCCGACTCACCAACCGGTGGAGACGATTTCCGCGCTGCGGCTTATTCCTGGCTTCGATGTGATTCGCCCGGGCGACGCCGAGGAAGTCGTCGGCGCCTACGCCGCTGCGCTTTCGCGCGAGGACGGGCCTACGCTCATCGCGCTGAGCCGCCAAGCCGTGCCACTGCTCAACGAGATTCCCGCTGAGACACGCCGCGAGGGCGTCTTGCATGGCGGCTATGTCGCCGTGCGCGAGACTACGTCGCTGACGCATATCCTCATCGCGACGGGCAGCGAGCTGCACCTTGCGGTGGCCGCTGCACGCGAGCTCGGGTCAGGCGTGCGTGTGGTCTCGATGCCCTCGATGGAGCGTTTTGAGCGGCAGGCCCCCGAGTATCGGGAGAGTGTGTTGCCGAGTTCCTGTGAGCGACGGGTCGCGATCGAAGCAGGCGTCACTGCGCTTTGGCACCGCTACGTGGGGCCGCGTGGCACGATTATCGGAATCGACCGCTTCGGGATCTCCGCCCCCGGACCGGTTATTTTTAAGGAGCTGGGGATCACTGCCGAGCGCGTGGTCGAGGAAGTTCGCGCGCTAAACTAATAGTCGCGCTTTCCACTTCACGATTTCTGCTATTTGCATTGGCGCGAACCGCGTGCGTTGTGGTCGCGCCATTTTTTTATCATTTCTACGCGCAAGAGTTGACTTTCGGCCTGCGCGGCACTCCTCCGCTCTCTCTTTCTCTTATGTTTAAACGCTCTGCCTTTTTCCTCCTCGGGGCCCTTGTGCTGATTGGTGGCATTGTTTTTGTGAAAGTCGCGCAAGTCCGTGCGATGATGGCGCAAGATTGGTCGCAGCCGCCTGTCTCGATTGTGAGCGCGATTGCGAACGAAGAAGCCTGGGAACAGTCGTTCCAAGCGGTCGGCACCTTGACGGCAGTGCAGGGGATCATCGTCGAAACCGAGCTCGACGGGAAGGTCGTGGAAATCGCCTTCGAGTCGGGTGCGGAAGTCAGCGCGGGCGATCTGCTCCTGCGCCAAGACACGACGAGCGAGGAAGCGCAGCTTGCCGATGCGCAAGCCAGCGCGGCCCTCGCGCGAATCAACTACGAGCGGGCCAGCGAGCTGCGGCAGCAGGGGGCAAACTCGCAGTCCGAGTTCGACACTGCGCGCGCTGCGCTTAGCTCTGCGGAGGCGCAAGTCGCCACGATCAAGGCCACGATTGAGAAGAAGACTTTGCGCGCGCCATTCTCCGGACGGCTCGGGATTCGCGAGGTAAACTTTGGGCAATTCCTGCGCGGTGGGCAGCCGGTCGTGCCGCTGTTTTCCTTTGACCCGATTTATGTGGATTTCTCGCTGCCGCAGCAGCACTTGACCGCGATTCAGGTCGGCCAAGTCGTAAAAATCACCGTCGATGCGTTTGACGGTGAGAGTTTTGAGGGCCGACTGACGGCCGTTAACCCGCAGGTCGATACGGTGACGCGCAACGTCCAGCTACAGGCGACGCTCGCCAATCCGGACGGGCGACTGCGCCCGGGCATGTTTGCCAAGGCGCAAGTGCTGAGCGCCGAGGTGCAGCATTATGTGACGCTGCCTGCGACCGCGATTTCCTTTAGCCCTTACGGGGATGCGGTCTTCATCGTCGAAGCGCGAGACGACGGAGTGGAGGGCTTACGCGTTCGCCAGCAATTTGTAAAAATCGGCCCGCGGCGCGGTAGCCAAGTCGCTATCCTGTCGGGCGTGGAGTCGGGGAGCCAGGTCGCCGTCGGCGGGCTCACCAAACTGCAAAACGGCGCAGCGGTCGCGATTAACAATGCAGTCGTGCCTTCTTCCGACCCCGCGCCGGTGCTTCCCGATAGCTGAGCGAAAAACCGCGTTCTCTTAGTGCTCTTGGCAGCTGAGCCTATCCCGTTTTCCCGCTCTCTTTTTATTTATGCACTTTACCGATATTTTCATCAAACGGCCCGTCCTCGCGGTCGTGGTGAGCTTGGTCATTTTAATCCTCGGCGTGCAGTCGTATCGCGCGTTGAGCGTGCGGCAGTTCCCGCGCAGCGACGTGTCGGTGGTGACTGTTTCGACGATTTACATCGGGGCGAGTGCTGACCTCGTAAACGGCTTCATCACCACGCCACTCGAGCGCGCCATCGCGAGTGCCGATGGGATTGACTACATGGAGTCCAAGAGCGGCGCGGGCATGTCGACGATCACCGCGCGCCTAAAGCTCAACTACGACCCGACTGCTGCGCTCGCGCAAATCACCTCCAAGGTAAACCAAGTAAAGAGCGACTTACCGCCCGGCTCCGAAGAGCCCCTCATCGATATCGCCCCTGCCGACTCCAACATGGCAGACATGTATATCAGCTTCGTTTCGGAGGATTTGGAGCTGAACCAAGTCACCGACTATCTGACGCGTGTCGTGCAGCCTCGGCTCTCTGCCGTGCAGGGGATCCAAAGCGCCAACATCGAAGGCGCGCGCAATTTTGCGATGCGCATCTGGCTAAAGCCGGACCGACTGGCTGCGCTCAACATCAGCGCGACCCAGGTTCGCCAAGCACTCGCCAGTAACAACTTCCTCTCGGCGCTCGGCAGCACCAGAGGCGAGATGGTCAGCGTGAGCCTCACGGCCAACACGGACCTACGCAGCGTCGAGGAGTTTCGCCAACTTGCGTTGCGTGAAACGGGCGGTGCAGTCGTGCGTTTGGGCGACGTGGCGGACGTGGAGCTCGGAGCCGAAAGTTACGACAGTGAGGTGCGCGCCGACGGCCACACCGCGCCCTTTATCAGTGTCTCGGTGCTCCCGACTGCTAACACGCTCGATGTGCTCGGTGAGGTGCGCAAAATCATCGATAGCGAAATCATCCCTGCGCTGCCGCCCGGCATGACGGCGAAAATCGTGCACGATGGCTCCAGCTATATCCAAGATGCGATTAAGGAGATCATCTCCACGCTGGCCGAGACGATGCTGATCGTCGTCATCGTCCTGTACCTGTTTCTGGGCTCCTTCCGCACGGTGTTGATTCCGGTGGTGGCGATGCCGCTTTCGCTCGTCGGTGCGGTCTTTCTGATGCTGCTACTCGGCTTCACGGTGAATTTGCTCACGCTCTTAGCCATCGTGCTCGCGGTCGGTATCGTCGTGGACGATGCGATCGTGGTTGTCGAAAATATCGAGCGTCATGTGCGCGATGGGCAGACGCCCTTTGAGGCGGCGATTAAGGGGGCGCGTGAGTTGGTCAGTCCCGTTATCGCGATGACGATTACACTGGTCACCGTATACGCGCCGATCGGGTTTCAAGGCGGACTTACCGGCGCACTCTTTCGCGAGTTTGCATTTACGCTGGCGGGCGCGGTGCTGATTTCGGGGATCGTCGCGTTGACGCTCTCGCCGATGATGGCCTCGCGGATTATCCCGGCTGACAATCACACGAGCGGTTTCGCCGCATGGCTCGATACGCGGTTTAACGGGCTGCGTCGCCGCTACGCGCGGGCGCTGCGCGCGTGGCTCGTCGTCCCGCGTTTCAATTGGTTGGTCACGCTCTTTGTCATTATCGTCGTGCCGCTGCTCTTGGGGCCGATGTTTATGTTTTCTCAAAGCGAACTCGCGCCCGAGGAAGACCAATCCTTCTTTGGCGCGATTCTCCAGCCTCCGCCCAATGCAAGCATCGAGCAAATGATGCTCTATGCCGATGAGTTGGAGAGCGTCTATCAGGCGATTCCGGAGCGCGCGGACACCTTCTCGGTGCTCGGGCGTGGGTTTGCCTTCCTTGGGCTTAGCCTAAAGCCGTGGAGCGAGCGCGAGCGCAGCACGCGCGAGATTTTCCAAGAAGCGAGCGTGAAGTTTCAGAACTTTGGCGGGATGGAGGTCTTCCCCTTTATGCCGCCGGGCCTGCCTGGCGGGTCGAGCTTTCCCGTGTCTTTCGTCGTCGCTTCGACCGCTGCTCCTGAGCAGGTCAACGAGGTTGCTCAAGCCGTCCACCAGCGCGCGCTCCAGTCCGGTAAAATCATGTTTGCGTTTACGGGACTGCGCTTTGACCGGCCCGAGACGCAAGTCATCATCGACCGCGATAAGGCGGCGACGCTCGGGCTCGATATGCAGCAAATCGGCGCGGACCTTGGCTCGCTGCTCGGCGGCGGCTACGTCAACCGCTTCAGCATCCAAGGCCGCAGCTACAAGGTGATCCCGCAGGTTAAACGCTCGGAGCGGCTCAACGTAGAGCAACTGAGCGAGGTGCACGTCACCGGCCCGGGCGGGCAACTGATTCCGCTGGGCACTTTTGCGACCTTCGAGACCTCGGCTCAGCCGCGCCAAGTCGAGCGTTTCCAGCAACTCAACGCGGCGATTATCTCCGCTCAGCCGCTGCCCGGCGTGACGCTTGATCAAGCCCTCAAGGTCTTTGAGGACGCCATGCGCGAGGTCGCGCCCAGCGAGTATTTCATGGATTACGGCGGCGAGTCGCGCCAGCTCCGCCAAGAAGGCGATACGCTTACGACGACGCTTATCCTCGCGCTCGTGCTCATTTACCTCGTCTTGGCCGCGCAGTTCGAAAGCTTCCGCGATCCGTTTATCGTGCTCTTGGGCTCTGTGCCGCTGGCGATGTTTGGGGCGCTGTCCTTCACGTTTCTCGGCGCGACCTCGCTTAACATTTACTCGCAAGTCGGGCTCGTGACACTAGTGGGCCTGATTGCTAAAAACGGCATTCTGATCGTCGAGTTTGCCAACACGCTCCAAATCGAAGGCAAGGAAAAGCTGGAGGCCCTCATCGAAGCCGCCTCGCTGCGGCTGCGCCCGATTTTGATGACTACGGCAGCGACCGTATTTGGACACATGCCGCTCGTTTTCGTGAGCGGAGCGGGTGCCGCCGCGCGTAACTCTATCGGTCTGGTGCTCGTCGCGGGCATGGCGATTGGCACGCTCTTCACGCTCTTCATCGTGCCTTCGGTCTACATGGCAATCGCCCGTGATCATAAGAAAGCGACCGAGATCGAGCACCAGCGCGAGGTCGAGGCCGGACTCATCGTCGCCGATCCCGAAGCCGAGCCGTCCATCTAAACACCGTACGCCCAGTTTGTTATGCTCTCCCGTTTTTCGATTCTCTGCGCGGTTACCGCGCTTTTTGCGAGTCTTGCCCTAGCTCAACCCTCGCCGCCGAGCGGGCAATCGACTGCGAGCTTAGCGACGCCGACTCTCACACTCCCCGATGCGCTCCGCTACGCGATTGAGCACAACCCGGCAATCGCTCAAGCGCGCGAACGCATCCGTGAGCAACAAGGAGTCGTCCTCGAAGTGCGCGCCCAACAAATCCCAAACCTTGCGCTGAGCGGCGATATCTCGGCCAACGACCGGGACCTCTCGGCAGGCTCTCCAGCGCAGAACCGCAACTGGGGAATGGGCGTGGTCGCCTCCCAGCTCCTTTACTCCGGCGGAGGCGCGCTCGCGTCCTCGCGCAGTGCGCGGCTTGCCGTGCAGGCCGCTGAACTGGAGCTGCAAGCGATCGTCAACGAAGCCCTGCTCAGCGTCCGCACGCTCTTTTATGGTGCGCTGCTCGCCAAAGAGCAGGTCGCCGTGCAGGAGGAAAATCTAAAACTCCTCGAAGAGCAGCTAAAGGATGTGCAGAGCCGTTTCGCAGCGGGCTCGGTGTCGAACTTTGAAGTCCTGCGCGCGCAGGTCGCCCTCGCCAACGGCCAGCCCGATCTCATTACCGCGCGTAACGACTACCGGCTCGCCATTGAGGAACTGCGCCGCGCGCTCGGTGTGCCGCGTGCTGCGACGAGTGCGCTAGCCTCGGCGGCGACACCCGCGCAGGCGGCGACTTCTTTACCGCCGCTCGCGGGCGAACTCGCCCTAGAAGGCACTCCCGCGCAGACCGTTGATGAGGCTAGCCTCATGGCCTCGCTCAGTGCGGCACGCGCAAACCGGCCCGAACTCCAACGACTGTCCAAGCTCGCCCAAGCAGGTGAAAATCAAGTCGTCGCTGCACGCTCGGGCTACCTCCCGCGTCTCTCGGCCTTTGGCCGCTACGATTGGCAGCGCGGCGGCCCAAGCACCGGCTGGAGTGACCGGCGCGACGGCTGGACCGCTGGCCTGCAAACCCAGTGGGCCGTCTTCGACGGACGTGCGACGGCGGGCCGCAGCGCGCAAGCCAAGTCCCGCCTCGTCCAAACCCGCCTCGCACTCGAAGAAACCGAGCTCGCAATCGACGTCGAGGTCCGTCGTGCGCACTCTTCGTTAACCGAGGCGAGCGAGCTCGTCTCCGCGTCCGCCAAAGTCGTCGAGCAAGCCGACGAAGCCTTGCGCTTAGCCCGCGTGCGCTACGCAGCCGGGACGGCGACACAACTCGACGTGCTCACCAGCCAGGTCGAGCTCACCCGCGCTCGCCTAAACCAATGGCAATCCGTGTATCGCTACAACGTCGCCCTCGCGGCGCTGCGCCAAGCCACCGGCACCCCCGATCCGCTGATATAGCGGCGAGCGTGCGCAGCACACGTGAGTGGCGAGCCGCGCTGATACGCTTTTTCCCACTCCGCGTGGGGTACTTTTCCACTGCGCGTGGGGCGGCGGTCAGTGACCGCTTCCATTCAATTTGGGATTTCGCATCGCGCTATCGCGCGAAAGCGAAATCCCTAATTTGAAAGCATTCCCCCCTGTCGCGTTGCGACAGGGAGAGTAGTAAAAGGGAAAGTTGAGTGATAACCCGTTTGGGCGAGGTGGGAAAAATCACGAAAAAATCCACGTTCCAAAGTTTGGGATCCTTTTCACAGAGCCGCTTGGCTGCTGTGCGAATGCACGGCAACCAAGCGGCTCTGTAAATGGGTGCAGCGACACGCTGCCGCCCCACGCGCAGTGGAGGTCTGTGACCTCTGACACTGACCTCGCGGGCGGTTGTGGACCGTCCCTTTGGGCGTTTTTTTTGTGTCTGATTTTGTGCGAATAAGTGGAGGCGGGCGGTCGATCTTTCCAGAGCGGGAAAGGCACAAAAACAGGATGTGAATAACTTATTAGTAAGTAAGTGGGACTTTATGGCCTATGGAGTTGACGCTTGTGGGGGAAAAGGGGATGGATTGGGGCACTTTGGGGCGCTTGAAGCCCCGCTTCACCATGTCTGCAACACTCGCTCCGCATTATACGGGCCTTTTTAGGCACGCGCTGGACGACAAGAATCGGCTCACGATTCCGTCGGCGTGGCGTTTTGCGCATGGAACAGACGATGTGTTTTTGGCGACGCCGCACCCGGAGGGATACATCGCGGTGTTGCCGCCGGCGGAGGTGCAAAAGCTGTACGACAAGATTGCGGGGATGGCCCTGAGCGATGGGCTTGGGCAGGATTTCGTGGCGCGGTTTTTCGCGCAGACGCAGTCGCTGTGGTTCGACAAGTCGGGCCGGATCAGCCTCGGCGCGGGCCTGCTTGAGCATGCGGGGATCGCGAAGGACGCCGTCCTCGTCGGCAGTCTTACCAAGTTTAACATCTACACCCCCGAGCGTTGGGAGCGCGTCGAAGCGCGAACCTCGGGCGAAAACTTCGGCGACATCATGCGTCGCCTCGGGCTCTGACGCACCGCGACTGCCATGCCACACGCGTCAAAACTATCACTTACAAAGCAGGCGCGCGCAGAGCGGGCCGAGCCGTCGAGTGCCTTGTCGCATCAGCCCGTGCTCTTACGCGAGGTGTTGGCCCTTTTGGCGAAGCACACTGCGGCGAGTGGGGCTGCTGATGCGGACGCGGACTTGGACGTAGAGCCGACTTTCCTCGATTGCACCTTTGGCGGGGGAGGGCACTCGCGTGCGATTTTGCAAACATTCCCCACAAGCCGCCTCGTTGCGCTCGATCGCGATCCGAGCGCGTCGCTTCGTGCGGCGCAGCTGGGTGAAACGTTTGGCGATCGGTTTGCGTTAATCGACTCGGACTTTGGCCGCTTGGCCGCGCTGCGCGACGAAGGCCGCCAAGGCCGCCTCCCGTCTTTCCCGCGCCGCGCGCCTTCTGGGTTTTGTGGGATACTCTTCGATCTTGGGCTTTCGTCGTTCCAACTCGACGAGGTCGAGCGCGGGTTTTCGTTTCGATATGACGCGCCGGCAGACATGCGGATGGACCCGCGCAAGGGCGTTTCGGCTGCGCAATGGTTGGAGGACGCGAGCGAGGCCGAGCTTGTGCGGGCGATTCGTGATTATGGCGAGGAGCCCTGCTGGCGGCGCGTCGTCGCCGCGCTACTCGCCGCGCGCGGCACGGGAGCACTTGCGCGCACGCAGTCGCTGGCCGAGACGATCGCCGCAGCGATACCGGCGCGCTTGCGACACACGATGAAGCTGCATCCGGCGACCCGCGCGTTTCAGGGGATTCGCATCGCAGTAAATGACGAGCTGGGTGCGCTTGAGCGCGCGCTGCCGGTCGCCTTCGAGCTGCTCGCGGCGGGCGGCGTGCTCGCGGTGATTAGCTTTCATTCGCTGGAGGACAGGCCGGTGAAGCACTTTTTCCGCCGCCTTTGCGGCCAACCCGTGGACGCGCGTGATGCGCGTCCGCAAGACCTGCGCCCGCGCTACGCCGAGCCGCTGACGCGCAGGCCGATCACCCCGAGCGAGCCCGAGCTCGCCGCCAACCCGCGCAGCCGCAGTGCGAAGCTACGCGCCATCCGCAAAGACTAACCGACTGCTGTTTACCGCCGTTCCTGCAGTCCGCTCCCACTATGAAAAACGACACCCAAGCTTTCGCGAATCAGTTACTCATCACCACGCTCGTTATGATAGTCCTCACCGGCTCGATCGGGATGGGCACCGTGTGGATGCGTCACCAAATCTCCACTACGGCCAATCACACAAAGGTGCTGCACGCGCGGCTTACGGAGACCGAGCGGTTAATCAACTCGACTCGCGCCGATGTCGAGCGCGCGCAAGACCCGGCCATGCTCAAGCTCCTTAACGCGCAATGGCGGCTCGGGCTCGTGCCGCCCGACCCGCAGAAGACGGCGACGCTCGACGAGATGCCCGTCCCGTATCTTGCCGCGAAGCACAACCGCGAACTCTTCGGCAGCGACGGTGACGACGCGTATTTTCGCGCAGACGCGGGCGACGTCTCCCGCTCTTCCCGTCCTGTCCCACAGGCGACCACTGTATCGTTTAGAGGCGTGCCCGTGCGGCGCGGTAACTGAAAATGGCGCGCCGTGGCTTCACCTCCAACTATCGGGTCGTCCTGCTCGCCGCAGTCGTCTTTGCGTGCTTGGGCGGGGTAGGGACGCGGCTGGTCTTTCTGCACATCATCGACCGGGGGAAGCTGCTGGGCTACATCGAGCAAGTGCGCCGCCAAGTGGTCGTCGAACCCGCGCGGCGCGGCAATATTTACGATGCGCATCAGCACCTGCTGGCTACGAATCAGTCAGTCTACACACTGGGTGTAGACCCTCAGGTTTTGCGCGAGAGCGACCGCGAGAAATGGCCTGAGCTCGCTGCGCTGCTCGGGCTGCCGTACGCGCAACTGGAGCGCGTGCTCACGCTGCGGACGCGGCCAATCCAAACCGCCGCGAGCGACTCGGCGACTGCGAGCGCAGCGGCGGCGAGCGTAGTTAATCGTCCGATACGCTGGGCAAAGCTGCGCGAAGATATCGACGAGGCGACTTATGAGAAAATCCGCTCGCTCGGCATAAAGGGCGTTTACGGAAACCGTGTGTTTCGCCGCGTGTATCCGCACAACGCGTTGGCCGCTCACCTCGTCGGTTACGTGAACAAGGAGGGCACCGCTGCCGCCGGAGTTGAGGCGTATGCCGATTTTTACCTGCGCGGGCAGGACGGTTGGCGTGAGGGCGAGCGCGATGGTGCGCGGCGCGAGCTGGCCCAGTTTCGCACGCGCGAGGTCGCGCCGACGAACGGTTACAACGTCGTCCTCTCGACCGACATCATCGTGCAGCACCTAGTCGAGGAAGAGCTGGCGCGAATCGCCCGCGAGTTACGCCCCGACAAGGCGACGATCATCGTCAGCGACGCGCGCACGGGCTTCATCCTCGGCATGGGCAATTACCCGAGCTTCGACCTCAACGCCTACGGCCAGGCGCCGCTCGATGTGCAGCGCAACTTTGCGATTACCGACCAGATCGACCCTGGCTCGACCTTTAAAATCGTGCCGGCTGCCGCTGCGCTAAACGAAAAACTCGTGCGGCCCGATACGCGCTTCGACTGCTCGACTGAGCAAATCGAGTATCGCGGGCGGATGCTGCGAGCGATGCCCGACACGCACCGCTACGATCAGCCCTTAAGCGTTGCCGAGATTATTAGCCGCTCCAGCAACATCGGCGCCGCGCGGCTCGGGATGCTGCTCGGCGAAGAGCGCCTTTACGACTACGCGCGGGCTTTTGGCTTTGGAGAAAAATCCGGCTTTCCCTTTGGCGGCGAGATTAGCGGGCAGCTCAATCCGGTGAAGCAGTGGAGTGCGATAGACATCACGCGCATCCCTGCTGGCTACAGTGTATCGGCGACTCCGCTACAGGTGCACTACGCGATGGGCGTCATCGCGAGCGGCGGGGAGTTGCTGCGCCCGCAGATTATCGCGCAAGTCCGCGATGCGTCGGGCGAGGTCGTCTACAGTTTTGATAGGGCAGTGCGCCGCCGTGTGATTAGCCCGGCCACTGCACGCGAGATGGCGCGGATGCTTCAGGCTGTGGCTGCGCCCGGCGGCACCGCGCGCGAGGCCGCAATCCCCGGCTACGAAGTCGCGGGCAAAACGGGCACTGCGCAAAAGCTCGTCAACGGCCGTTACTCGAACCGCGCACACGTCGGCTCTTTCGTTGGCTTTTTCCCTGCGAGCCGTCCCGAAGTCGTGATCTCGGTGATCGTCGATAACGCGCGCCTGCCCAATGGCCGCAGTGCTTACGGGCGCATCGTCGCCGCGCCCTCATTTAAGCGGATTGGCGAGCAGCTTGTCCAATACCTCGACATCAAACCAACGAATGGCCCGGGCTCGGTCGCGCCTGTTTCGCCTCGGCCACTTTTTAGCCTACAAGGAGCCACCCAGTGATTGGCTATCTCTCCCAAAACTTCCCACTTATCCATGCCTTTGCGCCACGGACTGACTCGCCTCTACGGTTGGTCGCTCCGAGTCGCCACCACACCCAAACGAGACCCTCAAAGCCCTCCGACCCGAATCGAATCAAAAACGGCGTAGGCAAAACCCTCGTTAGAAACCGCATGACCAAATCCGCTCCCAAACTTTCCGATTTTCTAAAGCCCGATGAAATCCAAGCGCACAAAGGCTCGCTGGATTGTCCGATTTCGGGGCTTGTGATGGACAGTCGCCGCGTGGTGCCGGGCTCCGTGTTTTTTGCGCTGCCCGGGCGGCGCAGCGATGGGGTGCAGTTTATCGACGAGGCGATTTCGCGCGGGGCAGTCGCCATCGTCGCCCAAAAGCTTCCCGGGCTCGTGCCGAGTAAGTTAACCTACGTGCAAGTGGCCGATCCGCGCGTCGTCCTCGCGCGTGTGGCGCAGCGGTATTACGGCCACCCCGACCGCGCACTGTCGGCGATTGGCGTCACGGGCACTAATGGCAAGACGACCGTCACGCACCTCGTGAAGCACCTGCTCGACACGCCGAAGCAGCGCGTGGGGCTGATTGGCACGATTCACTACGACCTGGGCGCACGCACAGTGCCTAGCTTTCGGACTACGCCCGAATCACTCGATGTTTACGGGATGCTCGCGCAGATGCGTGACGCGGGCTGTGCGCAAGTCGCGATGGAGGTCAGCTCTCATGGCATAGACCAGCACCGCGTGCTCGGGCTCGGCTTCGAAGTCGGGGTTTTCAGCAATCTTACCCGCGACCACCTCGATTATCACGACGGACTGGAGGATTATTTTAAGGTCAAAGCGCGTTTCTTTACGGGCGAGTTGGGCACCGCGCCCAAAATCGCCGTGATCAATACCGACGATGCTTACGGCCAACGGCTCACCGCGATGCTCCCCGAAACTGTGAGGCTGGTGACGTATGGCGAAAACCCGGACGCGATGATTCGCGCGGAGGCGGTCGAGCTCGGGTTTAAAACGACGCGGCTACGGCTCGTCTGGCCCGAGGGGACTTGCGAAGTGACCTCGCCGCTCATCGGTCGCTATAACGTGAGCAACCTCCTTGCTGCCGCTGCGGTTGCGTGGAGCACGGGCCTGGACTTGCGCAAGTGCCTCGCCCGGCTGGCGAGCTTCAAAGGTGTGCCGGGCCGCATGGAGCAGGTCGAGGCCGGGCAAGCCTACAGCGTCCTGGTCGATTACGCGCACACTGACGATGCGTTGCGCAATGCGCTGGGTATGCTCCGCGCCATTACGCCCGGGCGCTTGATGGTCGTCTTCGGTTGTGGCGGGCAGCGCGACCGTGCCAAACGCCCACTCATGACGGCGGCAGTGCAAGAGTTTGCCGACTTCGCGTTTGCCACCGCGGACAATCCGCGCGGCGAAGCGCTCACTCAAATTTTCAAAGACATGGAGGCGGGCGTTAGCGATGCGGCGCGGATCACTTGGATAGACGATCGCCGCCGCGCAATCAGCCTCGCGCTCGATGCCTGCAAAGCGGGTGACTGCCTGCTCGTCGCGGGCAAAGGACACGAGAGTTACCAGGAGTTTGCCGATACCGTTATCCCCTTCGACGACCGCAAAACCGTCCGCGAACTCATCGCGATAAAGGCCCTTAAGCACGGAGGCGCGGCGTGACGAGTTTCGATGCAGCCGAACTAGCACAGTGGGCTCAGGCGAGTTGGACGCGGTTTCCCGGCGGGGGGCTGGGCGGCTTCGGAATCGACACGCGGCAGCTTCGGCCCGGGCAAATCTTCGTCGCGCTGAAAACCGAAAACCGCGACGGGCACGACTACCTCGCTGCGGCGGCGCAAGCGGGGGCGGCTGCCGCACTCGTGGCCCGTGCAGACGCGTCGATCGACCTGCCGCAACTCGTCGTCGAGGGCGGCGACACGCGCGGCGGTAGTCGTGGCGGCGATACGCTACGCGCGTTTCAGCAGATCGCCCAAAAGCACCGAGAGAAGTTTCAAGCCGCGGGCGGGCGAGTGATCGGCATCACCGGCAGCGTGGGTAAGACCTCGACCAAGAATTTATTGGCCGCGCTGCTCGGTGCACAGAGCGGGCAGGGCGACCGTGTGCTCGCGACGGAGGGTAATCTTAACAACCATCTCGGCGTGCCGCTGACGCTCACGCGGATCGACGCTGCGCGGCATCGCTTTGCCGTGATTGAGGCCGGGATTGGCGGTCCGGGTGAGATGGCGCCGCTTGCGCAAATGATCGGGCCTGATGTGGCGATTGTCACAGCAGTCGCCGCCGCCCATCTCGCCGAGCTCGGTGACATCGACGGAGTCGCGCGAGAGAAGGCGATTCTCGCGGCACATGTCCGGGCGGAGGGCGTCGCGATTTTCCCCGCTCCACTCGGTGACTTTGAGGCCTTTCGCTCATCGAAAACGCAGCGGATTGATGAGGGGACTTTTGGCGGACTGACTCGCGAGTTTACGCTTCCCACTCTTTCGGCAGGCATGGCGCAGAATGCACGGCTGGCGATTCGCGCCGCGCTCTACTTAGGCGTCGCGCCTGCGCAGATTCAGGCTCGGCTCAAGGCGTGGTCGCCTGCGCCGCTGCGCGGACAAACGCTTAGCGAGCCAGACGGGCGTTTCCTTTATCTGGATTGCTACAATGCGAATCCGGCGTCGATGGCGGATGCGCTCGATGCCTTTTATGCGCAGGCTCCCGAGGCCTTACCGCGTGTGTTTGTCTTGGGCGGGATGGAGGAGCTGGGCGAGCGCTCAGCGATGTTTCACCGTGCGCTGGGCCGCTCGCTGCGGCTGCGCGCGCAAGATCGCGCTTACGCGCTTGGCGACGAGGCGGAGGCATTGCGCACGGGCGCGCTCGAAGGCGGCCAAGTCACGCCCGAACAAATCAGGGTCGTGGAGACGCTCGACTCGCTTCGCGCGAAAATCGCCGACTTTCGCGGTGCGCTCTTTCTCAAAGGCAGCCGCCGCTATCGCTTAGAAGACTTAGTCGCGCCTGAGGGCTCCACTGCTGGGAGCCCAAACGACGCAGCCACCACGAATAACCTGTCCGAGGCGACACGCCTCTAACCCTTACTCGAATCCAAAACCAAGAACTGAAGTGCTTAGTTACCTCGCCAATTTTGAAGAGTATTTCGGCCCGCTGCGCTTGCTGCGGTATATCACTGTGCGCGCGTTTTTCGGCGCCGGCACGGCTCTCGTTATCGGGTTTCTGGTTGGGCCGTGGTTTATCCGAAAGTTCCGCGCGCTCAAAGTCGGCCAGCACTACGACGATGACCGCACGGGCGACATAGCCACCCGCTTTGATAAGAAGAACACGCCGACGATGGGTGGGCTAATCATCTTCCTGTCGGTGTTCACGAGTGCGCTCTTGTGGGCGACGCCTAACGTGTGGGTGCTGGTGGCACTCTTCGTGTACGCGGCGCTGACGGTGGCGGGCTTTCGCGACGACTACCTAAAAGTCGTCCACCGCAATCGGGCGGGCATCTCCTCTCGCGAAAAACTCCTCTGGCAATCGCTCGTCACGCTGATCGCGCTCGGGCTGCTGCTTTGCCATCCGCTGAGTGCCGCCAAAGTGCGCGAGCTTTGGGTGCCGTTTTTCAAAACTGCCGTCATCGCGCAAATGCCGTGGTGGCTCCTACTCGCCCTCATCTACCTGTGGGTGGTCGGCTTTAGTAATGCGATTAACCTGACCGACGGGCTTGATGGGCTGGCGGTCGGTTGCACGATTACGGTCGCGCTGGTTTTTGCGATTATGGCCTACGCGGCGGGCAATGTGCGGATTAGCGATTATCTGCTTATTAGCTATGTGCCGGGCGTCGGCGAGCTGGCCGTCCTGTGCTCCGCCCTCATCGGTGCGTGCATGGCTTTCCTCTGGTATAACTCGCATCCAGCCGAGGTGTTTATGGGCGATACGGGCTCGCTCGCGTTGGGCGGGCTGATTGGCGTGATGGCCTTCATGATACACCAACCGGTGACGCTGATTATCGTCGGCGGGATTTTCGTCATGGAGGCCCTATCGGTCATCATGCAAGTCGGCTGGTTTAAATATACGCGGGCACGCGGCGGGGTGGGGCAGCGGCTCTTCCTGATGTCGCCTATCCACCACCATTTTCAAAAACTTGGCTGGCCAGAGTCGAAAGTCGTGCTGCGCTTTTGGGTGCTCTCGCTCGGCTTTGCACTGGCGGGGCTCGCCACACTGAAGCTTCGCTAAGTCCTAATACCTAAACCCGAGAAAACAGAGACGCACACTCGATCTTTTATTTCTCCCAACCCCCCAAGAAACATCCGTTTTCCGCACTCCATGCAGTTTCCCATTCCCTCGCTTCTCAAATCTGCGCTCGCCAAGCCCGTCGCCATTTTCGGCATGGGGGTGAGTGGCTTTGCGGTGCAACAACTCCTGACTGCGGTGGGCGCGGAGAGTCTGCTTTACGATGAGGCGAGCGATACGGTGTTTGGCGAGGAGGATTGCGCGGAACATGCGCTCGTGGTCTTCTCTCCGGGGTTTGCGGTGGATCATCCGTGGCTTCAGCTTGCGCGGGCGCATGGCTTACTTTGCTTGGGCGAGTTGGACTTTTCGGCGCTGTTTTGGCGTGAGCAATTACAGGCGATCCACCGGCGCGGTGAGTTGATCGCGGTCACGGGCACGAACGGGAAAACCACGCTCACTGAGTTTCTCACGCATGCGTTGCGCGTGGGGGGAGAGCGGGCCTACGCTGTGGGGAATATCGGCAAGCCGCTCGCGCAACTCGTCCTCGAAAACACCGCTAGGTACGGTGCGGGCCGCGGCAGTGCACGCGATTCTAGGCAAATCGTCGTCTGCGAGGTCAGCTCCTTCCAAGCCGAGTCGCTCCAGTATTTTTATTCGGATGCGCTCCTGTGGACGAACTTTTCGGAAGACCATCTCGACCGGCACGTCAGCATGGAAAACTACTTTAGCGCGAAGGCGCGGTTGCTGGCTTCTGCGCCCGCAGACTGCACTTTCTCCGGAGCCTGCGTAGCGCGGGCCGCCCGTGACTTCGGGTACGCATTTCCGCCTTACGCGGCGATGCGCTGTGACGGGCCGTTTGCTGACGAGGCCTTGGATGGCACGGACTTCGACACACTGCCCCATCGCGACAATTTCCGGCTCGGGTTCGCGTGGTGGCGGCATACGCGCCGCCCCCCCGAGACACTCTACAAGGCAGCGCAGACTTTTACCCTAGGGCGGCACCGGCTCACACTCTTGGTCGAGCTGGACGGAGTGACTTATTGGGACGACTCGAAGGCCACGAATTTTAACGCAGTCGAGGGCGCACTCGCGCGCTTTGCGGAGACGCGCACGCCGGTGAATTTGATTTTGGGCGGGCGCAGTAAGGGCGGCGACTTGCGCGGCTTCATCGAGCGAATCGCACCGCGTGTCGCGCACGCCTTTTTAATCGGCGAGACCGCGTCCGAACTCGCGTCGTCCTGTGCGGCAGCAGGGCTCGCCTACACGCGTTGCAACTCGCTGGAGGCGGCGGTGAAGGCCGCGCATGCCAAGGCCCAGCCCGGCGAAGCGATTTTGCTGAGCCCAGGGTTTGCCAGCTTCGATAATTTCCGAGACTACCGAGCACGCGGCGAGGCCTTTGAAGCGGCTGTCCGCGCCCTCTCCTAAACGCCAGCCTGCCTCCGACCGATTTTTCTACTCACTTGAGCACACAACCCACACCCGCCACTCCCATGAAATTACTAAAACTATTCGGCATCGTCGCTGGGCTCCACGCCGCCGCGCTCGTGCTGATCTTCGCCAACCCGGGTTGCAGCGCCACTTCGCGCGGCCCGCGTCCCAACTCGAACAATACGGCTCTAGGCTCTGCCGATACGCCTGTAGTGAGCGTTCCCTACATCGTCGCTGACCAAAGTGGTGATCCTGCCTCAACACAGCTTAACGCCTTCGGTGGAGACGCTGGCTTGAGCGGCGAGGGCGCAGTGCCGCTCTTCGTGAATGAAGATGCGCAGCCGGATGCGGCTGCGGGCCGCGCGCGCCCAACTCGCCCGCGCACAGCAGTCAGCGCTCCGCTGAACGCGCCTCCCGAAGTCGGGGACGTCACGCCTGCGACGACTTACACAGTCGTCCGTGGCGATAGCCTTTGGACAATCGCCAAGCGCAACAAAGTGACGGTCGCCGAGCTCGCCGCCGTTAACAAAATGGCCCAAGGCGCACCGCTCCAGGTTGGGCGCAAACTCATCATCCCCGGGAAGTCGTCTTCCTCGTCCGCCGCGACGGCGACCACGCCCGCAGCGACGACCGCGGCCAAGAGTGCGCCTGCTGCCGCCACGGCGACTGAGCCGAAGGCGAGCCTCGTGCACGTCGTCCGCTCGGGCGAGACGCTCGGCGGTATCGCCCGCCGCTATCAAGTGCGGGTCGGCGACATCGCGCTCGCGAACAACATCGCCGACCCCGCGAAAATCCGGCTCGGGCAAACGCTTGTGATTCCGGGCGGGCGCGTTTCGACGACTGTCGCCGCGCCGCGTCCCGCGCAAACGCCCGTCGCCAAAGCGGAGCCCGCGGCGCCGACCCCGCCGAGCGCAGCGCAAATCGAGTCCACGCCCGCGCTCTCGATCGAAGCTCCCGAGATCATCGCGGCCCCGCCGATTGACAGCCCGCTCGACGATGGTTTTGGCGCGGTGCCGGCCGATGCGCCGGTGATCGATATTGAGGAGTAATCGCCCCGAGAATAGTTGGCTCTTTCGCCGCGCTCAATGGCTCGCGCCCAGTCACAGGCTGCATGGATGGATGACCCGGACCTAGGACTTCGGTCCAGGACTGCGGGGGAGCGCGGGCTGGCGAGTTCGAGGGGCCGCCAAGCTGCGGCCCGCCCAGTAAAACGCGCTGCGACCTCCCCGGCGGCGGTGATCGTGATTTGTGCGGTGGGGCTCACGATTCTCGGGCTTACGATTTTGTTTAGTGCGAGCGTCGGCTTTGCCCAAGGGCCCTATTATTATCTCGCCAAGCAGTGTGTGGGCGTCGCGTTGGCGACGCTCGTGTGTCTGGTGGTGAGTCGGGTTAATCTGGATTGGGCGCGCCGCTACGTGTGGGTGCTGGCGCTGGGGCTCGGGCTTTTGCTCGTGGCGGTGCTGATTCCCGGGCTGGGGATTGAGGTCAACGGCAGCCGTCGCTGGCTGGGCGTGGGCGGCTTGCGCTTGCAGATCTCGGAGTTTGCGAAGTTCGGGCTCGTCTTCTGCCTCGCGCACTACCTCGCGGTGAACCAGACGCGCATAGGAGAGTTTAAGCGTGGGTTCTTGATTCCCGTCGCCATCACGCTGGGCACGGCGGGCTTGGTTGTACTGGAGCCGGACTACGGCACGGCCGCACTCGTGGTCGCAGTGGGGCTGCTCTTGCTGTTTTTGGCGGGTGCGAAGTGGCGGTATATCCTAACGACGGGCGCGGCGGTCTTGGCGGGCTTTACATTACTCGTCCTCAATAATCCGAATCGGCTCTACCGCTTGCTCTCGTTTCTCGATGTCGAGGGGAACAAGCAGGAAGGCACTTACCAACTTTACCAAGCGCTCGCGGCCTTTGCAGCGGGCGGCGTCGATGGCGTGGGGCTCGGCCAAGGCCGCCAGCAACTGCACTACCTGCCCGAAGCACACACGGATTTTATTTTGGCGGTCGTGGCGGAGGAGCTCGGGCTATGGTTTACGATGGGAATCGTGGTGGTCTACACGGTCATCTTCATCGCGGGGCTGATGCACCTGCGCAAGGCGCCCAACCTTTTCCAATTTCTGATCGTGGCGGGGGCGATTTTACTGATTTGCCTGCAAGCGATAATCAACCTCGGCGTCGTGACGGGGATTTTTCCGACGAAGGGCATGTCGCTGCCCTTTATTAGTGCGGGGCTCTCGAACTTGGTGCTGATGGCGATACTGGTCGGCGTGGTCATCAACACGCAACGGGCTTGGCCAAGGGCGGCCTTGGCCCACCCGCGCGGACGGCGTGGACTGGCCGTGTCATCGCTCGGAAAGGAGGGACTTCGATGAGGTCGATCGTCATCTCTTGCGGTGGCACTGGCGGACACCTCACGCCGGGAGTCGCGTTGGCCGAAGGCTTGCTTGCGCGTGGAGAAAAACGCGGCGCACCCACGCGCGTGACGCTCCTCATTAGCCAAAAGAAAATCGATGCGCGGCTAAGCGAGCGTTACCCGCAGCTCCGCTTCGTCGCGGTGCCGGGCACAGGGTTTTCGTGGGCACCGGCGCGCCTGCTGCGATGCATCGTGTCGCAATTCCAAGGGCT
The DNA here is from genome assembly GCF_001580045.1 of Cephaloticoccus capnophilus. Lineage (GTDB taxonomy): Bacteria > Verrucomicrobiota > Verrucomicrobiia > Opitutales > Opitutaceae > Cephaloticoccus > Cephaloticoccus capnophilus. The sequence continues at coordinate 51,981 of NZ_LSZP01000053.1, forward strand.
TCTGTTTTGCCTAAAACTCCTCACTCGGGAAAAGCCGAGCGTGGTCTTAGGGATGGGCGGGTTTACCTCGGCGGGGGTGGCCGTGGCGGCGCGGCTGCTCGGTATCCCGCTTGCGCTGCACGAGTCGAACCGGGTGTCCGGGCTGGCGACGCGCACACTCGGGCGACTCGCCGTGCGCGTTTACCTGCCAGAGGGCGTGCGGCTGACCGGCATTCGCCCAACGTGCATCCGCCATGTGGGCTTGCCGGTTCGCTGCGAGATTTCGCCAAAACCGCACGGCGAGGCCTGTGCCAAGCTCGGGCTCGATCCGAAGCGGCCGGTGATCGTGATTTTCGGCGGGAGCCAAGGCGCGGGCCCGCTCAACGATTGGGCGGAGGCGCACTGGAGTGCACTCGCCTCAGAGGGAGTGCAAGTGTACTGCGTGACTGGCCCGGGAAAGGGCGAGGCAGGCATACGCGAATTACCGCTTAAGCGCGGCGGCACAGCGGAGACCGAGCCGGTGGAGCTCCAGCGAGAGGTCCGCCAAACAAACCAGCCTGCGACTGTCCGCGCGGTGTTCGTGCCGTTTTGCGATGATGTGGCGACGCTGCTCTCGGCGGCAGATCTCGTGGTGTCGCGTGCGGGGGCAGGCACGATTGCCGAGCTCATCCGCTGCGCGACCCCTGCGATTCTCGTCCCGTATCCGCATGCGGCGGACGACCACCAACGCGCCAACGCCGCGTTTTTTGAAAAGCGCGGCGGCGGTATCGTGATCGAGCAAAGCGAGCTTGGGCGGCTGCAACGCGAAGTGCTCGACACGATTTTTAATGAATGGCTGCTGCATAGGCTTAAGCAAAACTTGCGCCAGATGGAGCGAGAGGACGCGATTTCGGTTATCCTCGATGACCTCGAAACGCTTGTGCGCGAATGATGACTACCGCTGCCTTACCGACTCTTTTTGGGAAAACTGCGGTGCGCATTCACTGCGTGGGCGTGGCGGGGATGGGGCTTGGGCCGCTGGCTGTCTATTTGTCGCGCAGTGGCTGGCAGGTGAGTGGCGAGGACGACTCATTGGACGCGGCGGCAGCAGAGACAGGGCCGGGGGCGCCCGCTGCGGCGGAGCTGCGCGAGCGTCTGCTTGAGTCCGGAGTCCGACTGGAGCCTCTGCCCGAAGCGTGCGACCTAGTCGTTACCTCTTCTGCGGTTTTGCAAAGTCACCCGACGGTTTTGGCGGCGCGCCAACGCGGGTTATCGATCGTCCGGCGCGGTGAATTACTGGCGGAGGTCGTGAAGGACAAACGGCTCGTTGCCGTGTGCGGTTCGCACGGGAAGACGACGACGACCGCGATGCTTGCGAGTGCGTTGCGTGCGAGCGGCGCGCTCAGCACTGGCTTAGCAGGCGAGCCGCCGCCCCTGTCTTTTGGCTTTATTTTGGGAGGACTGCCCGCGCGGCGCGAGTTTCCGCTGGCGCAAGTGGCCGGCGCGGAAGGCGCTTGGGTTGTGGCTGAAGTCGATGAGAGCGATGGCACGATTGAGCACTTCACGCCTGAGATCACGCTTTGCGTGAATCTGGACTGGGATCACGTCGATCACTACCCGAGCGAGGACGCGTTGCGTGCGACTTTTGGCGCGCTGTTTGCGAAAACCCGCCGCGCGGTGCTCATCAACGCCGCGTGTCCGCTCTCGCAAACGCTGGCGGCAGAAACGGCTGCCGTGCCAGTTTTCCGCTTTGGCGACCGGCGTGATGGCGCGGTCGGCGAGGGGGGGGCAAACCCGGTCGGCGAGGGGGGCGGTTTTACCGGGGAAATTACAGCAGAAGGCGGCGACTCGCTACGGCTCGCGCTCGGCGGGCGGTTTGAAATTGCCAGCGCGGAGCTTCGCGCCAGTGGCCGCTTCAATGCGCTCAACGCGACCGCCGCGCTCGCTGCGGTGCAGCTTATGGGGGCGCAGTTGCACACTCACTTGCTCGCCAAGTTTCCCGGTGTGCGGCGACGGCAGACGCGGCTTAGCGACTTGGGCGGGCTGCGCGTAATCGAAGACTACGCGCACCATCCGGCGGAGATTCGCGCCTTGCTTGCGGAGTTACGGCGCGATGCGGGCAAACGCCTTTACGTCTGCTTCCAGCCACACCGTTACAGCCGGACGGCGCAGTTTAAGCGTGAGTTGGCGGAGGCTCTGTCGAGTGCCGACCACGTTTTTCTCATCGATGTTTACGGTGCGGGCGAGAGTCCGGTGGAGGGCGGCACGACTGCGGATTTGGCGCGCGAGTTTGCCGAGGGGGGCGCGACTTACTGCCGGAGCGATGAGGCGTTACTTGCTGCGTTGGGTAGGACTGTGGCGCAGGCCAGTTGCGTCGCCTTTGTCGGCGCGGGAAACATTGATGCGAAGGCGAGGGCGTGGCTTGCGCTGTGGCGGGCGCGGTTCTGGGATGAGTTTGCGCAGGAACTGCGGGGGGTGGTTTCGGCAGAAACCAAGCTTACGCGTGAAGAGCCGCTTGCGCGAAAGACGACGATGCTCGTCGGCGGTGCGGCGCGTGTTTATGCGGAGCCGAGGAGCGTCGAGGAATTGCAGCGCGTGTTGCGCTCGGCGCATGCGAGAGGCGTACCGGTTTTCCCAATCGGTCGCGGGTCGAACCTGATCGTCCCGGACGAGGGTGTGGAGGGTTTAGTGATTTCCCTAAGCGCTCCCGAGTGGGCGAAATTTGAAGTGCGCGAGGATGGCCGGATTTACGTTAGCGCGGGGCTGCGTCTGAAAAATTTATGCGGCTTGGCGGCGAAGGCGGGGATCGCCGGTTTCGAGTTTTTGGAGGGGATTCCTGGGAGCGTAGGCGGGGCCTTGCGGATGAATGCGGGGGCGATGGGCGCGTGGATTTTCGATGCGGTCGAGCTTTTGGAATTTATCACGCTTGCGGGTGAAGTCGTGACGCGCCGTGTGGATGAGCTGCATGTCGGCTACCGGCACTGTGCCGAGCTTGCCGAGGGCGCGATTGCGCTTGGGGCGCTGCTCCGCTCGGGCGCGCAAGTCGATACGGAGGCGGTTGCGCGCCAAATCGATGTTTACCGTAAGAAGCGGGTTGAGTCGCAGCCACGCGAGCCGAGTGCGGGCTGCATTTTTAAAAATCCGGAGGGCGACTCTGCCGGACGTTTAATCGATTCGGCGGGGCTGAAAGGGCTGCGCGTGGGCGGCGCGGAGGTTTCGGCGGTGCACGCAAACTTCATCGTGAATCGAGACCATGCGACGGCGAGCGAAGTGCTGGAACTAGTGGCCCAAGTACAGGCGCGGGTGCTGGCGGCGCACGGTGTCGCGCTCGAGCCCGAAGCCCGGCTTTTCGGGAAGGACTGGAGCGAGGTCGCAGAGCTCTCTGACTTGGCGAGCGCTTCGTCGAGCACTCGGCAGAAGGGGGAAACGAAATGAGTGTGCGCGTCCCCACGGTTGTGGTTTTAGCGGGCGGTGTCTCTGCCGAGCGCGAGGTTTCACTGGCTTCTGGGCGGGCGAGTGCGCTCGCGCTAGCGCGGAGTTTTCCGACGCGGCTAGTCCAGGTGAATGAGGCCACTTTGCCGCGCGGAATCGACTCAAGTCGTGAGCTCGTCTTTTCGACTTTGCACGGTGTGTTTGGCGAGGACGGGCAGATGCAGCGCTTGCTGGACGCGGCAGGGATTCACTACGCGGGCTGCGGCGCGGCGGCGAGCGCACTCACGATGGACAAGCAGCGGACGAAGGCCGCTGCCGCTGCAGTCGGTGTAGCGGGGCCGCGCGGGCTGTGCTTTTCCCAAAAGGATAGTCCGAATCCGCAGGCGGTCATTGCGCAGCTTGGCGAACGGCTCGTTCTAAAACCGAATTCCGAGGGCAGCAGTGTTGGGCTGCGCTTGATTGAGGGCGCGGCGGAGCTTGCGGCGGCTCTCGCAGAAATTGGCCGCGCGGAAAATCATTGGCTGCTGGAAGAGCGACTCGTGGGCCGCGAGCTTTCGGTTGGGGTGTTGGATGCTCGGGGGGCGATGGGGATTGTGGAGATTCGGCCGCGCTCGGGCGTTTATGATTACGCGAGCAAATATACACCGGGCCAAACAGAGTATCTGGCCCCGGCTCCGCTCGACGAGCTTTGCGCGGCCAAAGTGCGCGATGCGGCCCAGCGGGTTTACACGGCCTGTGGCTGCCGTGACTATGCGCGGGTGGATTTTATTTTATCCGAGTCAGGAACGCTTTACTTGCTCGAAATCAACACCTTGCCCGGGATGAAGGCGACGAGCTTGCTGCCGATGAGTGCGCGTTGTGCGGGGCTCGATTTTGTGGCCTTGGTTCGCGAACTTGTGGCCCCCGCTGTGCGGCGTCTCCGAGAGGAGGCGAGCAGGCGGGTTTAGGCTTTCTTTATCAGAAATCCCGTTTGGCGTGGTTTTATAACAATCCAGTTAAGCACGAGTGAGGTGAAAAAAACGAAGTCCAGCAGTTCTCCCGAAGGCCCGAAGCGGATGCGCACTTGGCGCGACATCCCGCAGAATGTGACGCCGCGTGCGATGTCGCGTGTGGCGCGGCGTCGGCAGTGGCAGCGTCGGCTGCGCCGGGTGGGCTTCGCTGTGGGGCTGATCGGGCTTTGCGCGGGCGTGTTGTTTGTGGCGCACCGGCTTGCGGAGGGTGATTTGCAACTCTCGCGTGCGAGTAATGCGGAGCCGATTCGTGAGGTCGTGCTGCGCACCGATGGTGTGCTCGACCAAGCGTGGATTATGCGGCGGCTGGCAGTGCCGCCGGAGGCGACGCTGATCGATCTAGACCTCGCGGTACTGCGCGAGCGGCTCCTCGCTGACCGGCAAGTGATTACTGCGACGCTTACGCGGAAATTTCCCGCAACGCTCGAAGTGAGCCTTTCGGAGCGCTCGCCGGTCGCGCGCATCAATGTGCGCAGCAGCCCCGAGGAGGCCGCGCCGCGTCCGCACCTCGTCGCGCGCGACGGTGTCGTGTATCCAGGCAGCGGCTACGATGCGCGGCTGCTCGCTGAGTTGCCTTGGCTGGGTGGGGTGCGGCTGCGGCGAGTTAGCGGCGATTCGAGTGCCGCGCAGTTTGCACCGATTTTTGGAATGCCGCTCGTGGCGGAGTTGCTCGCGACGGCGCGCAACGAGGCCCCCGCACTCTATAAAACTTGGCGCGTGGTCTCGCTCGCGCGCCTGGAGAGCGACGCGGAGATCGAGGTGAGGACGGACACGATTGATCGGATCATTTTTAATGCGCGCGAGTCGGCGGGGTTTTTGCGGCAAGTGGCACAGCTCGACCTCTTGCTCGACTCGGTGCAGCCGGACGCGGCGGGCGCGATTAGCGAAATCAACCTCGCGATTGGCCGGATGGTTGATGGGCGTATCCAAGTGCCCGTGACGTTTAAAGAGGGAGCGGGCGGAGTGGGAGGCTCGGGCGCGCGGAGTGCCGAGCTAATCGCGCCTCCTCCTCCGTCGTCGCGCCGCCAAGTCGAAAACGGTCGCTCCGGCACTGAGCGCGCGCCTAACAATTCTCTATTCTTTCACCCAACGCGTCCTTCCGCTCGTGAGTTTTGATCCCATCACCATCGCTTCCGTCGAAGTCGGCACCTCGAAAATCGCTGTCATTTTAGCCGAATACAGTGGGGATGGTTTCCTCATCCGAGGCTGGGGCGAGTGCCGTGCACAGGGCATGCGCAAGGGAGTGGTCGTGGACTACGCGGCGTGCTCGCAGTGCACCGCGCAAGCGCTCGAAGTGGCTAAGCAAAATGCGGAGGCGGAGTCGATCGACCGCGCCTTTCTCGCGCTGACCGGTGGGCATGTGCAGGGCTTTCCCAGTGAGGCGTCGCTGGCCGTATCTTCACCGGATAACATGGTGAGCGCGCGGGAGGTCAGCCAACTTCGGCAGCTTGCGCTCGCAAAGGAGCTGCCGGAGGGGAGGACGCTTTTGCAGAGTTTGCGGCGGCCTTTTCGGCTTGATGGGCGGATGATCAGGAACTCTCCCGAGCACTTGGCGGGGCGTCGGCTGGAGCTCGGCTATTGGCTGATGCATGGAGACCAGCACCTCATTTCGACTGCCATGCACATGGTGACCAGTTCGAATACTCCAGTCGTCGAGATGGTCCCTTCGAGCCTGTGCTCGGGCCGAGTCGTGACCTCGCGCAGGGAGCGAGAGGACGGCGTCCTCGTGCTGGATATTGGCGCGGGCACGACGGATTATGTGCTCTATCGTTATGGGGCGCCTTATGTGGCGGGCGTGGTTGCGGTGGGCGGCGATCACTTGAGTAGCGACCTGACGACGGGGCTGCGGCTCTCGGTGGGGCAGGGCGACCGGGTGAAGCTGCGTCACGGGCGAGCGACTGTGCAGTGCCGCGATAAGGCGCAACGCGTCTGGCTCGATGGCGACGGCGCGATTGGCGACCGGCAGCTTCCGCTGGTTTCCATTGAGCGAATTTTGGAGCTGCGGGTGAGGGAGCTCTTCGAGGTCGTCCACCAAAGCTTGGGTGAGGATTTTTCGCCCGAGCATTGCGCGGCGGGCGTGGTCTTGACTGGCGGCACGAGTAAGCTGCCCGGAATCGCCGATGTGGCGGCAGAGG
>NZ_LSZP01000054.1 GCF_001580045.1 Cephaloticoccus capnophilus
GGGGGAATGCTTTCAAATTTGGGAATTGGTTTCGTCGCGAAGCGACGAGGCCAATTCCCAAATTAAATGGAAGCGGTCACTGACCGCCGCTCCACGCGTAGTGGAGGTCTGTCTGTTTAGTTTTTCCGGCGCTTGCGTCGCCAAGTGACGAGGGCGAGGCCGGCTGCGCCTAGGATTGCGCCGTAGGTGCTGGGTTCGGG
>NZ_LSZP01000055.1 GCF_001580045.1 Cephaloticoccus capnophilus
CCATTTAATTTGGGAATTGGCCCCGTCGCTTCGCGACGAAACCAATTCCCAAATTTGAAAGCATTCCCCCTGTCGCGTTGCGACAGGGAGTGATAACCCGTTTGGGCGAGGTGGGGAAAATCACCAGTAAACACTCCGCCTCCAAGTTTGGGGTCCTTTTCAGATTTTGGTTTCGTTTCTGCGCGTCGCGCAGAGGCGAAACCAAAATCTAAATGGGTGCAGCGACACGCT
>NZ_LSZP01000056.1 GCF_001580045.1 Cephaloticoccus capnophilus
CCGACCTGCACACGACGAGCCGCACCTTTTCGGTTTACTACCCCGACACGCGCCCCGGCTCTGATCGCTACACCGTCGTTGCCTCGCTCAACAGCCGCTACCTCGACTGGGAAAAGATGAGCGACGAAGAGTATGCGCAGCACAAGCAGCGGCTAATTGAGGAGTCGCTTGCTTCGCTCGAAAAATTCATCCCCGGCGTGCGCGACAAAATCGATTGGATGGAGGCGGCGACACCGCGCACGGTCGAGCGTTACACGACTCACTGGAGCGGTGCGTCCTTTGGCACGAAGTTCGAGGGGCTGAAAGTTTCGATGGACCTCCCCGAGCAGCTTCCCGGGCTCTATCACGCGGGCAGCGTGGGCATCATCATGTCCGGCTGGCTCGGCACGATTAATTACGGCGTCATCACTGCCAATAAGATCGATAAAGCTCTCTTTGAGATGAAGAAACGGGAAGCGGGGAAAACGCCTACACGGATTTCCGAAGCGGTCGAGCCGGCACCCGCCGCTCACTGATTCACCTGCACCGCCCGCCCAATAAAGACCGCTGTCTCTTCACGCCCGCCCAATAAAATGACCGACGAAGTCACTGCACTCATCCCGCACCGACCGCCTTTTCTTTTTGTCGACCGTATCCTGAGCGCGGATACCGACTCGCTCGTTGCCGAGCGGACTTGGGCTCCGGAGGAAGACTTTTATCGCGGGCACTATCCCGAAGCTCCGATTACGCCTGGAGTGTTGTTGTGCGAAGCGGTTTTTCAGACCGGCGCACTGTATATGGCCAAGCGTGCGCAAGCGGAAGCTGCGGCGGCGGGGCAGGGAGGAAAGAGTGAGGGCGTGCCTTTGCTCGCGAAAATCAGTGACGTGCGTTTCCGCTCGCCCGTTTTTCCCGGTGACGTCGTGCAAATCGAAGTGCGCAAAAAGGAGACTCTTGGCGGCTTTACGATGATGGACGGCGCGATTCGCAAGGCCGATGGCACGCGCGTCCTCAACGTCAGTTTCGCCGTCGCGTGGAAAACGCCGGAGGGCGGCGGCGGCGGAGCAGGGGCGCTAGGAGGGCGCGCGAAGTGAGCCGCGACTTTCTCCAGCTCGCGGGTAAGCGCGTGCTCGTCCTCGGTGTCGCCAACCGTAAAAGCGTCGCGTGGCACATCGCCCAAGCTCTCGAAGAGCAGGGCGCGACTGTCCTCTACAGCGTGCGCTCCGAAGCGCGTCGCAAATCTCTAAACACGCTTTTGGCGCAAAAGCCCGTTTACCTTTGCGATGTGGAGGAGGAGGGGGCCGTCGAGCGACTTGCCGCGCAAATTGCGGCGGATGCGCAGGGCGAGCCGCTGCATGGCGTCGTGCACTCAATCGCCTTCGCTAACTACAGCGAAGGCTTTAGGCCGTTTCACGAAACGCGCCGTGCCGACTTCCTCCAAGCGACCGCGATCTCTGCCTTTTCGCTCGTCGAACTCGCTAACGCGCTAAAACCGCAACTCGCGCCGGACGCTTCGGTGGTGACGATTGGCATTTCTTCGCTGCAAGTCACACCCGACAACTACGGCTACATGGGCCCGATAAAGGCCGCGCTAGAGTCGAGCGCGCGTTTTTTAGCCAAGTCGTTTAGCGCGGACAGCGCAGTGCGCTTCAATGTCGTTGGCGCAGGCCCGCTCAAAACCAGTGCCTCGGCGGGCATTCCCGGCTACCTCGAAAGCTACCTTTACACCGAAAAACTCACACTGCGCCGCCAAAATCTCTCGACCGCCGAAGTGGCCAACGCGGCACTCTTCCTGCTCAGCCCGCGCAGCAGCGGCATCAACGCCACAACGCTCGTGGTCGATGCGGGCCTGGGCTCCAACTTTTACGACGCCGACCTCGTCCGGCTCGCCATGCGGCCCGAGCATCCGGCGCGAACAGCGGCGCTTTCTCCTTCTGCCGGCAAGCCGACAAGTAACGGGGCTGCGCTGCCCGGCTCGCCAATAAGAGGGGCTGTGACCCAATGAAATTTTCCCAAACCTACATCGAGTCCCTCGCCGCCGCGCTCCCCGATGAAATCCTCACTTCTGCGGAGATTGAGCGCCGGCTTGCGCCGCTCTACGAGCGGCTCCACCTGCCCGAAGGCCGCCTCGAATTAATGACCGGCATTCGCGAGCGCCGACTCTGGCCAGCGGGTACGCGGGCCTCCGATGCGAGCGCACGGGCCGGTCGCGCTGCGCTCGCCAAATCGTGCATCCGCCCCGAGCAAATCGAGCTCTACATCCATGCCGCCGTTTGCCGCGACATGCTGGAGCCCGCGACCGCCGCCTTTGCCCATCGCAAAATCGGGCTTAGCCCGAACTGCCAAATCTTTGATCTTTCCAATGCCTGCCTCGGCTTCCTCAACGCGCTGACACTTGCCGCCAGCATGATTGAAGCGGGGCAAATCCGCGCCGCCCTCATCACTTGCGGCGAAGACAGCCGCCCGCTCGTCGAGCAGACCTTGCGCACGCTTAATGCCGAGCCTTTAACGCGAAACGGGATAAAGCCCTACTTTGCTAACCTCACAGTCGGCTCGGGCGCAGTCGGCGCGGTCGTGTGTCACGAAAGCCTCGTGGTGCCTGAAGGGCTCGGCAGCGGTGGCGCAGCAGGGGAGTCGTCGCGCGCGCACCGGTTGATCGGTGGGGTCGTACGCGCGGCGACCGCGCACAGCGAGCTCTGCCAAGGCGAGACGCACGGCGCAGACTCACTGGCTATGCAGACCGACTCCGAAGCACTGCTCATTGCGGGGGTCACACTCGCGCACGAAACTTGGGGGCAGTTTTGCGAAGAAACCGGCTGGGACGCGGCTACGCCCTCCCGCTTTATTTGCCACCAAGTCGGCAGCATTCATCGGCGTAAGCTTTACGACACGCTCGGGATCGATCTCGCGAAGGATTTTTCGACCTTTGAGTTTTTGGGCAACACCGGCTCGGTCGCGCTGCCCGCGACGCTCGCGCTCGCAGTAGAAAAAGGCGTCGTCCGCTCCGGCGACAAAGTCGCACTCCTCGGCATCGGCAGCGGGCTTAACTCGCTGATGCTCGCCGTGGAATGGTAGTAGTAGGCGTGTGCGCAACACAGGGGCGCAGCCCCGTCTTTTCCGCCGAGCCCGCCGTAAAAAACGAACCATGAATCCACCTCCTGCCGCGATTTTTCCACCCGAACTCCGCGAAGCACTTTATCCCTTTGTGTCGCACTGGTTCACGACACCGAGCGGCGCACGAATGCATTACTTGGACGAGGGCCCGGAGGGAGACGGCACGACGTGCGACGAGGCGGTGCTGATGCTCCACGGAAACCCGACTTGGTCGTTTTATTATGCCCAACTCGTAAAAGCGGTTTCGCCCAAGCTGCGTTGCATCGCTGCCGACCACATCGGAATGGGGCTCTCCGAAAAGCCGCAGAACTACGATTACCACTTAAAAACGCGAATCGACGACATCGCTGCGCTCGTTGCCACGCTCGGACTCCGGCGCGTGCATTTAGTCGTTCACGATTGGGGCGGAGCGATTGGCTTTGGCTTCGCGGCGCGGCACCCCGAGCTCATTGGCCGAATCGTCATCCTCAACACGGCGGCCTTTCGCTCAAAATGGATTCCCGCACGAATTGCGCTCTGTAAACTCCCAGTAATCGGCCCGGCAATCGTGCGCGGATTAAATGGCTTTGCGCGCCCCGCGCTCGCGATGTCGATGAGCCGCCGCGCGCTCAGTGGCGATGAACGACGTGCATTGATTTTCCCCTATAACTCATGGGCAAACCGCGTGGCCGTTAGCGGCTTTGTTCGCGATATCCCGATGAGCGCCGCACATCCGAGTTGGGACACCTTGAGCGAAGTCGAAGCGGGGCTCGCGCAGTTTCAGAAAACCCCCGTACTGATCCTGTGGGGCGGACGCGACTTTTGTTTCAACAAACGCTTCTACGACGAATGGCGGGCGCGACTGCCAAATGCCGAGGCGAGTTTTTATAAAGACGCCGGACACTACGTGCTCCTCGACGCAGCGGAACAAGTCATCCCCAAAATTAGCGAATTCCTCACCCGTCCAGCCTGACCACGCGCCAAAGCGCAAGCCTCGCCATTCATGGCGAGGTCAAGCGAGGCAGTTGTTATATGGAGCCGAAGGCTCCGCCAACTGGTGGCGGAGAATCCCCAGACTCAAGGCCGGGGTTCTTCACTCAAGCCAAGGCGCCTCGAAGAGCAGATAGGGGGACCGGATGCAGGGCTCCGATTTTTTCGCTATAATGGACAAAGCTGAAAATATTTGTCTTTAATAGCGAACATGCCCCGCAAACCACCTGTTGTCTTTCCACAGGAGCAGCGCCTGGCCGGCAAGCGGCGCAAGCTGAGCAACGCGGTGGTGGCCCGCGACGCCGGGTTCAAAGACAGCGCGGTCAAGATCAACGTGGAACAAATCTTCAAACTGTTGTCGCCATCCACCGAAGTGAAGAGCATTTGAGGGAGGCGCACATGAGTAAAGATCAATTGACTGTCAGCCCAGTTGGATATGCCGACTGGCTGGCTGAACTTAAGCAGCGTATCCATTCAGCGCAGCAACGCGCTACGCTTGCGGTCAATCGTGAGCTGGTGCTGCTGTACTGGCAGATCGGTCAGGACATTTTGGCGCGTCAGGCCAGTCAGGGTTGGGGCACGAAGGTGATCGAGCGGCTGGCGCATGACTTGCGCGCAGCCTTTCCGGACATGAAGGGCTTTTCCCCGCGCAACCTCAAATATATGCGGGCCTTTGCCGAGGCGTGGCCGGATGGCGAATTTGTGCAAGCGGCGCTTGCACAATTGCCCTGGTATCACCAGTTGGCCCTGCTGGACAAGCTCCAGAGCACCGAGGAGCGGCAATGGTACGCCGCGCAAGCCCTGGAAAACGGCTGGTCGCGCAACGTGCTGGTGATGCAGATCGAATCCGGCTTGCGCCAGCGTACGGGCAAGGCCGTTACCAACTTCGATCAGCGCCTGCCTGCACCGCAATCCGATCTGGCCCGCGAGTCACTGAAAGACCCGTACCGCCTGGACTTTCTCGGTCTTGGCAAGGAGGCGCAGGAACGTGCCATTGAGGATGCGCTGGTCAAGCACGTCACCCAGTTCCTGATGGAGCTGGGTGCGGGCTTTGCTTTCGTCGGACGGCAGGTGCATGTGGAGGTGGGCGACAAGGATTTCTACATTGATCTGTTGTTCTATCACCTGAAGTTGCGCTGCTATGTGGTGGTGGAACTGAAGGCCGGGGAGTTCCAACCCGAATACGCAGGCAAGCTCAATTTCTACCTCAGCGCGGTGGACAGCCAACTCAGGCATCCCAGCGACAACCCCAGTCTGGGCCTGTTGCTGTGCAAAAACCGCGACAAGGTGGTGGCCGAGTACGCCTTGCGCGACATGAACAAGCCCATCGGCGTTGCGGAGTATCAACTGGTGCAGGCCTTGCCCAAGGAACTGCAAACAGACTTGCCTCGCATCGAGGATATCGAGAGTGAGTTGCGGGATGCGGAGGATGCGCCCGGGGAGGCGCGGGCATGAAGCTGAAATTCAAGACCCAAGCCTACCAGACCGCCGCCGTGCAGGCGGTGGTGGACTGCTTCAAGGGGCAGGTTCCGTATCATGGCGGCATCCGCTACCGCCTTGACGGTGGCACCCGCAAGGCAGCACCGACCAGCCCTCAGGGCGCGCTGGCGCTGGAGGCCGCGCCGGAGTTTGGTCGATCCCAAATCCTGTTTTTTCAAAAGTCTGACCGTCCATGAACACGGACACCCTCACGCTGGCAGGCCACACGTACACCTCGCGCTTGCTCGTCGGCACCGGCGGCGGGCGGGCTTGAGGCGCGTTATTGCCTCCCGCCGGTTTTGAAGCGATGGCGTGCTCTTGGCCTGCCGCTTAAAGAAAGCTGGCGCGTGAGGCTTTACAGTCGGCGGTGGCGGCGTTTCGCTCCGGGGTTTTCCCTTTTCTTATGAGTTCACCCGAGAAATCCGCTGCTGCTGCCGTTGCTCCCACTGCGCCCGCTTCCGAAAATGCCCCCGCCAGTCCTAGCTTCGAAGAGAAGCTAAATGGGTTTTGGGCAAAGAACCGGAAGCTCGTTTTCCTGCTCTGTGCCGTGGTTGTCGTGGTGATTGTCGCGCGCGAAGTTTCGGTGCTCAGTGCCGCTCAATCGCGTGAGCGTCTGGCGCAAAGCTATGCTACCGCGGCGGCGACCCCTGAGGGATTACGCCAGTTTGCGCAGGACAATGCGGGGCTCCAACTCGGCGGGGTCGCGTGGTTGCAGGTCGCTGATGCCGCTTACGAGGCGGACAAGTTTTCGGATGCGGCGAGTGCTTACGAGCAGAGCCTGAAGGGCTTGGCTCGTGGGTCCACGCTTGCGAATCGTGCCGCGCTGGGCTTGGCGGTTTCGCAGCTAAAGGGCGGCTCCGAGGCGCAAGGCAAGGCGGCACTCGCCGCGCTGGCGGATAGTCCGAGCGTGTCGGTCGCTGTGCGTGCTGAGGCGGCCTACCACCTCGCGCTCTCGGCGCATGTGGCGGGTGAGCAAGAGGCCTTTGCCCAGCGGGCGACGCAGCTCGCGCAAATCGACCCGGCGAGTTTGTGGAACCAGCGGCTGCTTAGCCTGCAAGTGACGCGCTCAATGAGCGGGGCAAGCGCCGGAGCGACTTCTGCAAGCCCGAGCGTAAGCATCTTGCCAGCGGCCTTGCTGAGGCCCGCCGCCCAAAGTGAGGCTGGCGAATCTGCTCCTGCTGAGGAACCGAGCGAGCCAGTTATCAAGTTTAACTTGGGCAACTAAAGCCCTGCTTCGCGGGAGGGCCTGTGTATATAAAGAAAGTAAAGTGGCGGGCCTCCTCTGCCTTCTGCTATGGGGAGACTTGAGTAGTAACAATCAAGAGTGTTGATAGCTAAGGAGTTGCCCAAACCTGAGCTAAATTCATGCCAGTTTTGTGCCAATTTCGCGGCGATTCGAGGCAAAGCTGGCGTCAGGACCCCGCACATTTCGCAACAGTTTGTTAGCAAAGCGACAGCGCTTCGCTGGACGCGGTAAGAATCCTCTTGCTAGCAAGGAGAGGATGTTAATCTTCGTGAACAAGTGATTACACTCAAGCCATGTTCACGGTCAGACAGACCCCAGAATTCGAGCAGTGGCTCAACGGCCTGAAGGACGGGCTGACGCGCATCCGCCTGGGCAAGCGGCTGGACAAAGCGCAGCGTGGGATTCTGGGCGATGTGGAACCGGTGGGCGAAGGCGTCAGCGAGATGCGCGAGTTCTTCGGTCCCGGCTGGCGCATGTACTACGTCCAGATCGCGCCCTACGCGGGCGCGTGGATTGAAACGTGAGTAACACAATGACCAAGACGCTCAAGATTTCCAGCCTCCCCGAGTTCGATCTCGCGGAACACCTCAAGACCAACGAGGACGTGGCCAACTACCTAACCCTCGTGCTTGAAGAGAACGATCCGGCCGAGTTGGCGCACGCCCTCGGCGTCATCGCGCGTGCGCGCGGCATGAGCGAAGTGGCAAAAGCCAGTGGACTGACGCGCGAGGCGCTGTACAAGGCGCTGCGCCCTGAGTCCCAGCCACGATTCGACACCATCATGCGCGTATGCGGAGCACTCGGGGTGCGCTTTGTCGCCGAACCTCGTCACTCTTTAAACGTGTAAACTAAGAAATTCAGCAAATTGCGCGATCAAATGTTGCCAGCGTCACAATCACGGGCGGCAGCCCGCAACGTGACGCATAGACCCCAGCACGCCGCGCTAACTTCCGCTGCGCCGAGACAATCGCCGCACGACGAGCACTCACCTTGCCCCGACCCTTATCTTGTGCCAAAATCGACCACAAAACGCCGTTATAATGCACTTCTTGTAACACTTTCCTCTCTGGCGCCGCCCTCGACGCCTCGTCCATGGTCGGGGCGGGGAGATTCGAACTCCCGACCTCCTGCTCCCAAAGCAGGCGCTCTACCAGGCTAAGCTACACCCCGAAAATGTAAGGCGGACAGAGCGGGCGATTTGCGGGGCTTTGTCAACTGCGGGCCGTGTTTATTTGGGGCCGTGCCGCGAATAGCCGGGCAGAGATCGGGACTGCGTTTGTTTGCCGTGTGATAAAACGGGCGTTGGAGTGTGGAAGACTCTTGCCTAGGGAGAGGCTTGGTCTTTTGTCGCGCGAACCCTCTCCAACTCTCTCTTTTTCTCTCTATGGACACTATCGGATCTCGCGAACCTAACAGCATGCTGCCCGTCGGGGCGATTATTGTTGGCGTAATCGGGCTGCTGCTCGGCGGCTATGCAGCTCTCACAATCGGTAACGTTAAGCGCACGCTCGCAGAGCACGAGGGGAAGATGGCACGCTTTGACCAGTTCGAGTCACAGGTTTCCACGGCGGCTTCGGCGAGCGAGAAGGCGACGCGCGATATCGGCGCGCTGACGCGCTCGACGCAGGATGCGTTTAACCAGGTGGGGGCGGAGTTGGGCAACCTGCGCGGTGCAATCACTAAGCTGGAGGAGGCCCCGCGTACGCGCGCCGCCGCGACGGCTGCTCCGGCAGCGAATCGCGGAAATGCCGCCGCTGCCGCTTCGGCAAATGCGGGCACGACGGCGTCCAATAATGCGGCTGCGCGGCCTGCGGGGGCGGCTTCGGGCGAGTATGTCGTCAAATCGGGCGACACGGGGGTGAAGATTGCGCGCGAGGTAGGCATCTCGCTTGGCGCACTTCAAAACGCCAACCCCGATGTGAATTGGAACCGGCTCCATGTTGGCCAAAAACTCAATATTCCGAGGTAAGTTACTTTGCCATTTACGTAGGAGTGGCATGCCGCCGCTCCTGTTTATCTCACGGACAAGATATGGCGGACAAGGTGTTCTTCCCCTACTTTGTCGGAGGCCGCTCGCAGACTGTTTTTGTTTTGCAGGCCGGTGCGAGGCGCACGGCCACTTGTTGGCGGTCTGGCTAGGATTTGAGTGATTCTTCGGCTTTCCTCCCCCCATGACTTCCCAACCCCAATTCGCTAACTCTGCGGAACCGTTTGTGCGAGAGCGTGAGGCAGTGGAGCCTTCGCGTTTGCCGGAGCCCTTGGAGGACGAGATCAGGGCGATTTATAGGCGAAGCCCGCTGTATGCAGAGCGGTTTCCACTGCACCCCGAGCCGCTGCACTGGGCCTGTTACCGGGAGATTCCGGCCTTGTCGAAGGAGGAGATCGTAGCGCGTGGGGCGGAGGCGTTTTTCCAAAATTACACGGAGGTCGAGCGCGGCTTGCAGGAGGCGCGTTACGAATACGAGAGCACAGGCGGGACAACCCAGCGTCCGATGACCGTGATTATGGAGCGCGGCTGGTGGGAGGCGCAAACCGAGCGTGCGTATCGGGCTTCGCCGATCTTACGCGAGTTTGTCGGTAGGCGTTACCGCAAGTGCGTTTTGGCCCCCGTGGGTTGTTCGAGTAATCTTTGTCCCTACGAGGATCACGCGTTTCCAAACCGGTATTTCGACGGGACGGTTTATCTGAATTTGTCGAGCGATCCGTTTTCATTTCCCGAGAGCGAGTGGGACCGGATCGTGTTGGAATTGCAGGCGACGAAGCCCGAAGTGCTAGAGGGCGAGCCGGTGTATTTGTCGTTGCTCGCGCGGGCTCTCGCTCGGCGTGGCGTGCGAGTGCCGAGTGTGCGCGTAGTGATTTTGACTTACGGAAAGGCGAGCCGGCAGCATGCGGCACGAGTAAGCGAGGTGTTTCCGGGCGCTCGCTTGGTCGATCTCTACGGCTCAACGGAAGCGGGCTACTTGTTCGTCGGCGAGGCGTTTTGCGATAACGCCCAGCCAGTCGAGGAGAATGCGTTTATAGAACTCGCGTCGTTCGACTGGGGCGCAGTAGGCGTGCCGCCGACAAGTGGCCGTGCCCCTGGCACCGGCATGCCAAATGAAAGGGGCTGCGACCGCGATGTCCGCGAAATTGTCGTGACGACGCGGGGCAGGGAGGCGATGCCGCTCTTGCGTTACCGGACGGGCGATTTGGTGCGAAAGCTACCGAGCGGCTATCGCGTACTGGGGCGGGCGCGGGATTTGTATTGGCGTCCGCACGACAGCGCACTCATCTCGGTTTACGAAGTCGATGCGGCGTTGCCGGGCGATTTCGCGTGCTGGCATTACCAGCTGGTGCAAACGAGCGCGGCGCGTTGGGATTTTTACTATGTGGCCGATGCGACGTATCCGGCGGCGAAGTTGGAGGCGGCGTTGGCTGAACTGCTTGGCGCGGGGCAGGGGAGCAGCGTTCGAGTAAATGCCTTTCGGCGGCGAGTGATCGCGCCTTCCGCGAGTGGCAAATTTTCGCCCTTAAGGCTGCTGAGTAAGGTAAGCGGTTTTAACCAACAAGTCGTCGGTAGTCACTGATTGTCGCTGCGTTAGCAGAGCGGTCGTGCGGCGTGTTTCACGCTTGTCGGCGGCGTAAATGTCTGGGGCGACACGCCTTCTTCTTTGCGAAGTAAGGGCAGCTAATACACTGCGAGACCGATTCCCAATAAAAGGCATGCGGCTTTACAGGGTTTTCTTGTGAGGCTTAACCCTTGGTGTAGGCTGAATTACCCCCTGCCTCTCCCCCCAAAATTTATGAGCCCAATCGCCACTCTCTTTCGCTCTTCCATTGGTCGAAAATTTCTCATGGCCCTCAGCGGAATCGTGCTCGTCGGTTTCGCGATTGGGCACTTGGTCGGCAACCTCCAGATTTTCAGTCATCCCGACCATCTCAACGGCTATGCCGAGTTTCTGCATAATACGGGCCCGATGTTATGGGTGGTGCGCGCGGTGATGTTGCTCTCGCTTGGGGTGCACGTTTGGGCGGCGACGGTGCTGACTTTGGAAAACAAGCGAGCGCGTGGCGGGCAGGCTTACGCTGCGGGGAAGAACTGGCTGCGTGCGCCCTTCGCGTCGCGCTATATCCGGCTGACGGGCTACGTGGTGCTGGCCTTTGTCTTGTATCACCTCGCGCACTTCACGCTGGGCGTCACAAATCCGGCGGACTTTAAGGGTGCACATGCCTACGTAATGCAGGGCGACTACGCGGTGGCGGGGCTGCCGGTCGTCGCCGCGGGGACACAGGTCGATAACGTCTACCTCATGGTGTATCGCGGCTTCGAGAGCGTGCCAGTTTCGCTTTTCTACATTGTGGCGGTGGGGCTGCTCTCGCTGCATTTGCTGCACGGCATTGATAGCCTTTTCCAAACGCTCGGGCTGCGCTCGCAGACTTGGGCGGGCGCGCTGCGCAAGATCGTGGCCCTCGTGTGTTTGCTCTACTTCATCGGTAACGTGGCGATTCCGGGGGCGATTCTCACCGGTGCACTCGCACCCCATCCTGCCGCTGAAGTTTACTCGGTAAGTGCCACTGCGACTGCCGCTAGTGCGCAAAACTGAATCTCAAGTTTGCCTCCTTTCTAAATCGATTTCGTAAAAACTGCTTTCTGCCCCTCCAGCCCTTTTGCTCAACATGGCCACTCTCAATTCCAACGTCCCGCCTGGCCCACTCGCTGAAAAGTGGAGCAACCACAAGTTCAACAACAAGCTGGTCAACCCAGCCAACAAGCGGAAATACGAGGTCATCGTTGTCGGCGCGGGGTTGGCAGGAGCCTCCGCCGCGGCGAGTCTCTCGGAGCTTGGCTATCGGGTAAAGTGTATCGTCTTTCACGATAGCCCGCGCCGTGCGCACTCCATCGCTGCACAGGGTGGTATTAACGCCGCTAAGAATTACCAAAACGACGGCGATAGCGTGTATCGACTTTTTTACGACACGATTAAGGGCGGCGACTACCGCGCTCGCGAGGCCAACGTCCACCGGCTCGCCGAAGTGTCGGCCAACATCATCGACCAATGCGTGGCCCAAGGCGTGCCCTTTGCGCGCGAATACGGTGGGCTCTTGGCGAATCGCTCCTTCGGTGGGGCGCAGGTGTCGCGCACCTTTTATGCGCGCGGGCAAACGGGCCAGCAGCTCCTGCTTGGGGCTTACTCGGCACTCTCGAAACAGGTCGGCGCGGGCGCGGTGGAGCTTGTCACGCAACACGAGATGGTCGACCTCGTGGTGATTGACGGGCATGCGAAGGGCGTCATCACGCGCGACCTCGTGACCGGTGAGTTCCACCGTCACTCGGGTGACGCAGTCGTGCTGGCGACCGGCGGTTATGGAAACGTCTTTAACCTATCGACCTACGCGCGCGGATCGAATGCGACCGCGATCTGGCGCGCCTACAAACGCGGTGCCTGCTTCGCCAACCCGTGCTACACGCAGATTCACCCGACCTGCATTCCCGTTTCGGGCGACTACCAATCGAAGCTCACGCTGATGTCGGAATCGCTGCGCAACGACGGTCGGATCTGGGTGCCGAAAAATGCCTCCGATTGTAAGAAGAACCCCAACGATATCCCTGAGGAAGACCGCGACTACTACTTGGAGCGGATTTATCCGTCGTTTGGAAACCTCGCCCCACGTGATGTTTCTTCGCGCGCGGCGATGCGGATGTGTGACGAGGGACGCGGGGTAGGCGAGTCGGGGCTCGGCGTGTATTTGGATTTTGCGGACGCGATTCAGCGTTATGGCCACCAAGCGGCCGCCCGTGCGAACCTCACGAATCCCCCTGCCGAGCAAATCCTTGCGTTGGGCGAGGCGGCGGTGCGCGAGCGTTACGGAAACCTCTTCGACATTTACAAAGAGATCACCGACGAGGACGCCTACAAGCAGCCCATGCGCAT
This sequence comes from Cephaloticoccus capnophilus, assembly GCF_001580045.1. Taxonomy (GTDB): domain Bacteria; phylum Verrucomicrobiota; class Verrucomicrobiia; order Opitutales; family Opitutaceae; genus Cephaloticoccus; species Cephaloticoccus capnophilus. Next base: position 12,697 of record NZ_LSZP01000056.1, read on the forward strand.
TTACCCCGCCGTGCACTACACGATGGGTGGGCTTTGGGTGGACTATAACCTCATGAGTAACCTGCCCGGGCTCTTCGTCCTCGGTGAGGCCAACTTCTCCGACCACGGTGCAAACCGGCTCGGCGCCTCGGCCCTCATGCAAGGGCTCTCCGATGGCTACTTCGTTTTACCGAACACGATCAACGGCTACCTCGCGGGTCAAAAGCCCAACAACAAACCCTCGACCGATGCCCCCGAGTTTGTGGAGGCCGAGGAGCGCAGCGCGGACGTCGTTCGTCGCCTCATGTCCGTGAAGGGTAAGGAGCCGGTGAATCATTACCACAAACGGCTCGGGCTCATTATGTGGAAGCGCTGCGGGATGGCGCGCACTCGCGAGGGCCTGCAAAAAGGCATCGAGGAAATCCAGGCTTTGCGCGAAGAGTTTTGGGCGGGGGTCAACGTCCCCGGTTCCGCCGAAAACATGAACCAAGCCCTCGAGCGCGCGAACCGCGTGGCCGACTTCATGGAGCTTGGCGAACTGATGTGCCGCGATGCGCTCGCTCGCGAAGAGAGCTGCGGCGGTCACTTCCGCGAGGAGTACCAATACCCCGACGGCGAGTGTCTGCGCGACGACGAGAAGTTCGCCCACGTCGCCGCTTGGGAATACCAAGGCGAGGGCGTCGAGCCGCTGCGCAACGTCGAGCCGCTCGACTACGAATTCGTTAAGATGAGCATGCGCTCCTACAAGTAACCCAAGTCTTGCGCGACACGCTTGCACTCCCCGCCTCGCCGAAACCGAAAAACACTAGACCTCTTCCCACAATGGCTGCGGACACTCACTCCACTACGACGCCTCGAAAAAACATCTCTGTTACGCTGCAAATCTGGCGGCAAGCGGCAGCGGATAAGCCGGGCCACTTCGTCGAATACAAGGCGACGAATTGTAACCCGAATATGTCGTTCCTCGAAATGCTCGACGTCGTAAACGACGATCTCGAAAAGCGCGGAGAAGACCCGATCGCCTTTGCGCACGACTGCCGCGAAGGCATTTGCGGCACCTGCTCACTCGTAATCGACGGCAAGCCGCACGGTCCGCACGAGGGTATCGCCTCGTGCCAGACTTACATGCGCAGCTTCGAGGACGGCGCGGTCATCACGGTCGAGCCCTATCGCGCTAAACCCTTTCCGGTTATCAAAGACCTCATTACCGACCGTTCGGCTTTCGATAAAATCCAGCAAGCGGGCGGCTTCATCAGCATCCGCACTGGCGCAGCGCAAGACGCCAACGCGCTTCCGATTCCCAAGCAAGATGCCGACCTCGCGATGGATGCTGCCGCGTGCATCGGCTGCGGCGCCTGCGTGGCGGCCTGCAAAAATGCGGCGGCTATGCTCTTTGTCTCGGCCAAGGTCTCGCAGTTTGCGCTGCTTCCTCAAGGTCAGCCTGAGCGCGACACGCGCGTGCTCAACATGGTGGCTAAGATGGACGAGCTGGGCTTCGGCAACTGCACCAACCAATACGAGTGCTCAGCGGCCTGCCCGAAACTGATTTCGCACGACTTCATTGGCCGGATGAACCGCGACTATATCGCCGCGACCTTCCGTGCCGCCTGCAAAGACAAGCCCGCCGCCAGCACCGGCGGCGCCTAGAGGGCTTTTCGCGTTTGAAACGCGAGGCATCTGGCTCGCGGCTCGCCACTCACGTGTGCTGCGCACGCTCGCCCCACGCGTAGTGGGAAAAAGGCGTATCAGCGCGGCCGCGGTTGAAACGCGAACAGCCCCTGGGGAGGATGCTGCAACGAAGGGGGAAACGTAGGCGCGTATGCTTAAAGTGTCGCGAGAGCGTAGAATGCCACGGGTGCTCAGCGAAGGAGTGCGGTGAGGTCGATTTGGCCGCGAGATTGCACGGGGATGTGCTCGGTTTCGTTGCCCAGGCGGTAGCGCATTGTGGTGACTAGGCGGTAATTTACGGGGCCTGAGAGCCCGCGCTCGGCGAGTTGGCGCAGGACCTGGGGCTTTTCGATTTCGACAAACACTTCGCGCTCTACATTTCCGGCGGGCGGGATGCCTAGGGCTTGGCGGTTGGTCGCTAGGCCGACGTAGTTGCCTTCGAGATACAGCTTATGCTTCGTTTCGGCAAAGGCGACGGGCATGATGTTGTCGTTAAAGAAGCGCAGGGTCATCACGGCGCGGCGGTGGTTGCCGGTGGCAGTGCTTGCGGCGGTGGGCTGTAGGTCCGTGACGGCGATTGCGATACCGCTAATTTTGTAACGCGTTTGGCAGCCGCTGAATGAGAGGCCACCGAGGAGGGCGAGAATCGAGAAAAGCGATAGGGAACGCAGTAAAGTCATGGTGCGGATGAGAAGTGTCGGTGCGCCCGACGGCAAGCATCGGTCGATGTGTAAATGGCCAATTCTCAATACTGCCTTCGGGGCACTTGTTATACGGCTAAAATACCGAGAGCGCCTTCGCGCTTTCGATTGCGACCCAAGCGATGCCGATGACGAGCAGGGCGAGCGCGCTGCCCCGCAGCCAGCGTCGCCAAAGGAGTGCGCGTTCGTGCGCGTTTCCCCCAAGCCTGCGCCGATTGTTGTCGAGCATGAAACTGACGAAGCCCGGATTCCTCAAGGTGCGCCGCCGATCCCTCGCGAGGCCCATCCGAATGGCCGGTCGACGGAGGAGGTTTAGGAGCGCGCGCAACACAGCTCAGATGCATAGAAATACGGTGTTTTGGGGCAATGTTAAAACCGAGCGAGTGGTTCGAAAAATCGTGCCACTCGTTCAAAGGAGGCTTAGCGAGAGCGGCATGAATTTCACGGTTATCGGTGCAGGAGCTTGGGGCACGGCGTTCGCGATTCATTTGGCGCGCAGTGGCGCGCACTCGGTGTCCCTGGTCCCGCGTCGTGCTGAGCATGCTGCTGCCCTCGTGGCGGCACGCGAAAATGAGGATTACCTGCCCGGGATCGCTTTGCCCAAAACTCTGGGGGTGACTGTGGAGCTCGTCTCCGCTCTCGCGCAGGCCGAAGTGCTGCTACTGGCCTGTCCTTCGCAGGCACTGCGTGAGACCTGCGGGCGAGTACGCGCGGCACTGCCGGAAAACTCCACTGCGCCGCTCGTGCTCAGTCTCTCCAAAGGGCTTGAGCTGCACAGCCACAAGCGACCTTCCGAGGTCATTGCGGAGTGTCTGCCGGAGTGCGCGGTCGGTGCGCTTACCGGTCCGACAAATGCGGCTGAGGTTGCGCGCGGTCAACCGGCAGCGATGCTGCTCGCTAGCACGTTGGGGGAGGAGCCGTTGCGCAGCGTGCAGGCCGCACTTAGCAGTGTGGCACTGCGCGTTTATACTAGCGGTGATCTCGTGGGTGCAGAGCTCGGAGCTTGCCTCAAAAACAGCTATGCGATTGCGGCGGGCTGCTGCGATGGGTTGAGGCTCGGCGATAATGCCCGAGCTGCGTTGCTCACGCGCGCACTGGCCGAGATGATCCGTGTGGGCGTCGCGCTCGGAGCGAGGCCGGAGACGTTTTACGGCTTGAGCGGCTTTGGCGATTTAGTCGCAACCTGTCACGGGGCCTGGAGTCGCAATCGGCAGTTTGGCGAGCAAGTCGGAGCGGGAGCCCGAGCGACCGAGCTACTCGCGGGCCGCCGCAGCGTGGTTGAGGGCTACAAAACTACGCAGTCGTTCGCCGAGCTTTGTGCTGAGCAAGGGATTGAGGCACCGATTTTGCGTGAGGTGCACGCGATCCTCTTTAGGGACAAGCCGCCCGCCGAAGCGCTCGCCTCACTGATGACTCGTGAATTAAAAGAAGAGTACCGCTAAAGCGCGGATGCGCCCCCGGCTCTAGGGTCTGTTCCCGCTTCAAACGTGGCCGCGACGGAGGCCTGTTTTGTGCGGCGGCAAATCATGAGGTGTCCAACTGAAGTTTAGGCGGCTTGTTCCTCGGCGGCGTGGTGAAGCGCGATCGCGCAATGTGCGACATTGCCGAAGTTTTGGGTGCTGCAGCCCCCTCTGCGGATGGCGACTTCGCGGGCGAGCTGGGCAAAGAAGACATCGCGTCGTTCGCGGGCCGTTTCGAGGCTTTTGGTGCCGAGCGAGCGGCGGATCCGTTCCTTGGTAAAGGGGGTGGGATGCGTCGTGTAGTGCAGGAACCAAGTGCCGTGGTTATTCCACAGGTGATGGTTTGGGTTGTCGGTGCTGAGCCGCAGGCCTGGGAGTGGCGAGTTAGGTATGGTCGTGGTCATAATGCGTGATGTGCTGGGTGCTGCGATTGCGGGATCACGCATCAGGTTTCAAAAAAAGCCGCCCTGACGGTGCATCATCAGGGCGGCTTTTTTAGGAGCGTTCTTGGTTCGCCTTTTCCTTCTTACCAAAGAGGAAGGGCGCACATCTGAGCTTTCGCTCGATCCACCGTGGCCGCTCCCGGCCCGGTTGGCGGAGTCGTCCACTTTGGGGTGGGCAACTCATTCCTGATGCAGCGGCGAGCCTGCCAAGTACATCAGCGCTGTCTAGAGCTTTTTGCATTTATGACACATATGCCCTGTAGGGATGAGGGGACTACGCAGCACATGGAGCCAGACCAATAGAGGCAGCCATCGCCGTCAGCCTATCGGGCTCTGCCGAAGTACGAAGTGCGCAATAGGTGCGTGTATCCGTGGCCACCTTACAAGACGGCAGCTCTACCGCAGTGCACTTCACTCTCCCGGTGGCTCCAAATAGTGTTGGTACTCGATATAGCGGCTTTGGCTGCCGTGTTGGGCTTCGGTGTGGAGCTGCCAGTTTGTGCGGGCGGCCTGCTCATGCTCTTCGGGGAAGATGTAGTGTAGGGCGATCGTGGCGTCGAAACGCTGGGTGTTCAGCCGGTCGTAGCGGTGGTAGTACTTGAGGTCTTCGCGGATGTTGGGCGCGAGCTCAGCATCGATGGTTTCGGCAAAGCCAGAAATGTCGGGACTGGGGCCGATGACTTTGTGAATGTGTCGCTGGATGAGGTTGCGGACATTGTTGTTTCCGAGGAAATTATCGACGCGAAACCCCGGGATCTCACCCTCGATTTGAGGGGCCATTTTTTTGAGGGCGTCGGGTACGGGGACATCGATGATGGTAGAGATCCGCTGACTCATTTCGGAGAACTGAGTCGCGACGGGGTGGCTGGTGAGAAATTTTAGAAAATCAATTGCGATTTCGGTATTTGGGCTAGTGCGCACGATACCGAGTGCAGCGGTGGTTCTTACGTCTTCGGCGGCTTGGCCTAGAGTGAATTTCCCGTACTTGGGGTCATCGGTGGTGGGCATCGGTAACGGCGTGACCTCGGTTTCAAAGCTCACTTGGTCGACAAGCACAGCGTAGTCCCAGCTACCGGCGACGAGCATGAGACTGCGTTGCTGGAGGTAGGTAGCGATGGCATCTTCTGGGGCAAATTGCTGAAACCCGGGGCTGAGCATTTGGGCGACCTCGCTCATGAGTTCGAGGCTGCTCACAAACTCCGGCGTTTTACTGTAGCTGTACTTGCCGTCGTACATGGGCCGATAGAAGCCCCACGACTTCATATGGAAGCTGTAGTCCACCAGGAACCTTTGCATCTGGGAGCCGACGATGCGGTCAAAGATGTATTCGGCGTAAGCTTTGCAGCTGGCGATCGGGATGAGATGGGCGCCGTGGCTTTGATTATAGGCGCGGACTTTTTCGGCGAGAGCGTGGAGTTCGGCGTAGCTTCGAGGGAGCGCATCGGTGCCGGTGATCTCGAGCAGCAGGTCGCGGTTTATGTAAAGCCGCATGGAGGTAGTTTGCAGTATAACGCCGAAAATCTCATTGGGGGCGGTCCAGCGCATGCTATCACTAAGCCCACTGAGGCCGTCAAAAAAGGTGTCGCGCCAAGCGACGCCTTCGAGGGGGGTACCTTCGTTGTAAGGGTTGGGGGCAGACGTTAGCGTGGTGATTGGCTGGAAAAACTGGACAATCTCTATGTCGGTCCCTGCGAGTGGCATGATGTCGGGCGCGGTACCACTGACGAGCTGGGTACGTGACCAAGCCGGATAGATGCGCGAAGGCACGCTGACTTGTACGATGCGCACTTCCGGGTGGAGGGCTTCGTAGGCGACAATCGCTGCCTCAAAGGCTTCCCGCATGCCAGTATGCAGCTCCGAGTGAGCAACGCGAATTTCGATTTTATCATTCGTGAGGCTTTGCACATTGCGCGTGGCAACTGTGCCAAAGGAAGCGAGGAGCGCGAGGGCGAGTGCCACTAGGCCGATCCGGTTACGGAGTTTTTCGGAGATCATGGCTGAGTGGGCTTGGCGACAGCAGTGGACATTTTGCTCGCCTCTTCGAGTTCCTGAGCGAGGCGACGTGCGGTATAGGCGCGATTATCGCGGGGGGAACTTTCGTAAAAAGCGCGATAGTGCTTGGCGGCGAGCTCCAGCCGCCCGAGCTGCCGCGCTAGGTAGGCGATGTGCAGGTCAAGGCTTTTGTCATCGGAGCCTTCTTCCTGTGCTGCAATGAGATGCGATAGCGCGGCAGATTTGTCTTTTAAGCGATCTAAGTAAATCCTGGTCGCGAGTCCGAGCAGCCGGAGGCGGTGAGATTTATTGGAGACTGTGGGAAGCGTGGCCTCAATTTGGCTGACGACTTCGCCACTGCGCGACTCAGGCGACTGGAGGTAGATGAGGAGGTGGAGCTGGACGGCAGCCTGATCGGCGAGTGGATGTTGCGGGTATTCACGGAGGAGCTGTTCGTAAAAGGCGCGCGACGATTCGAACTGCACGGGCTCGATATGGTCGTGGTCGATGCGTCCGAGTAGGAGCAAGACCAAGGGGCGGTAGTGCGTTTCGCTTACAGGCAGCTTGGAGAGGAGATCTATAAGGATGCTGCGGGAGGTTCTCACATTCGCCCGCGTCATCGGATCGCGGGTTAGGAGTGAGGCCGCATAGGCGAGTGTCAGCCGAGTGTCGTCAGGCGAGGCTTTGGCGAGTTTCTCGAATTTGTGAGAAGCTGCCGTGTAACGGGTGTTGATGACATCGAGCCACGGGTCATCGTTGGGGCGAGTATTGGCAGCGAATGCGCAGAAGTTGGAAAGGCCAAGGAAGGCGAGACCAAAGGCTGTGAGCCAAATCGGCGAGCGCGTCGTCAGCGCACGCAAGCGCAGAGCAAAGCGAGGCAGAGACATTGGGCGTGGATAACTAGGGGGATGGGGAAGTTACCCGCTGTGCCGCTTAACGGCAAAGAAGCGAGGAGGGATGAAAGCTCGGCAACTAGGGGATACTGTTTCCTAAAACTCAACTTTGGAATGCCCAAAGCGCCCTTTCAGATGCTTGGCCTAGCCGGCTCCGAATGGCCAACTCTGGCATTGGGCGGGCGGTAGGCGATTAAGGTGGCGATACCAGAGCCAAACTTGAACTCGACCTGGAAGCGAACAGGGAGGCGTTGTGCGTCTTGAGAGATCCACACTTTCACAGTAGAGCCGCGCTTAAACATGCCTTTGGGCTCGGTGCGCTCCATGCGCGGTTCGAGGACGAGGGTGCGGAACTTTCCGAGCGGCGTGGTGAGGGTTTCGTAGCCAGTGGCGTGAATTGTGAGTTCGTAAAAGTCGTCGTCGAAAATGACGAGCGCGTCGCGGCTTTGGCCGGGCACTAGCTCCCACGCTCGGGTCTGCATGAGGCTGGTGATCAAATCCATCGGTTGACCGGGGGGCAGCACGAGTGTTTTTGATTTCTCGGGCTGAACTTCGTTTCGGTAGTCGGCGCAGCGCGCGGCGTAGTCGAAGTGGAGCTGTTGGCCGGTCTGTTTACGCTTCGATTTACTGCGCTCTTCGCTGCGCTGGAGGAGGCCCGTGTGTAGGTCGAAGTCGGCTAGGGACTCGGCGCGAAAGCGGAAGAGTTTTTTTAGCGTCCCGCTGGTGTGGGTGCTTGTCGTGATGCGGAGGACGGGCGCGGACTCTGAGTCCGCATCAATGGGGCTCTGTGCAGGCAGTTTTTCAGCACTGATTTTGATTTCGCCGGCTCCGGGGAAAATCCCCCAAGCAATCCGGTAGTGGAGGGATTCGCCGTCGTGTAGCGCAACGGGTTCAGAAGCAGACTCGGAAGTCTGTGCGCCTGCCGGATGCGCGTCGAGTAGCTGCAAAGACAATCCCGAAAAGAAGAGTAGGGAGGCCGTGCAGCGAATCATCTCAATCTCCCAGAGTTTCGCCCGTGCTGGTCTCGTTCTTCAACTCGGGCGATTTCGTGATAGCCGCGAAATACTTATGCCGGATGAGCCGCCACAAGGTTACGAAAAATGCGGTAAGTGGGATTGCGAAGAGCATCCCGAGCACGCCGCCAAAGGCCGTCCCCCAAAAGAAAATCGATACGATCACCACCACCGGATGCAGGCCGGTGCGATCGCCCATGATTTTCGGCGTGAGGAACCAGCCTTCGATGTTTTGCACGATGACGTAGACGAGCAGGACGAGCCCCACGAGTTGCCAGCCGCCCTCGGGTTGGAAAAACGCGAGCGGCACGGTGATGCACAGCCCGATGATGGTGCCGAGGTAGGGCACGATGTTGAGCAGTCCGAGGCTGAGCCCGATGACGAGCCCGAAGCGTAGCCCGACGAGCGAGAAGCCCGTCGCGAGCATCACGCCCATGAGCAGCGCGATAAGGAGCTGGCCGCGAAAGAAGGCGACCACGATGGCGATGAACTCGTTGACCAAAAACACCACGTCTTGGCGCAGTGAGGTCTTCATAAAGCCCAGATGCTCGGGGAGGTGCCGCGTGGGCGTGCCGCGGGAGAGCAGGAAGAAGAACAGGTAAATGGGCACGAGGGCGAGTTGTGCGACTGTGCCAAAGACGCCCAGCGCGCCTGCGCCTGCCGCACGCAGTGAGGGCAGGGCGTGTGAGAGTAGCCCTTCAAACTCTCCGCCCAAGCTCGTGGCAATCGACGCCACAGTCGGGTTTTCGAGCTGCCGCTTCACGAGCGCAATCCAGTCGGGGAAGGCGGCTTGGAAGTAGCTACTTACCGCCTCCCAGAGCGTCGGCACGTAAGCGACGAAGTGCAGTAACTGGTCGACTAAAGGCGGCAGCAGCAGGACGAGGAGCCCGCCGAGCGCGCACACAAAGAGCGCGTAAAAGGCGCAGACTGCGGTGAGTCGTTTTAGCGAAAACTGCTGCTCCACAAACTCGACGACGGGCCGCATAATCAACGCGAGCACCGCGGCTAAAGCCAGCGGCCAGAGCACTCCCGAGAAAAACGCCGCCAGCTTTCCAAGCGTGAAGACAGTGGCGACGAGCAGCACTACGATCCCGAGCCCAGCCGCAAAGCTAAGCGCAAAGCCCACCACGCGCCGTTGTGCGGAGCTCAAAAAATGCTGCGGGGCTTGCGGCTTACCGTTGTCCATCGGAAGGCAGCGATGACATGTGCGGGCAGCGACGTTGACGAGTCTATTTGGGGAGCGGCACTTTCTTTGCTCCGCAGTGCCCAGCCAGCCTGCGCTCCCTTCTTGCTCTTCTCCTTCTCCACTTCTTTCCGAAATGCAGGCCGCTACTCACATCCACATCAAAGGCGCGCGCGAGCACAACTTGCGTGATCTCGAATTGAGGCTGCCGCGCGGGCGACTCGTGGTGATTACGGGGCCGAGCGGTTCGGGGAAGTCCTCGCTCGCCTTCGACACGCTCTATGCGGAGGGCTACCGCAAGTACATCGAGTCGCTGTCTGTGCAGGCGCGCGCCGTGCTCGACCAACTCAAGCGGCCCGATGTCGATTTCATCCACGGGCTCTCGCCAGTTCTGGCAATTGACCAACGCGGCAGCGCGGGGGCGGGTGGGGGCGGGAGCTCACGTCACACAATTGCCACTACGACAGAAATCGCCGACTACGCACAACTGCTCTGGGCTCTGGCGGGCGAGCAATTTTGTCCGAAAGATGGCGGGCGAGTCGTCCGCCGCTCGCTCGACGATAACATTGAGCAAGTGCTCAAAACCTGCGCTGGCCAGCGGGTGATGCTCCTTGCGCCCGCGCTCTGCGCAAAGCCCAGCGTGTTGCGCGAAGAGCTCCCACGCCTGCGCCAACGTGGGTTTCAACGCGTGCGTATCGCGGGTGAAATTGCCGACCTCGACGACGAGCGTGATTTTATCCCCAAGGGCCAAGGCACGCGCGAGCTGGCCGTGGAGATCGTCGTCGACCGGCTCGTCGTCAGCGCGGAGCAGCGCGCCCGGTTGGCTGACTCTCTGGAGCTGTGTTTTCGCGAGGGCAGCGACCGCGCAATTGTCCTCGCTCAAGCCGACCGCGACTCCGATGAGTGGCGTGAAGTCCCGCTCAGCCAACACCTCGCCTGCGAAGTTTGCGGTGATGTGTTTGAGAAACTCACGCCGCAGCATTTTTCGGCGAACCACCCGAAGGGGGCCTGTCCGACCTGTGGCGGGCTGGGGCGTAAACTCCGCTTCGCGCCCGAACTCATCGTGCCTGACTCGACGAAGAGCGTGCGCGGCGGCGCAATCAAGCCGTGGCGACTCGGCGGTAAAAACCTCATCATCCGACACAACGCGTTGCTCAAGCAACTCGCCGAGCAACTGCCCTTTGACGCGGATCTACCGTGGGCCGAATTACCCGAGACGCAGCGGCAAGTGATTCTGCACGGCGCGGGCGAGCGCGAGTTTGCGTTTAAACTGCGGCGGATGGCGGGCGGGCGTACACCGCAGTCGATGCCCTTTGCCGGAGTGATCGCCGACCTAGAGCAGAGTTTTCGTGAGACCAAGAGCGAGGGCTTTCGCGCGCGGTTGACGAGCTTCATGGTCAGCGGGCCTTGCCCAGAGTGCGCTGGCACCAAGCTCAATGCGCGCAGTGAGGCGGTGCGCTTGTTGGGGAAAACTTACCCTGACTTTCTCGCACTGGATGTCGAAGAGGCCGCCGCGTTTGCGGGCGAGTTGGAGGCGCGTTACGCGGCGGACGGCGGGCTCGATGAGCTTTCGCGCGGTATCGCCCAGCGGCTTCGCTTCTTGCTCGATACCGGGCTCGGCTACCTGAGCTTGGGCCGCGAGCAAGCGACGCTCTCCGGCGGCGAGGCGCAGCGTGTGCGGTTGGCGACCCAGCTTGGGATGGGGCTCATGGGCGTTATTTACGTGCTCGACGAGCCGAGCATCGGGCTGCACCCGAGCGATAACGCGCGGCTCTTACGCCAGCTCGCCGAGTTGCGCGACCGAGGGAATACTGTCGTCGTCGTCGAGCACGATGAGGACACGATGCGGCTGGCCGACGAGTTGGTAGAACTCGGCCCGGGTGCGGGTAAGGAGGGCGGGCAGATCCTCTTCCAAGGCACGCCCACCGAATGCCTTGCGCTTCCCCCGAGGCAGTCGCCGACCGCCGACTATCTTTCGGGTAAATTACGCATCGAGAACGATGCAGGGCTGCGCTCGCCTAGCGGGGCCTGGCTCAGCGTGCGCGAGGCGCGTGAACACAATCTCAAGGGCATCGATGTAAAATTTCCGGTTGGGCTTTTGACCTGCGTGACCGGCCCGAGCGGATCGGGCAAGAGCACGCTCGTTAACGACATCCTCGCCCAAGCCGCCGCGCGAAAGCTCAACCGCGCAAAAACCTTGCCCGGCCTCCATGCACGAATCGAGGGGCTGGAGCTTTTTGAGAAACTCGTCCTCGTCGATCAAAGCCCGATTGGCCGCAGCCCGCGCTCGAATCCGGCGACTTATGTCGGGTTGATGGATTTGCTGCGCGACCTTTTCGCGCAAGTCCCGCTCGCCAAAGTGCGGGGCTACAAGGCGAGCCGCTTCTCCTTTAACGTGCGCGGTGGTCGTTGCGAGACCTGCCAAGGCGACGGGCTCATCAAGCTCGACATGCAGTTTATGGCCGATGCCTACGCGCCTTGTCCGAGCTGTGGCGGACGCCGCTTTAACCGCGAGACGCTCGAAGTGCGTTTTCACGGGCACTCGATTTCCGACGTGCTCGATATGACCGTGCAGGAGGCGATTGCGCTGTTTCGCAACATCCCGCGCATCATCGATAAACTGGCGACGCTGGAGGCCGTGGGCCTCGGCTACCTGACGCTCGGCCAAGCGGCGCCGACACTCTCCGGAGGCGAGGCGCAGCGGCTCAAGCTCTCGCTCGAACTGAGCAAACGCCAGCAAGGCCAAAGCCTCTACATCCTCGACGAGCCGACGACCGGCTTGCACTGGGTCGATATTCAGCGGCTGCTCGACCTGCTCTTCAAACTGCGCGATGCGGGTAACACCATCATCATTATCGAGCACAACCTCGACGTGATGGCCGTGGCCGACTGGCTAATCGACCTCGGCCCCGGCGGCGGCAAGCACGGCGGCGAGCTTGTTTACGCAGGCCCGCGCAGCGGCATCGAGGCTGAGCCGCGCTCGACGACTGGGGCTGCGCTAGCCCGCCTCGAACACAAAGAAAACGGCTAAGCGTAGCCGCCTGTTTCAGAATGCCTCGCCCGCCACTCCCCACGATTGTGCATCTCGATGCGGATGCGTTTTTCGTTTCGTGCGAGCTGGCGCGGCGGCCCGAGCTGCGCGGCAAACGTTGTGCAGTCGGCGGTGGGCCGCAGCGCGGGATAATCTCCTCGGCCAGTTACGAGGCGAGGGCGGTGGGCGTGTATACGCCGATGCCCACGGCGCGCGCGCTTCGTGTGTGCCCCGACCTCATTTTGCTCCCGCATGATAACGAGCATTATGCGAAAACCTCGCAGGCGATGTTTGACCTGTGCGAAACCGTGACGCCGCTCGTCCAGCGCAACTCGATCGACGAAGGCTACCTCGACCTTGGCCCCTGCGCTTGCGCGAGTGTTGCCGCAGTTGAGGCGAAGGTGCGCGGCTTGGTGGCACGGATTTGGGAGGAGCTGCAAATCCCTGTTTCAATTGGAATCGGCACTTCGCTTCTCGTGTCGCAAATCGCCTCGAAACTCCGAAAGCCGCGCGGCTTCGTCACCGTGCCCGTGGGTGAGGAAGCGGCTTTTCTCGCTCCCTTACCGATTGAGCAACTCCCCGGAATTGGTAAAAAGACTGCAGAGGAAGTGAAGGCGCGGGGGCTGCGGACAATCGGCGACGTAGTGCGAAAAACTGACAGCGCGCTTGCGGGGATTCTCGGGCGTGATTGGCGACAAGTCGCCGCATGGGCACGCGGCATTGATACGCGCGCAGTGGAGACCGAGCGCGCGGCCCCCAAGAGCTATTCGCAGCAGGAGACCTTTCTCGAAGACCGAGCGTTTGGCGACTTTGAGGACATTGAGCGCGGGCTAAAACGGATGCTCGACGAACTCCTCGTAAAGCTGCGTGCGGATGGGAAACGCGCGCGGACGCTTACGGTAAAAGTGCGCTATCCCGATTTCACGAATAGCTCGCACGCGCAATCGCTCCCCGAGCCGAGCGATCTTGAGCGGCCCTTTTATCCACTGGTGGGGGACTTGCTCCGCGCGGCATGGACGCGCCGCCGCCAGCCGCTCCGACTTGTGAGTGTGCGGCTTTCGGGCCTCACCGAAGGCCCGGCGCAACTCGATCTTTTTACGAGTGCCAACGAGGCTAAACACCGCCACCTCGCAGCCGTCGTCGACAGGTTAAACGCAAACGGAAAAAAGCCACGCGTCTACCACGGCTACGATTTGTAGCTGAAGCGATCCGCCGTAGCGAAATGCGAAGGGCTGCCTCGCTCGTGCCTTCATCTGAAACTGTAATGAAGAACGAGGAAACAGCTTGAAGCGCAGAAGGCGCGGGCGTACTGCTTCCAACTCCGCTCAAGTGTGAGCGACGCGCTCCTGTAGCACAATGGATAGTGCATCGGTCTCCGAAGCCGGTGATGTGGGTTCGATTCCCGCCGGGAGCACCATGTCGGGAGAGGCTCGCAGTTGGCCAGAGTCGGTGGAGTGCAGCGATCGCTGCGGGGGCTCTGTCGCGCTAGTCGTTAGGTGTATTGACGAGAGCGCTACCGGGGAGGAGTCGCTTCGCTCACCAAACTTCGATGGGGCCGCGTGGCACAGGGATTGCGGTGCGCTCGGGAGTGCGGGTGTCCGTTTCGGCGTCCATGAAGGAGGCGCGGAGTGGGTCGAGGGCGTAGCGGGGGAGCAGTTCGCCGTGTTCGTCGCAGAATTGGCTGCGCCAGTCGATGTAGCGTGTGAGCACGGCCTCGAAGTCCGCACGCGAATTGATGGTGATGATGTCTTGTTTGAAGGGCTTTGCGGGGCCGAAGCGTTTGGCATACCAGGGGGCGACTTTCCTAAATAGGCGGGCGCCGTGGGCTTCGCCGTAAAAGTCGCAGTAGCGCTCAAAGTGCAGCCGCATGACGCGGACGCGCTCGCCAAAGTCGGGCTCGGGGAGGAGCTCGCCGCTGCGCAGGTAGTGGTCAGTTCGGCGGAAAATCCACGGGTCGTAAAAGGCACCGCGCCCGATTGAAACGCCTGCGCAGCCGGTTTCATCGATCATGCGCTTTGCGGCTTGGGGTGTAGTGACGTCACCATTACCGATGACGGGAATCGTGCGCACGGCGGCGGCGACCGCGCGGATGCCGCTCAGATTAACGCGTCCGCTAAAGCCCTGCGCGCGGGTGCGGCCGTGGACGAAGATCGCAGCGACGCCCGCCTCTTCGAGGACGGCGGCGAGTTCGGGCGCGCTCAAGTTTTCATCGTCCCAGCCGAGTCTCATTTTGGCGGTGATGGGGATGTCGATGGCCTCGACCATTCCGCGAACGAGCGCGGCGGTTTTCCTTAGCTCGGTCATCATCGCGGAGCCGCCGCCCACGCGGACGACTTTTTTGACGGGGCAGCCCATGTTAATATCCACAGATTGTGCGCCGAGTTCTTGGCAAATGCGGGCGGCTTCGCGCATTTCTTCGGGCACGTTGCCAAAGAGTTGGATGGCGAAAGGGCGATCCTCGGGCGAAGAGGCGACGAGCTTGAGCGCGGCGGGTGTGCGCTCGATGAGTGAGCGGGCGTTGACGAGATCGCAGGTCGTCCAAGCGAGCCCGCCGAGTTCGCGTAGCGTGAGCCGGAAGGGCAAGTTGGTATAGCCCGCGAGCGGTGAGAGGAAAAGATTACTGCTGAGTGTGTAGGGGCCCAGTTGCACGGCGCAGGCAGCGTCGTGGGCTCTGCACCAGCAAGCCAACTTTGAAATCACCTAGCGGAGCAGCCCACAAGGAGCAGCGCGACTCCAACAGCCAGTAATCCGCCGAGCGTAGAGGCTGCTGTCCCGCGAAAGGGGAGACGTGCCAGCCGCTCGTGCTAGGGCATTTAGGGCGTTTAGGGTTTGCTGAGCCGGAGTGTGGCGGGGTCACGGGCGCGGAGTGGTTCCCTGCCTGTAGCAACGACTTTGTAGTCGCCAAAAAGCTCGCTCAGTCTCCACTGATAGTAGAAGCGCGGGTCGTCTTCAGTGCTGGCCTCACGGTCTAGTCCCACGTGGGCCAAGAGCATCAGCTTGTAGTCGGTTTTGGCCCAGCGTAGTCGGGTCGGGTCGCTGGCGGTGTAGCGCGTCCAGAGGCTTCCTTTTTTGTCTCGGATTTCCTGGAGTTGTGCGCCGCGGAGGACGACCTTTTCAAATTCGTAAGGGGTGTGGTTACTAAGATCGACCACCTGCACTTTTACGGGGACGCTGCGGCGGAGGCGCTGGTAGTTTCCCGACTGGGGGCCGAAGCGTTCATCGGCGATTTTGTCTAGAGTGGCGGAAACGGCGGCGAACGCTTTTTTAAGGTCATCGATATCGAAGCCGGAATGCTCTACGGGGTCGATACGGATGTATCGTGTATTGCTTTTGGCGATACCTTCACGCGCAGTGAGGAGAAAGGCAGCAGCGCAGGCGAGGAGCGCGAAGAGGAATCGGGTGGGGCGAGTGAGCGGGGTTTTCATCGTGGGCTGGAGGCTGGAGACTCTGTTTGGTGCGACAAGTGGTTTTCCGCCTAGGGCGATGGCTTTTCACAAAAATGGCCTCCGACTGCTACTCGGAGGCCAACGCGATGGAGACGGCGGCTCAACGAACGCGCCGCCAAAAATGGAGAGGGGATACGGTCCTCTCAACTGTGCTCGTAGGGGAGGCCGAGGAAGGCGAGGGTGGTGTGCAGGAATGTTTGCTCACCGTTTTCGTCCGTTTCGGCGATGAAGCCTGCGAGGACGTTGAGGCCGGCGTTGCGGACGATGATGCTCGCGCGGCCTTCGGCGTCGGTCGTCGCCGCGCTTTCAAAGGCGGTCGTCCCGACACCGCGGTAATCGGCCATGATACGGACACCTGCGGCGGGTTTCCCATCGACGTAAACGCGGATGGGTAGCGGGTTTCCAGGGCCGACTTTGAGCGGATCGACTTCGGGCACGAGGACGAGCCGAATGTCTTTGATTTGGTCGAGCCTCGCGCCTTCGCGGAGCACGATAAACGCGTTTTTGATGTTTTTGGTCGCGCTGTCTTCGGGACGGAAAAACTTGGCGTCGAGCGAGGCGAGGACGACTGCGGCTTCGTTTTGGCGGGGGACGAGCAGCGCGTGTGTCTCGGTGCGCTGAATGTCTACGCGGATGGGGCTGCCGTCTGGCGCGTAAGCCCAAGCCGCAAAGAGGTGGTCGGTCGGGTAGGCTTCGACGGCGGGGCCGTGCCCAAAGACGGCTTCGAGCCGGCCGTAGCGCGGCTCTATCCAAAAGCCGTGCGCGTGAGCGGCTTGCGCGGCGGCGAGTGTGCCGAGGAGTAGGGAGCTGAGGAGGTAGCGAAGTTTCATGGTGGTGGGAGGAGGAGGAACGGGATGCGGCTTTTACCATTCACGCCGCCGACACGATGAGACCTGTTCCACCTAGTCTTCCCTGCTAGCGCAGAGGCTGACTTGGGTGGAGCCGCGCTTGGGTGCGCACGGCTGAAGGCCGCTGCCCACAACAAGGGTGATTTGCCGTCTGTGTCGGAGCGTGAATGGCAGTTTGCTTAGAATTTGTAATTTGCGGTGAGTTTGAAGTTGCGCGGGTCGCCGGGGACGCCTGCCCAAGTGCCCCAGCCGCGCGTGTAGTGCTCTTTGTCGAGGAGGTTGTTGAGGTTGAGCGTGAGGTTGAGGCGGTCGTTGATGCGCCAGCGGGCGAAGAGGTCTACGAGTTGGTAGCTGGGTAGCTCGAAGCTGCTGGTGACGTTGGCCTTGCGTGCGGCGATAGTGGTATAGGCCGCACCGACTTCGAAGCCGCGCGGCAATTCGTGAACTGCAAAAAGGCTAGCGCTGTGCTCGGGGACTCCGGCGAGGCGGTTACCTTTATAGTTGGCGCGGTTGTCGTTGGTGACTTCAGCGTCGATGTAAGCGTAGGCGGCGATGAGGCGCAGTGCGTCGGTGAGTTTGCCCGTGATCTGGAGGTCGAGCCCGCGGCTGCGCTGCTCGCCGACGGTGATTTGGTCAATGACGGTGGGGTCGGGGTGCGGCGTTTTTACGTTTTCTTTTGTGATATGGAAAAGGCCGATCGTCGCACCGAGACGGCCTTCGAAGAGGCTAAGCTTGGTGCCGATTTCGTAGCCGACGCCCGTCTCAGGGTCGTAGACATTGCCGTTGGAGTCGGTGCCGTTGGGCTTAAAGGAGCGTGAGGCATTGGCGAAGGCACTGACTTGGGGCGTGAATTTGTAGAGCACGCCCGCGCGGGGGACGGTGGAGTCGCGGTCGTAGCTGCTGCGGTTGCCGTTTACGCGGTTGTGGCTGGAGGTCTCGACCGATTCGTAACGCAGCCCGACCGAGCCGATGAATTTTTGCGTAAAGTAAATCTGGTCTTGGAAGTTGAGCGCGTAGCTTTCCTCGCGGGCAATGCTGTCGCTGAGGCTGGTGTAGGGCGGCGGCGGCTTTCCGTGGTCTTTGGCCGGGTCGAAGATATCGACGCCATAGGCGTTACTGGAGCCGGTGGCCGGATACACCATGTCGGAGCGGTAGTATTCGTACTCGGCACCGATGAGGACTTGGTGATCCCAGCCGAGGAGGCGGAACTGGCCGTGGACTTCAGCGTGTTGGTGGAGGTCTTGCCACTCGAAGTCGCGCACGCGGTAGAAGCGGCGCACGATCGTGGGAGTAGCGGCAAGTGGCTCGCTGGGCTCGGTGGCCGCACCGGTGAGGTGGCCGTGGTAGAACTGGCCCGCGACGCGCAGTTTCCAGTGCTCGCTTAGCGCGTGCTCAAGCGAGGCTTGGAGCGACTGATTTTTGTTTTTGATTCCTCCGCTGGAGGGCTCGCCGTAGAAATTGCGAATCGGCACTTGGCCAAACTTGGCGCCGATAGCGGGGATGCCGCGGTCAAAGACGTTGTCGTTGCGGACGTATTGGCCATCGACGACGAGGAGGGTTTTCGGAGTGAGCTGCCAACTGACGCTCGGGGCGAAGACGTAGCGCTGCGTCTCGATGTGGTCGCGGAAGCTGCGGTTGTCTTCGAGGGCCATGTTAAAGCGGCCTAGGACGCTGCCGCTGGCATTGAGCGGCGTGTTGGTGTCGAGGGTGGCGCGGTAGCGATCCCAACTGCCCGCGCTGGCGGAGACGCGCGTGAACGTTTCGCGCTGCGGGCGTTTGGTCACGAGGTTAACGATGCCGCCCGGGTCGGCGCGACCGAAGAGTCCGGAGGATGGGCCCTTGAGGACTTCGACGCGCTCAATCGTCGAGGCGTCGGGCTGGGAGTTGGTGCCTTTGCCCGAGCTGAAGCCGTTGCGATACATGACTCCTGTCGTGAAGCCGCGCACGTTGTAGCCCGAGATATTCATGCCGCCGAAGTCGTTACCGCGCGTGACGCCGCCAGCGAAATCTAGGGCGCGGTCGATGCGCTCTTCGCCGAGGTCGGCCATGACTTCGGCCGTGATGACGGAGACTGCGCGCGGCACGTCTTCGAGCGGCGTGCTGACCCGCGTGGCGGTGATTTGGCGGGTGGGCCGCCAGCCTGCACCGACTTCGTCGCGCGCTTCGACGTTTAGCGCGTCGAGCTCGTAGACAGCGTCCGCATCGGCGAGGTCGAGTCCGCTGGCAGCGGTGGCGACAGACGCGCTAAGACTCGCAGCGAGCAGCGAAAACAAGGCCGCTGCCTGACGATATAATCGTTGTGTGTTGGTAGGGGAGGGCATGGTGTTAGGGAAATCGGTAAGCGTGGGAGGGCTGTCGTTATCAGGTGCTTATAACTTTAGGCTGACATTTATGCTAAAGTTGCGCGGGTCGCCGGGAACGAGCCAAGTATTGCCAAAGAGCCGTTCGTAATAGCGTTTGTCCGTGAGATTGTTGAGGTTTAGCCCAATACTCAGGTTTTCGCTCGGTTTATAACGAAGAAAAAGGTTGGTTGTTGTATAGTCCGCGATATCGAGCCGGTTGGCGTCGGTGCTGGAGGGGCGTGTGCCGACGTAAAATACGGAAACACCAAACTCCGAGCCTTTGAATACTCCGCGCTGGAATTGATACACTCCCATCACACTGCCGCTGTGACGCGGGATCCCAGCAAGGTCGCGGCCAACGGGTAGATTGGGGTTATTACTTTTAGATACTTCGGCGTCAATCCACGCATAGGCTGCGATTAGCCGGATGCTTTTACTGATATAGCCAGCGACTTGCATATCAAAGCCGCGACTGCGCTGCTCGCCAATCGGGATTTGCTGAATGATACTGCTCGCCGGATAGTCGGGATTACTCGTTAATACATTCTCCTTTGTGATATGGAACAGCCCGAGTGTGCCGCCGAGCCGTCCGCTTAGTAACTCGAACTTAGTGCCTGCTTCGTAGCCGAAGCCTTCTTCGGGTTTACGGGAGTTACCAAGTTCATCCACCCCATTGGGCTTGAAGGACTTCGCCACGCTTCCGAAGAGATTTACTTGGGGGGACACTTCATAAACCAAGCCGATTCGCGGGGTGGCGATGTCTTTTTCTTGATGGGGATTTTCTGCGCCGGTAACGAGGTTACGGCCATCAAGTTGATAGTTCTCGACTCGCACGCCGATTTGTCCGCGCAGTTTTTCGGTAAAGGAAACTTGGTCTTGTATATTAAGACCCCAAATCTCGGTTGTGGAGGCAGTGCTGGTTTTAGTAACAGTCGTGGGCTTGGGCCCACCGTAGACGGGGTTATAAATGTTTAGCGCATAGCTAGGCGGGTAGTCACTCTGCCAAAAGGTTGAGCCGTTGGTGTGGGTTTCATGCTCAAGCCCGAGCAGAAATTGGTGTTGCATACCTGCAAGAGTGAAGCTGCCGACTAGGTCTAGGTGGGTCATATTCCCGTGCCATTGAAAATCACGGGCGCGAGTGCGGCGTCGCACGGTATCAAAGTCGGGCGCGGCGGGAAGCTGGTTTTCGCTCGTCGTGCCTTGCAAGTGTCCGGCCCAGTATTGATTGGCGAGGCGCAGTTTCCAATTGTTGGGAAGCCAATGTTCGAGCGCGGCTTGGAGCATTTGATTGTTATTACGCATTTTTCCGTCGTTGGGCTCGCCCAAGAAACGGCGGCGACTCATTACATCGGGGTTGCCGTTTACGGGTGAAATCCCGCGGTCATAAATGGAGTCGTTGCGGATGATTTCAGCATCTACTTGGAGCTGGGTTTTGGCGTTGATATGCCAAGTAAGGCTCGGCGAGACGACTTGGCGTTGCTGCTCGACGTGGTCACGGAAACTCCCGTTGTCCTCAACAGCGAGGTTGAGTCGGGCGAGGACTTTTCCCGCCGTGTCGAGCGGGCGGTTGATGTCGAGTGCGGCGCGGTAGCGATCCCAGCTTCCAGCGGAGGCGCGGACGCGGGTAAAGGCGTCTTGCTGCGGGCGTTTGGTGACGATGTTGACGAGGCCGCCGGGGTCGGAGCGTCCGTAGAGGCCGGAGGAGGGGCCTTTGAGGACTTCGACGCGTTCGACCGAGGAGGCATCGGGAGAGGTGCTGGTGCCGCGATTAGCGGGGAAGCCGTTGCGGTAGATCTCACCAGTGGTGAAGCCGCGCACAGTGTAGCCCGAGATTTGGAGTCCGCCAAAGTTGTTACCGCGTACGACGCCTCCGGCGAAGTCCATCGCATGGTCGATGCGGGCCACGTCGAGGTCTTCGAGGACTTGGGCCGAGATTACGCTAATGGATTGCGGGATGTCCTCAATGGCCGTGTCCGTGCGCGTCGCACTGGCAGAGCGCGTGGGCCGCCAATCTTCGCCTGCATGGACGTTGAGCGCGTCGAGTTCGTAGACCTTGTCGAAATCGGCAAGGTCGAGAGCGGCGTCACGCCCACTCGCCGCCGCGACGATAGTGAGTGTCGATAAGCCGAGCGCGGCGAGGCCGAGCAGCTTCCGAGGAAGAGAGGAGGAGTGCGGGTGTAGGGAAGTGCTCACAGGAGATTGAAACAAGAATTAGTCTCAATCTTAACTGATCGCGCACATGTCAAGAACGGCGTAAAAAATAGTAGTCCTAAGACGCTATCTAATAGGGGATAGCATTTTAACGTATCTCATTTATTAAAATCTCTTGCCGATTTATTTCGATTCTCGTGCTCGGTCCGATCACCTGGTCCCTCAACTGCTGAATAGAGCTTAACTCGCGCGACATGCCCTAAGGCTTGCTGCGTCTGTGCTCGCCCCTAATAATTTGCATTTTGAGCAAAGGGGAGCACGGGTATCGGGTTTGTTACCCCAGACGATGCTTACCCCGGCATATTATCTCACTTTAGACGAGCAAGCAGACGCGACTGCGTCGCGTCTGCTCTGTCGCTGGAAGCTCGGAAGCTCGGAAGCTCGGAAGCTCGGAAGCTCGGAAGCTCGGAAGCTCGGAAGCTCGGAAGCTCGGAAGCTGAGGTAAACTGCGCCAGATTTGTGTCAAGCTATTTATTTAAAGTAGCTTACGTTATTAGGAAATCACTTTTCCCAGCCAGTTACGGCCTGTGTCCGTGACTGGCTTTTTTGCGCCCGCACTTTCGGGTGCTCCAACGAACAACTCCAGGACCTGTACTATGAACACCCCCAAGACCTGTATTCCAATGAAGCCCCCCAAATTACTCCCGATTGCATTGAGCCTTTGTACTTTCGCTTTGGGCTCGCTCCACGCCCAACAATCCCCTGAGCAAGACGACGAAGAAATCGTCCGGCTCTCGCCCTTTTCCGTAAGCGAGAGAGCCGATATAGGCCGTTACCAAGCCGCCCAAGTCAGTTCGGGCAGTCGGATTCGCATGGACTTGATGGACTCGACACAAAGCATCTCGGTCGTCACTAGCGAGTTTATGCAGGACATCGGCACAGCTCGCCTCACCGATGCGACCAAATATGTGGCAGGCCTTAGTGCTCTAGGCGCGTTACCGTTGTCGATGGACATAATGAACGTTCGCGGCTTCTCCGACTATGACTTGACCCTAGATGGGTTCACCATGTTCAGCCTAGTCAACCAAGACCCGATTATCGTCGAGCGGATTGAGTTTGTAAAGGGCCCCAATGCGATTCTCGCCGCACAAGGTCTTCCCGGGGGTGTCGTTAACAACATCTCCAAGAAGCCGCTGTTCACAAACAAGGGCTATCTGTCCTATCAAGTCGGCCGCTACGATGCTAACCGAGCCGAGTTCGATGCTAATTATGTGGTCAACGATAAGCTCGCCTTGCGCGTGGTCGGGGCCTTCACCGAAGCCGACCACTACAGACAGGGGCTGTTTCACCAAAACACCACGGCGATGCCAATGTTTACCTACCGACTTAGCCCAACGACTGAGTTCACCCTCCAGTTTCAAATACAAAAGTCGGACACTCTTTCTGATATCGCGGCCCCGCTTTCCGTTTACGCTGTAGGGCGTAACAACATTCATCTACCCCAAAATTTACCACGCGATTTCCAAATCGCAGGGCGCAATAGCCCACAGCACCAAAAATCGCATAACACCCGCTTTTTTCTTACTTCACAGATTACCGACAAACTCTCGATGCGAGTCGGGGGAAACTGGTCCCAGTCGGACGTGCGCTCAAACGGCCCCACTCCGAGTGCTCCCTACCTCGGGCAAACAGGAATAGTTGTAGACCCCATCCGGCTCAACGATATCACGGGTGAGTGGTATTGGGACGGCTCCTTTAACGACAACCCGACATACAAACTGTCCGGCCTAAAAGAATGGCCAGTACGTATGAGGGGAAATTTCCAAAACGACTTCGTCTACGAACACACAGCGGCCAATTGGAAATCGCAAACGGTCGCCGGCTACGCATTTAACTACATCAGCCAACACTTTCGGCAAAGAAATTATGCGGACGATGGGATATACTACGATTTTGAGAATAACTATACGCCTCCGCCTTATGCGTTTGATCCCGATATCGACTGGCACTTCAACTCATCGGACCGCCATCGTGGTAATCAGGTCTATATTTATGAGGTGATTAACCTCTTTGATGACCACCTCGTACTCAGCGGCAGCCTTTCGCAAAACCGCTACGTTTCCAATATTTATGACAACCTGACAGGAGTGCGCAGCGACAATAGAGCAGAGGCGACGCTCCCAGCTGCCGGTTTCGTTTACAAAATGACACCTGGAGTTTCGGTTTTCTACGGTTACTCGAAACAAGAGGTGCTCGTACCAGGTGACCCGGGCCAGGCAATCCCCTCTCACACCCGCCCTGGGCGGCAACATGAGGGAGGCCTGCGTCTCCGGCTCTTCGATGGGCGACTCTATGCCACTGCCACCTACTTCGATATTCTACAGGAGAACCTTTGGAGAAATAACCCTGAAAATCACAGAACCCCCATCCCCTTCCCTCTACTGCCTGCGGTAAACACTAACGTCACGTCTAAGGGTGTCGAATTCGAGCTCGCTTGGGCCCCAAATGAGAACTTCTCGCTAATTGGTAGCTACACTAACTTCAAGTTCCGCGATGATGACAACATGAGGGGGCCTAATGTTCCCGAAGAGACTGCGGCAATGTGGGCCTCCTACACCTTCACCCAAGGCGCACTGAGCGGGCTGCGAGTAGGGCTAGGCGCAAGCTATGTGGGTGAACGCGCCAGCGATGCAGAAGGGCGATGGACGTCTCCGCCGGCAGGCTATGACCCCGTGCGAATCCAACCCGTATTCTGGATGCCCTCCTACATCGTCGCCGAAGCGAGTGCCAGCTATCGGTTTAACAAAAACTGGCAGGTGCAGCTATCCATCCACAATCTCTTGGATAAAGACTACATCGCTGGCTCTGCGCTCCGTCGAGTTTTTGTCAGCACACCGATCAACCCAAAGCTTACGCTTCGTTACGAGTTTTGAGTGAGTATCAGTTAACTGTTTCTCTTGCGGCGCACCTTTTGGTGCGCTGCATTTTTTTTCAGATTTGTAAATTCACTGTGTGCGAGACTTACTTCCTTGAGGCGAGTGCGTAAGGAGTGAGTGTCGGAAGGGCAGGGCGTGCTGCGGGAGTTAGTCGTATAAAAACCCACTCATTGCCGATTCCCTGCTCAAACTCCATCGGCCAACCGGCCTCGCCAAGCTCTGTTAGGAATTTCTCTCCACCATCGGCGTAGTCCTTTCGATTAAACAAAATCCCAGAAAACCCGAAAGACTCCAAAGTAGCAGCCATTTCTTTAGGGGGCAACTCTTGCACATCAAGTTGCCAGTCTGCTCCCTGTCGCCCCTTATTACTCCCATAGGAATAACGAAGCTTAGTGGAGTAAAGAAAAGGGCGTATTGGGTCATAGATAAAAAAGTTGATCTTATAAGCCCCGCGCCCCTCAAAGGGCTCAGGGAAGTCTAGGACAGGCAATATGTAGATCATAGCTCCAGCCTCTAAGCTGTCTTCCAGCCTTAACGCCAAGTCCCTATCGGCCATTACTCGCTCTTTAATCACACGAGTGGGGATATTATAGCGAGGGTGAAAATAATTATGGAAGGATTGGTCCATCATAGCTAGCAAAGCCAGTCCCCCCAAAGCACTGAGCTTGGTAGCAAACGAGCAGTTCCGCATCAATCGATTAATCACAAAGGCAAAGTAAATCAGCCCGATAGTCGCGATCGCCACAAAGTAGCGATTCGTTCCCCGTATGTCGTAAAAATTTAATATTAAACTAAAAATAGCATTAATTCCCCCAAAGCTGGAGTAGGCAATAATCCAGCACCCGGCGAGAAAGGGTAGTGAGGGCGCACGTTTATTCACTTGGCGTTGAATTCCCTTAAGAAACAAAAACAACAGGCCTGCCATAGGAAGGAGCCCAATATAAATACCCCACCACTCCTCCCCGATATCCATCTTGCCTCCATCATAGTATCTCGAGAAGAAACCTGCAAACATCTCTAGGTGAGTTCCCCAACGAGGGATAAAAAGCTCTATCGGCTTAAGTGATTCTCGATCTACATCCCCATAAGACCTAACTAGGGCCGCCGGGTTCTCTCCGTAACTCATCCTATAGACAATATAACTCCCCAGTAGTGCCCCAACTATCAGACAGGTAGTTATAATAGGAGCAAGAGACGCGATGGAGTTTTTCCTGCCCTTAAGAATCCGACATAACAGAGCAAGCACGTACAGGTTCAGAAAAAAGAACACCCAGTAAATATTTAATAATCCACTCAGTAAGCCTATAGCCAAAGTCAACCTAAAGCGGAAAGAGCCCCAAGATACATTCTGGACGGTCGCGATATACCACAGGCAATAGAACTGAAGCGGGAGGAGCCCTGTAGCTATTACCCCCAGGCTATCAAGCGAGCGTTGATTATGAGGGAGAAAGGCATAAACGACAGCGAAAGCCCATGAGCTTAGACGTGATATCTTCCAGAATCGAGCAGCCGCATAAAATGAAAAGGCCGCGACTATACAGGAGAGTATTAGCATCGCATTCGCGGCGGGCATAAGTCCAATTACCCTAGCGACCTGCCCGCCGAGCCACACAATGACTCGCTCCGTCTGGGGAAAGTCATTTAGCTGGCCGGTGAATGGAGCCCCTAGCGACTCTGTTGTGACATGAGTAAACAGGCCTAGATCGCCTTCTTTGGACAGTTTCATCATTTCTAATACATAATGAGAGTCACCAGTATAGCGTGTCGGAAATTGAAAGTTGCTCCCCCAACGATCCTCAATAGTCAACCACAGTGCACATACCGCAAGAGCAAGTAGGAGCAGCCACATGAACCGTCCCACCACGCGAGGCCACCACGCCCTCGTGAGTGCGCCCCGACTTGGATATAAGGACTCTGTATAACCTGACTCATTGATCTTCATAAATAGATTAAAATAATACTAAGAAGTTAGTGCCTGCTTTTCTGCCAATCAAGCGCTTGCCTGTTTTATGACTCCAAAAGAAGGATGCCACTGCCCTCTGCTCAAACTCCGCTGCGATTTCGGTATTTGGTAGCCATGCTTTCTGTGGGTAATTGCCTTACCGCATTCGGAAACCGCCGCCTCGCTCAGCAACCGCCACAAACCTGACTCTTGGGCAAATGAACCTGGACTAAAACGCTATTTCTATCTATAGATCAATAGATTACTCGTTTTGAAAAACCTAGATAGATAGGATTTTAGGTAAATCCTCTTATTTTTTTACCATAGCTCTCATTTTTTCCCCCTGCTCGCTCGCTTTCTCCTTCTTTCTCCCTAAGTTAGTCGTTTCTCCCTCCCCATCACAGCCCCCTCCAAACCCTAGCATTTCCTCATGAGACTTTCCCTCGGATCTGCTGTCATTTTCTGCCTTGCGATTGCAAGTGCCGTTCTCGTAGCGCTGATCCCGCACAGAGAGCCCGAAGGTATCACTTTTTGGACTTTTGCCACTGTGCTGCGCGACGCCTATATCGAGCCAATCGCACACTGGAATGAGGAGCATCCGCCGGAAAGCCGCGTCTCGATGACGATGCTACATCCCAATGCGATTGAGCACCGGATGATTTCTGGTTTCCTTTCGGGCACACCGGTCGCCGATCTAGTGGAAACACATGAAGGGATGTATCCCAAAATATACAACGGCCCCCTTGATCAAATCGGCTTCCTAGATATCACTGATCGACTTCATGAGGAGGGGCTGTACGAGCAGTATGACCGGACCGTGCTTCTGCAGCACTCTCATCGCGGACGCCATTTTGGACTTCCCCTTACTGCGTCTCCCGCCATGTTGTCGTATCGCTTCGACCTGGCCGAAGCGGCCGGAATAAGTGACGAAGACATGGCGCAAATCGAGACTTGGGACGATTATTTCCGCGTCATGCGGCCGCTGATGACCGATTTGGACGGCGACGGCCGCCCGGACCGCTACTTACTGAGTCTCGGGGAGGTTAGCCACGACACAATCCGCATGCTCGTTCTACAAAATGACGGAGTGCTTTTTGACGAAGGCGGTAGCCCTTCCTTTGCCAATGAGCAAAACGCGCGTACCCTTGCGACGCTCACTACATGGATTACCGGACCAAAACGCGTAGCAACCGATGTCCACCTTAATAGTGCTACTGGACACAAACAACAGCTCGAGGGACTCGTCGTAGGTACAATAATCACCAATAATCTACTTGGCATTTGGAAAAGGGAAAATCCTCTCCTCAGCGGGAAAATAAAGTTTATCCCTATCCCTGCGTTTGAGCCCGGAGGCCGCCGCACCAGTACGACCGGCAGTACGCTGATCTCTATCAATAGGCGTAGTTCACATATCGAAACCTCTTGGGAAATGGCTAAAAACCTCTACACCTCCTTAGGAGTCGTCGAGTACCTTTACCGCGTGGCCGGTGTGATTACTCCTTATAAAGCGTATTGGGAGGCGCCCTTTTATCACGAACCCGATCCGTTTTGCGGTGGGCAACGGACAGGCACGCTTTTCATTGAGCAGATCCCCCATATGCCCCAGTCTCCGGCTTCTCCCTATCAAAACTTGGTTTATGCTGAACTGGTTAACGCGATGATCGCTCTGCGCGCCTACGCCGACCAAAACGGCATTTATGAAGTCGAACCTCTCGCGGCTGAGGCCTTCCGACTCCTCAAAAAGTCCCAGGATGCACTCCAGAAACTCGTAGATCGAAATGTATTTATAAGTGAGAGCTAGAGTCCAAGCCTGCCGCTGCGCTTCACGCAAAATCTTCCGCTGGCACCGTGGTTTAACCGGGTCCACCACGGTGATGGCCTACGAGTAATGAGCCAAATGCCTGTCGAGAGTGTCGATTTAGTCGTAGCCCCGCCGCCATATACGGATATTTTAGGGCTTTGCGCCATTAAGTTTAATTCGAGCCCTTAATGAGGGCAGGGTTGCTCTCGATTTTGGCGCACGCTCAAGCGTCAATAAGCACTCAATCCGTAATTACGGGACCAAGGTTTAGAATACGAGAGCGAGATATTATGAAAATTGATCAGAATATCTCGCTACTGTGACCGTAGCTAAGTGCTTCGGCGTGTGGCGAAGCAGATGAGTGCGGCCACACGCTGTTTCATTGTTAGAACTTATATGTGGCGGTGAGTTTGAAGCTGCGTGGGTCGCCGGGGACGCTCCACCAGTTGTACCCGTTGTTGAAATATTGCTCGTCGAGGAGGTTGTAGAGGTTGAGCGTGAGATGGAGACGGTCATTCGCTCGCCAGCGGGCAAAGAGGTCTACCGTTTGGTAGCTGGGCACTTTGAGTGTGCCGGTGATGCTGGTTTTGCGTGCGCCAAAGGTGGTGTAAGCGGTGCCGATTTCTAGTCCACGCGGCAGCGCGTAAATGGCGAAGAGGCTAGCGTTGTGCTCGGGGACTCCGGCGAGGCGTTGGCCTTGATATCCGGGGCGGGTGTCTTTGGTGACTTCGGCATCGATGTAGGCGTAGGCGGCGATGAAGCGCAGTTCATCGGTGAGCTTACCGGTTATCTGGAGGTCGAGCCCGCGGCTGCGTTGCTCGCCGACGGTGATTTGGTCAACTACGGTGGGATCGGGATGTGGCACTTTTACGTTTTCTCTCACAATGTTGAAGAGGCTGAGCGTGCCGCCGAGGCGTCCCTGGAAGAGGTTAAACTTGGTGCCGAGTTCATAGCCGGTCCCTTCTTCGGGTTTGTGAATTTCGCCGTTGGAGTCGACGCCGTTGGGCTTGAAGGAGCGTGAGGCGTTAGCGAATCCGCTGATTTGGGGCGTGAATTTGTAGAGGACGCCCGCGCGGGGAACTGTCGCGTCGCGCTCGTAGCTGCTGCGGATGCTGGAGAGCCGTTGGTGCGAGGAGGTTTTGACCGAGTCGTGGCGAAGGCCGAGCGAGCCGATGAGTTCGGGCGTAAAGTAGATCTGGTCTTGGAGGTTGAGCGCGTAGCTTTCCTCGCGCGAGAGGTTGTCACTGACCAAAGTGTAGGGAGGGGGCGTTTTCCCGTAGTCTTTGGCGGGCTCGAAGATATCGACGCCGAATGTGTTGGTGTAGCCGGTGCGCGGGTAAAACTGACCGTTGCGGTAGTGCTCGTATTCGGCGCCGACGAGGACGTGGTGTTCCGCGCCAAAGAGGGTGAACTTGCCATGGACTTCGGCGTGCTGGTGGTAGTCTTGCCACTGGGCGTTGCGCCACTCGTAAGTGCGCCGGACGATTGTGGGCGTGCTGGGAAGTGGCGCGTCCATGTGCATGGTGTGGCCGTGGTAGTGTCCGTGGTAAAACTGCCCGGCGACACGGAGCTTCCAGTGCTGGGCGAGCTGGTGCTCGAGGGCGGCTTGGAGCGAGTGGTTTTTGTTCTTAACTTTTCCGTTGGCCGGTTCTCCGTAAAAATTTTTGCTGCGGACGCGCCCGAAATCGCCGTCAACAGCCGGGATGCCGCGGTCAAAGAGGTTGTCGTTGCGGATGTATTGGGCTTCGAGGGTGAGGAGCGTTTTTTCGGTGACTTGCCAGCTGAGGCTGGGCGCGAAGAGGTAGCGTTGCGTCTCGATGTGGTCGCGGAAGCTGCGGGTGTCTTCGAGTGCCATATTGAAGCGCGCGAGGAGCGTGCCGCTGGCGTTAAGCGGTGTGTTGGTGTCGAGTGTCGCGCGGTAGCGATCCCAACTGCCCGCGCTGGCGGAGATGCGCGTAAACGTTTCCCGCTGAGGGCGTTTAGTCACGAGGTTGACGATGCCGCCCGGGTCGCCGCGGCCAAAGAGGCCGGAGGCGGGGCCTTTGAGGACTTCGACGCGCTCAATCGTGGCTGCGTCGGGGGGGCTATTGTTGCCGCGTGAGGCGCTGAAGCCGTTGCGATACACGGCACTGGTATCAAACCCGCGCACGTTGAAACTGGCCATATTGAGCCCGCCAAAGTCGTTGCCGCGCGTGATCCCACCCGCGAAGTCGAGTGTGCGCTCAATGCGCGTCTCGCCGAGGTCGGCCATGACCTCGCCAGTGACGACGGAGACGCTGCGCGGCACATCTTCGAGCGGGGTGCTGATCCGCGTGGCGGTGACTTGGCGCGTGGGCCGCCAGCCTGCGCCGACTTCGTCGCGGGCTTCGACACTCAGCGCGTCGAGCTGGTAGGGCGCATCCGCATCGGCTAGGTCGAGCGCGGAGTCTCGGCTAGTGGCGGCGACGAGCGGAATCGAGGCCACGAGGCCCAGCGTGAGGGCACTGATGGCAGTTAATAGAAGGGTAGAGGGACGCGGGTGCTTTGTTTTGTTCACAGGTGTTTAAATTGAGAATAGTTCTCGACTTAAAGCCTAGCAAAGTCGTCAAGCCCTACGCACAAATAAGTAGCCTTAAAAATCTACCTAACAGCGAGTAATAAAATTTATGTACTCTTTTTAGGCACACAAGCGTTGCAGTGCCACGCGTGAAACATGGCCCCTTCCAGGTCAGCCTCTAGAGCGAAGCTAAGCGGCAGTGGGGGCCGTTTCGACGGCGGTTTTTAGTCGACGGAGGGCTGCGTCGAGCGTGCTGCGTGGGCAGCCGAAATTTAGCCGTACGTAGTGTCCGGCGGGAGCACCGAAAAATGCGCCGTCGCTTAGGCCCACGCCGTGTGCCTCGAAGTGAGTGACCGGGTCGGCGAGGCCGAGTGCGCGGACGTTTAGCCAAGCGAGGTAAGTTGCCTCAATCGGGGCTTCGATTTCGACGCCGGAGAGTTCGTTTTTAACAAAGTCGATTAAGCGGTCGCGGTTTCCGCGCAGCGTTTCGAGGAGGGCTTGCCGCCAAGGCTCAGCATCACGATAGGCGGCTTCGCACGCGGCGTAGCCGAGGGCATTGACTTCGGGCACGATTCCGGAGGCGGCACGGTTAAACTGGGCGCGGAGTGCGGCGTCGGGGATGATGGCGAAGGAGGTGCCGAGGCCGGGCAAGTTGTAGGTCTTGCTCGGAGCCATGAGAGTGAGGCTGCGTGCGGCGATTTCGGAGCTGAGGAGCGCGGTCGGCGTGTGGCGCAGCGCGGGCTCGAGGACGAGGTCGCAGTGGATTTCGTCACTGCATAGGGTGAGCTTGTGGCGCAGGCAGAAGTCGGCGATTTGTGCGAGCTCGTCGCGCCGCCACACGCGGCCAATCGGGTTGTGCGGATTGCACAGGAGGAACAGTTTGGTGCGCGGCGTGACCGCAGCTTCGAGTGCGGGCCAGTCGATCACCCAAGCTCGCAGACCTTTTTTATTGGGCGTGTCGTCGCGGTCGCAGACTGAGCCGCTCCCTTCGGTCGTCACTTCGGCCTCAGCGTCATTTTGTTCCTCCAGTTTTAGCGGCACAGTGACGGTGCGCCGCCCACTGTTTTTGGGCGCGGATATGAAGGGCGGATAAATGGGCGCGAGGGTGAGGACTTCGTCGCCTGTGCCGGCAAAGGCTTGGGCGGTGACGTTTAGCCCGCAAACGAGCCCGGGCAGCCACACAATCCACTCGGGCGAAATCGTCCATCCGTAGCGGGTTTGCATGGCGGTGACGATTGCGGCGGTGGTGCTAGGGCAGGGGCGTGCGTAGCCGAAAATGCCTTGGTCGACGCGGGCGTGGAGCGCATCGAGGATCTCGGGTGCGGAGCGAAAGTCCATGTCGGCAACCCACATCGGGATGATGTCGCGGTTTTCGTATTTAAGCCACTTTTGCGAGTCGGTGTGGCGACGTTCGGGCGGGGTCGTGAAATCGAATCTGGAGTGCATGGAAAGGTTTGCTCCGAGACTTGGTGCGGGCGGTTTTGCGTTGCGATTCAAAACCGCAGGGTAGCTTTCGGGGCTGTGCGTTTCGAGGGAAAGCCCGCAGTTAAGCAGGAGTGCGCGGGAGCCCTCTGCTCGAGGGGCGCGGGGTCAGCACGTCACAGTTGAGCAATCGATCTACGTGCAGGGTTTTCCGACTACGTAAACCTTCGGTGCTTGTTTGCATGTAGGCACCGGAACGGGTGAGCAAATCCTTGTACGGTCGGGGGCCGAGGCTGGGGCGCTCGAGCAGCACAAGACAGCCTTCAACGAATTCAATCCGATCTTAGATCATGTCGGCTATACCAGCCCTCGACATAATCGTGCACCATCTCCATGATCAGCCCGTTGGGCGCATTGAGCAGCATGTTGAGAGCTGCCTACAGACGACAGAGGGCCGATGGGGGCATGGACGACAGGTAAAGGGCTAGAAACTAGGTCGTTTTAGCCCTTGTGAACTGACCCTTTCACGCTGCCTCACTGCCTTGGGGCCGCGTACCAAGTCGACGCTCCCAGCCTTCAGTATGGACGTTCAAATAGGCGTTGGGGTCGTAAGGATGTGCCTTGATCGCGTCGATATTCAGATCGATTCCGAGGCCGGGGGCATCCGGGAATGACAGATGGCCATTGTCGGGATTCACGGTCGGATGCCAGGTGACCAATTCGCGCGTCCACGGCTCGTTAAACGCATCAAAGTGCTCCTGAATCAGAAAGTTGGGGACGGCGGCGGCAAGCTGCAAGCACACTGCGGTGGCGACCGGCCCGCCGCTTTGATGCGGCGCTATCACACTGCCGTGGCCGGCTGCGATGGCCGCGACCTGCATACTGGCACCGATGCCGCCCAGCGACATGGGCTCAGGTTGAAAGATATTGACCCCGCCGCCTTGTGCCAGGGTGTAGAACTGGCCGACGGTATCATACATTTCGCCGGTTGCCACCGGGATCGGCGAGCGCAAGGCCATCTCGTGCACGGTTTCCTGACGGTCGCGGCCCGTGGGTTCTTCAAACCAGTAGATATCGAGATCGGCAAATTTCTGCGCGGCCTGTAACGCCGCAATCCCGGTAAAGCGCGCGTGCACGTCGATCAGGATACGGGTATCGGCAGGCAGGCGGTCGCGCAGCGTGCGGCAGATTTCATAAGCGAGCTCCAATTCTTCCTTGGAAATAAAGCTCTGCGCGGTGCCGAACGGATCCAGTTTGAATGCCTTGAATCCTTTGGCGAGAACCGCCTGCGCTGCTTGCAGAAACGCTTCGGGCGTGCGCTCGGTGCGATACCAGCCATTGGCATAGCCAAGCACGCTCTCGCGTGCACGCCCGCCAAGGAGCTGATAAATCGGCACACCAAGGTGTTTGCCGAGAATATCCCAACACGCGACTTCAATCGCCGCAATCACGGTGCGATGAATATGACCGCCGTCGAGCGAAACGCTGTCGAGCAATCGCTTGACCAGTGCGGTGATGTGCCGTGGATCCTGACCGATGGCCAGATGTTTCAACTCGTGCACACCGGCTTCGGTGGTGCGGATAAAGCCATTGAGCGTGCCTTCGCCGATGCCGTAGATGCCTTCGTCGGTGATGACTTTGACAAACAGCCAGTTTTTCCAGCCCGCACCGACGGCATAGGTTTCGATATCAACAATCTTCATATTTGCTTCGTCCTTACTGATGTTATGAAACCAATGCGCCGATGGTATCGATCATCGCGTCCAATGAAATGCCATATTGCGCCTGAAGCGTTTGCACGCTACCGCATTCAATAAATTGATCCGGCAGACCAATCCGGGTCAGCGGTTTTACTTGTCCTGCATCAAACAGCGCCTCGGCGACCAGCGTTGCCAGCCCGCCTTGAACGACGTGGTTTTCCGCTGTCACCAGATATTCGACGCCAGCGGCAAAACGCGCCACCGCCACGCCATCAAACGGCTTGAGGGTCGGCACATGCAGCACGCCGACCGAAATCCCGCGCGCCTCAAGTGCCGCCGCTGCATCCAGCGCGCGCTCGGTCATCAGACCCGTCGAGATAATGCCAATCTGCGTGCCCTCGCGTAGTGGCCGCGCTTTGCCGATCTCGAACGTATAGTTCTCAGGCAGCACGCGCGGCACCTGCCCGCGCAACAGGCGCATATAGACCGAGCCTTGATGGGCCGCAATCGCCTCGACCGCCGACTCGATTTCGACCGCATCACACGGATCAATCACGACCATATTCGGAATCATGCGCATCAGCGCCACGTCCTCGATGGCCTGGTGGGTGCCGCCATAGCCAGTGGTCAGCCCCGGCAGCCCGGCGATGATTTTCACGTTCAAATTGGAGTGCGCGCAGGCAATCGCGGCAAATTCGTACGCGCGGCGCGAGGCAAATACGCCATACGTGGTGGCGAAGACTGTTTTGCCGGTGCGCGCCAAACCTGCGGCGACGGCAATCATGTTCTGTTCGGCCATGCCGATATTGAAAAAGCGCTCCGGGCAGGCATCGCGGAAGGGGTGGATGTCGGTGTATTTGCCCAGATCTGCGGTCAGCCCGACAATCGCCGGGTTCTCCTTGGCAATCCGTGCCAGCGCCCTGCCAAACGGCGCATTGACCATGGCGCGTGCGCCGTTGGTCGCCTCGTCCTCGCCCATTGCGAGCGTGCGGTTTCTTGTCGTTACGGTACTCATACGGCGGCCTCCAAGCTGTGTTCAAATTCGGCGATGATGTCATCCCATTGGTCGGTGTTGACGCGGAAGAAGTGTGCTTTTTCGCTGGTTTCAATCCGGCGTACGCCCTTGCCGGGCAAGGTGCGCAGCACAATCGCGTGCGGCTTTCCCTGCCGTGCTCGCGCGCGCTCAAGCGCCGTGACAACGGCGCTGATATCGTTACCATCGATTTCCTGTGTTTCCCAGCCGAATGCGGCCCATTTCTCCGCGATCGGTTCCATATCGAGCACCATCGGGCCGTCGGCCTGGATGCCGTTGCAGTCGATCAGCGCTACCAGATGATCGAGTTTGAAATGGCTGGCCGACATCGCCGCTTCCCAGGTTGAGCCTTCCTGCATTTCTCCGTCTGAAAGCTCCACGAACACCCGCGCCGTAGACCCATCTAGGCGCAAGCCAAGCGCCTGTCCGACGCCTTGCCCGAGGCCGTGCCCGAGTGCACCGCCGATCATCTCGACGCCCGGGGTGGTGTCCAGCGTGGACATTTCCAAGCGGCTGCCGTCCGCGCCATAGGTCGGGAGTTCTTCCAGGGGCAGCACACCTGCTTCGGCCAACGCGGCCCACAGACCGATCGAATAGTGACCGGTTGAAAGCAGAAAGCGGTCGCGCTCCGGCCAGTTTACATTGGCCGGGTCGTAGCGCAGCTCGTGGAAATAAAGCGCGGCTAGCACGTCGGCCATGCCTAAACCTTGGCCGATGTAACCTTGGCCTTGCCCGTGCGCCATGGTCAGCATGTGGCGGCGCAATTGTGTGGCGCGGCGTTTTAATTCGCCGATATCGGCGGGTTTGGAGGGGTGGGGGTTCATTGTATTAGTCCTTGTCGAGTCCGCCAGACATGTTCAGACGCTCAGCGGTCATATACGGGGGGGCATCCAGACACAACCAGACGACCGCCTGCGCAATCTCGTCAACCGAGGCGCGACGCCCAAGCGGAATACGCTGTGTGCGTTCGTCCAAAAAGGCTTGTAAATCGCTACGACCATTAATCCGCGCCATCTCCATCTCGGTCGAACGCTGCATTTCCGTGTCCATCATTCCCGGCGCAAGGGAGTTAACTAGAACGCCATAAGGCGCCAAAGCCACCGCTGCGGCACGGGTGATCGAGTCCACGCCCGCCTTGCTGGCCGTATAGGCCGTATAGTCCGGCAGCGCCATGCGCGAGCCTGGCGAGGTGATATTGATAATGCGTCCGCTGCGCTGCTCACGCATGACCCGTCCTGCCGCCTTGCACAACATGGCGAGTGCGGTGACGTTCAGTGCCAGCGTGCGTGTCCACGCTTTATGCGTAGCTTCCAGAAACGGCTCAATGACACCGTAGCCGGCATTGTTGACCAGCACATCCAAACCGCCCCAGCGCGCGACTGCGCGCTCTACCGCCGCCTGCGGTGCATCTTCAGTGGTCAGATCGCAGACGATGCACTCGACCTCTCCGCCCTGCTTCAACAGAAGCTGCTCCGTGTCCGCTAGCCCTTTCGCATCGATGTCGCAAATCGCTACTGCGCATCCACGCTCCAGTAATTGGCGTGAGACTTCGCGTCCCAAGCCGCCCGCCGCGCCGGTCACGAGTGCGCGCCGCGAGGGCCGGTTATTTTTGTCAGTTGTAGTCAAATTTTCCTCCGATTTGTGTTGTGCAGTCATCGCGTCGTTCGCAGGCTAAGTACCTGTACTATATGTAGAACAACGGCGTCATTTTGGTCTCGTCAACTGCTTTGTTATTTGTGTGGGGGCGAAATACGGCTGTATTTTTCGCTTTCTTCCATGTTCCCGGAAATGAACGAGTTACTGTGACCAATTATGCCGAAATTCCGTTGAGTACACCCCAAAAATGGCTCTGAACCTACAATTAAGGAGAATTCGATGAAGTTGTTTCGCCACGGCCTGCCTGGCCAAGAAAAACCCGCACTAATTGACCCTCAAGGACAGGCCCGCGACCTGTCGGGGGTGATCGATGACATCTGCGCAGAAACGCTTACGCCCGCCGGACTGCAAAGCCTGCGCGCCATCGACCCGCAAAGCCTGCCGCTCATCGCAACACCGGGGCGCATTGGCGTGCCCTTCGCCAATCCCGGCAAGTTCATCTGCGTGGGGCTCAACTACGCCGATCACGCGGCCGAAGCGGGGGCGGAAGTCCCGAAGGAGCCGATTCTGTTCACTAAGTGGTCCCGCCCCACAGGCGCGAACGACCCCGTCGTGCTGCCGCGCCAGTCGCTCAAAACCGACTGGGAGGTGGAGCTGGGCGTCATCATCGGCACCCAGGCACGCTACATCTCGCGCGAAGCGGCCCTGTCACATGTGGCAGGCTATTGCGTTATCAACGACGTATCTGAACGCGAATACCAACTGGAGCGCAGCGGCACCTGGGATAAGGGCAAAGGCTGCGACACCTTCGGCCCCATCGGCCCATGGTTGGTGACCGCCGACGAAATCCCCGATCCGCAAAACCTGGACCTGTGGCTGGAGGTCAACGGCAAGCGCTTTCAAAACGGCAATACCCGCACCATGGTATTTGACGTGGCTACCTTGATTCACGAAATCAGCCAGTTCACCACGCTCTACCCTGGCGACATCATCAGCACCGGCACACCGCCAGGTGTCGGGATGGGGCAAAAACCGCCGGTGTATTTGCAGCCCGGCGATGAGATGCGGCTGGGGATCGCGGGCCTGGGCGAACAAACCCAGCGCGTTTACGCCTGGGATGCGGCGTTGCTGGATTAAACTCAGGCCGTGTCCGCGCTCTATTCTCGATGGCCTAACTTGACAGCATGTCGGGGGGGGCCTCCCTTCCGTCCTCGCCCCATGAGCATTCTCTACGACGAACGAATTGATGGCGCGCTGCCTGTGGTGGACCGGGCAGCCTTGCTGCGTGCGCTGGCCGCGGAGATCCCGGACCTTGAAATCCTGAGTGAGCCCGATGAGCTCGTACCTTATGAGTGCGATGCGCTTTCAGTTTATCGCACCACGCCCATGTTGGTGGCACTCCCCAAGCGACTGGAGCAAGTCGAAGCACTATTGAAGCTCTGTTACGCCCGCCGCGTCCCTGTGATCGCACGTGGGGCAGGGACGGGGCTGTCGGCAGGCGTGCTGCCTCTGCCCAATGCGGTGCTCTTGGTGATGGAGCGTTTTACCCAGATTCTTGAAATCGACCCCGCCGCGCGCCGGGCGAGGGTGCAGCCCGGCGTGCGCAATGTTTCCATTTCTAAAGCCTGCGCCCCGTTTGGTTTGTATTTTGCGCCCGATCCGTCCTCGCAGATTGCTTGCTCGATCGGCGGTAATGTCGCCGAAAATGCGGGCGGCGTGCACTGCCTGAAATATGGCCTGACCGTCCATAATATCCTCAAACTCGAAATCCTGACCGTCGAGGGCGAACGCCTGACCATTGGCAGTGAAGCGCTGGATACGCCGGGATTCGACCTTTTGGCCTTATTCACCGGCTCGGAAGGGATGCTCGGAATCATCACCGAAATCACTGTCAAGCTGCTGCCAAAGCCCAAAGTGGCACAAGTCTTGCTCGCGGCCTTTGATTCGGTGGAAAAAGCCGGTCGGGCAGTGGCCGATATTATCGCGGCGGGGATTATTCCTAGCGGTTTGGAAATGATGGATAACCCAGCCATCCGCGCGGCGGAGGATTTTATCCATGCAGGTTATCCCATTGATGCCGCCGCAATTTTATTGTGCGAGCTCGATGGCGTGGAAGTCGACGTCGAGGAAGATTGCGAACGCGCGCGAAACCTATTGCAAAACGCCGGTGCGTCTGAAGTCCGCCAAGCCGCAGATGAAGCCGAGCGTGCGCTTTTTTGGGCTGGGCGAAAAAATGCGTTTCCAGCGGCGGGGCGGCTTTCGCCTGATTATTACTGCATGGACGGCACCATCCCGCGTCGTGCCTTGCCTGAGGTCTTGCGTGGGATCGGTCGCCTCTCGGATGAGTATAAATTGCGCGTCACCAATGTCTTCCACGCTGGAGACGGCAATATGCACCCGCTCATTTTGTTCGATGCCAATAAAGATGATGAGTTAGAGCGCGCCGAAACTTTGGGCGGAAAAATCCTCGAATTGTGCGTCAAGGTCGGTGGCACGATTACCGGCGAGCACGGTGTCGGGCGCGAAAAAATTAACCATATGTGCATGCAGTTTAATGCTAAGGAGCTTACAGCCTTTCATGCAGTCAAAGCGGCATTCGACCCCGAAGGGCTGCTTAATCCGGGCAAGAATATCCCCACTCTCCACCGCTGTGCCGAATTTGGTGGGATGCATGTGCATATGGGGAAAATGCCGTTTCCCGAACTGGAGAGGTTTTGATGCGCTCCTCTGACGCTAATCACAGCCAAGCTCTGATCGAGCAGGTCAAGCAAGCACTGGCCAACCGCACACCAGTCAGGATTCGCGGCGGCAACAGCAAAGCGTTTCTGGGCCGTGCTGTTGATGGTCTTGAAATCGATACCCGCCCCCATCGCGGCATTGTCAATTACGACCCGACTGAACTGCTCATTACCGCGCGAGCTGGAACTCCGTTGTCCGAACTCGAAGCCGCGCTTGATGCCGCCGGGCAGATGCTGCCGTTTGAGCCGCCCCTGGCTGATCAAGGCGCCACTGTTGGCGGTATGATTGCCACAGGGCTATCTGGCCCGCGCCGCCCGTGGGTGGGGGCAGTGCGCGATTTTGTGCTGGGAACCCGAGTCATTAACGGGGATGGGCATCATTTGCGCTTTGGCGGTGAAGTGATGAAAAACGTCGCCGGATATGACTTGTCGCGCCTGTTTACGGCGAGCTTCGGCTGTTTGGGCTTATTGACTGAAGTGTCGATCAAGGTCCTGCCCAAACCCCGCCACACCGCCACGCTGGCCTTATCGCTGACACCGGAAGCCGCGCTGACTCAGCTGGCCGAGTGGGGGCAGCGGGCACTGCCGATCAGCGCAGCCGCGCATGATGGCAATACCTTGTATTTGCGCTTAGAAGGCGGCGAGGGTTCTCTCAAAGACGCGCGCAATCGCTTGGGCGGAGACGGAGTTGATTCCGATTACTGGTCGCAGCTCAATGCCCGCACCCTGCCGTTTTTCACCGACCCCTTGCCCCTGTGGAGGATTTCACTTCCTCATAACACGCCGTTGTTTGCACTTCCAGGCGCACAGTTTCTTGATTGGGGCGGCGCACAGCGCTGGCTGAAAAGTGATGCTCCAGCGGACGCCATCCGCGCGATTGTTCGCACATACGACGGCAGCGCGACCTGTTACACCCAGGGCATCACCGATAGCCCTTTCGCGCCATTATCCGCCATCCTGATGCGCTATCACTGCCAACTTAAGGCGAAGCTAGACCCGCTCGGGATTTTCAACCCAGGTCGCATGTATTCAGAGCTGTAACCATGCAAACTACGTTAAGCCAAAGAGCCAAAGGCCTGACCCGAGCCGATGATGCCGAACGCATCCTGCGCAGTTGCGTCCACTGCGGCTTCTGCAACGCGACCTGCCCGACCTACCAACTGCTTGGCGACGAACTCGATGGACCACGTGGGCGCATCTACCAGATCAAAGAGGTGCTGGAGGGTAAACCGGCGAGCCCGCTCACGCAGCTTCACCTCGATCGCTGCCTGGCCTGCAGCAGCTGCGAAACCACCTGTCCTTCCGGGGTCGAGTACCACACCCTGCTGGATATTGGCCGTGCGGTGGTGGATGAACAGGTCACGCGTCCAATCGGCCAACGTCTCCTCCGCACGAGCTTGCGCCACGTAGTAACAAAGCCGCGTCTGTTTAAGGTTTTGGTAAAGATCGGCAGCACCTTGCAACCCATCCTGCCAGCGGTACTGCAACGCAAACTTCCGCGCAGCATCCCCCGCGCGGCGAAACTGCCCACCACCCATCACCCCCGGCAGATGCTGATGCTGGATGGCTGCGTGCAACCTGCATTTTCACCCAATACCAACGCTGCCGCCGCGCGGGTGCTGGATCGCTTCGGTATCAGTATCATTCCTGTGCGCGAAGCAGTTTGCTGTGGCGCGGTGGATTACCACCTTGACGCCCAAGCCGCCGGGCTGAACCGCGCCCGGCGCAATATCGACGCTTGGTGGCCTGCCATCGAACGCGGCGCGGAAGCCATCGTCCAGACTGCCAGTGGCTGCGGCGCATTCATCAAGGACTATGCCGCTTTGCTCAAACACGACCCCGCCTACGCCGCCAAAGCCGAGCGCGTCAGCGCGCTCTCGCGCGATCTGGTCGAAATCCTGCGCGATGAGCCTCTGGACACACTGGCACTCGACACGCGCCATCAACGCTTGGCCGTGCATTGCCCCTGCACTCTGCAACACTCACAGCCACTCGGTGGCGTGGTGGAGACTGTGCTCACTCGCCTAGGCTTTGATTTGACGCCGGTCGCCGATGCCCACCTGTGCTGCGGCTCCGCTGGGGCGTATTCCATTGTCCAGCCCGAATTAGCCCAGCAATTCCGCGACGACAAGATCGCCGCACTGGAGCAAGGTAAGCCGGATGTTATCGTCACCGCCAATGTGGGTTGCCAGACCCACCTTGACAGCGCGCGCCGCACTCCGGTCCGCCACTGGATTGAGCTTGTAGATGAAGCACTGCTTCCGACGCCCTCGGCCGCCTGAGTGTTCACCGTTTAGATCTGAGTAGAAACGGCTAGGTTTACTCTGATCGGCGTGGGGCTTGGGGCGCCGGCCAAGCAATCGAGAGGGTGAGTCGGGAGACGCTGTTCACGTGCTGACAGATTTTCCGCGCCTCACAGCGCCTCACAAGGCACCGAGGATCTTCTCGGTCATCTGTTCGGTGCCTACAGCAGTGCGACCGAAGGCGATGTCCCCGGTTCGCGTGCCGCTTGCCACGACTTCGCGGACGGCGCGCTCGATGCGTGTTGCTGCGTCTTCCAAACCAAAGCTGTAGCGGAGCATCAATGCGCCCGAGAGGATTTGCGCGCACGGGTTGGCGATGCCTTTGCCTGCGATGTCGGGGGCGGTGCCGCCTGCGGGTTCGTAGAGCCCATAGGGGAGGCCGAGCGTGTTTTTGCGTGCGCCTAGCGAGGCGCTCGATAGCATCCCGAGCGAGCCGCAGATGACGGCCATCTCGTCAGAGAGGATGTCGCCAAACATGTTTTCGGTCACGAATACGTCGAACTGCCCGGGATCGCGCACAAGCTGCATCGCGGCGTTGTCCACTAACATGTGCGAGAGTTCGATATCTGGCGCGTTCGCGGCGACGTAGTCGCTGACGGTCTTTCGCCACAAGACGGAGGTTTCGAGGACGTTGGCCTTATCGACCGAGCAGAGCCGCCGCTTGCGACTGCGTGCCGCCGTAATCGCGACCTCAGTAATCCGCTCAATCTCGCTCTTTCGGTAAATCATCGTGTCAACCGATTCGACGTCCGTACCGCCGTTGAGGAGGGTCGTGCGTTTCGGTTGGCCAAAGTAAATCCCGCCCGTCAGCTCACGAATGCACACGATGTCGATACCTTCGGGGATGCGCTCGTTTTTGAGCGGTGAGGCCTCGCGCAGTTCGGGGTAGAGGAGACCTGGGCGGATATTGGCAAAGAGGGTGAAGTGCTTGCGTAGCGGGAGCAGTGCGGCGCGCTCCGGCTGTTCCTTAGGCGGTAGCGACTCCCATTTGGGACCGCCGACGGAGCCGAAGAGGATCGCATCGGCCGCTTCGCATGCGGTGAGTGTCGCTTCGGGGAGAGCAGTGCCATGCGCATCGATCGCGCAGCCCCCGACGGCGTGTTCGCTGTAGTCGAGTTTGAGCCCTTCTTGGGCGGCCACTTTCTCTAGCACACGGAGGGCGGAGCGCATGACCTCCGGTCCGATGTAGTCCCCTGCCAATACGGAAAATTTCAGTGTCGTTTCGTTCTTCGGCATAATTTGCGAGCGGAAGTAGCCAGGCCAGAGGTAAAAGGAAAAGCTATTTGCTGCGTGGCACGGACTTTCGCGATTGCGCGGGACTGGGGGCCTACGCTGCATCTGTGTACATGAATTTTTATGTGCGCGCGCTTGGGCCTGTTCAGACGAACGCTTACCTGTTGACCGAGCCGGAGCGCGGTGAGGCCGTCCTGATTGATGCGCCGGAGGCGGTTTGGGCGGAGGTCGCCCCGCTGCTCGCTCACGATAAGTGCCGCCTGAGTGAGCTTTGGCTGACGCATGGGCACTGGGATCATATGCAGGGCGCGGCCGAGGTGGTTCGCGAGTCGGGCGCACAGGTCCTCGCTCACTCTGCCGATCAGCCGCTCTATGAGGAGCCGGAGCGAATGCGCAGTTTCATGTTCGAGTCCTCCAAGTTGGAGCCGGTGGGGGTTGACCGCTGGGTCGGGCAGGGCGAGGCGCATGAGGCACTCGGGCTGCGCTTTGAGGTGCGGCATGTGCCGGGGCATTGTCCGGGGAACATTCTTTTTTATGCAAAAGCGCTTCGGGCAGCCTTTGTCGGTGACGCCCTTTTTCGTGGTTCGGTTGGGCGCACGGATTTGCCGGGCGGCGATTTTGAAGCGCTCGCTCAATCGATTCGGCAGCAGATTTATACACTGCCTGCCGAGACGCGGATTTACTCGGGCCACGGACCGGAAACGAATGTCGCCGCTGAACGCGCGACGAATCCCTACGTCCACGACTAAGCCAGTTTTGCGTCGCCGCTCCCCCTAATTTCCTCCCCAAACAGTCTGTACTCTGAATTGTTCCTGCCATGGATGCCGCTGAAGATCTCCTTAAGCCGTTTCCCGATGCTGGAGCAGTTCCCGTAACGGCGGCGGCGGAAAAAGACGACTGCCGTCCGCGTCTCGCCGATACGCCGATGGCGGA
This sequence comes from Cephaloticoccus capnophilus, assembly GCF_001580045.1. GTDB lineage: Bacteria > Verrucomicrobiota > Verrucomicrobiia > Opitutales > Opitutaceae > Cephaloticoccus > Cephaloticoccus capnophilus. The sequence goes on from NZ_LSZP01000056.1 coordinate 56,020, forward strand.
GCACGAACAATTCATGCGCCGGGCAGTTGAGCTTGCTCGTAGTGTCTGGGGCACGACACATCCGAACCCGATGGTCGGCGCAGTGATTGTCGAAAGTTCGGCAACCGATTCAGAGGCCCCGGGCACAATCCTTGCTGAAGGCGCAACTTCGCCCGATGGTGGCCCGCATGCCGAGCGGGTAGCGCTCAATGCTTGGCGCGAGGACGAGCCGCACTATGGGGCGACTCCCCACACGACACTCTACGTGACGATGGAGCCGTGCTCGACCGAGGGCCGCACAGGTGCATGCACGGATGCGATTATTGCGAGCGGCATCCGGCGCGTAGTCGTCGGCACACTCGACCCGAATCCGGCGCATGCGGGGCGCGGGATCGATATTCTGCGCGAAGCGGGGATCGAGGTGATGACGGGCATCCTCGAAGCGGAGTGCCGGGGCCTAAATATCATTTTTAACCATTGGATTACGACCCACACGCCGCTCTTTGCGGCAAAGACGGCGACGACGCTCGACGGGCGGATTGCTTGCCGGACGGGCGACTCGCGTTGGATTACGGGCGAAGTGGCGCGGGCAGATGTGATGCGTTGGCGGCGGCTCTTCCCGGCAATCGCCGTGGGCGCGGGCACCGTCATGCAGGACAACCCGCGACTCACCTCACGAATCGAGGGCGAGGAAGAGTGGTGCCCCATCCGTTTCGTGTTCGATGGGCTACTCTCGACCGCTTCCCGCCTCAGCACTCGCGGGCTCCCTGCGCTCTACACCGACGAGTTTAAACACCGCACGATCGTCGTCACTACGCCGCACGGCGGGCTCGGCTACGTGCGCCAACTCCGCGAGCGCGGCGTCCAAGTTTGGGTGCTGCCCTCGCCGACACAGCGGGTGGGCTGGGCCGAGTTTCGCCAAAAATGCGCAGGAGAGCAGATCTTTGGCGTGTATATCGAGGGCGGCGCACAAATCCTCAGCCAGCTCCTGCGCGAGGCGCAGATTGATTACCTGTTTTCCTACCAAGCCCCGATGCTGTTCGGTGACGACCGCGCGAAGCCGATGATGCGCGGGCTGCGCACGGAGCGACTGGGCCAAGCCGTGCGCTTGGCCGAGCCGCTGCACACGATTTTGGGAGACGACGTGCTGACGCGCGGACGCGTTGTTTATCCCAACGACCTTTCTCTCGATGAAACTGTTTTTAGCCACGGGTAACGCTCACAAGGTCCGCGAGCTGGGCGAACTCATCGCCGAGCTTGATCTGACACAGCAGCCCGGCCTGCGACCGCGAGACTGCGCAGAAATAAGGCGGGCCTTGACGCTTGAGTCTGCCGCCTCGCTCGGCGGGATGCCTCCCGTAGCCGAAGACACGGGGACTTTCGTGGGTAATGCGCGCAAAAAAGCACATGCGCTCGCCGCACTGCTGCCCACCGACGAGCCCGATGTGTGGGCATTGGCCGACGATAGCGGGCTCTGCGTCGATGCGCTGGGCGGCGCCCCCGGCGTCGAGTCGGCGTATTACGCGGGCCCACAAGCAGACTCCGCCGCAAACCTCGCCAAGCTCGTTGCCGAAATGCGCGACGTGCCGCCCGGTCAACGCGGTGCGCACTACGTCTGCGTGCTCGTCTTGTGCGCTGCCGATGGGCGTGAACAGGTGTTTCGTGGTGAGTGTCATGGCTCGCTCGCACTAAGCCCGCGCGGGCAGGGCGGCTTCGGCTACGACCCGCTCTTCATCCCACACGGTTTTGACAAGACCTTTGGCGAACTCCCCGCTTCCGTAAAACACACCCACAGCCACCGCAGGCAACCCGTGGCCGCTGCCATTCACGCCCTCGCCACCCGTGCGTGCTGCTAAGTGTCCGTGAACACAGAGTACCACTGCGCGTGGGGCGGCAGCGTGTCGCTGCACCCATTTAGATTTTGGTTTCGCCTCTGCGCGACGCGCAGAAACGAAACCAAAATCTG
>NZ_LSZP01000057.1 GCF_001580045.1 Cephaloticoccus capnophilus
GCGTGGTGCGGCAGCGTGTCGCTGCACCCATTTAGATTTTGGTTTCGCCTCTGCGCGACGCGCAGAAACGAAACCAAAATCTGAAAAGGAGCCCAAACTTGGCGGCGGGAGTTTACTGGTGATTTCCCCCACCTCGCCCAAACGGGTTATCACTCTACTTTCCCCTCCCTGTCGCAACGCGACAGGGGGAATGCTTTCAAATTTGGGATTTCGCTTTCGCGCGATAGCGCGATGAGAAATCC
>NZ_LSZP01000058.1 GCF_001580045.1 Cephaloticoccus capnophilus
ACCGCTCGCCTCAAACACCTGTTGCTTTAACGCCGCCTTCTGCTGCTCCGCAGTCGGACGATTCACAGGCCGAAGCTGGCGGGTCGTGTCTGGATTTTGCGCATCGAAACTCCCTCGGTTGCCCGTCGCGCTCTTAATTTGCTCAGGGGAGAACGCAATGAACTCGCGAACGCCTGATTCTGCGGCGGTGTCCCAGTCGATTACTCCGTCGAAGCCGTCCTTGCGCAGTGCCTCGTAAGTCTCGCGCCAAGTCTCAAGCCCATGTTCGGTTTTGTAGCTAAGCACATTGCCCGTAAAGGGCCGCTGCATCGACAAGTAAGCGGCGATACGGCGCGGCCCATAGTCGCCCGACTGCCCCGCATCGTCAGTAAAGTAGAACCCCGGTAAGTCGTAGTCTGGCTGTCCAGCCCAACTGCGCGACTTGGTAATATCAAAGATGCTGAACTTCTCCCCCGTCGAGTGATACACCACCAAGGGCTCGCCCGTGCGCGGGTTGAGCACCTTACTCACGCTTTCGGACTTGACACGCTGCAACTGCGATAGCTTACTCCGCCCCGCAGCCTCATGAAGAGCCGATGTTGAGTCGGAGTCTAAAGACTCTGAAGCACGCGGATATGTCCTTGAGGCTGCTTCTTTTTTTACCGCTTCAACAGCGATAGTATTGTAGAATTTTAGGCCGTCCTTTAGCTCCCTAACGGTTACTACCGCTACAAACTCCCGATCAAATGCCTTAACCTTGGCGGCGAGTGTATGGTAAAGCGTGCCCTCCTGCGTCTCTTTGGGCTTATAACTATCCACAGACTCGACCAAATGGGCGGACTCCAAAACGCGAATAATGTCCAGTGTGGCATGCAGTTTCTCAGGCGCGGCACTCGTGCTAATAACCTTCCTGATTCTACTCGTTGCAAAACCCACCTCACCCAGTTCGGGATGATTGGCCTTTGCGCCGTGCTTCGCCAAATCGCGCAAGTGTGCAAGCACCGCCGCGCGCAGTTCGACAACGCTTGCACCCTTATACTTCTCTTCAAGTGCTAGCTCCACCGGCTCCATTGCATCAAGGCGCTCTTCGGCTCGCAGCCGCTGCCAGTCGCCAAACCACGATTTAAACTCCGGCGTGTGCACCTGCTCCCACTGATGCGCCGTAAGCTCGGTTTGCCCCGCGCCCTTGGCCTGCTCGTAACGCCGCCCATGAAAGGCGCGCAGCTCGAAAGTCGAAGAATCGCCGACGTGGTCAGGATTCCCCTCGGCCCCTTCGCGCGTTTGCGAGAACATCACGCCCTCCAAGTCGCCGATACCGCTGGCCCGACCGCCTGCGATTGCGCGCACTTCGTCGCCCCCGGCCCAGCCCTCTTGGCGTAGGGCCGCGACCGTTGCCATATCTAGGCCCACCGCTTCGGCCAAGGTCTGCTTAAACCCAGCGTCTAGCTTCCCCTCCGCATCCAAACGCATCAAGTGCCGCGCCGACTCGAATAACTCGCCTAAAAACGCGCGAAACTTCTCCAGCCACGCACGCACCGATTGCGGAATAGGCACATACCAGCTTTCGGACTTACCCACGAAGTACGCCTG
>NZ_LSZP01000059.1 GCF_001580045.1 Cephaloticoccus capnophilus
AGATAATTCCTTAGATCATGTTGGCGTGATTGATTTTAATGGGGTTCAAGGTACGACTCTATTTTTTGATGAATTAAATATAGCAGAGGGCGGATATTTGGTAATCAAAAACCTTGGGGATAATAGTATTGCTGGGCACCACCACCGTTCTTCGAATTGGGAAAAACTCCGGAGTATTACCATCGAGATAGGTGGAAAATTAATGGAGGTTCGCCATTACTGGCAGGGTAATCATTGGTCGTGCTGCGAGTGGGCTCCCTATGATCTCATCGTGCCTACATACAACCTGTGGACTCCCATCCCCGAGCCCGGCACTTACGGGCAAATCTTCGCTGCCCTGGGAGTCGGCGTAGCCTCGTTTCGGCGAAAGAGAGGGGGGAAACGCCTATCCTGATAGGCTCTGTGCAAGAGGTGCTCGTTCAGGCGAGCACGTTTTTGGGAAACTACGCGGATAGGGTTGGAGCGCCACTGGCCTCGCTGTGGCTTTTTACCGAATAGCGCGCAAGACCCCGCCCTCAAGGGCGAGGTCTTGCGCGCAACTCGATAAAACGCTCTTTGGCTGCGCCCTCGACATTCGGTTTGGAGCCCGATGCTCTGCGCAGCAGATGAAGATTTATTTCATGGGGATTTGCGGGACGGCGATGGGAAATGCGGCGCTACTCGCGCGTGCTAGCGGGCACGAAGTGCTGGGGAGCGATGCGGGCGTATATCCGCCGATGAGTACGGTTTTGCACGAGGCCGGCATCGCCATTCACGAGGGCTATGCTGCCGGACGGCTGGCGGCGCTCGCGCCCGACTTGGTGGTAATTGGCAATGCGCTTTCGCGTGGGAATCCCGAGGTCGAGTGGCTGCTCGATTCGCGGCAAATCCCCTATACCTCGCTGCCCGCTTGGCTGGCCGAGTTTGTTCTAAAAGGCCGTCGTCCGATTGTCATTTGTGGCACGCATGGGAAGACTACGACGAGCGCGTTAACGGCATTTCTGCTGCGGGAAAATGGGCGCGATGCCGGGTTTCTGATTGGCGGTGTGCCTGTTGAGCCGCCGGTGGGGCAGCATCTCGGGGAGCCGAGCGAGCCCTTTGTCATTGAGGGCGACGAGTACGACAGTGCGTTTTTTGACAAGCGCAGTAAGTTCATCCACTACGCGCCGCAGATCGCGGTGCTCAACAATCTGGAGTTCGACCATGCCGATATTTTCAGGGATTTGGCGGACGTTCAGCGTAGTTTTAAACACCTTACACGGATCGTTCCGAGCAGCGGCTATATCGTGATGAATGGGGATGACGAAAACCTTGCTGCGCTCGGGCCGATTGACTGGACGCGCGTTGTCCGGGTGGGGACGGGCGCGCATTGCGAGGTGCAGTTGGTCGATTTCTCAGAGGATGTGAATGGGGCGGCCTTTTCGCTTTTTTGGCGCGGCGAAGTGTGGGCTAAGGTACGCTGGGCACAGCCGGGCATTTTCAATGCCCGCAATGCCGCGATGGCCGCGACTGCGGCGGCGCTTGCCGTGTGTCCGGATAGTCCGAGCAGCTTCGACCTCGGCGGGCTTGCACGGTTTCGCGGTGTGCGCCGCCGGCAGGAGCGGCGAGTGGATACGCCCGAGCTCACCGTGATTGAGGATTTCGGCCACCACCCGACTGCGATTGCCGAGACCTTGCGCTCGCTGCGTGCGCGCTACCCGCAGCATGTGCTTTGCGCGGCCTTTGAGCCGCGCAGTAATACGGCGCGAACGAGCGTGCTTTTGGAGGGCTTTATCGCGGCGCTGAGCCTGGCCGACCGTGTGTATTTGGGGGCGACTTTTGAGCCGCGTGTTGAGGGCGCGGCGCGTTTTGACACGGCGCGAGTCATTGAGGAACTGGCTAAAAAGGGAGTGGTCGCGAAGACTGCGACTCGTGCGCTAGCGCAGTCGGCGACTCGTGCGCTAGCGCAGTCGGCGGGGTGGCGTGAGGCGTTGTTGGAGCTGATGCTGCAGGAGACTTTGCCCGCGCTTGGCGAGAGTAGTGAGCCGGGGCGGTTGAATCGGTCGCCGCAGCTAGTCGTGTTTTTTACGAGCGGCTCGTTTGCTGGGATTATTGAGGACTACGTGTCGGCGGCGAAGGCCTTGGCTCAATGATTCTGGTGATACGAGCTGTGCCATTTGTGCAGGCACAGCCAGCTTAGCCCGAGGACGGTGCATACGAAAAGGAAGCCGAGCAGGCAGGTAAGCCCTGCTGTGGCGAAGAGTGCGGCGTATTTGCCTTGGGAGCTAAAGAGGACGGCTTGGAAGCCGAGTCCACCGGCCCCGCGCACGGTGCTGCCCGCTGTGTAATCGCCCACAAGTGCGCCGATCGGTGCGAGGACGGCGGCGATACGCAGGCCGGTAAAAAAATACGGGAGTGCACCGGGCAGCCGCAGCCGCCAGAGGGTTTGGGCTTCGGTTGCACGATAGAGTTTGAAGAGATCCACGAGTCCGCGATCCGCCGAGATGAGCCCTTGGGTCGTGTTTACGACGAGTGGAAAAAAACACATCAGGAAGGTGACCATGACGACGCTCGGCAGGCCGGGCCCGACCCAGAGGATGAGGATGGGCACCATGATGATGATGGGCGTCATCTGCAGAATCATGAGGTAGGGGTAGAGACTGAGCCGGATGAGTCGCGAAAGCGAGAGCACTACCGCGCACGCGACGCTCGCTAGGATTGCTAGGCCGAAACCGAGGAGGGCGGCTTGTGTGGTGTTGAGGATGGCACGGGTGAGCAGCGCAAAGTTGTCGCGTAGTGCCGCGAGGACTTCGTGCGGCAGCGGGAGCAAGAAACGTGTCTCCGGCGAGAGCCGGTGCCAGAGCCCATACCAAAGCGCGATGACGAGTGCACCGGTCGCGCACGGGTAGCCGATTGTTCGCAACTTGTTTCTCATGAGGCGGTTGCCGTTTCGACGTTGCGAAGGAGGCGAGAGACTTCGGCGACTTGGGCTTGGTAAGCGGGGCTTAGGCGTGTGTCGGCGTCGCGTTCGCTGGGGAGTTTTATTGAGACCTCGTGGACGAGTTTTCCGGGGTTGGCACTCATGATAAAAATGCGGTCGGAGAGGAAGACGGCTTCGGCGACCGAGTGCGTGACGAAGAGCCCGCACCAGCGTTGCGCGGCGTGCAGTGCGAGGAGTTCTTCTTGGAGGTGCTCGCGGGTCATCTCGTCGAGTGCGCCAAAGGGTTCGTCGAGGAGGAGGAGCTGCGGCGAGAGCGTGAGGGCGCGTGCGATTGAGACGCGCATTTTTTGGCCGCCGGAGAGTTCGTGCGGATAGGCGCGCGAGTGCTCGGTTAGCCGGACGAGCGCTAGGAGAGCTTTTGCCGTTTGTGGCCTTTGCTTAGTTGAGTGGCTGCGCAGCGTTTGCGGGAGCGCGACGTTGGCCTCGACTGTGAGCCAAGGCAGCAGCGTCGGATCTTGGAAAACGAAGCCGACCTCCGTGTGTGGCGCGAGTTGTAGTGTGCCTGTGGTGACAGGGAGGAGCCTCGCGATGAGTCGCAGGAGGGTGGATTTTCCGCAGCCACTCGGGCCGATGAAGCTGATGAACTCGCCGCGGCGGGCTTTTAGGGAGAGTCGATCGAGGACGAGCGAGCTGTCGCCATTTTTATACCGATGGCTGAGCGCGCTAAATTCGACGATGGGGGCTGCAGTGTTTGAACTCACAGGTTATCGAGGGCGATCCGGGCTGCGGCAAAGTCTGGGGCGAGTGTGAGAGCGGTTTCGTAAGCTTGGCGGGCTTTGGTTTTCTCGCCCACCTTTGCAGCGAGTTGTCCGAGTGTGTAATGGGCGAAGGCGTTGTCGGGATTGTCGATTAGGAAGGCCTCATAAACCTCGATAGCGCGTGCGGTGTCGTTTGAGCGTAGATAAAGGTGGGCGAGGAGTCGGGTGCCACGCTCTGCGTCTTGCGCTCGAATCTGCTCCGCTTGAGCGAAGGCTTTCGCGATTCCGCCACCGAGGAAGCTCGGTGCTTGGCGGTAGTAATCGACCAGTCCCTCGCGGGCATCGAGATTGCTCGGGTCGAGTGTGACGGCGTGTTCGAGCGTGCTGCGGACTTTGCGTGCGAGACCCGGCTTTTTGAGTGTCGCGGCCTTATCAAGGGCGAGTGCGTAGGCCGCACCGAGTTCGGCGAAGTAGCCGCTGTTACTCGGGGCGAGTGCGGTCGCGCGTTCTAAGTGAAAAATCGCATCCCGCTCGTCGCTGCGCTTTATCGCGATCCGACCGAGGTAGTAATGGATGCGTGGGTTGTCCGGTTCAGTGGTCGAGCCCAACTCCTCAAAGGCACGCCGCGACTCGGGATAACGCTGTGCCATGAAGAGTGCTCGCGCTTCCTGAAATGCGGGAGAGTCAGGGCCGGCGTTTCCCCCCGCAGCCGACAGCAGCGGTGTAAAGAGCAAGCAGACGAGTAATAACAGGGAGCCAGCGTAGGGCATGATTCGCGCAAAGACTGCGCCAGCTTTCGCGCGGGCTTCCAGAACTTAATGGTTAAGGCTGGAGCGCCGGCCCTCGCGTCAGCGGGGAGCACCTGTTGCCGTGCCTCGTCATATCCGCGAGGTGCGCGGCACAGGCAGAGCAGCATGCCTTACTCGTAGCGCAGAGCGTCGATTGGGTCTAGGAGGGCGGCTTTGCGGGCCGGGTAGTAACCAAAGAAGATGCCGACTGCGGCACTAAAGAGGACGGCGATTAGCATGGCGTCGGTCGACACGAGGGTGGGCCATCCGTTGAGCCGCGACATGAGTTGCGAGAGCCCGATGCCGAGGGCGACCCCGAGTAGTCCGCCGAAGGCACTGAGGACGACCGACTCGGTGAGGAACTGGAGCATGACGTCGCGGCTGCGCGCACCGATGGCGAGGCGGATGCCGATCTCGCGCGTGCGCTCGGTGACGCTTACGAGCATGATGTTCATGATGCCGATGCCGCCGACGAGGAGCGATACGCCGGCGATTGCCCCTAGGAGCAGTGTCATGGTGCGGGTAGTGGCAGTGGCCGCTTCGGCGATTTCGACTTGGTTGCGCACGGTGAAGTCGACGCGCCCGCCCGGGCGGCGTTCGGCAAGGAGGTCTTCGATGGCTTCTTGGATGCGGGGCATGTGCTCGGGCGCATCGGCTTGGACGAGGATGGAGCTGAGGTTTCGTTGCCAACTGAAGCGGCTGAGGTAGCTGGTGATGGGCATGATAACCACATCGTCTTGGTCTTGGCCGAAGGAGTTGAAGCCTTTGGGGCTTAGGGTACCGACGACGCGGAAGGGGGAGTTGAAGATCCGGATGCTTTGGCCGACCGGGTCTTCGTCAGGGAAAAGCTGCTCGACGACGGTTTGGCCGATGACGACAACCTTGGCGTAGCGGTCTTGGTCTTGCTCGGTGAACATCGCGCCTTCGGCGAGGGGCCAACTGCGGATTTGGAGATAGTCGACTTCTTCGCCGAGGACTTGGGAGCGCCAGTTTAGCCCGTTTGCGATGAGTTGGGCCATGCCGCGCATCTCGGCACTGACACCGATGACGCCGGGGATTTCGTTCGCAATCGCTTGGGCGTCAGCTCGGGTGAGCGTGCTACTGCTGCCCCAACCGCCACGGAGGCCGCCAGTGGTGCTAGTGCCTGGCCAGATGAGGATGACGTTTTGGCCAAGCCCTGCGATTTGGGCTTCGACTTGAGATTTGGCCCCGTTGCCGATGCCGACCATCGCAATGACGGCGGCGACGCCGATGATGATCCCGAGCGCGGTGAGCGCGGAGCGCATGACATTGCGCCGGAGGGCTTGTAGGGCGATAGCGATGGTGATTCCGAATCTCACGGGTGACGTGTTTTGGAGCTAGGGGCGTAGCCTTGGCAGGCGTTAGGCGGCTTTGGGAGTGGCTGTGCTCGGCATTTCGTCCTTGGGGGCGTTGGCAAGGTAGCGGCGCAGCTCTTCGTCGGCGAGTGTGCGTGGCGATACGGTCGTGTCACTGACAAGGAGGCCGTCGCGCACGAGGAGATCGCGTTTACAGAAGCGGGCGATGTCGGGTTCGTGGGTGACCATGATGATGGTCATCCCGGCGTCATTGAGCCGCTGGAAGACGCCCATGATTTCGATGGAAGTCTTGCTATCGAGGTTGCCTGTGGGCTCGTCGGCGAGAAGGAGCTGGGGCTGATTAGCGATGGCGCGGGCGATCGCGACGCGTTGTTGCTGGCCGCCGGAGAGTTGTGAGGAGTAGTGGTGTGCGCGTTCGGCGAGGCCCACGATTTCGAGGCTGCGCAGGGCGCGTTCGCGGCGTTCGGCTTTGGGGAGGTTTTCGGCACCGTAAAGCATGGGGAGCTCTACGTTTTCGAGGGCGGTGGTGCGGGCGAGCAGGTTAAAGCCTTGGAAGACGAAGCCGAGCTTGTGGTTGCGGATGTCGGCGAGTTCGTCGCGGTCGAGGTGCGAGACGTCCGTGCCGTCGAGCAGGTATTGTCCCGACGTGGGGCGGTCTAGGCAGCCAAGCGTGTTCATTAGCGTGGACTTGCCCGAGCCGGAGGCACCCATGATGGCGACAAATTCGCCGCGCTCGATTTTTAGCGAGATGCCGCGCACCGCGTGCACGGTGGCCTCGCCCGAGGCATAGGTTTTGCGAATGTCGTGGAGTTCGACGACGGGGGAGGTGCTCATCGGCGGCGGGTGGGGGCTTGGGGCGCGAAGGGGTTACTGGCGGAGGCCGCGGGAGTGCTGACCGCCTTGGCGGCTTTGCCCGAGGTGATGAGTGCACTGGTGACGAGTTTGTCGCCAGCCTCTAGGCCTTCAATTACCTCGGTAATGGTGCCGTCGGTGATGCCGAGTTTGACGGTCACGGGGAGGACTTCCGGTTTTTGTGCAGAGCCGCCGAGTTTGTAGACAGTGCGGGTCGTGACGGCATCGGCGTCGGGGCTTTGCGGGCTACGGCGACGCGTGCCGAAGCCTCCGGGGCCTCCGGGCGCGCCTGCTGCGCCACTGCCGCCCGCCATTCCGCCCGGGAGGGTGATGCCGCGCTCTTTGGCGAGTTCTTGCATGCGGGCGCGGACTTCGGGCGAGGGCGCGCCGCTGCCGGGAGTGAAGCCGGCGTCGCGCATGAGTTGCTGCATGGCGTCTCTATTATTGGGCGCCGGGCTCGTGGCCCCCGTGGTCGAGCTGGTCGTTTCTGCGGGAGGGAGCAGTGCGGCGGGGACGCGGGCGCGCAGTGCACTGTTGGCGAGGCGCAGGGTGTTTTGGCGTTCGGCGACGATTACCGAGACGTTGGCCGTCATGCCGGGCTTGAGCTTCAGGTCGTCGTTGGTGACTTGGATGATGGTTTGGTAGTTAACGACGTTCGACGAGGTGGTGGGTGAGTTGCGGATTTGGGTGATGCGGCCGCGGAACTCGCGATTGGGGAAAGCATCGACGGTGAAATTGACGCGCTGGCCTTCGACGATTTGCCCGATATCGGCCTCGGAGATGAGGGCGTTGATCTGCATCTGGGTGAGGTCGGCGGCGATGATGAAGAGGACGGGAGCGTTGAGGCTGGCGGCGACGGTGCGCCCTACCTCAATTTGCCGGTCGAGGACGATGCCGTCGACGGGTGCGTAGATGGAGCAGCGGTCGAGGTCGACACGGGCATTTTCGACGCTGGCTTCGCGGGTGAGCAGATTCGCTGCGGCTTGCTTGAGGTTGGCCTCGGCTTGGTCGAGCTCTTGCTGGGAAACTAGGTTTTTCTCACGGAGTTCGCGGGTGCGCTCGGTGTTGAGGTGCACGAGGGCGTAGCTGGCTTGCGAGCTGGCGAGGTCGGCCTCGACTTGGCGGAGGCGTTGCTCGTAGGTCGCGGGGTCGATTCGAGCGATGAGCTGGCCCGCTTTGACCGGCGAATTAAAGTCAACGAACACATCAGTGATGAGCCCGGAAACTTGGCTGCCGACTTGGATAGAGGTGACGGGCTCAAGCTGGCCGGTGGCAGTGACGATCTGGGACATATCACCGCGCTCGACGGTCGTCGTGGTAAAGACGGCACTGGCTTCAGCACTGCTTTGGGTGCGGAGCCAGAGCCCAAAGCCGAGCCCAGCGATGACGAGGAGAATCAGGAGCTTGCGGACGGAGGAGGAGCGTTTTTTGCGGGCCATGCGGCGAAGGAGCGTGTGGGTAGGTTTTGAGGGACTTGCGAGAGCTCTAAAACTAGCGGGGCCTGCCCCAGCAGAAGGGCAGGAACGGCGGCTAAGACGGTGGGCTCTGCAAGTCGGTGACAGAGACTCGTCGCATTTTTTTGGAGCTGCGCTTGTCTTTTTAAGACCGCAGTGCGGGGCGCATTCCTACCTGAATAGGCCCGAGATGCAGTTAGGGCCTACTCTACTGGCTGGAGGCGGCACTGGGCAGTGCCAGCGGGCACTGCGCCAATAAAAAAAGCCAGCGACTCTCAGTCGATGTGGCCGCGCGCTTCGGCGGCGCGTTTGAGCGCGGTGGCCACGATGGGGGGGACGAAGTGGGTGACATCGCCGCCGTATTTGGCGACTTGTTTGACGAGCGTGGAGCTGGTGTAGCTGAATTGCTCGCTGGGCATCACAAAGAGGGTTTCGAGCGTGGGCTGGAGGTGCCGGTTCATGAGTGCCATGTTAAACTCGAACTCAAAATCGGAGAGCGCACGCAGTCCGCGGATGATGGCTTGGGCTTTTTGCTCGGAGGCGAAGTTAACGAGCAGTCCGTCGAAAACCGTCGCGCTGACATTGGGGATTTCCCTAATCGTTTCCTCCACCATAGCGAGTCGCAGCTCGGTGCTAAAGAACGGAGCCTTGGTGGAGCTGCGCGCGATAGCGACGGTGACGTGGTCGAAGAGTTTGGCGGCGCGGTGCAGCACGTCGAGGTGACCATTGGTGATCGGGTCAAAGGTGCCTGGGTAGATACAGTGGCGCATGGTGGTATTTTGGAGAAGTCCGCTACTTATAAGAAGATAAAGTGAAGTTTGAGGCTGCGCAGGCTGGAGGCTGAGCTGACCTCGCCGCCGAAGAGTTCGAGGTGAAGATCGATCGAGCGGTTGAAGGTCCGGTTCCCCTCGGTGACTAGTTCGTGTTTGTGGCGGATGAGGTGTTCTTGGCGTTTTTCGCGGCGGTCGGGGCGTTCATTGCCGTTGCGATCGCCAAAAAAGGTGAGGGCCACCCCGTCGTAGTAAAAGTGCACTTTTACGGTCTCGTCGCTGCGCCAGCTCTTGCGCGAGTTGCGCTTCATTTTGAGTTCGAGCCGGTAGAAGTTTTCGCCGAGCGGGTAAACGATGGGCGGCGCATCGGGGGACAGGGTGTAGTCCTTTTTGCCAATATTGGCCTGTGCGTGGAGGAGCCGGAGGTCGAGCGGCGCGGGGGCCGAGATGGGGTAGCCGCCTTGCGGTAAGGGTTGAGCGCGGGCAACGCCTGCTGTAAAGGCCGCAGCGGTGCAGGCGAGTAGCGCGAGGAGGAGCCGGTGCGCAAATGGTGCGAGTCGGCGCAGCGTGTAACTTGGAAGGAGGAGTCGGGAGTGATTCATGGCGGAGTTCGGGGCGGGGGGCGAAAATGTGGGGAGTTGGCAGGGAGGCTAGCCCGCCTAGCGGGCGGGGGAAAAGAAATAGTTGAAGGAGCTTGGTGCCGTGTGTGTCGTCGTGCTCAGCGTGCGCTTTAACCTGCCCAATATTCTCACGATCTCTCGCGTGCCTGCGCTTTTCGCCATCGTGGCGTTGATGTATGGCGACTTCCGCTGGGGCGCGACTTTTGCGTTTTGGCTATTTGTCGCTGCAGCATTTTCCGACTGGCTCGACGGGAAGCTGGCGCGCAGTGGTGGGCAAGTCTCCACCTTTGGCCGCTTCATGGATGCGGTGATTGATAAGGTGATGGTGGTCGGGTTGATGGTCGCGCTGGTGAATGGCGGCTACTTCGTGCAATGGCGGACGACCGCGATGGTGCTGCTGCTGTGTGTGATCGGGCGCGAGTTTATCATTTCGGGGCTGCGGATGGTCGCCGCGAGCAAGGGGGTGGTGGTCGAGGCCGACGCAGGCGGGAAATTGAAAACCTTTATGCAGCTCAATGCAATCGGCTGGCTACTCGCCTGGCGGATGCTGGCGCATAACTTTATCCCCGAGCCGCACGGGCTGGGGCTGCAAGTAGTGCACACGATCGGGCTCTTGTTTTTCGCTGCGTCGGTGCTGCTAGCACTCACCTCCGGCTGGTCGTATTGGCGCAAACACGGCTATGTCGTCCGTGACTGAGTTTTCCGTCCTGCCGTTTTTATAACTTAACGCCTTTCGCCGCGCCGCCTTAGCCCCGTGTTCCCGTTTTCCGATGTCGCTTAAACAACCCGTTTGGCCACGTTTTCTATCGACTGCCGCCGTGCTCAATTGCGCGACACTTGGACCGCTGGGCCGTCGATTGCCCGCGCCGGGCACTTGGGGGAGCCTCGCGGGACTGTTGTATTTTACTGTGTTTTTTGCGGGCCGCTACGGTGTGGTCGGGACTTTTTTGCTAAGTGCGATTGGGGTTTATGTCGCAATCGGCGTGTGCGGCGAAGCGGAGTTTCGGCTTGGGCGGCGAGACCCGGGCGAAGTGATTTTAGACGAGTTTGTGGTTATGCCCTTGTGTTTTCTTGGCTGGCCGATGCTCGCGCACAACGTGCCGAACTGGATGGTATTCTTGGCCGGTTTCGCGCTCTTCCGGCTCTTTGATATTATAAAACCTTTCGGCATAAAACGCCTGCAAAGCCTTCCCGGTGGCTGGGGTGTCGTGTTGGACGACGTGGCCGCCGCACTCGCCACCTGCGCCACATTGCACGGACTCGTCGCACTCGCTACGGGCTTGGGCTGGCTCGACTAGGCCGATTTGGCGGCGAAATCGAGTGGGGCCCTTTGGCTTTTGAAACGGGAACAGACCCTAGCGATTGTGCTCTCGAGCATCGGGGGAGCTGTTATTCCTGCCTCGGGTCAGATTCTTGAAGACCCGCTCCCACATTTCTTTACGGCGCAAACTCCGTTGCCGCTCGCCCTTGTAAAAGCAAAAAAGCAAGCCCTAGGGCTTGCTTCTTTTATGATAAACTAGGTTTGAGGGTGCGCGCTTAGCCTTTGACGGCCCCTCCGGTGAGGCCCGCGATGAATTCGCGTTGTAGGAGGAGGAAGATGCACATGACGGGCGCGATAGAGACAATCGTCCCTGCCATGATGAGGCCGTAGTCGGTGCCGTAGATGCCTTTGAGGCTGTTGAGCGCGACAGAGAGAGGTTGGAGGTCAGGGGATTGGAGGATAATTTGAGGGCTAATGAAGTTATTCCATGTGCCCATGAAGCTGATCATGAGGTAGGCGCCCATCATGGGGCGGACGAGCGGGAGCACTAGGCTGAAGAAGATGCGCGCTTCGTTTGCCCCGTCGATACGGGCGGCTTCGAGGAGTTCGCTCGGGATGCCGTTGAGCATGGCCTGGCGGAAGAGGAAGACGCCAAAGGCGGGGGTCAGGCCGGGGAGGATTAGGCCGGTGTAGGTGTTGAGGAGGCCGAGTTGGTAGAGGAGTTTAAAGCCCGGGGCGAGGAGCAGTGGGCCGGGGATGATGAGGGCGACTAGGACGACCATCGTCACTGCTTCGCGGCCTTTGAACTGGAGTTTCGAGAGGGCATAGCCGCCCATTGAGCAGAAGAGGACGGTGAGGCTAGAGGTGACAGAGGAGAGAAACAGCGAGTTAAGCATGGCGCGCGAGATCTTCAGCTCGGTGAAGAGGCGCACGAAGTTATCAACGGTGATGCGATCCCAGCCGATGCCCAGGAAGCCGTCACCGGCTGGGAGGAAGAGGGTGGCCGCGTAGTCGAACTTGGTCTTCAAGGCCCCCGCGAGCATGTGCGCAAAGGGGATGAGTGTGATGACCGCGAAAACTACGAGCATGGTGTAGACGGTGATTTCGACGATACGTTTAACCTGTGTGACAGTCATGGCGCGTGTGTGGCTGTGTTTGGGGCTTTGGAGGCGTGGGGGCAGGGGGGGATTTCAGTCTTCTTTGCGCTTCATTATGCGACGCTGAATATAGGCGACACTCATGAGGATGAGCGCGAGTACCCAGCCGATGGTACTGGCGTAGCCGAGGTCGCCGGTTTGGAAGCCCGTCTGATAAAGGTACATCACGATAGTGAGGCCGCGGTTATCGGGGCCGGCGGAGTCGCCAAGCATGATCCAACTGAGTTCAAAGAGTTGGAAGCTGCCGATGATGGACAGGAGGGTGACGAAGCCGGCGACAGGGGTAATCTCGGGCAGGGTAATGTGCCAGAATCGGTGCCAAGGTCCGGCGCCGTCGATTTCTGCGGCTTCGAGGAGTTCTTTGGAGACGTTTTGAAGGGCGGCGAGGAAGTACACCATGTTAAAGCCCGCATACATCCAAGTGGAGGCGATGATGAGGGCGGTCATGATGTAGTTTTGCGTCCATGCGAAGTCGGGATCCCAAGCTGAGGTGATGTTGTGGAGCATCACGTTGAGGAGGCCGGTGCGTCGCTCGAAGATGGGCGCAAAGAGCATCGCGACAAAAGGGAGCCCGACGAGCGAGGGGGCGAAGAAAGTGAGGCGGAATAAGGCGCGGCCTTTGAGGCCCGGGCTGTTGAGCAGGATCGCGAGGCCGAGGGCGATGGGGAGTTGAAAGGCCAGCGTGCCAACGGCGAATTTTACCGTGTTGGCCGTGGCTTTCCAAAAGAGCGGGTCAGAGAGAAGGAACTTAAAGTTGTGCAGGCCGACCCACTGGGAGTGTCCGGGCCCGTAGGTTTGCTGCATGGCAAGCACCATCGAGTGAATCAGCGGCCAGACGGCGAAGAGACCAAATAGGCCGAGGAAAGGGGTCAGAAAAACCCATGGCGCGTAGTTCCAGCGTGTCGTCATAAAGGGGAGGGTATTTTTTCGAATTATGGGGTTAACCTTACAGCCGTTAGTAACGTAGGGGGACGGCTGCTTATAAAAAGACAAAGGGCTGCGTCATCTGGGGGCACTCGCACACACCGGAGTCAGCAGAACAAGCGGTGAGGTAGAGAGGGGCATGAGAGTAACTTTGACGGAGTGGGGAGGATGAAAAGGAGGGGACCCGCGCGAAAGGCGCAGACTCGGAAAGCTACTAGTGCTTTGTCAACATGTACTTAAGCGGTAGTAATTGACTTCGAGGGGAAAGGGGAAAGTCGGAGCGTAGAGATGTTCTCTTCTGTGAGGCAAGAAATAGAAAGTGGCTGCGTAATGTTATGGGGGAGTGAGTTTGCTTCGCGTGGATTACTCTTCCCATAGGGTGTTTCGGGACATGAAGAGGATGAGTTCAGACTGGGCTTTCTCGAGGAGACGCTGGGCTTCGGGCACGAGTGCATCAATATCGTAATTCTCATTGCGGTCGGCGTAGGCGCGCAGGGCCATCGCAGCGGTGCTGATGGCCTGCTCGGCACTGGTGGTGTAGGGGGAGGCGGTGCGGATGGGGATTTGTGGCGCGTAGTCGATGTAGAGGCGCCCGATTTTTTGGCCGCCGAAGAAGGGGTCTGGCTGGTCGTAAAATGGGGCGTCCCAGAGTGCTTTTACCGGGGAAATGATGCAGTTGGTCGCGAAGAGTTCTTCGGCCACTTCGGCAGAGGTGTAGAGGTAGAGGGCGAGCTCCCAGGCGAGGTCGATTTGCGTACTGGTTTTGCTGATGCCCATCATACAGCCTTGGGCGACGGAGACTCGCCGGCCGCCGCGTTCCCATGCCGGTAAGGGCATGACTTTGAGTTTTCCGCTGAGACCGGGGTTTTCGATTTTCCAGTGGCCGAGCATCCAGTCCGGGGCGATGGTGCCGATGACTGCGCCGTCTAGGCGTTGGCGATGGCCGGAGGCACTGGAGGGGGGGACTTCGAGGCAGCGGCGATTTGGGCCGGTGACCCAAGTGATGAGGGTGGCGAGGAGGCGGGCGTTGCGCGCGTTGGCGAAGGCGGGGCGGTCATCGGCGTCGAAGATTTCGCCTCCGTTTTGGAGCATGAGGATGATGATTTCGGTGGGGCGGATTTCGGAAAATTCGAGGAGGTAGCGGTCGGGGCGACCGTCGCCGTCGTGGTCGGCCATGAGCGGGGCCATGACGCGGAAGTAGTCGTCCCAAGTTTCGATTTGGGAGACGTCGATACCCGCGGCTTCGACTAGGTCGGCGCGATAGGCGAGGAGCACGGGGTGGACATCGTGCGGGAGGCCAAAGATGCGTCCGCGCGAGGTATAGGGGGCGAAGGAGGCTTCGTTGAACTGGTCGTAGACGCCCTCGGCGTGGAGCCGATCGGTGAGGTCGAGAAAGCCGACTTGGTCGAGTGGGCCGAGGAAGGCTTTTGGCGAGACGATGGAGCTGACTTCGAGCAGGTCGGCTACGGGCGTGCCGGAGAGGAAGCCGGAGAGCATGCGGCGCTCGAAGGCGCTTTGGTGAAGGAGCTGCATGTCGACGCGTTTTTCGGGGTGGCGGGCGTTCCACTCGGCGACTTTGGGCTCGTAGGCTTCGTAGTGGCGGATACGCATCGTCCAAAAGGGGAGGCCCTCGCGTTTCTCGCTTGGGGTGAGGGCGACGATAACGCTGGTGACGATGGCGATAAAGAGGATGAGGATGCGGCCCGAGGGCAGGGCACGGGCGAGACCTGTTTTTTTCGATGTGGGCGATTGCGCAGAGGGCGTGTGCGAGGAAGTCATTGTTGCGGAGAGCGAGTGCTGAGCTAGCGGTGGGTGAGTATGAGGGGCGGCTTCCTTTGGGTAAGTCTCACTGCGAGTGCTGCGGCGAAGTAAGAAAGACGTTTCGCGAGATGAGTTTTTCGAGGCGGGCTTGGGCCTCTTGTAGGAGGCGGAGCGCTTCGGTCTCTAGCTGAGGGATGTCGTAAACGGCGTGTTGGTCGGCGTAGCTGCGCAGGGCCATCGCGACGCTACCGATGTAGTCTTCGGCAGTGGGATTGTAGGGGGAAGAGGGGCGGTGCGGGACGTGGGGTGCCTGCTCAATGTAGAGCCGTCCGCTAGGCTGGCCGCTAACGAAAGGGTCTGGCTCGTCGTAAAAAGGTGCAGCCCACAGCGCTTTTACCGGAGAGATTATGGAGCTGTCGCGGTAAGTCTGCTCGGCGACTTCGATCGAGGTGTAGAGGTATTTTAGGACTTCCCAGCAGGTCTCGATGTGGGGGCTGCGTTTGTTGATACCGATCATCGTGCCGCCGCGGACGCTGGTGCGGCGGCCTCCGCGTTCCCAAGCGGGTAGAGGCATGAGTTTAATTTTTCCGCCGATTTGGGGATTCTCGACTTTCCAATAGCCGAGCATCCAATCGGGCATGATAACGCCGACGACGAGGCCCTCTAGACGTTGGCGGTGCGCGGCGAGGCCGCTGGTGTTGGACGTGACGCGGTTGGGGCCGGTGATCCATGTGGTAAGGGTGGCGAGGGTGCGGGCGTTGCGCGGATTGGCGAAGATGGGGCGGTCGTACTCGTCGAAAATCTCTCCGTCGTTTTGGAGGAGCAGCATGATGATTTCCGAGGTGCGGTATTCGGAGAGTTCGAGGAGGTAGCGGTCGGGGCGACCATCACCGTCGAGATCTTGTATCAAGGGATGCATGACGCGGAAGTAGTCGTCCCAAGTTTCGATTTGGGAGACGTCGATACCGGCGGCTTCGACGATGTCGGCGCGGTAGCAAAGGAGCGCGGGGTGTACGTCGTGTGGCAGGCCGTAAATGCGTCCGCGAGAGGTGAAAAAGGAGAAGGAGGGCGCGTTGAGCTGCTCGTAGATGCCCTCGGCGTGGAGCCGATCCGTGAGGTCGAGGAAGCCGACTTGTTCGGGTGGGCCGAGAAAGGCCCGGGGGATGACACTCACGTCGGACTCCAGCAAGTCGGCGAGTGGGGTTTCGGACAAGAAGCCGGAGAGCATCCGCCGCTCGAAGGCGCGGGTGTGAAAGAGTGTGGCGGCGACTTGTTTTTCGGGGTGCCGGGCGTTCCACTCGTCGAGTTTGGGCTGATAGGCTTCGTAATGGCGGTGTGCCGTCAGCCAAAATGGGATACCGCTGCGCTGCCGGGCGGGAAGCAGCCAGACGAGTGCGGAGCTAGCAAGCGCGAGCGCAAGGATGACGACTATGCCTGGGGAGAGGAGTTTTCCAGAGAGCGATGAGAGGAAGCGGGGGCGCGATTGGCTGAGTTTCTTATCCGGTGTCGATTCGGTTTGGGGCGGGGTAGAGTGGGGCATCGGGGCTTAGGGGGTTTGGGAAAAGAGGTTTCGCGCGATTTGTTTTTGGAGTGCGGCTTGGGCTTCGGAAAGGAGGCGGAGCGCCTCGGTCTCGAGGGCGGCCACGTCATAAGTTTCGGTGCGTTCTGCGTACGCTCGCAGGGCCATTGTCACGTTGCGGACGTATTCACTGGCCAAGCCTGCGTAGGGGGATGAGGGCTTGCGTGGTACATGCGGGGCTTGGTCGATGTACATGCGTCCGACGATTTGGCCGCCGCAGTAGGGCTCGGGCTCGTCGTAGATAGGGAGCGACCAGAGGGCTTTGACGGTGGTGATAAGGGAGTTTTCCCTAAAACTCTGCTCGGCGAGTTCGGCGGACATGTAGAGGTGCTTGGCGAGTTCCCAAGCCTGCTCGATATGTTCGGCGCGTTTGTTGATGCCGATCATTGTGCCGCCGTTTATAGTCGTACGGCGTCCGCCGCGTTCCCACGCGGGCAGCGGCATGAGTTTGATTTTTCCGGCGAGTTGGGGGTTTTCGACTTTCCAAGAGCCGAGCATCCAGTCGGGGAGGATCATCCCGATGACGATGCCCTCGAGCCGCTGGCGATGTCCGGCGGCGGTGAATAGGGGGACGTCAATGGCGGCCTGTGCGGGCCCGGTGAGCCAAGTGACGATAGTGGCGAGGGCGTGGGCGTTGCGCGGGGAGGCGAAGGCGAGGGCGTCGTTTTCGTCGAATAGGAGTCCGTCGTTTTGGAAGAGCAGCGAGATGATGAGGCCGGTATCGTTTTCGGAGAGGTTGAGGAGGTAGTGGTCGGGGCGTCCGTTGCCGTCGTGGTCGGCCATCAGCGGGCGCATGATGCGAAAGTAGTCGTCCCAAGTTTCGATTTGGGAGACATCGATACCGGCGGCTTCAACAAGGTCGGCGCGGTAGGCGAGGAGCACCGGGTGCACGCTGCGCGGCAGGCCAAAGATGCGCCCGCGCGAGGTGAAGGCGGAGAAGGAGGGTTCGTTAAATTGCTCGTAGAGCCCCTCAGCGTGGATCCGGTCGGTGAGGTCGAGGAAGCCGACTTGATCAATGGGGCCGAGGAAAGCCTTGGGGGCAGTGCCGTCGTTGAGTTCTAGGAGGTCGGCAACTGGAGTTCCGGCGAGGAAGCCGGAGAGCATGCGGCGCTCAAAGGCGCGGTCGGTGATGAGCTGCATGCCGAAGCGTTTTTCGGGGTGCTTGCGATTCCACTCGGCGATGACCGGCACGTAAGCGCGGTGTATTTGCGTGGACATTACCCAGAAGGGGATGCCCTCGGGATCTTTGGCGGGGATGAGCGCGACGATGACGCTGGTAACGACGGCAATCGCGAGGATGACGAGCGCGCCGAACGAAAAGACAGTACGGGAGAGTTTTTCGCGCAAGCTGGGGTGGGGAGGCGCAGCTTGGGGTGGCGGCTGTGTTGTCATGGGGCCGGAGGTTAACGCGCGATTGTCATTATGACAATCGGGGGGACTTACGGAGCTGCCGTTGGGAGACAAGGGGCGCCGGCACCGCGCGCGCATTTTCTTTTCAATTCGCACACTTAAGAACTTGCGGGGCCTGTGCTTTCGCTTTCAGCGTGCGCTCCGTTGTTTTCTCAGCAAAGGCGCGGTAGCCAAGTGGTAAGGCCGAGCTCTGCAAAAGCTCTATGCGCCGGTTCGATTCCGGCCCGCGCCTCCAACGATTGTCTTTTCGTCGGCTTTTTTCACCTTAGCGGGCCGCATTTGCGGGCTGTTTTTTGAGTGGGAGGGGCGACAGCTAGTCGCTGCGGAGGAGACATTGTCTCGTATACCCCACCCCAAACACACATTGTACATGAAGACCGCGCCTAAGTTTAAGAAGGCTTCGGATATTAAAGTCGGTGTCGTCGGCTACGGCGGCGCTTTTAGCATGGGGAGGTTACACCTTAACTCCATGAAGGAGGCGGGGATGACCCCTTATGCAGTGGCTGAGCCGGACAAGTCACGGCTCGCCGTGGCCGCCGAGGAGTTCCCCGGGATCGAGACCTACGCGAGCATTACAGAAATGCTCAAGAAGTCGGCGGTAAACCTCGTGGTCCTCATCACTCCGCACAACACGCATGCGCCTCTCGCACTCCAGTGTCTGCGTGCAGGTCGCCATGTGATCAGCGAGAAGCCGCTGGCTCTGACGACTAAGGAGTGCGACGCGATGATTGCCGCCGCGAAGAAGGCGGGTGTCATGCTCTCCACTTACCACAATCGACACTGGGATGGCTGCGTGCTTAGTGCGCTAGAGACCTTGCGCTCGGGGGCGATCGGCGAACTCGTGCGCGTGGAAGCGCGTATGGGAGGCTGGGGCAAGCCGGGCGATTGGTGGCGCAGCAGCCGCTCAATCTCCGGCGGGATTCTCTACGACTGGGGAGTGCACTTGCTCGAATATACGCTGCAACTGGTGGACTCGGAAATCGTTGAGGTCAGCGGCTTCGCTAAAAACGGCTTCTGGGCTAAACAAACCAAATGGAAGTCCGATACGAACGAGGATGAGGCCCAAGCAATCGTGCGCTACAAGAGTGGCGTATGGTCGAGCCTGCGGATGAGCTCCATCGACTCTAGTCCGAAGCCCGGCTTCCTCGAAATCACGGGCACTAAGGGCACGATCCTCGCCGAGGGCGACATGAAGCTCATCGTGAAGTCGGAGAGCGGTACGACGACCACTCAAGTGAAGTGCCCTCCTAACCAATGGGATAAGTATTACGCGAATATCTCTGCCCACCTCGCTAAGGGCGAGCCACTGATTATTACGCCCGAGTGGTCGCGCCGCCCGATTCACATCATCGACCTCGCAATTCAGAGTGCGAAAAAGGGCCGCAGCCTCACGGCGAAGTACAAGTAGAGCCCCTTCACGGACTCGTATTTACACGGCGTGTTGGGTGTCGCCGCCACCGTGTGTTTCGCTTTGCGGCCCCAATAAAAAACCGGCTCTGTTTGGAGCCGGTTTTTTCGTTTCTTGTTCTTAGTAAAATCGCGTTCCGAAAATCGGGCTTACAGGCTTCGGCCTTTAAAGGTGATCTCGGCGACACCGGACTTGTCGAGTCCGCCCAAGCCGCGCGCGACGAGCCGTTCGTATTGTTGTTTTGCGGCCGAGGCGAGCGGGAGCGGGAGCCCCGCCTCGACGCCGAGCGTCCACGCGATGCCACTGTCTTTCGCGGCGTGCGCGGCAGAGAAGTAGCACTCGTGGTCGCGCCGCTGCATGTCTTCGCCATCGGTTTTAAGGACATGGGAGGCGGCTCCTGTTTGCGAAAACACTTCGCGCAACATGTCGAGGTCGAGGCCCAGTGCTTCGCCGAGCCCGAGCCCTTCGGCGAGGCCGGCCGTGTTGATGTTCATGACCATGTTGACGAGAGCCTTCACTTGGGCGGCTTGGCCAGTCCTGCCGATGTAGCGCAGCGAAGAGGAGAGCGTTTTGAGGATGGGTTCGGCGCGGGCGAAGTCCGTTTCGGCACCGGCACACATTAGATAGAGAGTGCCTTGGCGAGCTTGGGGAATGGAGGAGGCCATGCAGGCTTCGAGGGTTGCGGCCCCGGCTGCTTGGGCGCGTCGCTCGACTTCGACATGAGTCTTGGGGCTGATGGTCGCACAGTTGATGAAGAGTTTTCCCTGGGCGCTGGTGAGGAGCGTATCAGTGTTGTTACCGGCCTCATCGAAGAGCGAGAGTTGTGCCGCGTCGTCCGTGACGACGGTAAAGATAATGTCTGCCGCCGCCGTGACCTCGGCGAGCGTTTCGGCATGTTTCGCACCAATCTCTTTGGCGAGTGCGGTGGCGTTTTCGCTGTGGGCGTCGTAGACGGCAGTGACGGCATAGCCGCAATCTACGAGTCGGCGGGCCATGTTGCCGCCCATGCGGCCTACTCCGACGAGGGCGATTTTTTCAGATTTTTCGGACATATGTGTTTTGAGTATTGAGTGTTTTGAGGGGATGCGAGCGGAGGCGGGGAGAGACGGGCCTGTGCACCTAAGCGGGGGAGCGCGTCAACGGGCAGCCCTCTATCTATCGCGCGAAGAAGGGATTATATTTTTTCTCTTGGGCAACGGTCGTGAGCGGGCCGTGACCAGGGGCGATGATGGTGTCTTTGGGCAGCGTCATCAGTTTCTCCTTATTGTGGTGGAGTTGGTTCCCGAAGTGGCTGGGGCTGCCGCCCATTGAACACGAAAAAATGGAGTCGCCGACGATGGCCAGCGGCCAGCTAAGTCCCGTGATGTAGAAGCTGCTTTGTCCCGGAGAGTGTCCCCAGGTGTAGAGCGTTTTGATGGCGATCTCGCCGAGGTGGAATTGGGCGTTTTCTTTAAAAGTCCGCGCATCGGGGTGCTCGACGGGCTCGCGCTCGCTGGCCCAGACCTCGGCACGGGGGGCCGCTGCGGCGAGGCGCTCGAGGTCAGCGATGTGGTCGCCGTGCGTGTGAGTGAGGAAGACATAGTGCAGGTCGAGCCGTTCGTCGCGGAGGACGTCGAGCATGGCCTGGCAATCCGAGCCGGTGTCAAAGGCTGCGGCCTGCCGCGTGCGCGTATCCCAGACGAGATAGGCGTTTACGGTCATGTCTTCGTAGGCGGTGTTGAACATCGCGAAGCCACGTGGGAGCACGGGTTGCTCGGGGTACCACGCTTTTTTCGCCAGAACTTCGAGCGCGTCAGGGCTGAGGTTGAGGTGACGGGCGACGCGACGGATGACGCCGTACAGAGGAGTGCCACTTTTTACGGCGGCGAGCTGATCGGCAGTGATTTCGGCGCGGGCGGCGAGGTCTTCGTCGCTGATGCGCAGCCCGCGCTGCGTCTTGTTAATCACATCGTCAAAATTGTCCTCAATCGGTATTCTGGGCATAGGGCGCAGACGAGTAATGCGCACTCCTGCGGAGGGCAAGCGGGGGCCTGTGATTTTTTGCAAAGAAGGAAGATCGGGAGCGTGGGAGGCACCTGAGCGCGATGGCATCCGACGCTAGACGCCGTTTACCCGTTCGCGGGGCGCAATTGGGCCCGTCTTGGTGGGGAAATGTGAATTCAGCAGCCTCGCTGTTGGCTGGCCGTCATGCCGACTGAATAATGGCACGCAGCTAGCTTAGCCATTTAAGTGAGATAAAATTATACTCAAGTTCAGTAGAGTGTAGGGAGGGGCTGTAGAGTTATTTATTTGTCCGAGTTTCTTTTTGCGTTATTTGCTTTCTAGCTAGTTTTAGCCCTAAAATTTATAAACCTTGGCGGGCTTTCTTGTTCCTTAGCTAAAAACACCCCCAAACCCGTGCTCCCATGAAACCCTCCCTAATCGCTGCTGCGTTTGGCCTTTGTTCCTGCGTTTTCCGCCTCACGCCAGAGCTTGTCGCTCAATCTAGGCCTTACACTGCTGACCAAGCTCAACAAGCCGACGACGAAATGGTCGTCTTGCCTACTTTTACCATCGAGAGCGATACGGTCGACCGCTACCGTGCTGCGGATGCACTCTCCTCTGCACGCGTCCGTACTCAATTAATCGAGACGCCAAGCTCTATCTCGGTGATCCCGCGCGTGTTCTTAGAGGATGTCGTTCCCGTTCGTTTATATGAGGCGGCCAAATACATCGCCGGTGTCCAAGATGCCCGGGGTAATACTTTCCAAGATCGGGTGACCATACGCGGCTTTGAAAGTGCGGGGCGTCTAGTTAATAACTTCTCGGATACTGGAGCGCACAATAT
Source organism: Cephaloticoccus capnophilus (assembly GCF_001580045.1). Classification (GTDB taxonomy): domain Bacteria; phylum Verrucomicrobiota; class Verrucomicrobiia; order Opitutales; family Opitutaceae; genus Cephaloticoccus; species Cephaloticoccus capnophilus. The sequence goes on from NZ_LSZP01000059.1 coordinate 21,806, forward strand.
TGATGAGTCTCTTATTGAGCGTGTTGAGATAAGCAAAGGCCCCAATGCTATCCTCTCTCCCGGTGGCAACCCCGGTGGCACGATTAATATCGTGACCAAGGCCCCAGAGTTTACAGCGAAACACTCGATTACGGCCTTAGTCGGGCAATATGACGCACAAAAGGTCTCGATCGACACGACTGCTCCGCTTCCGGACTCTGATCGCTTTGCCTATCGGGTGATTGCTGCCTACCAAGACACGCGCCGCTATGTGTCTAGTGAGGCCAAGCTCCGCACTAAGGTGATTGCCCCGCAGTTTACTTGGAAAATTAGCCCAACGAGTGAACTGATTACGCGCTACGACTACCTCGAAACGATCACGTTTCGTGAGCAGTTTATGATTATCGATCCCGAGGCTGTGGGGACTAAAGCCCCCGCCCCTGCTCCCGGCTTTAACTGGAGAGGGACGAACGGGGCTCCCGGCTGGAGCAATCTCGCGTATCAGAAGCACAGCTTTTCACTAGAGTTTAATACCTCGTTTAACCAATACCTGACGATGCGTTTGGCTGGCCGCTTCCAGCGTGCCAGAGAAACCTCCGAGCAAGCGGCGATAGTTGTTCCGGGCTTAGCTGATCGGTACAACCCCTATACGGGGATTCAAACTCCTAACCAAACTTGGGGCCTTGTAGATCCGAATCTCGATCACGATGAGGTGTTAAATCCCTATGTCCCGACTGATTCGCCCTACTATGATCCGACTAACATAGAAGTTCGCGCGACGCGGAATCTCGGCTCTTATACCAATACCTATTCGCTGCAAAACGACTGGGTACTTAGCGTTGAGGTGCCTTATGCCAAGTTGCAAACGGTCGCAGGCTTCGCTTGGGCCAATGATAAAGGCGTGGGGCTAGCGGGAGAGGGGGCGCTCGCCCCGCTCAACCTCTTCGACCTAGCAAGCTACGATCCTAACCCAACTTGGGGGAGCGCTCTCATTGCGGATAACGAAAGTAAAGCCACCAATTGGCAACTCTACCTCAACCAACGAGTTACATTTTGGGAAGATCGTATTGCATTAACGGGGGGAGTCCTCCGCTACGATACAGACGGCAAGGGCCGCGATAAGCTCGTCGGGGGGCCTTGGAATGGACTCGCGGAGGCCAAGGATCTGTTTCTTGGGAGCGTGTTGGTGCGCATCACCCCCTCAGCTTCAGTCTACTACAGTCACTCGACTAACGCGACACCGACGGTGGTGGATTCCGTCCCCACATGGCGCGAGGGCAAGCAACAGGAATGGGGAGCAAAGATGGAGTTCTTTAACCGTCGGCTTGGAGTAAACATCGCCTACTTCGAGATTCGCCAGACTAACGTAGTCACGGGCAATCCCGAATACTACGCGGGCGATCTGACCCAACCCCCGGAGATTCTTACTGACTATGGAAACCACGGCACCGAGTTCGAAGTTACTGGAGCACTCACTCGCAATCTTTCGGTCGTAGGCAGTGTGACCGATCTCAAAATGCGCGATCCACGTGGTCGCCGAGTGCGTTCTATCGCCGATCGCCTTGCTGGACTCATGCTCAACTATCACTTTGACGAAGGAGCGCTTAAAGGGCTTAGCCTTAAATTAGGCGGTAACTACGTGGGGGGTCGGGCGGGGGATTTACCCAGCGGCGAATTCACTCAGCTCGGCGTCGTGCGTCAGACTAGCTTTTTCGTCCCAAGCCAAACTCTCCTGAATGCAGGTGCCTCCTACGAGTGGGGCGGTTTCGGTGTAAGGCTGATCGTCAATAATCTCGCCGACAAAAAGAACTACTTCTCGGGGGCGGGCGGGCGCTTTTCCGGCACGGGCCTGTTTACCGCGACCGGTCGTAATATCCGAGGGGCATTCACCGTAAAGTTCTAAGCTTAGTTAATTTAGTGTATTCTGCTGGACTCATTTTTTAATAAAAACCTAGGGAAACGCATTAGGTGCAAGCGTTCCCGTTGCATAGATCTTTGACATCCTCCCCCGCCTAAAGACGGGGGATTCCTACCGCGTCCAGCGAAGCGTTGCCGCTTTGCTGAATCACCTCGGCGGATTCCTGCTGCTGATCCCTTTTGGGATTCACTTCACAGGCGAACCGGGCATGCCCTGCCCTTAGTACATTAATTGCGCCGACAACATCGGCATTGTTTTTATAACCGCATTCGACACAAACGAAACCGGCTTGCGTTTGGCGATTATCTTTTGAGACATGCCCGCATGCGGGACATGTACGGCTGGTATTTTGCGGCGGCACCGCTATCAGCATCCCGCCGTTCCAGTCCAGCTTGTATTGCAACTGCCGCCGAAACTCGAACCAGCCTTGGTCGAGTATGGCTTTGTTCAGGCCAGACTTGGCACGGACATTACGCCCCGGCGCTTCGCTTGTCCCCGTCGCCGATTTCGACATATTGCGTACCTGCAAATCCTCAATACACACCATCGCGTGGTTTTTGCTAATAGTGGTTGTGGCTTTGTGCAGGTAGTCGTGGCGGGCGTTGCCAATGCGAGCGTGCAGGCGCTGAACCTTGCGTTTGGCCTTCCTCCAATTGCTGCTGAATTTCTCTTTTCGGCTCAATGACTGCTGCGCCTTTCTTAGCGCCGCTTCATGCCACTTGAAACTGCTTAACGGCGCAAGATAGCTGCCGTCCGAGAACGTGGCAAACCGGACAATACCAACATCAATACCAATGGCACTGGTAGATTTAGGCAATGGCCGATCCACTTCCCGCTCGGTCTGTATAGACACAAACCACTTACCCGCACGCAGCAATACTGTGACGTTTCGCAATACACCTTGAATATTGCGGCTGTTGCGATAGCGCATCCAACCCAGTTTGGGTAGAAATATCCGGCTATTCGCTTCATCGAGCTTAATTTGTTGCGGCTGCGGATAACGGAAACTGTCGCGCACGCCTTTCCTTTTGAACCGTGGAAATTCCGTCCGTTTGGCAAAGAAGTTGGCATACGCCCGCTCAAGGTCTTTGAGCGATTGCTGCAACGCTTGGGAGGGACTGTCGCAAAGCCACGGGGTTTCAAAACTTGCCCGCCATTGCGTGAGCAGCTTGCATAACGCCGAGTAGCTGTGTTTCTCCTCACCTGCCTCGTAGCGCTCCTTTTGCAACGCCAGCCCCTTGTTATAGACGAACCGGCACGAACCGGCAAAACGGCTCATGCTGCGCTTTTGCTGCCCATCCGGCATCAGTTCGTATTTGTAGGCCTGCAGACGCTGCATGCCTGCCAGTATATAGTTTTGTCTATGAAAAACAACAAGGAAGTTCGACACGGAAGTCACTGTGGATCTGCCATGCACGTCCACTTGGTCTTTGTGACTAAATATCGCCGTAAGGTGTTCACCAAAGCAATCCTGGACGACATGCGCACCATCTTCGAGAGCGTCTGCCGTGACTTTGAAGCCGAACTTATTGAGTTCGACGGCGAAGATGACCACGTTCACCTGCTGGTGACCTGTCCGCCCAAAGTCCCCATCTCCTCCTTGGTGAACAGCCTCAAGGGCGTATCCAGCCGCATGCTGCGCAAGAAAAACTATCCCAGCATCCGCAAAAAATTATGGGGCAATGCCCTCTGGTCGCCTTCTTACTTCGCCGTTAGCTGTGGCGGCGCGCCATCAGCATCATCCGGCAGTACATCGAACAACAACAAACACCACACTGAATCGTTACGCTGCAAGGACGGCTACGCCGTCCGCGCTATCCATCCCCGCCCTGAAGGACGGGGTTTTCTGCGCTATTTGGTAAAACTACGAGGGGCGGGGGTTGCTTATTGCGCAGCTCGGTTATAAGCAGGTGTAAGTTATTGTCGGTTAACCATAAGTTTTTATAGATTGGTAAATATTCTTAAGGCGATATTTCGTATCCCGTTTATGACACGGTTTTATTTTAAGCTGTGTTGTTTCTAAGCCGGGTTAGCCCAAAGCCTGCTTTTCCATGTCGTATTCCAAACTCCTCGGCCGTGCTTTGCCCGGCCTTAGTCTTGCGATGGGACTTTCGTCGTTTTCTTATGCGCAACTTGCTCCTTCCGATACCTCTGATGATCAAGTCGATGAGGACACAGTCGTCCTTTCGCCATTCGAGGTTTCGTCTGCTGCTACAGGCCGTTATCAGGCCAACGATGTCGTGAGCGGTGGGCGTATCTCGACCAACGTCTTGGATGCTCCGGGCTCGATCACAGTACTCACGAGTGACTTTATTAAAGATATCGGCGGAGGCCGCGTCCTCGATGTGGCTAAATACGTAGCCGGTGTAACCGAGTCGACTATCCCAAATGCCCAAGATCGCGCGTACATTCGCGGATTCCAGGGCGCGTCGGCACTGGTCGATGGTTTCATGACCGCCTCCGATGCGAACTACGACTATGTCGCGATTGAGCGTATGGAAGTGACCAAAGGCCCCGATGCGGTGCTCCAGCCTGCGGGTATCCCGGGCGGTTCCATTAACCTCGTGACCAAGAAACCGCAGTGGGACTTTGGCGGTTCGCTTAAGCTCAAGCTTGGCGAGTACGATGCAAACCGTATCGAGGCGGATGTTACGGGCCCGATTAACTCGGCACTCGCGTACCGGCTCGTGATGGCGGGGCAGGATAGCAGGAGCTACATGCGCAATAGTTTCCGCGACTCGCTGTTCATCAACCCCTCGATCGCGTGGCGGATTTCGCCCAGCACGCAGCTCGTGCTCCGCTACGAGCATTACGACTTTAAGAGCTCGCAGCTAGAGGGGCTTAGCATTGATCCGACGGTTGGCACCGACGATGAGTTTAGGACCTTCCCGGGCATGCCCACGGACTTTAACCCCGAGCCGGGCAAGGAGTTTGCCTCTCGCGTAAGTCGGTTCAATACGGGGACGATGCTGCTCACTTCAGTCATCACCGATCGGCTTTCGGTGCGCTTATCGGGACGCTTGCAGCACATTCAGGGCGGAGCCTCGGCCTTCCACTATGGGTTTTTGGACAAAGATGGAAACGTCACCGAAGGCGGCAGCCGAAATCCTTTTACTGGCAAATGGGAAGGCGGGGTTTTGTGGGTTAATACTTCGACCGACCCGGCGAATCCCAACTGGGTTGCTACGCCGGCCACCCAGCCCACCGGCAGCTTCCGGCATGCAGGTAACTACTCGAAGAGTCAGGTGTGGTACCGCGATTTGCAGAACGACTGGGCCTATGTGGTCGATTCGGACTTTGCGAAGTCGAGCACCCTAATAGGCTTCTCGTACCGTTATGCGCACAATAACAGTCAATCGGGCGCAGAGTCCTTGCCGGATTTCACGATCGATGATGTGCCTAACGGCCCTATCATCACAAAACCCTACGGGGGCGATAGCCGTGGGATTACCACGAGCTATCAGACCTATGCCACGGAGACTTTAGAGTTTTTTAAGAATCGGCTGATTCTCTCGGGAGGCATCGCGCATATGAGCTTTAGTGGAAGTAGCCAAGATAAGCTCTCGGATCCGATTACCGATGGCCCCTTTCCTGTGCCTGCTGGGATGACCTACCCGGGCTCAGGCTCGAAGGCGACTTACAACTATGGAGTCGTCGTTAAGCCTACGGAAAACATCTCGCTCTACTACGGGCACACTGAAAACGCGGTTCCCTCGGGGGATCATAAGGAGACTTATAAGGGCGAAGATCCTTTTACTTTGGGGACCCAAGATGACCTTGGGCTCAAGCTGCGGCTGTTTGATGGGAGACTCTTTGCGACGATTGCTTATTACGAGATTACCCAGGAAAACTACGCGGTAGCGGATCCTCGTAATAGCGAACTGCCTCCGCCGCCACTGTACTACCCTGACATCTTACTTCATCGCGAAGCTAAGGGCTGGGAGTTCCAAGTCATCGGTTCAATTACTCCGCAGCTTTCGTTCATCGCTTCCTATGCTGATACCAAAAACCGCGACCCAAACGGGATCATGCTGCGTGGTGCGGCGGAGGACTCTGCCTCGGGCTTCGTTCGCTACGAGTTTGGGCCCGGGCCGCTCAAGGGGCTGTCCGCTGGTATCGGTGCGAACTGGCTGAGCAAGCGCGCGCTCGACACGGCGACCGGGCTCACGCCGGCCGGAGTGCCCAACCAGCCGAGTGCCTATCTCCCTCCCCGCACTTTGGTCGATGCCTATGTCGCCTACGAGTGGGGGGCCTGGAGTGCCCGAGTCGATGTGACCAACCTCACCGACCAGCTCGACTTCATCCCGCAGGGGCGAAACATGATCTGGCCGGTGAATCCTCGTGCCTTTTCTGGTTCGGTTACTTGGACATTCTGAGGCGAGTAGCGGGCGGCGGGCCTGCCGATGTGCACAGGGCGGCTTTAGCTGCCGCGCCGTCGTAAATTGTTGGCCCGCCGGTTCGCAGGGGGGCCAATTGCGCGGCCGGCCCAGCAGCGGCTGGGCACCGCGCAATTGATGCGGGGGCTGTGCCATCTCGTCGGCGAAACGACTACCCGCCAAATGGGCGGTTTAGCATGTCACGTTCTTCCCTTCACTGCCGAAGTTTTTGAGCCGCTCGCTGTCGTCGGGCAGAGGCTGTATTTCCTCAGCAGTGTAGTGATACTGGAGCGCGCGGCGGCGTTGGCCGCTGGAGTTGTGCGGCGTGCCGTGCGGGAGTAGTCCGTTGAAGAGGAGCAGCCCGCCGGGCTCAAGTGGGGCGGCAAGCGGCCTCTGACCGAGTGTATCGGTATCGCAGAGCTGCCAGTCGCGGCGCATGAAGTGCACTTTGGGCCCATCCCGATGTTGCCCCGGGAGGAAACGCATGCAGCCGTTTTCGATGGTTGCATCGTCGAGTGCTATCCACACGCCGACCACCAGTGCGTTTACCGGATAATTGAAGTACGCGTTATCCTGATGCCAAGGCTTCTCGCGGCCAATATGCGGCGGCTTTATGAGGGCCATATCTTGAATGAGTTTTGGTGCTGCGCCGCCGAGGACTTGGCGCATGACTCGCACCAGTGCGGGGTGAAACGCGAGCGCATGGAGCACTGGCGCGTAATTGACGAAGTTCTGGAGCTTGCGAACGGCGTCCTGCCGTTGATCAACGCTCAGCATAGGCAAAATCCCGCGTGCTTTTGCCTCAAACGAGATGCCTTTAAAATCAGGCATCTTGCCCATGATTAGGTCGATGAGTTCGGCCTTTGCGCGCGCAACTGTATCGGAATCGAAGGCGTGGCGAACGACTAAGTAGCCCTCTCGGTGGAAAAAATCGACTTCGTCGGGGCCGACATCTTCGAGGCGTTCGACGCCGTGGCCAATGCCCACTGGCTGATATAACTCGGGCGAGTGAAAGTCCACTTCGTGGTCATCAAAAACGGGGGCTGGGGCAGTATTCATGGGGGAGGGGGGTGAAGGCTCTGGACAATATCTGTTACGCAGTTATCGAGCCATAGACGTATCAGACAAAAATTTAAATTTATCCGATAAGTTATGATGAAAATTGAAGCGCTTAGTTTTCATCCGATTGCCGGCCTTTGTGGGCGTGTACGGTGTGAGCCCGGCTGGAATCTGAGCGCGACTTGGGCAAAGGGGCTAATCGACTACGACTTGTGGTTTGTCTGGGAGGGGCGGGGAACGATGATTACTTCAACGGGGGAGTACGCGCTTTATCCCGGTGTTTGTTTGTGGATGCGCCCTGGGCACCGCTATGAGGCCGAGCAAGATCCAGCCGCTCGGCTCGGCGTAAACTACATCCACTTTTCAGCGCGGCAGCAGAAAAGTACGCTCGAACGAAATGGGACTCAACAGCCAGTCGATAATTTGCCCACATCCGCTTTTAATCCCCCCTTTGAGATCTTAGTTTCTCGGCAAATTGAACTCGTAGATATGCTGATGCGGCGGATTATTCTACTTTCAGGAGAGTCGCAGGCTGAAGCGGCCAACGCTGCCTTGTTGACCGCACTCCTTGTCGAGCTCTGCCGCGAATATACAAGCGGACGTGCAGCTACTGAAGGAGGCGTTTCCGGTACAGAGCTTTATCATTATAAAGTGGCATTGGAAAGTGCCGCCCGGATTCGCGAAAGTCCGGCTGAGATCTTGAGTGTCGCCCAACTCGCTAGGGAGGCGGGTTACAGCCCCGATCACTTTTCTCGAGTTTTCCTTGGTGCGATCGGTTTACGCCCGCAGGATTACCTGATGAGAGCGCGCCTCGACCGGGCTCGCCAACTCCTGGCTGAGACTGACCTGTCGGTCGGGGAAGTCGCGACACGCGTTGGCTTCGCCGACATTTTTTACTTCTCCCGGTTTTTCCGCCAACATACCGGCCAGCCTCCCAGCGAATTTAGGCGGAGCTTGCGCAGGGGAAGTTCATAATGGCGCCGATACTGGGCGAGGAGAGTGTGAGTCCATCAGTAATGCAAATTTATCTATTCTGCAATATGTGTCATAGAAGGGAGCAAGTTTCACAGCCCATTTTCTCAAGGGAGCAAGCCCCGTACGAAAATGGCCATTCAAGCTTCCGAAGGATTACTATCTCCCTTTTTGTGTCATAAACGTTTAGCTGCTGTTAGGCCTTACCTACAAGGAAGAGTCTTAGATTTTGGCTGTGGCTCTGGTGCTCTCGCAAAGTATGTAGCCTCGGGGCATTACTTAGGGGTAGATATTGACTCTGAGTCTCTAGTTCAGGCACGGACTAATTACCCTAAACATCACTTTGTCTTACCAACTCCAAGCACTAAAGAGAAGTTTGATACAGTTGTTGCCTTGGCTGTTATTGAGCATGTTTCCGATCCATTTGGCTTATTGGTAACGCTTAAAGGTTATAGTTTAAATAGCCAATCTTCCTGTATCGTGATTACGACGCCTCATCCGTCGATGAGGTGGGTACATTCGTCGGGTGCAGCTCTTGGACTATTTAGCAAGCATGCTAATGAAGAGCATCAAGCACTACTTGGTGGCGATAAGTTGAAGGTATTCGGGAGCGAGTTAGGTCTGAAAGTTTCCGTCTACCGTCGCTTCCTATTTGGGACAAATCAACGTATAGTTTATTTCGGTTAATATGGCCTGCGCTTTGGAATGTATCTGGTATGATTTTGGGGCTATCCTAGCTTAGGGATTAAGCTAGGATAGCCCCAAGGAAAATTACGGGATATTTATAAATTTTTATCGGATGGATACATAGCTTTGCGGAGAGCTCAGGCTATATTGTTCGCTGTGTTAGCATCACCCCTGATGCTCGCTTACAGGTACCCCATGGCCTTAAACCCCATTATCCCATGACTTATTCCAAATTCTTGGGCCGTGCGATGCCCGGCCTTGGCGTTGTGCTTGGATGTTCGCTTATTTCCCATGCGCAACTTCCCAATATTACTGATGACCAAGTGGATGAAGAGACCGTGATACTGTCGCCCTTTGAGGTGTCGTCTGCGGTAGTGGGCCGTTACCAGGCCAATGACGCAGCGACGGGAGGCCGTATCGCGACCAATGTGCTCGATACTCCGGGCTCAATCACGGTTCTGACCAGTGACTTTATTGAGGATATCGGCGGAGGCCGTGTCCTCGACGTGGCTAGATACGTGGCGGGTGTCGCCGAATCGACGATACCTAATGCCCAAGACCGCGTGTATATTCGCGGCTTTCAGGGGGCGTCGGCACTGGTCGATGGTTTCATGACCGCCTCCGATGCGAACTACGACCATGTCGCGATTGAGCGTATGGAGGTAACCAAAGGCCCCGATGCAGTGCTCCAGCCTGCCGGTATTCCCGGTGGCTCGATCAATCTCGTAACCAAGAAACCGCAGTGGGACTTTAGCGGTTCGCTTAAGCTCAAGCTTGGCGAGTACGACTCCAATCGTATCGAGACAGATGTTACAGGCCCGATTAACTCGGCACTCGCTTACCGGCTCGTGATGGCCGGGCAGGATAGTAAGAGCTATATGCGCAATAGCTACCGCGACTCGCTGTTTATTAACCCCTCGCTCGCGTGGCGGATTTCTCCTGGGTCGCAGCTGGTGCTCCGCTACGAGCATTACGACTTTAAGACATCGAACCTAGAGGGCGTCATCATCGATCCGATGGTCGGTACGGATGACAAGTTTCGGATCTTTCCGGGGATGCCGACGGATTTTAACCCCGAGCCGAGTAAGGAATTCTCCTACCGTTCGAACCGGTTTAACACGGGGACGATGCTGCTCACCTCCGTGATTACCGACCGGCTCTCCGTGCGACTTTCCGGTCGTCTACAACACATCCAAGGTGGCGGTGCGGATTTTCGCTATGGGCTCTTGGACGAAAATGGAGATATCACCAACGGTGGTAGCCGAAACCCGTTTACGGGAAAGTGGGAGGGCGGGGTCTTGTGGGTTAATACTTCGTCCGATCCGGCGAATCCCAACTGGGTTCCTACGTCGGCTACACAGCCGACCGGCACCTTCCGCCACGAAGGCGGCTACTCGAAGACCGAGACTTGGTACCGCGACCTGCAGAACGATTGGGCCTATGTCGTCGATTCGGACTTCGTGAAGTCGAGCACGCTCGTGGGCTTCTCCTATCGCTACTCGCATGGGAATGGGCAATCGGGCGGTCAGACTTTGCCCGACTTTACGATTGATAACGTGCCTGGTGGGCCGGTGACCACTGGCCCCTTCACAGGCGATGGACGGAGCATCACTACGAGCTATCAGACCTATATTACGGAAACCTTGGAGTTCTTTAATAATCGGCTGATTCTTTCGGGCGGCGTTGCCCATATGAGTTTTAGCGCAAGCAACCAAAATAAGCTTTCGGAGGCGATCACTACTGGCCCCTTTCCTGTGCCTGCTGCGATGAACTACCCGGGCTCAGGTTCCAAGGCCACTTACAACTATGGCGTGGTCGTGAAGCCCACAGAAAACCTCTCGCTTTACTACGGGCACACTGAAAACGCAGTACCCTCAGGGGATGCGAGGTCGATCTATGAGGGGGCGGACCCCTTTACGCGAGGCGAGCAGGATGACATTGGGCTAAAGCTCCGGCTTTTCGACGGAAAGATTTTTGCAACGATCGCCTACTACGAGATCACCCAAGAGAACTACGCTATCTGGAATCCACTGAACAGCGAGGTGCCGCCGCCGCCAGTTTTCTTGCCCAATCTCCTTGTTGATCGTGAAGCCAAGGGCTGGGAGTTCCAAGTCGTCGGCTCAATCACTCCGCAGCTTTCGTTCATCGTTTCCTACGCTGATACCAAAAACCGCGACCCCAACGGGATCATGCTGCGTGGTGCGGCGGAGGACTCGGCTGCCGGCTTCGTGCGTTATGAGTTTGGGCCCGGGCCGCTCAAGGGGCTGTCTGCTGGTATCGGTGCGAACTGGCTGAGCAAGCGCGCCCTCGACACGGCGACTGGACTTACGCCGACTGGCGTTCCCAACCAGCCGAGTGCCTATATCTCGCCCCGCACTTTAGTCGATGCTCATGTGGCCTACGAGCGCGGGCCGTGGAGTGTCCGCGTCGATGTGACGAATCTGACCGATGAGCTCGATTTCATCCCCCTCGCTCGCAACATCGTCTGGCCGGTGAATCCTCGTGCCTTTTCTGGCTCGGTTACTTGGAGGTTCTGAGGCGAGTAGCGCGGGCGGCGAGCCGGCCGATGCGCACAGGGCAGCTTTAGCTGCCGCGCCGTCGTAAATTGTCAGCCCGCCGCCCGAATCTACAGAGCCCCATTCCGCCGGTGCGCGGCTTGACAACGTGCACCGCTTAGACTTGGTCGCCGCCAAGGCTGCAGCACTTGTCTCCCCCTCGGTGCTGTCAGATGTTGGTCAGGTACTGCTTTCTTAGTTCCAAACCCCATGAACTCCTCGGACGAAAAAAACGAACACACTGGCTCGCTGCGCGCCGAATGGTGCGAGTGGGCGCGTCGGCTCGCTGCGCCGATTTTCGATGCGCTCGATAAACGCGAGCTCAAGCTGCGAATGCCAGTCGAGTCGACTGCCACGCACTCTCGCGCGCCTGTCGCGCACCTCGAAGCACTCGGGCGTTTGCTCGGCGGGCTCGCGCCTTGGCTAGAGCTGGGGCCAGACGATTCGCCTGAAGGTCAACTTCGTGGTCAGATGGCGGAGGCCGCGCGCCGTGCGATCGATGCGGCGACCGATCCTGAGTCGCCCGATGTGATGAACTTTTCACAGTACGAGCAGCCACTCGTCGATGCGGCGTTTCTTGCGCAGGCGACTTTCCGGGCACCGACTGAGCTTTGGGAGAAGCTCGAGCCACGCGTCCGGGCTAACCTCGTCGCACGTCTCAAGGAGACGCGGCGCGTGCCTTTCCCCGAGACGGGTAATTGGCAGCTCTTTGCGGCTTTTGTGGAGCTTGCCCTTGCCCGAGGAGGGGAGCAGCGCGATGACTCGCGCTTTTTACCTGCACTCGAAAATTTCAAGACTTGGTACCTCGGCGATGGGGCTTATGGCGACGGGCCGGAGCATCGTTGGGACTACTATAACTCCTTTGTCATTCACCCGATGCTGCTCGGGATTCTCGATGAGGCGGCGCAGGAGAGTGACGCGCATCGTCAGTTTCAAAAAGAAGCCCTAGTCGCCGCGCGCCGCTATGCAGTCGTGCAAGAGCGCATGGTCGCTCCAGATGGCAGTTTCCCCGTGATTGGCCGCTCAATCGTTTATCGTTGTGGTGCGCTTCAAGCCTTGGCCGACATCGCGCTGAGGCGTGAGCTGCCGGACTCCATCCCGCCTGCGGCCGCGCGCACGGCACTGACGCGGGCGATTCGGCGTACACTTGGTGCCCCGGGCACTTTTGACGAACAAGGCTGGTTGCAGCTTGGGCTCGCGGGACACCAGCGCTCGTTAGCGGAGTTTTATATCTGCACGGGTAGCTTGTACCTGTGTAGTGTGGCTCTGCTCCCGCTCGGGCTGCCGGCGAAGGACGCTTTCTGGAGTGACCCGCATGCGCCGACAACTTGGGAGCGGATTTGGGGCGGTGAAGATGCGCCCGCTGACGGTGCGCTCTACGGTATCCCTCCAAGACTTCCTGAAGACGTTTGAACGATACCGGCCTCGTTTCGCGCTGCCGCTATTTAAACGGCGACAGCGCGAAAACAGAGGAAGGGAGGAAGGGCCGGCCGCTTAGGCTGGCTCTCGATTCGGCGAGAATAGCTCGCGGTGGACGCGTTCGCGCTCGCGGTCGATTTGCTCGGGGGTCGCGCCGAAGTCGCGCAGGATGTGCTCGGTGACCGCGAGGGCGACCTCGCCTTCGCCGGAGAAAATCCCGTCTGCGCCGACATCGCGCAGGGCTTCCAATTCGCGCAGGTAGGCAGTGCGGGCGACGATACGGATGTCGGGGTTGAGTTCGCGGACTTGGCGGACGACTTCGCGCCCATCTTTGATGCTTGATGCGCTGAGAACGAGGGCGCGGGCATCCGGCACGCCCGCTTGCATGAGCGTGTCGATGCGAGTGGCATCGCCGTAAACGACGGGCACGCCTTCGGCTTTGAGCCGCTGGACGGTATCGACGTTTAGCTCGACGATTGTTAGGTCGAAGTCGTTTTCGCGGAGCAGCCGGGCGACGATTTGGCCAACTGGGCCGTAGCCGACGACGATGGCGCGTTGCTTGTCGCTGGCGATGGGGTGTGCCGCAGCGGCTTCGCCCGCTAGCCCGCCTGAGGCGCGTTTGTTTATCCAGCGCACGAGGCCCGGGAAGAGTCGCTCGGTGCCGCGCTCAATGCGTGGGATGAGGCGGTAGGTGAGCGGGTTGAGCGTGATCGAGAGGATCGCCGAGGCGACCATCGCGTTAGTCGCACTTTCGGGGATGATGTTGAGCTGGCGGCTCATCGTCGCGAGGATGAACGAGAACTCGCCGATTTGCGCGAGGACGATGGCGACCGAGAGTGCCACGCGTAGCGGGTAGCGCATGAGGATGACGATCGCGAGCGCAGCGGCGGGCTTACCGACCAAGATGACGAACATCGTCGCCGTCACGAGCCACGGGTTGGCCAGCAGGCTCTGCCAATTAAAGAGCATGCCGACCGAGACGAAGAAGAGCACGGCGAAGGCGTCGCGCATCGGGAGAGCCTCGGTCGCGGCGCGCAAACTGAAATCCGAGCGGCCCACGACCATTCCGGCGAGGAAGGCCCCGAGTGCCATCGATACGCCAAAGACCTTTGCGGAGCCGACGGCGATCCCGAGCGCGATGGCGAGGACAGCCAGCGTGAAGAGCTCGCGCGAGCCGGTTTTGGCGATGCCGGTGAGTAAGCGCGGAATCACCCAGCCACCGACAATGAAGGTAAAGGCGACGAGCGCGCCGATTTTGAGCGAGGCCAAGCCGGTGGCCTTGGTCACTTCGCCAAGGCCCAGTGCGAGCTCGCCGCCGGTCGCGGCTGCGCCGAAAATCGCGGGCAAGAGCACGAGGATGAAAATCGTAAACAAGTCCTCCATCACCAGCCAGCCGACCGAGATATGGCCGGTCACGGTGTGCAGGTCGCCATTATCGGCGAGCACTCGGATGAGGACGACGGTGCTTGCGACTGACACGGCCAAGCCGAAGACCACACCCGCCGGCCAGCCCCAACCAAAGCCGTAGTGAAGAATGAGCGCACTGAGCACGGTCGCAGTGAGACTTTGCACGACCGCGCCCGGCACTGCGATCCGCTTCACCGCCAAGAGCTCCTTAAAGTGAAATTGGAGTCCGACACCGAACATCAGCAGGATGACGCCGACTTCCGCCAACTGCTCGGCCAACTCGGGATCCGCATTAAAGCCCGGCGTGTGCGGGCTCACCACGATGCCCGCAAAGAGGTAACCGATGATGGGGGAAATGCCGATGCGCTGGGTGATGTAGCCGAAGGTGAGGGCGGCCACAAAACCTCCGGTCAATGTGAGGATTAGGTCGATATTGTGCATGTGGGGTGTGCGCTAGATGTGCTCTGGAGCGGGCGAGCCTTGGGAGAAAGGGGGAGTGCGCCAGCGTTTATTGGCTGAGTATTAGTGAAAAATTTGCGTCAGCATGAGCTGCGAACGCGCCGCCACGGCCGCAAACCGTCTGCGGCGAGAAAAAATAAGCAGTCGAAGCCTGTGCCAGTCGTTTGTTTGCCGCTGCGCAAAAAAAGTTCGCGCGCCGTGCGTGAGTTGCGCGCGAGCGGCAAAGTTTACTCTCGCGGGCGGCGAGTGCGCTCGATTGGACTCCGCGCCTTTTTCACGAACTCCCAACTTCGACCACCGCCCTCTTTCCTCATTTTCCCTTTTTCCAAGAAGCTATGAAGCGCACCCATCACTGTGGCCAACTCACCAAGACCGACCTCGGCGCAAGCGTCTCGCTAGCAGGCTGGGTAGACAGCATCCGCGACCACGGCGGCATCCTCTTTATCGACCTGCGCGACCGCAAAGGCATTACCCAGGTCAAGTTTGACCCGCAGGATGACGCCGCACTCGGTGAGGCTGCCGCGCAGCTCAAGCCCGAGTCAGTGATCGCCGTTTCCGGCACGGTGGCCCTGCGCCCCGAAGGCACGGCCAATGCCTCGCTGCCCACCGGCGAAATCGAGGTTAACGCCACCGCTCTCGAAGTCCTCAACCGCTCTGAGCCGCCGCCCTTTCCGCTCGACGACGCGGGAGGCGACAAGGTCAGCGAAGACCTCCGGCTCAGCTACCGCTACCTCGACCTGCGCCGCCCCAAGATGCGCCGCAACCTCGAAGTCCGCCACCGTGCCACCAAGGCCATACGCGACTACTTCGACTCGCAGGAGTTTATCGAAGTCGAGACGCCCGCGCTCTTTAAGAGCACACCCGAAGGGGCGCGCGAGTACCTAGTCCCCTCGCGCATCCACCCCGGCCAGTTCTACGCCCTCTCGCAATCGCCCCAGCAGTTTAAGCAAATCCTCATGGTCGCAGGCGTGGAAAAGTATTTCCAAATCGCTCGCTGCTTCCGCGACGAAGATCTCCGCGCCGACCGGCAAATGGAGTTTACGCAAGTCGATGTCGAGGCGTCCTTCGTCACGCGCGAGGACATTTATGCGCTCTTTGAAGGCATGTTGAAGAAAGTCTGGCGCGACGTGCTCGGCACCGACATCCCCACGCCCTTTCCGCGCCTTCCCTTTGCCGACGCGATGAACCGCTACGGTAGCGATAAACCCGATACACGCTTCGCGCTCGAACTCGTGGACTTCACCGAACTGTTCAAGACGAGCAGCTTTAAGGTTTTCGCATCCACTGCGGCCAGTGGTGGCGCGATTAAGGCGATTAACGTAAAGGGCCTCGCTGACCTCACCCAGGGTGAACTCAAAGCCCTCGAAGATGCGGCCAAAGCCCTCGGCGCGAAGGGCCTCGCCTTCATCAAGGTCGAGGGCGGCGAGTGGAAATCGCCCATCGTGAAATTCTTTAGCGAGGCGGAGAAGGCGGAGCTCAGCGCACGGCTCTCCCTAGAGGAGGGCGACATCGTCTTCTTCGCCGCGGCGGAGTGGGAGCGCGCGTGCGCCATCCTCGGTCGCGTGCGGCTCGACGCGGCGCAACTTCTCGTGAAGCGCGGAAAGCTCGCGCTGCGCGACGACGATTGGAAGTTCCTCTGGGTCGTCGACTTCCCGCTCATGAGTTACGACGAAGAGCGCGGCGGCTACGCAGCGACGCACCACCCGTTTACAGCACCCGTGCCGGAGGACGCTTCGCTACTCGTAAGCGACCCGAAAGCCGTCCGCGGACAGCACTACGACATCGTCCTCAACGGAGTGGAGCTCGGCGGTGGCTCTATCCGCATCCACCAGCCCGCGCTGCAAAAACAAGTCTTTGAGGACGTGCTCAAAATCCCTGCCGACGTAGTCGAAAGCCGCTTTGGTTACATGCTGCGCGCCTTTACCTTTGGCGCACCGCCGCACGGCGGGATCGCCTTTGGGCTCGACCGCATTGTCGCGCTGCTCTGCGGCACACAAAGCATCCGCGACGTCATCGCCTTCCCGAAAACCCAACGCGGCCAAGACCTCATGGCCCAAAGCCCGACCCCCGTGACGCCCAAGCAGCTCAAAGAGCTGCACATCGCAACCGCCGTGCCGGTGGAAAACGGATAAGTTTTCCCGTGGGTGCATCCCACTGCGCGTGGTGCGCAGCCGCAGGCTGTTTTATTTGGCGGCGGGCTCGTTGGCCCGCCGTCCATCGCTGCACCCGTTCAATTTGGGAATTGGCCTCGTCGCTTCGCGACAAAACCAATTCCCAAATTTGAAAGTATTCCCCCCTGTCGCGTTGCGACAGGGCTAGCAGTAAAAGGAAAAGTAGAGTGATAACCCGTTTGGGCGAGGAGGGAAAAATCACCAGTAAACTCCCGTCTCCAAGTTTGGGTTCCTTTTCACAGAGCCGCTTGGTTGCTGTGCGAATGCACGGCAACCAAGCGGCTCTGTAAATGGGTGCAGCGACACGCTGCCGCCCCACGCGTAGTGGAAAAGTGCTTCGGCTCGGGGCTGCGCGTGTTTTTAGTTTTGGCGGGCGGTCTGCGTAGACTCGCGGAGGCACGTTTTATTTGTTCCAGGGGCGGCTTTTTTTGCGGCGCGTAAGGGCAAGGAATAAGCGGCCTTTGCTTCTGTGCCGCCGAAATGTGAGCTGTGCTGTTACCGGCCTTGTGCACGCGATACCCGGCCTAATCGGGCATAATTTTGTTTCTAATAGGTCAAGGTTTTCGCCAGCGTTTTACGCATGCCCAAACAATTGAAATTCTGGCGTTGGCCGCTCGCTAACCAAATTTTGTTCGGACTGGTGATGGGAATCCTGCTCGGCCTCGCGGCGGGAGCGTGGGTGGACAGTGCGGCGGGGCAGGCCCGGCTCGATTTTTGGGTGGAGCAACTCATCCAACCGCTCGGTCGGCTTTTTATTCGGATCATCTTCATGATCGTGGTGCCGCTGATCTTTTCGGCGATTGTTCTAGGTGTGGCGGAGATGGGCGATGTGCGAAAGCTGGGGCGCGTGGGGCTGCGCTCACTCTTGTTTACGCTGCTGCTTTCGGGGACGAGCGTCTTCGTGGGGATTACGCTGGTCGATTTGCTAAAACCGGGAAAGCACCTCAGCGAGGAGACGCACCACGAACTGATTGCGCGCTATGGAGGGGACGCGGTTTCTCACGCGGTGGACTTGGGCAGTGCGAATGCCGCGCCGCTGGCCGAGACCTTGCTCAACCTCATCCCTCAAAATCCGCTCGCCGAGGCGGTGTACTCTTTCTCGCCCAACTACACGGGCGGCGGTTTGATGTCGGTGATGGTCTTTAGCCTGTTCTTCGGCGTGGCACTGGCACTCGTGCCTCGCGAAAAGGCGGCGGGGCTGATTTCCCTTTTCCAAGGCACTTTCGAGGTGTGCATGCGGATCATCCAGTTTGCGATGCGGCTGGCCCCGATGGGGGTGACTTGTCTGGGCTTTGTCATGGCCAACACGCTGGGCTTGGACATGGTTCAGAGCCTCGGTTTTTACATGGGCGTAGTGGTGCTGGGATTGGCGATTCAGCAGTTCGTGGTCTACAGCTTGTTTTTGAAAGTGATCGGCGGATACTCGCCGCGGAAATTCTTTAGCCGGATAAAGGAGGTGATGCTCACTGCGTTTAGCACCTCGTCGAGTAATGCGACCTTACCGGTGTCGCTGCGGGTGGGGGAGGAGAACCTAAAATTGCCGCGCCGGATCAGCCGTTTCGTCCTGACGGTCGGGGCGAGTGCGAACCAAAACGGCACGGCGCTGTACGAAGGCGTTACGGTGCTTTTCCTCGCGCAAGTTTTCGGCGTGGAGCTGACGCTCGTGCAGCAAATCGTGGTGACCTTTATGTGTATTATGACGGGACTGGGGACTGCCGGTGTACCGGGGGGATCGCTACCGCTAGTCGTGGGCGTGCTCGTGACGATCGGCGTGCCGGGCGAGAGCATCGCCATCATCCTCGGAATCGACCGTTTGCTCGATATGTGCCGCAGCTGCCTGAACGTCACGGGCGATCTTGTTTGTGCGGTCCTTGTTAGCCGTAATGAGCCGCCGGATACGGCCGACCTAGCCGAGGACGAATTACTTGAGGCTGAGGTCGCCGCTGTGGCGGCGAGTAGCCGTTAGTAAGTTTCTGGTACTACGAAGCGCGGCTAATTCCCGCTATTTGGAACCGCCGCACCGTTGCCTTGATCACTAGCAGCCGGAAGCCTCCGGCGCGGGGTGTGCGCCGACGTCTTCTGGATGGGGCGTGTGCCTCTCGCTACTCTGCTAGCCCACTTTCCCATGAATACCCAGCTACTCATCGTTCTTGTACTACTCTGCGCGTGCATAGGGCTATTTATCATTAACAAGCCGCGAATGGATGTCGTCGCGCTGTGCGTCATCATTCTGTTGCCGTTGTGCGGGATCATGAGTGTGCAGGAGGCGTTGCTGGGCTTTAGCGATACGAATGTCGTCCTCATTGGCGCGCTGTTCATCGTGGGGGAGGGGCTTTCGCGTACGGGGATTAGTTTTCGAGTGGGCGATTGGCTCCTTAGGCGCGCGGGCAACAGCGAGACGCGGCTCGTCGTACTGCTCATCGTCGCCGTGGTCGTGTTGGGAAGTATGATTAGCTCGACCGGCATCGTCGCGATTTTCATCCCGGTCGTCCTTAGCTGCGCCTCGCGGATGCGCGTGCCTCCGTCGCGGTTAATGATGACCCTTTCGTTTGCGGCGCTGATTAGCGGCATGCAGACGCTCGTTTCGACTCCGCCAAACATGATGGTCGATAGTGCGCTGCGGCGTGAGGGCTTCGAGGGATTGAAGTTTTTTAGCTACACGCCGATAGGGCTGGTCGTACTCGTCCTTGGGGTCGGTTACATGTTGGTGGCACGCCACTGGCTAAACGGCACTGACAAGGCCGCAGGAGACGACGACGGACAGCCTGCGGGCGACGGCGCTTTGGTGGGTAGCTCACAGCGTCGACTTCAGGACTTTATTACCGACTACCAACTCGAAGGCCGCGCCCATCGTGCGCGCGTAAAAATCCACTCGCCGCTGGTGGGGCTAAAGCTGCGCGAGCTCACGTTACGCCAAGACTACGGGGCGAACATTGTCGCGGTGGAGCGGCGCGGGCGTTTTAGCGACGAACTGCGTGAGCCTAATTCGGGGCTGGAGCTGCGCGATGGGGACGTACTCCTAATCGACTTGTTTAGGGAGGGCGCAGACATTGCGGCGCTTTGCCGTGCCATGTCGTTGGAGCCACTCGCCATGCCGGAGGGCTACTTTACCGATGAATCGCGAGCGATCGGCATGGCGGAAGTGCTACTGCCGCCAGACTCGGGAATCATTGGCAAGACCGTGCCCGAAGCCGCCCTGCGTCGCCGTTACGGGCTAAACGTCGTCGGCTTGCGCCGAGGTCGTAAAGCGCTGGGGCCGGTGGCCTTGGATCAACCGTTTCACGCGGGTGACACCTTACTGGTCATCGGCTCGTGGAAGGCGATTCGTCGGCTGCAACGTCGTTTGGAAGACTTTCTCGTGTTGACCATGCCCGCCGAGAGCGAGGTCGTCGCGCCCGCGCTGAGCCGTGCCCCTTACGCGTTGTTGAGCCTCGCCGTCATGGTTGGGCTCATGGTTACGGGAATCGTCCCGAACGTAATTGCGGCGCTACTGGCCTGTTTACTCATGGGCGTTTTTCGCTGCGTCGACCTTACAAGCGCCTACAAGTCGATTCACTGGCCGAGCCTCGTGTTAATTGCAGGGATGATTCCCTTCGCGCTCGCGCTGGAGCGCACGGGCGGCGTGGACATAGCGGTAAATGGGCTCGTGAATGCACTGGGCGACTCGGGCCCGCGTGTGCTGCTTGGCGGGCTCTTTTTCGTAACGGTGGCCACCACACTCTTCATCTCGAACACGGCGACCGCCGTGCTCATGGCACCGGTTGCGGTGACACTCGCAACCCGACTGGAGGTTTCGCCACTGCCGTTTGCGATTACGGTCGCTCTCGCAGCCTCGACTGCCTTTAGCACCCCCGTCGCCTCGCCCGTAAACATGCTGGTGCTTGGGCCAGGCGGCTACCGCTTCATCGACTTTGTAAAGGTCGGCCTGCCCTTTTCGATCGTGGTGCTCTTGGTCTGCATGCTGCTCGTGCCGCTATTTTTCCCGATGTGAGCTTCAGCCAGTTCGGTGCGCTTGTTGAGCGCACCGTCACGCTGGCTTAGCTTCGTTTACTTAGCGCCGCGCGTTGCTCGCGCCGACTCCGCCGCCACGCTTGCAGTCCTTCGACGACCATCGGGATTACCGACAGGACGATGATCGCGAGGATAACGAGCTTGAAGTTGCTCTGGATGAAGGGGAGTTCGCCGAAGAAAAAGCCCGCATAGGTAAAGAAGTACACCCAGGCGAAACCGCCTAGCACGTTGTAGGCCATGAAGTGCCGGTAGCTCATTGTCCCTACGCCTGCGACGAAGGGGACGAAGGTGCGCACAATCGGCACGAAGCGCGCGAGAATGATGGCCCGGCCGCCGTAACGTTCGAAAAACGCGTGTGCGCGCTCTAGATGTTTTTTGCGCAGGAAAATCGAGTCCTCGCGCTTGAAAACGGCAGGGCCGATTCGCGAGCCGATCCAGTAGTTGAGGCTATCGCCCGCGACCGCGCAGCCGAAGAGGGTCAGCGCGAGCAGGTGCACATTGAGTTGGCTTTCGACAGGCGAGGCGAGTGCGCCTGCCGCGAAGAGTAGCGAGTCGCCCGGCAAGAAGGGCGTGACGACCAGCCCCGTTTCTGCGAAGACGATCATCGCCAAAAATGCATAAGTGGCTGTCCCATATTGCTCTACGATTTCCTTTAAATGGACATCAATATGGAGGATGAAGTCGATCAGGTGCTTAACGGCATCAATCATAGAAGTGCAAAGAGTTGGCAGAAACGAAACAGACTCGGGGCTCGGAGTCGGCCGCTCCTCTGCACCCGAGTCAAGCGTAGGGCCCTCT
This sequence comes from Cephaloticoccus capnophilus, assembly GCF_001580045.1. GTDB lineage: Bacteria > Verrucomicrobiota > Verrucomicrobiia > Opitutales > Opitutaceae > Cephaloticoccus > Cephaloticoccus capnophilus. The sequence goes on from NZ_LSZP01000059.1 coordinate 43,617, forward strand.
TTTGTCGTCAGTTATTATGCAGGTTTGCGACGAGGTGGAGGAAGGCTTGTGCCGGAGGGGATTGGCTCGCGTTGAGGCACCAACCCGCGACGAGGCGGCTTTCGGGGCTGGGGCCTTCGAGTGGGCGAAAGACGATGTCGCCCGGCAGCGTTTGCGCCTCCGAGGGCGTGATGAAGGTCGCCCCCAGCCCAGCGCGGACGAGCCCGATCGCGTTGGCTCGCGGCCAGATTTCGTCGGCGATTTTTAGGGTGATACCCGCGCGCGTGCAGCTCGTGAGGATGCGGTCGTAAAAGCTGGGGTTTAGGTGTCGCGGAAAGAGAACAAAGGGCGTGTCGCCAAGCTCGCCCAAATGGAGCATTTTCTTTTTGGCGAGCGGGTGCGTAACGGGGAGCAGGACGCCGTTGGGCTCGCGCAACAGTTGGCGTGTGCGAATGCCTTCGGGCTTTTCTTGAGCGGGGTGAAAGAAGCCGCAGTCGATTTCGCCCGAGCGGAGTGCGTCGATTTGTGCGGCAGTCGGCGACTCGCTCAGCTCGACGCGGATGGCCGGATGCGTCTGCGCGAAGGCGCGCAGTATCTTGGGGAGCACGGTCGCCATAGCGAGGCCGGTGAAGCCGATTCGCACTTGCCCAACTTCGCCCGCACTGACTGCGGCGAGCTCGGTCGGCAAGCGTTGGAGTGCGCCCAAGAGCGGCTGTAGCCGCTCGAAGAGCGCGTGCCCGGCTGCTGTGAGCTCTACGCTACGGCGCGTGCGCGCAAAGAGTGCCGTGCCCAGCGCTTCCTCCAAGTGAGCGATTTGGCGACTGAGCGCAGGCTGCGCAATGCCGAGAAGCTCGGCGGCCCGGCTAAAATGCAGGAGCTGCGCGACGGCGAAGAAGCTCGTTAGGTGCCGCAGGTCGTAGTCGAACTGATACTTTAAAAGCATTAAAATGATCAAATTTGGTATTTTGAGGCATTTCAAGAATGCGCTATTCTTTCTGCCTCGCGCTTAATCTAAGCCGTGTATTTATAACCGTTACTACTATGGAAAAGCCTAAGTCCCTCTTCGAAAAAGTCTGGAACGCGCACACGGTGCGCACGTTGAAGAATGGGCAAACGCAGCTTCTCATCGGCACGCATTTGATTCACGAGGTCACGAGTCCACAGGCCTTTGGGATGCTGCGCGACCTCGGCTTAAAAGTCGCCATGCCGCAGCGCACTTTCGCCACGGTTGACCACATCGTGCCCACCGACCAGCGCAGCGAGCCATTTAGCGACCCGCTCGCCGACCAGATGATTAAGGCCCTGCGCGCAAACTGCGCGGAGCACGGCATCACTTACTTTGACCTCGGCTCGGGCAAGCAGGGCATCGTCCACATGGTCGGCCCCGAGCAGGGCATCACGCAGCCGGGATCGACGATTGCTTGCGGCGATTCGCACACGAGCACGCATGGCGCATTTGGCGCGATCGCGCTGGGGATCGGCACAAGCCAAGTGCGCGACGTGTTGGCGACGCAGACGATTGCGCTCTCGCCGCTCAAGGTGCGCCGCATCGAGGTCACGGGTCGCTTGCGTCCGGGGGTCTACGCGAAGGACGTCATCCTGCACATCATCCGTGTGCTCGGTGTAAATGGCGGCACGGGTTACGCCTACGAGTATGCGGGCGAGGTCTTTGAGCGCTTCTCGATGGATGAGCGCATGACTGTCTGCAACATGTCGATCGAGGGCGGTGCGCGCGTTGGCTACGTGAATCCCGATGACACGACCTTTGAGTATCTAAAAGGCCGTCCTTACGCGCCGAAGGGGGCGGATTGGGAACAGGCCGTTGCGCGGTGGCGCGCCGTTGCGAGTGATCCGGGTTGCGCGTACGACGATGTGGTAAAAATCCGCGCGGAGGAAATCGCGCCGACCATCACTTGGGGCATAAACCCGGGCCAAGGAATCAGCGTCGAGGAAACCGTGCCTGACCCGGAAAAGGCGGGCTCTGCCGACGAGCGGGCGAGCATCAACGAAGCCCTCGCCTACATGAAGCTGGGAGCGGGGGCGCCGATTAGTGGGACAAAGATTGATGTGGCTTTTCTCGGGAGCTGTACGAATGCGCGGCTCTCCGATTTTAAGGAAGTCGCCCGCTATTTGCCCGGTCACCGCGTCGCCCCGGGCGTTAAGGCAATCGCCGTGCCGGGCTCGCAACTCGTCAGCGCGGCCTGCGCGGAGCTGGGGATCGATCGCGTGTTTAAGGAGGCTGGCTTTGAGTGGCGCGAGGCCGGTTGCTCAATGTGCCTGGCGATGAATCCCGACAAACTCGTTGGCGACCAAGTCTGCGCGAGCTCGTCGAATCGCAATTTCAAGGGCCGCCAAGGTAGCCCGACTGGCCGCACGCTGCTGATGAGCCCGCTGATGGTCGCCGCTGCCGCTGTGACCGGCGCGGTGGCCGATGCGCGTGAGGTCTTCGCCGTGCGCGAGGCGAGCTAAACCCGCACCCGCCCGCTCCGCTTTATTCGCAGTTCGTATTCGTTTTAATACTACACTTCTTCGCTCCTCTGTAAAAATGGCACTTCAGAAAATTTCCGAGATAAGGGGCCGGGCCGTGACCGTGCCCGGCAACGACATTGACACCGACCGGATCATCCCCGCGCGCTTCTTGAAATGCGTGACCTTTGACACGCTGGGCGAGGGGCTCTTCGCCGACGACCGCAAAGCGGCGGAGGGCGGGCATCCGCTCGACGATCCGCGTTATGTGGGCGCGAGCATCCTGCTTAGCGGAGCGAATTTTGGTTGCGGGAGCTCGCGCGAGCACGCGCCCCAAGCACTCAAGAAATTCGGGTTTCGTGCAGTCGTCGCGGAGAACTTCGCCGAAATCTTTTTCGGCAACGCGACCAACATCGGGCTCACCTGCGTGAACGCTGCGCGTGAGGATATTGGCAAAATCAGCGCGGCCATCGCTGCCGATCCGAGTGTAGCAGTCACGGTTGACCTTGGTGCTCAAGAGATCCGCTTCGGCGGTGAGTGTGTGTCGCTTACGATTCGCGAAGCCGCACGCGATGCGCTCGTGAATGGGCGTTGGGATGCAATCGCTGAGCTGCTCGAAGGCAGCGAGGCCGTCGCAGCGACAGCGGCGGGTTTGCCCTACGTGAAGGGTTGGTCGCTCACTTGATTCTGCGCCGCTTTTTCAGCGTGCGCGGCCTTGCGTTTCTTTTTTGAACTTTTGCCGCGCGCTCGCATCCCAAGCCCGTTTCCCTTTTCCGTTCACACCCAATTTCCCCTCATGACGATTTTTGCGGCTATCGAAGTTTTTACGGGCGCGGGCCTCCTGATTTATCCGCTGGGGCTGTGCTCGGCAGTGGCCGTCTACATCCTCTGTGAGCGCGGGTTTGCGCTGCGGCGCGCAGCAGTCATGCCGCAAGACCTCGTCGAGGCCGTCATCGCCAATCGCCCGCTCACGGGTGGGCGGCACACCGTGCTGGCGCGAATTGTCGAGTTCGCCGAAGCGCACCGCGAAGACGAAGGCGCAGTTCGCGCTTTTGCGCGACTGGAGATTAACCGGATGGAGCGTGGGATTCCTTACCTCGACGTCATCTACGCGGCGGCTCCGCTGATTGGCCTCACCGGCACGGTCACGGGGCTCTTGCGCGTGTTTTCACAAATCTCACCCGAGACGGGGTTGCCCGATCCGGTGGCATTTACTTCGGGGGTTGCGCTTGCGCTCTCGGCGACAGTGATCGGACTCGTCATAGCGATTCCCGCACTTGTGGGCGGTGGCTGGCTTCAGCGACGCGTTGAAAACTACGCCGCACAACTCGATGTGCTTCTCGAGCGCATCCTAAAAAATGGTAAGGCGGCGACGACGACGCCCCTTTCTTCCCCGGTCGCGGCGACTGCCTCGCGCTCTGCCTAAATGAACTCGTCGCTCTACACGAAACGCCGCGCTCGGCCCGAGATGAACCTCGTGCCGTTAATCGACGTGCTCGTGATGCTTGTTTTCTTCGCCTTTGTGACGATGCAGTTTAAGTCGGCGACGACGCTCAACATCACCGTCCCGCGGGTGCAGACCTCCGGCACCAACCAGTTCGAAGGGCGGGTCGAGATCGGCATCGATAAGGAGGGCAACATCTCCTACAACGGACGTCCGACCAGCCTCGAGGCGCTCGAAGGCTTGCTCCAAGAAGTGAAGCAAATCAACCGCGAGACGCCCATCCTCGTGCGCGCCGACGAGACCAGCCACTTCGGCGCAGTGACCCAAGTGTGGGACAGCTGCCGCCGCCTCGGTCTAAACAAAGTCGTGATGCAAACGCGGAAGTAGCTGCGGCTCGCCGAGCCTTTCATTTTGCGGGCTCCCCTAGGGGCACCAGGGCCGGCCTAGCTGCCGAGCCGTCCTTTCTTACTCCAAGCTACCCTTAATTGTATGAAGATCCTCATTACAGGCGTGAGTCGTGGGCTGGGCCGGGCGTTGACCGAGTTTTACATTGCGGCGGGGCACACGGTCTTTGGCTGTGGGCGTTCGGGCGCGGAGATCTTTGAGCTGCGCATGGCGTATCCCGATCATCATTTTGCGGTCGTTGATATTGCGCTCGAAAACAAAGTCGCGCTTTGGGCGGCGGATGTCCTTGGCAGCCACGGCGCACCCGACCTGTTGATTAACAACGCGGGCGGCATGTGTCGCAGCGCGCCGCTTTGGGCGCAGAGCGACGAAGCGTTTACGCGATTGCTCGACGGCAACGTGCGCGGTGTCGCCAACGTCATTCGCCACTTCGTCCCTCCGATGGTCGAGCGAAAGAGCGGTGTGATTGTAGCCTTCAGCTCGGGCTGGGGCCGCACTGTCGCAGCAGGCGTTGCGCCCTACTGTGCGACCAAATGGGCAATTGAGGGCCTGACTCGCGCGATGGCCGCAGAGCTTCCCGAAGGCATGGCTGCGGTAACGCTCGACCCGGGCATCATTGACACCGAAATGCTCCGCAGCTGCTGGGGCGAAGGTGCGGGCGAGTATCCGCCCCCTGCCGAGTGGGCCAAAGCTGCGGCCCCTTTCATCCTAAAAATCTCGCCCAAGGACAACGGCCAGCCCCTGACGCTGCCGGGCGCCAAAGACGTGCGTTAAGCACAGGGCTTAATTTCGCGGCCCCGCATTGCGCGTGGCGGCTCTGTGCGTTGTGCCGTCGTGCTGCTCGCTCGTCGCTCTGGCTCTAAAGGGAGCCCGAGTCTTGTGTGCCGCGCCTTTCTGCGCTTAGCGTCGCCCTTGCTTGAGCTCTGAAGAACCCACTATCGCGTACCTCTTTACAACTTTTCCGAAGCCGACGGAGACCTTTCTCCAGCGCGAGGTGACGGCGATGTTGGCGCGTGGGGCACGCTTGCGCTTGTACTCGCTTTGGGGCGGGGGCGGGGACTTCCTCGGTGTGCCGGTTGAGCATTTTCCCAAGTGGAAGCTGCTCATGCTTCTGTGGATGATTCCTTACGAGGCTGTGCGCTGCCCTCGGGTGTTGTGGGAGGTAGTGCGCGGGCTGTTTACACGGCTCGCACCTTCGTGGATCAACTTTTGGGAAAACATGCTGGGCGCCGGTTTTGCCTGTTTGCATGCACGCAGTTTTAGGAAAAACCCGCCTGCGCTCGTTCATGCGCCGTGGGGTGGGGCGCCTGCTACGGCGGCTTGGTTGATTTGGCGGCTGGGTGGGCCGCGTTATAGCGCGGCAGCGCACGCGTACGACATTTACGAGCACGGCGGGGATTGGTGGCTCGTCGAAAAGCTGGCGCACGCGCACTTCGTTCACACTTCTACGGAGATGGGGCAGCGCGAATTGATTCGGCGCGGTGTGGATGCGGCCAAGGTCATCTGCATTCGGCGCGGTCTCGATGCTATGCCGCAATTTAAGCCGCTACGCGCAGAGCGTACGCCTTTGCGACTGGTTTGTGTGGCTCGGCTCGTGGAGAAAAAGGGACTGCGCCACCAGCTCCAAGTTTATGCGGCACTGCGCGCGGCGGGGATTGCGTTTCAGGCACGGATTATCGGCGAGGGCCCATTGGGCGAGGAGTTGGAGCGGTTGGCCGCGCAACTCGGGATCGCCGATGCTGTGGATTTCACCGGCCACTTGGAGCACGCGCTAGTTTGGAAATACCTAGAGTGGGCGGATGTCCTTCTGCACACAGGGATGGTTGCACCGAGTGGCGACCGCGACGGACTCCCCAATGTGATTCCCGAGGCGATGTCTGTCGGCACGCTGGTTGTCTCTTCGCTAGCCGCGGCGACGACCGAGGCGATCAAAGACGGTGAGACGGGGCTGGTCGCCGCCGTGCGCGATACCGAGAGCTGGCTTGCTGCGCTTAATCGTCTGCGTAGCGACGATGCTCTGGCCGAGTCACTCCGCGCCAACGCGCGCCGCTGGGTCGAGGAAAACTTCAATGCGCATAAAAATGCGGAAAAGCTTTTCACACACTTTGAAGGGGCGATTCACGTATGAATAAAGGGACTACACGATTAGGAACGATTTGGTACGACTGCACAAAGTCGGCCAAGGCCACCCATCGTTCGGGCCTGCAACGGGTCGCCCACAAGTTACTCGAAGAGCTTGGCGAGGCCGCTACGCCGACGCAGGGCTTGGAGTGGGTGCCGCGAGCGAGAGCGGAAGACTGGTTTCTGACTGCCGAGGTTTTTGGACCAAGCGAGCGGCCCGAGTTTGCTGAAATTTTGGCAAATCGCCCCTGCCGAATGGCCGCGATTTTTTACGACGCGATTCCCCTAAAACAGCCGCACATTACTTGGCCTGCGAGCGTCGCGCGGCATCCGGCTTACATGAAGATGCTGGCGAGCTTCGACCTCGTGTTGGCGATTTCCGAGGCGAGTCGGCGCGAGCTACTCGACTACTGGGCGTGGATGGGGCTTTCGCGCGTGCCGCGAGTTGAGGCGATTCAGCTCGGCTCTAACTTTGCGGCGTCGCCGCGCGCCCTGCCGAAGCCGGAACGGGCCGAGGGGCCTGCGCTCCTCCTCTGTGTGGGGATTATCGAGCCGCGCAAAAATCAGCGTTTCCTACTCGATGTGTGCGCGCCTTTATGGGCCGAGGGCGCGGAGTTTGAGCTTCACGTTGTCGGGCGGGTGAATCCGCATTTTGGGAAGCCGATTATTGAGCAGATGAAGCGCGTGGCGCGCGGTCGCAGTCGAGTTCGTTACCACAAGCACTTGAGCGATGAGGGACTTGCCGGGCTCTACGAGCGAGCGACTGTGAACGTGTTTCCAACGATTGCGGAGGGCTGTGGGTTGCCAGTGCTAGAGTCTCTGTGGCGGGGCGTACCTTGTTTGTGCAGCGATATCCCTGCGATTCGCGAAAACGCGACCGATGGCGGCGTGCTGCTTTTGCCGCCAAATGATGGCGAGGCGTGGGCGCGGGCACTCCGAGAAGTCACGCAGAGCGGCAGCGTGCTTTGGGAAAGACTGCGCAGCGAGGTGGCGGCGCGGCCGCTGCCGACTTGGGCGGATACGGCCAAGCAGGCTCTAGGCTACCTACACTTATAGAAAGGCGGCGGCGGGCTCAGAGGCCGACTTTCTTAACCGCGTAGGCCATCGCTTCGCCGATTTGGTCGAGTTGCTCGTCGCTGTGCAGCGCGGAAATGGCGGTGCGGATGAGGTCTTTCCCTGCGGGCACAGCGGGTGCGATCGACATGATGGTAAAAATGCCTTTCTCGCGCAGCGCTTGCCAAAACGGGTAGGCGCGCTCTTTCGAGCCGAGGACGATGGGGATAGCGGGGGTCTCGCTGCCCCAGGTGTCGAGGCCGAGCGAGTGGAGCATATCGCGGTAGCGGCGGGTGTTTGCCCAGAGGCGTTCGCGGTGCTCGGGCTCGTTTTGGAGGACGTCGAGCGCGGCGCTGGCGATGGCGGTTTGAGCGGGGCTGAGCGCAGCACTGAAGATGGTTTGTTTCGAGTTGGTGCGCAGGTACTCGATGACTTCGCGCGAAGCGGCGACGAAGCCGCCGGTGCTGCCGAGCGATTTAGAGAGGCTGCCGCAGAGGATGTCGACTTGGTCGCCGAGCCCGAAATGAGCGGCGGTGCCGCGCCCCCCTTCGCCGAGAACGCCGAGCCCGTGTGCGTCGTCGAGGACGGTGAAGCAGCGGTGCGCTTCGCCGAGTTGCGCAAGCTCGGGCAAGCGGCAGATGTGGCCTTCCATCGAGTAAACGCCTTCGAGGACGAGCATCTTAGTCGCAGCGGGTGAGGACGCTTCGAGGGCTTCGCGCAGGTCGTCCGGGTTGTTATGCGCGAAGCGTTCGACTGTCGCCATCGAGAGTCGGATGCCATCCCAGAGGCTGGAGTGGAGGTTTTTATCGCCGAAGATGAGGTCGCCTTTCTGGGCAAAACTGGCGGTCGCAGCGACACACGAGAGGTAGCCGCTGCTGTGCACATGGCAGGCTTCGCGACCGAGGAACGCGGCGAGCTTTTCTTCGAGCTCGATGTGGTAAGCGCGCGAGCCGTTGGCAGAGCGGGCACCGGTGGGGCTGGCGCCCCATTTGCGCAGTGCGGTTTGTCCCGCCTCGACGACTTTGGGGTGAAAGGAGAGGCCTAGGTAGTCGTTACTCGCGAGCATGATCATGTCGCGCCCGCCGAGCTGGATGCGGCTGCCCTGCTGTGCCTGAATGACGTGGTAATAGGGGTCGTACTTGAGCCGCATCTTCGTGGCGAGGTCGTCGCGACAGCGATTGAGGAGCGGCTTGGTGTGCTTGGGCTTGGTAAAGAAGGGCAGAGCCATCGGAGAAAAAGAGGAAGAGGCTAAGTGCGCGTTGCGGTGTGTTTCGAGTGTGTTTTAAAGAGAGGTCGGCCGTGAAGTTCTTTGTGTGGCTTAAAGCGTGCTCATCCAGTCCAGGAGCGAGTCGGTGTACTCGGCCCAAGTGCGGAAGCGGCGAGCGCGGGCTTCGGTAGCGAGCTGGGAGAGCGTGTCGGGGTTTTGGAGCAGCGTATCGATTGCGGTGGCGATTGCGGGTGAGGTCATTTCGTCGAGTGTAAGCGTACCGCCCCCTGCGGCGACTTCGCCGAGTGCGCCTTTACCCGAGCAAATGCAGGGCCGTCCGCGTGCGAGACTCTCGATAACGGGCAGGCCAAAGCCTTCAATAATTGAGGGATAGACCGTGAAGCGGCACTCGGCGTAGGCGGCTTCGACTGTGGCGAGGTCGGCGTGTCCCGGGTAGCGCAGCGGGCGACCGGCGGCTTGGAGGGCGCGGATTTTTTCGAGTGCCGCGCGGCCAGTCTCTGCTTGGGCGAGCCCGATGATGTAGAGCGTAAAGCGGCGACCTCGGGCCCAGAGCGACTCCGCCGCGTCGAGAAGCGAGAGATGGTTTTTGCGTCCTTCGATGCTGCCGATTGAGAGAATTGTAGGCAGTTCGGAAGAAGGGGCCGAAGCGTCAAACGTGAGTGGCGGCGGAATCGTGGCCGGCAGGTTAACACCGAGTGGGATAGCGGTGACTTGAGGTGTGCGCGCTGGCGCGAGCCAGCGAAAGTAGTCGCGCAGCGTTTGCGCAGAGTCTTCGGAGTTTGCCGCGATGCCGTCGAACTGGAGGAGCGAGTGCAAGTAGCCCGGGTAGAAGGCGACAGTTTTGGCGGGGCTTAGCTCGGGATATTTTAGGGGAATCGCATCGTGAAAAATCGCTACCCGCGGGCCCTGGACTCGGAGCTGCGCATGATAGCGTGCGAGACTCGGAGCAAAGAGCTCGGGGATAATTAGGCCACTAGCTGAGTTATGTTTGCTGGCAGTTGCGCCGGCGTGAGTGGCGAGTGAGTCGGCACAGGGAGCGCCCAAGGCTCTGCATAGCCGCCGCAGGCGGCCATTTACCCGCGCACTTAGCGGCCACTGCGCACTGCGCTTAGCGTGAGCCTTTTTTTGAGTGACTGTGGGCGTGTTACTAGTGGAGGGGCTGCGCTCGTCGTCCCGCTTCGCGTGTAAATCGAGGTTTGCCTGCTCCCAGGCTTGAAGTTCACGCCACTCCTTGGCGTAGCGATCCCAAGTGATGGGGCGTGCGGCGTCGCGTTTGGCAAGCTCGGCATAGAGTGCGCGGCAAACGACTTGGATGCCCGTTTGCACTCGGGTGTGCGCGGTGTGGGTGAGGTCCAGCAAGTGCATTAATTTGGTTGTAACCGCTTACTTAGAGACATTGCTTCCCAAAATGTCCCCCCAAAAAACAGCAGTGTCCTTAGTGTCTCACAGAGGCGCGAGTTGAAGCGGGGTATCTCGTATTGTGCGGAGTGTGTTGCCCCAGATGAAGCTCATTATCCAAATCCCCTGTTTTAACGAAGCCGAAACACTGGCCGTTACGCTTGCCGCTTTGCCGCGTCAGGTGCCCGGTTTTAATAGCGTGGAGTGGTTGATTATCGATGATGGTAGCGAGGACAACACGGTGCAGATTGCGCGCGAAAATGGAGTTGATCACATCGTGCGGCATACGCGCAATCACGGCCTCGCGCGCGGGTTTATGACCGGGCTAGATGCCTGTCTCCGACTTGGGGCGGACGTCATCGTTAACACCGATGCCGATAATCAATACAACGCGGAGGATATTCCCGCGCTGACGGCCCCGATTTTGGAGCGGCGCGCAGATATCGTCGTGGGGGCGCGCCCGATAAAGACAATCGCACACTTTTCCCCAGCAAAGAAAATGCTCCAGAAGTTTGGGAGTTGGGTCGTGCGCATGGCGAGTAAGACGGACATTCCCGATGCGCCGAGTGGGTTTCGCGCGATGAGTCGAGTCGCCGCGCAAAACTTAATGGTGTTTAATGATTACACCTACACGCTGGAAACGATTATACAGGCCGGGCAGAAAAACATGGCGATTACCTCGGTGCCGATTCGCGTAAATGGTGATCTGCGGCCCTCCCGATTAGTCAAAAGCATCCCGTCTTATATTAGGCGAAGCATAGGCACGATTATTCGGATTTTTATTATCTATCGGCCCGTCCGATTTTTTGGGGCTATCGGTTTTACAGTGTTCGGAGCGGGTGTGCTGATTGGGCTTTGGTTCTTGAGTCATTACTTGAGGGGAGAGGGCGGTGGGCATATTCAAATGCTTATCCTCGCTTCGGTGCTTCTGGTTTCAGGTTTCCAAACCTTCTTAGTCGCCTTACTCGCCGACCTCCTCGCTGCAAATCGAAAACTTTTGGAAGAGGTGCGTTTTTACTCAAAATCAAAGATAGAAACCACAGAGGGCGGTTCTACGAGTGCTCAATCTAAACATTCAAAAGAAAATATTAAGTCATGAGAATTGCGAAAGGAATGGTAGAGGACGGGGTTGTTATTGGAAATACCTATGACAAGTACGGCTCCAAAAACCCGATCGTACGCCGAATCATGACAGGGTTTTCGGATGCCTTGTCCTCTTTGGTTGCCCACGCTAAACCACGTAGTATCCACGAGGCTGGCTGTGGCGAAGGCTACTGGGTAAGGCTGTGGAATAGCCAAGGGATTGCTGCCCGTGGGAGCGATTTTTCTGAAAAGGTAATCGAGCTAGCCCGAGAAAACTCGAAAGCTGCGAATTTTCCCGAGGATACTTTTTTTGTTCGCAGTGTTTACGATTTAGAGGAAGGGCGCGATAGTGCCGATCTTCTCGTGTGTTGTGAAGTGCTGGAGCATGTAGAGGATCCTGAAGCAGCCCTTGCTGCGCTCCAGCGAGCCGCAAGCAACTATGTGATTGTGAGCGTCCCCAGAGAACCGATTTGGCGGGTGCTCAATATGGCCCGCGGGAAGTATTGGGGCCAGTTGGGCAATACCCCCGGGCACCTCAATCATTGGTCGTCACGCGCCTTCGTTCGGCTAGTAAGCAACTATTTTGATATTGTAGAGATTAAAAAACCTCTTCCCTGGACGATGCTTCTTTGCCGAGTACGTCGATGAGGCTTTTATTTAGATGAGTCCAAATTGGCGAAAAGCGCTCTATCTTTTTGGAGGCAGCTTGGGGGTGCTTGGCATCGTCTTTGTAGCCCTACGCTTGCACTCGTATGTTGAAGAACTGGATTTTAGCCAATTCACCCCGCGGGTTTGGTCTTTGATTTTTTTCCTCTCTGTCGTCTACGGGGCTGCCAATTTGTTTCTTGCAGTCGCATGGCGCAAACTGCTCCTCTACTTTGATAGTCAGATATCAGTTGCTCAGGCGATTCGGTTGTTTGGGCTTTCTCAACTGGCAAAATACGTGCCGGGGAATATTGTTCACCTAGCGGGGCGACAAGCACTGGGAATGGCCATAGGCCTCCTACCTAAGCCCTTGGCCAAGTCTGTGCTATGGGAGCTTGGTGGCCTCTTGGTGGCGGGGGCACTATTTACACCCATTGTTGCTCCTTTAGTTTTTGAGTTAGTTTCTGCCTGGCTGTCGCTGACAGTATTTACCGCTGCACTGCTGTGTGCATGGTTTGTCGTGCGCAGATTATTTACCACGACTGTGAGTAATGCACTCTTGGATCAGTGTAGTTTTTTGGCGATTTCTGGAGTGATTTTCGTTATTCTCTTGGAGCTTGTCTCGCCTCAGTCCTATAGTGTGTCGCTGTTCCCCGCTCTATGCGGTGCCTATGTGATTGCGTGGTTGGCTGGCTTTGTGATACCGGGGGCGCCTGCGGGAGTAGGAGTACGAGAATTCGTACTGCTTTTCTTACTGAAAGACTTGGTTTCAGAGGCGGATTTACTATTGGCGGTGGTGCTGGGGCGCGCCATTACCGTGCTGGGAGATCTGATATTTTTCTTAACGACTCTTGTTATCAAAAAAAGATGAATTGATTGGATAAAATCCAATGCCCAAATTGCCGCAGAGACTGGCACGGCCTCCGGTAGAGTCGCGTGAGGATTGAGCTGAGTGGGGCCCGTTTCGAGCTGGATTCTAGTGCGCGTAATGCAGCTTTGGCGGGTGGGGGTTCGCCGGAGTGAGGAGGCTGGGTTTCCCCGCGCGCAGTGCGGCGTACTCCATCACGACGGCAAAGAGCGTAGTGAAGCTCAGGTCGCTGATGAGTGAGTTTTTGAAGAAGAAAATCGTGCTCGGATATTCAGGATGTCCGATGGTCATGGCTTGCCACCAGCCTGCGAGAGTTTGGGCATAGGTTTTGTCGACTGCCCAAGCCGCAGTGTTGGTGACGAGGTAGAAAACGAAGGAGGCCGCGAGTGCCCCGCCGAAGATGGCACTCCAAGATTTGCGGCGCGAGACGAGCCAGCCCAAGCCAAGTGCGGCACCGTAGCAGCCGTAGCGCAGCAGTAGTTCCTTGAGCGCCCAGCCGTAGTCGTACTGGGCCAAGTAGTAGTGGTTGAGCCAGAGATCCGAAAGGATGAGGGCGACGAAGGGGACGGCCCAAAGCCACTTTTCGCGAAGGTAGATCGCACCGCAGAAGGCCAGTGCCATGACGGGTGAAAAGTTGGGGATTTCGAGCGCGGTGGCGGCGACTAAGCGATAAGCGACCGTGAGGGCGGTCATCACGAGGGCGTATAACATGATGGTCGGGAGTCCTAGAGGAAGGTGTGCGCGCCGCCTAGGAAAATTGTGAAAGCTGTCGTGAGGCAAGGTGTCGCCGGACGCATCGATCCGTGAAAACGAATTAGCGATGCGTGAGGACATAGCGGCATCGGCGGGCCGCCTTGCTTCGTGCGTTTCAGTCCGAGGTTACGGCTTCCGCTCCGGTATCAGTAGCGAAGCGACAATTGCCGTGCCGAGGACGCTGGCGATTACGGTGAGCGAGGCACCGATCCCGATATGAATATCAGCCATCTCTATAAGCATTTTTACGCCGATGAAGCACAGCACGAGGGCGAGTCCGACTTTTAGGTAACGGAACAGCTCCATGATGCCGTTTAGCGCAAAGTAGAGCGAGCGCAGACCCAAGATAGCAAAAACATTGGAGGTGAGCGCGATGAAGCCGTCGCGCGTAATCGCTAAGACTGCCGGGAGCGAATCGAGTGCGAAAACGAGGTCGCTCGTTTCGATAACGATCAGGACAACAAAGAGCGAGGTCGCTACGCGTCGCAGCTTGCGGCTGCCACCCGCCTCTTCACTGCGTTTCTCTTTTATGAAAAACTGCCCGTCGTGTGGCTTGTCGCTGATCGGAAAGAAGCGGCGAAAGAGTTTTACCGTAAAACTGTGCTCGGGGTTGACGTCGGCCTCGGCCTTGCTGGGTAGGGCCATTTTGATGCCCGTATAAATGAGGAAGGCTCCGAAGAGGTAGAGCACCCAGTGGAAGCGCGCGATGATACTCACGCCGACCAAGATAAACACCGCGCGCATGACGACGGCTCCGACGATCCCCCAGAAGAGCACGCGGTGTTGGTAACGCGTCGCAACCTTGAAGGAGGTAAAGACGAGGATGAACACGAACACGTTGTCTATGCTCAGCGAGAGCTCGATGAGGTAAGCCGCCAGAAACTCCTGCGCGGCGGCTGCACCGCGCCACCACCAGATTAGGCCGTTAAACGCCAGTGCCAGCGTCACCCACACCGCGCACCAGCCGAGTGCCTCCTTCATTTTTACCTCGTGTGCCTTGCGCTGAAAAACCCCGAGGTCGATTGCCAGCATCGCTGAGATAAACAGGAAAAATCCGCCCCAAGCCCACCAAGGTAGGGCGGGGAGAGGATCCACGATTGCGAAAAAAGGAATGGCCGATTCGACGGCAGTGCTAGGCATCACAGGCATGAGTGCGGCCAGTGTGGGTGTGCGGATTCTGCCTTCGAGCGTTTTATTTTTGGCGTAGGTTTTGAGGACTCGCCAAAACGGGTTTTCGTTTGGCAGCGTCGCTCCCAATGTCAGGTTCTGGAAACACTGCCGAGCTAAGAAACCAGTTAATCGCGCTGCTGCGCGCACACGACACGGCGGGCCTGCGCGCGACGCTCAAACCTTGGTTGCCCGTCGACCTCGCCCCAATCATCGGCGACTTGCCCGTAGAGCTGCTTGCGCAACTTTTCCGCACGACCTCGCGCGATCTCGCGGCGGCCACTTTTCCTTATTTGGAGCACGAGTCGCAGCGGCATTTGCTCAAACTGATGACGCCCGAGCAGAGCGCGGCCCTGCTCAATGCGCTGCCGCCTGACGACCGCACGGCCTTTCTCGACGACCTGCCGCTGGAGCATGCGATGCAGCTGCTCTCCCTGCTCACGCCTGACGAGCGCGAAATCGCCAAGGCCCTACTCGCCTATCCCGAGCACAGTGTGGGCCGAATGATGACGCTCGACTACGTGGCGGTGCGGCCCGAGTGGAGCGTTTCCGAGGCGCTCGACTACATTCGCACGCACGGCTACGACCGCGAGACGCTCAACGTCGTTTACGTGGTCGATGAGCACGGGCGGCTTATCGACGACGTGCGCGTGCGGCGCTTCCTTCTCTGCACGTCCGACCAGTCCGTGCGTGATTTGATGGATGGTAATTTCTCCGCGCTCTCGCCCTACGATGACCGCGAGACCGCACTTGAAGTCTTTCGCAAATACGACCGCGTAGCCCTTCCTGTGGTGGGTGAGGGGAGAAAACTCATGGGCATCGTCACGGTCGACGACATGCTCGACGTCGCCGAAGAAGAGGCCACCGAGGACATCCAAAAGCTCGGCGGTAGTGCCGCCTTCGACGAGCCCTACACGACCACTCCTTATGTGCAGATGCTGCGTAAGCGCGCGCCCTGGCTCGCGCTGCTCTTAGTCGGCGAGATGTTTACGGCGACGGCGATGGGCTACTTCGAGGAAGAGCTTTCCCGTGCGGTCGTCCTCGCGCTGTTTATCCCGCTTGTTATCAGCGCAGGTGGAAATGCCGGCTCGCAGGCGGCGACACTCATTATCCGCGCGCTCGCGCTGGGTGAGTTTACGCTGCGCGAATGGTGGCGGGTGATGTATCGCGAATTGTTCGTAGGCGCATCCCTGGGCGTGATTTTGGGAACGATTGGGTTTTGCCGAGTCGCACTCTGGGAGCTCGCCTCACCCGGGATTTACGGCGAGCACACGATGCTGATCGGGGTGACGCTCGGCGTCGCGCTTTCGGGCATTGTCCTTTGGGGGTCGCTCGTGGGGTCGATGTTCCCGCTGCTGCTCAAACGCATCGGGCTCGACCCAGCCACATCGAGTGCGCCCTTCGTGGCGACGATGGTCGATGTGACGGGACTCGTGATTTACTTCAGCGTGGCCTTTGTCGTTCTGCGCGGCACGCTCCTGTAGCGCGAGCAAGTGTTGTGAGCTTGCTGCGTCCTGCCGGGTGGTTTTGTGCATCATCACTTTTGCCTAAAAAAACCGTGCAGTGCCCACAGCGGACACTATTTTCCGTCCCCAATCATGGCTGAGCCCGCCCCAAGCAACGCCGCTCCTCCGCTCAAAAACAGCGCGCTCATTCGGCGGCTCTTCGGTTTGGCTTGGGCTTACCGCTTGCACTGTGTGCGGGTGCTTTTTTTGCAACTGGTCTTGCTCACGATCGGGATTGCGGGGCTTTCGTTCACGGGGCTGGGGATCGACTACATCCGCTCGCATGTGGAGGGCGTTTCTTTTGATGCGACGGTGTTCGGACTTGTGCCACCGGCAGCATGGCCGCCGCTGTATGTGCTCGCTGCGCTCGCGTGTGGGGTTTTGCTGCTCGCGCTTGCCCGCGCCGTCCTAAACTTCCTTTACGCGGTCTCTATCAACAGGCTCGTGCAACAAAAGCTCGTCGTCGATTTGCGCGCTGAGGTTTACGATAAGCTCCAGCGGCTATCCTTCCGGTTTTTCGACGCAAACAACACAGGCTCGATCATCACGCGCGTCACGGGCGACGTGCAGGCGGTGCGGATGTTTGTCGATCAGGTGCTGATGCAGAGCGTGATCATGGTGATCTCGCTCACGGTTTACGTGGCCTACATGGTGCATCTGCACGTGGGGCTTACGCTGGCCTGTCTGGCGACGACGCCGCTGCTCGCGTGGCTCTCCACTTGGTTTTCAAAAAAAATCGAGCCCGAGTATCGGCTCAATCGCACGCTCTTCGAGCGCATGATCCAGAGTTTTTCCGAGAGCATCCAAGGGATAGGAGTGACCAAGGGCTTCGGACGTGAGGCTGAGGATCGCGAGCGTTTCGGCCGCGCTAACCGCGCCGTCTACGAGCAGCAGCGCGGGATTTTTTGGAAGGTGAGCCTCTTCTCTCCTGCCGTGGGCGCACTGACGCGGATCAACATGGTCGTCCTCCTCGGCTACGGCGGCTGGCT
Organism: Cephaloticoccus capnophilus; assembly: GCF_001580045.1. Lineage (GTDB taxonomy): Bacteria > Verrucomicrobiota > Verrucomicrobiia > Opitutales > Opitutaceae > Cephaloticoccus > Cephaloticoccus capnophilus. The sequence goes on from NZ_LSZP01000059.1 coordinate 60,721, forward strand.
CGTGATCGATGGGCAACTCCCACTCGGCACGGGGCTAATCGTTTTTGCCGGACTGCTTGAGCAATTTTCCGGCCAAGTGAACAGCGTGGCGACGCTCGTAAACAGCGTGCAGCAATCCCTTATTGGTGCACGCCGTGTGTTCGAAATCTTGGACTCACCTGTCGAGGTGCAAAGCGCGCCCGATGCCGTGCGCTGCGGACGGCTGCGCGGCGCGGTGTGCTTCGAGCGGGTGAGTTTTGCCTACACAGGCATCACGCCGGTGCTGCGCGATATCGACCTCGAAGTCGCCCCTGGCCAATGTGTCGCGATCCTCGGCCCCACTGGCGCGGGTAAGAGCGTGCTGATGAGCCTCATCCCGCGCTTTTTCGACCCAGTCTCGGGACGGCTCCTCATCGATGGACTCGACGCGCGCGACCTGCATCTCGACGACTTGCGGCGCAACATCGGGCTCGTTTTTCAAGAGAGCTTTTTGTTTTCCAACACTGTCGCCGCGAACATCGCCTTTGGCTGTCCGGATGCGACGAGCGCGCAAATCGAGAAAGCCGCCAAAATCGCTGCTGCGCACGACTTCATCATGGCCCTGCCTCAAGGCTACGACACGGTCCTCGGCGAGAGCGGCAGTGGCCTCTCCGGCGGGCAACGCCAGCGCTTGGCAATCGCGCGGGCCGTCCTCCTCGAGCCGTCAATCTTGCTTCTCGACGACCCGACTGCCGCGATCGATAGCGAGACCGAGCACGAGATTTTTGAGGCACTCGACCGGGCGATTGCAGGGCGCACGACGTTCATTGTTGCGCACCGGTTGAGCACGCTGCGTCGCGCGGATTTCATTATCGTGATGGAGGAGGGGCGCATCGTGCAGCGCGGCACGCACGCCGAGTTGATGCGCCAACCCGGGGCTTACCGTCGCGTCGCCCAACTCCAACTAATCGACGGCGCCGCTTTGCACGAAGAGGCAGAGGGGAGGGGATTGGTATGAGCACTGCGAAAACCAAAGTGGCGGAAAGCGCGCAAACGCCGCCACCGCCCGCGAAAGAAGCCCTTACGCTCAACGATACTGACCACGAAAACGAGGTGCAGTTTAAGCCGCTGGAGTGGGGCTTGATTCGGCGACTTTTTGGCTATGCGAAACCGGTTAAGGGCAAGGTCGCTTGGCTCGTAGCGCTCACGCTCACGCGCTCCGTGCAATTGCCCATGATTACTTGGGCAGTCAGCCTCATCATCTCGGGCCCGATCGCCGGACACGATACGCAGATGCTGCTTTGGGCCTTGCTCGGCTACCTCGTGCTCGCACTCAGTACGGACGGGATTTTTCACTTCCGCATGCGCTTCGCGCTCGAAGTCGGCGAGTCGGTCGTTAGCGGCTTGCGCACCGAGATTTTTGAGAAAGTGCAACGCCAGCCGATGGGCTTTTTCCATCGCGTGAAGCTGGGCCGCGTCCTCGGGCGGGTGACGAGCGACGTCGAGTCGCTGCGCGTGGGAATCCAAGATGTGCTCTTCGTCACTATCACGCAAGGTGGCCAGCTTATCGTCGCCGCCATCATTATGGCGTTTTGCGACTTCGTGCTTTTCCTCGTTGTGGTGGGCATGGCACCGATCCTCTGGGGCGTGAACCGGCACTTCCGCATGCGGCTGAGTAGCGAGTCGCGCGCCGCGAGCGAGAGCTTTAGCCGCGTGACTGCGACGCTCGCCGAATCGGTCAACGGGATTCGGGTGACCCAAGGCTTCGTCCGCCAGGAAACCAATGCCGGCCTCTTCCGCAATCTGCTCAACACCCATTCGCGCTTCAACTTGGCCCTCGCTCGCACCTCGGCGATTCTCATCCCGATGCTGGAGCTCAACAGCCAGTTCTTCATCGCGATTCTGCTCATGGTCGGTGGCTGGCGCACCTTTCACGACTTGATGACGATCGCCGACCTCATCCAGTTTTTCTTCCTCGCTAACCTCTTCTTCTCGCCGCTCGCCACCCTCGGAGCCCAATACAACAACGCCCTCGTTGCGATGGCCGGAGCCGAGCGCGTCTTCTGGCTGATCGACCACAAGCCCGACTGGGAAGATGCGCCAGATGCGCAGCCCTTACCCGACCCGCGCGGGCAGGGTGCGGCGATTACCCGAGGCGCGCGCGTCGAGTTTCGCAACGTCACCTTTGGCTACGATCCGCAGAAACCGGTGCTCCACGACATCAACTTTACCGCTGAGCCCGGCCAAACTATCGGCCTCGTCGGTCACACCGGTAGCGGCAAAAGCTCGATCATCGGCCTCGTTGCCAAGTTCTACCTGCCCACGGCGGGCGAGGTCTTTGTCGACGCGCACGAAGTCCGCACGATCACGAGCCACTCGCTGCACCAGCAAATGGGCATCGTCCAGCAGCAGAACTTCCTCTTTACCGGCACGGTATTGGAAAACATCCGCATGAGTCGCCCCGAGGCGAGCGATGACGAAGTGCGCGAAGCCGCTCGCCGGCTCGACTGCCTAGACATCTTTGAGGCCTTGCCTGACGGACTTTTAACCGAAGTCGGCGAGCGCGGAAGCGGCCTATCCGTTGGCCAGCGGCAACTCATCTGCTTCACTCGTGCGCTGCTCGCTGACCCGCGCATCGTTATCCTTGATGAGGCGACCAGCTCCATCGATGCGATGACGGAGGCACGGCTGCAAACCGCCCTCGTCGAGCTTCTGCGCGGACGCACCAGCTTTATCGTGGCGCACCGGCTCAGCACGATCCGCCACGCCGATCAAGTGCTCGTCCTCGACCAAGGCCGCATCGTCGAGCGCGGCCGGCACGAAGAACTCGTCGCGCTCGGTGGCCGCTACAACGAGCTCTACTCCCAGTTCGTCCAAACGGCGGGGGACTAAGGGGCAGCGACCACGAACCAAAGCGCGCACCTCGCCGTTCACGGCGAGGTCAAGCGAGGCCATCGTCATATGGAGCCGAAGGCTCCCCTAGCTTGTGGAGGAGAAGCTCCGACCGCAGGGTCGGAGTTCTTCACTGAGGCGAGCCACCAACGCTCGCTCGCCAAAATAGAAGGGGCACTGCCCCCCAGATTTTCCTAGGCAAGCGCGGAAGGCTGCGCCTAGATAAGGCGTTGCTTTCAGAGGAAAGCGCACCCTAACTAAAAATTCCTATGGCAAAAAAAACTGCACCTGCACCCGCCCGTAAAGCTAACGCCGCTTTCATGAAGCCCGTCACTCCAGACGCAGCGCTCGCCGCTGTTGTCGGCTCTGCTCCGCTTCCCCGCACAGAGCTCACCAAGAAGCTCTGGGATTACATTAAGAAGAACGGGCTCCAAAACCCGAAGGCCAAAACCGAGATTATCGCCGACGACAAGCTGAAGGCCGTCTTCAATGGTAAGGCCAAGGTCACCATGTTCGAGATGACCAAGCTGGTCTCCGGCCACGTCTCTGCCTAACACGCGCTTTCCTCCCAGCGGAAACTTTTCCCCTTTTTAAAATAAAACGCCCGCACGGGATTTCCCGTGCGGGCGTTTTGGTATCTAGATGCGTTTTACTAGCGAGCGGCTCGCGTCGGCTCGGTGAAGGGGTGAGCCCTTCAATCTCGCGGCGCACTTGTTGGCGACCAGTGCGCGAGGGCCTGTTTCCGTTTCAACCGCGAGCCGCTGCGCGGCGCAACGCCGCGTTTGGTTCTGGGGCGACTGGGCCTTTCCGATCAGCGCCCGAACGGGAAGGCAGCTTAAGCCTGCCCTAGCTCGGCGAGGCGGTCTAGTGCGTAGGATTGGGCGCGGTATTGGCCGATAAGATTCGCGACTTTCTTCGACGAGGGCGATAGGCCCACCGCGGCCGCGAAGACTTGGTTTTTCTTGGGCTTATACTTTAGCCCGTGAGGCTTTTTCGCCGGCCACTCGAAGGGCTTGCCCGGTGTGAGGTCGAAGCTCACCTGCGCCGCGATGGTGATAAACCCGTAGTAGGTCGTTACGTTGACCAGGTAGTTATCGACCTGTGCCCACGGAGTCAGCGTTTCGCAGCCGCGAAACTGCACTCCGGCCAGCGAGAGCGTGAAGAGTGGCGTCTTCCAATACCGGATAATTTTATAGCTTCCGTAGAGCATCAGCCCGCCGAGGCCCAAGCTGATTATGACGACTGTGATTTCGCCTGAAGAGAAAGAACCGTTATGAAGGGCCACTTGGAAGACGCCGAGTCCGATAGACAAAAGAAGTCCTCCCACTAGCAGGAGCAGCAGTGAGGTGAAAATGCTGCGGGCGTAGACGGGCGTCGTCTCGGGGAGCGTTTCCTTGAGGATTTCGTGCAGCGCAGCGGTTTCTTTCGCAGCACTGGCTTGCGCTTGCTGAGTGTAGTCTTGCTCAAGGCTGCCGAGCAGGCTGCCGGGGGCTTGTTCGTTGGAGGGCATGGGTTTTGTGGTGCTTGTTTGTGTGTCTGAAAAAAGCGAGAGAAGGGCGGGGGAGCGCGCGTAGGCCTGTGTCTGGCACGGCGGCCGCACTCAACGCAGCCCGAGTTCTTCCAGCAGTCCGCTGGGCTCGCGACTGCTGGCGGAGAGCACGAGGTCGGCGTTGAGCGCGACGCCGAGTGCTTCGATTCGTTGTTGGGTGGGCGGGTGGCTTTCGCGCGGGTGCGGTTGGCTTTCCTCCAAGTGCTTGAGTGGGTCGAGTTCCGGTGCTTGGGCGACTGCCTCGAGTACGCTTGCGAGGAGCCCGCCTGGATGCGAGCTGCGCCCGCCGTTGTAAGCAAACGTGTGTAACACTGGTTCAATTACATGGGCGAGCGTTGTCGTGCGCATGAGTGCGATCGCGGCGGCAGCGGGGGAGGGCGCGGCGGCGGCCCCTACAGCGTCGGCCAAGAACTCGCGGTCGCGGCTCCAGTGCTGCACCGCGAGGTCGAAGTTGCTCAAGAAATACGCAACGAGCGCACGTGCTGGAGCAGTTAGCCAAGGGGGGCCTTTCCTGCTGTCGTTTTCATTTTCGTCTAGATCCATTGCCTCGTAGTGCTGATGGGCGCGTGCGTAGATGCGGGCGAACTTGAGCGTGTATTCGGTATCCGCACCGGTGAAGTGCGCGAGCTCGTGCCCGATGACGACGGCGAGCTCGTCGCGACTCATAAAGGCCATGTAGGGCACGGAGAGGAAGAGGCTGCGGCCGGTCACGGGCTGGGTCGCGCCGCTCAAGTATAGCGCCGACTCGGTCGCGTAGAAACTCGCATCAAGCCCGATAATGATGTTATCGGGCATGACGACTCGCGCCCGAGTGCTGACTTGCTCGACGAGTTCCCAGACTTTTGGCGCTTGTTCGCGTGTGATTGCGCGACCCGTTACCCGGCCTGCACCGTCCGGCAAAGGCCGCCTGAGCATCGGGTAGACGTGGCGAAACAACGACCACAGCCCCATCGGCACCAATATGATCACAACGCCAACGCAGTAGAAGAAGCCGCGTCCACCTATAAACGGGGCTATCGTAATGACTGCCGAGCCCCCACCAAGGAGGAGCAGTACGGCGGATATCATCGTGTTGCGCGGCAAGATCCGCTCCACCTGCTCGAAGCCGCTTAACAGTGCCTCGCGCGACTTCATGGCCTCTTTCCCCATACGCTGAATCATGCGCAGGGTCGTGTAGCTGAGTGCGGCTGCGGGAGCGCAACAGGCTAAGGCCGCCCAAGCGAAGTAATAGATGAATGCCAAGTAGCCTTCGCCCCAAATAAGGCAGAGCACCAGCAGCGGAGGCAGCGCAATGACGATCGGGGTAGCGAGCGCGATCCAATATTGCTTGCGGGAGAAAGCGTCTTCTTTCGTCGGGGGCATACGGAAAACTGCGGAGGCTGCACCGCTTACCCCTGCGGACAACAAGAAAGCAGTACACTCCACCGCGTAAACTGCGCGTGAGGTCCTTTCCCCCTGCGCGTGGGGCGGCGGTCAGTGACCGCTTCCATTTAATTTGGGATTTCGCATCGCGCTATCGCGCGAAAGCGAAATCCCAAATTTGAAAGCACTCTCCCTGTCGCGTTGCGACAGGGAGAGGCGTGGAAAGTAGAGTGATAACCCGTTTGGGCGATGTGGGAAAAATCACCAGTAACCCTTCGCCTCCAAACTTGGGTTCCTTTTTACAAAGCCGCTTGGCTGCCGCGTCTGACGGGCCGCCAACGAGCGGCCCGCCAAATAAAACAGCCTACGGCTGCGCTCCACGCGTAGTGGAAGCTCAGAGAGAGCGGTCAGTGTCCGCCGCGCTTTAGGGCTTCTAGCACGATTCCTGGGGTGAGCAGCGAGGGCAGTTCGCGCGGGCTTGGCTCCCCGGGCAGGTAGACGAGGTTAAAGGGAATCGCGCTCTTCTGGTATTTCGCCAGTGCGGCGGTGATTTTTGGGTCCTTGCTCGTCCAATCGGCTTTTAGCGCGGCAACATTTTTGTCGGCGAAGGTTTTGAGGACTTCGCCCGAACTGAAGACCAGTTTCTTGTTGGTTTGGCAGGTCGCGCACCACCGCGCCGTAAAGTCGAGATAGATGGGGCGGCCCTCGCGTTGGTATTTAGCAACGAGTTCCTCGCTCCACGGCTCCCACACGACCTCGGTCGGGGCGGGAGCTTGCGGCCAGCCGAGCCAAAGCCCGCAGGCGAGTAACGCTGCCCCTCCGAGGAGTCCGGCGCGCGCCCGGCCTGCCGATGCGCCCGGAGCCTGGAGCCGCCCGTAGCACCAGAGCCCGAGCGCGATTACGACCAGTCCGAAGAATATGAGCAGTAGCGCGTTCTCGCTCGCTTGTCCGGCAAGCACCCAGAGCAGGTAGCCCACAGTCGCATAGAGCGGGAAGGCCATGAATTGCTTAAAGGTCTCCATCCATGCGCCCGGTCGCGGCAACACGCCGACCGCTTTCGGAAAAATCGAGAGGAGGAGGTAAGGCGTTGAAAGCCCGATCGCGATTGCCGTGAAAATCAAAAACGACTCGCTGACCGGCATTGCCAGTGCGGCCCCTAGGGCAGGCGCGAGAAAGGGTGCTGAGCAGGGTGTCGCGACGACTGTCGCGAGCACGCCGGTGAAAAACGATCCGCTAAGTCCGCTCTTCGTTTGCAGCCCCGCACCGAGTCCAGTGGCCCCAAGCCCAAACTCGAAGGCACCGCTCAAATTCATCGCGAAGACGAGCAAGAGCACAGCCAGCCCGAAAACAAACTGCGGCGACTGAAGTTGAAAGCCCCAGCCAAGCTGCTCACCGCCCGCTCGCAACACCGCGAGCACGCCGGCCAGAGTCCAAAACGACAGCAACACGCCGAGCGTGAAAACCAATCCATGCGCGACGACCTTTCGCTTTTCGCTGCCTGCTTGGTTTACGAAGCCCAAAATCTTAATCCCTAAAACGGGGAACACGCAGGGCATGAGGTTGAGAATCAGCCCGCCGAGGAAGGCGAGGGCAGCAGTCGCAAAGAGCCCAGCACTGCTAACCGAAGACGACATGCCGACCAACGAGCCCGATGCCGCAGCGGCTTTCTCTAGTGGCACATCTATCCGCAGCCCGGGCAGCGAAGAGTCCGCCAGCCAACTATCCTCCGCGAGCAAAACGCCCGTGAGTCGCTCGACCGACTCCTCACGCATTTCGGGCGAGACCGTCAGGGCGAGGATGTAGCCGCCCCGACCGTCAGGCGCGGGCGCGATCTGTTGAGGGAGATCGTAGCCCACCAAGTTATCCTCTGCGAAAAACCACTGCGGGCGCACCGGGCTTACGTCTCCGGCGTTTGCCGTTGGCAAGACCGTCAGTGTAATCGTATCGCCACTACGCACCGCACTCACTTGCCACTCATCGGGCAGCTTGGGCAGCTCGGCGATCGCTTTGCGGATTTGGCTCTCCCAGCCGCTCAGTCGCACATTGTCCGCGCCCGGCTGTGCGACCCGCAGCACAAGCTCCAACGCGGCGCCACCCGGGATGCACACCTCGTCGCACATCAGCCAGTCTGCCGCCGCGTGCAGTGTGACCCGTGAACCGCGCTCCAGATTTTCCGGCGGAGTGATTTTTACCGGCAGGAGCACTTCGCCCTCGTAGCCGTTACCAATGATCTCGCCTTGCCGGTCGCGCAGCACGGTCGGTGCGGGCCACTCAATCTCTCCCGCGGTGAAGCCCTCTGGCAGTTCCCACTCGATACTCGTCGCAAGCCCCGTGCCCGGGTTCACCCAATACGTATGCCAGTGGCCCTGGTGCTCGAGTCGCAACGCCGCGTAAAACGGCTGCCCAGGCTGGATGTGCTCCACCTCGGCGATCAGCGAAGCGCGCACTTGGGCTAGGGCCGTGGTCGTGGAGAAGACGCTGCCAGCGAGCGCGAAGACGAGGAGCGAGAGTAGTCGTAAGAAAGTCACAGCGGGAATGGATAGTTAAAATTGGGCTCTGCGCAATTCTTCGGAGCGCACGGTGACTCGGTAGAGGCTGCGTAAGTTCCGTAGGAAAAATAGTTCTGCGAAAAAAGACGCTGTGCGTCTAAAACGGATTGCTGCTTGGTGGCTTTTCCTCGTGACTGCGCGGTTTTCGCTCACCCGACCCACCCGCTGTCAGCCCGCACTGCCCATGCCTCAGACGATTGCCGTCCTCGATTTCGGTTCCCAATACACGCAGATCATCGCGCGCCGTATCCGCGAATGTGAGGCTTATTCGCGGCTCTATCCTTATGGGACGAGTGCCGAGCAGCTTCGCGCCGACGGTGTTATCGGCATCATCCTTTCCGGTGGGCCGAGCAGCGTGTTTGCAAAAAACGCACCGCTGCCCGATCCGAAAATCTTCGAACTCGGCGTTCCGGTTCTGGGGATTTGCTACGGCGTGCAACTGATGGGGCGGCTCCTTGGCGGTGCCGTCGCCAAGAGCAAGGAGCGCGAATATGGCCACGGCACGCTCTCCATCGCCAAGCCGGGCCGCCTGTTTAATAAACTGCCGCGCAAGCTGCGCGTGTGGAATTCCCACGGCGACAAACTTACCGCGCTGCCACCGGGCTTTGCGGCCATCGGCACTACCGAAAACTCGCCCTACGCGGTCATCGAAGACCGTGCGCGAAATTTTTATGGCATCCAGTTTCACCCCGAGGTGTTTCACTCCGAGCGCGGCAGCGACGTCCTCAGGAACTTCCTCCTAAACGTTTGCGGCGCGACGCAGGACTGGACGACGAAGGACTTTATTAAGCACGCGGTGAGCGACATCCGCCGCACGGTTGGCAAGTCGCGCGTGCTGCTCGGCCTTTCGGGCGGCGTGGATTCGTCGGTGGCCGCCGCGCTGCTCCATCGCGCCATCGGCAAGCAACTGACTTGCGTGTTTGTGGACAACGGGCTGCTCCGCGCGGGTGAGCGTGAGGCGGTCGAAGCACTCTACGGGCGCCATTTTAAAATCGACCTGCGCGTAGTCGATGCGTCCGCACTTTTCCTTCGCCGCTTAAAGGGTGTTTCCGAGCCCGAACAAAAGCGCAAAATCATCGGGCGCACCTTCGTCGAAGTCTTTGAAAAATCGCTCAAGCAAATCGGCAAAGGGGTCGATTACCTCGCCCAGGGCACGCTCTACCCAGACGTGATCGAGTCGGTCGCCATCGACAACAACCCCGCCGCACTCATCAAAAGCCATCACAACGTCGGCGGGCTACCCGAGCGGATGAAGCTCAAGCTCCTAGAGCCGTTGCGCGAGTTGTTTAAGGACGAGGTGCGTGCCGTCGGCGAGGCGCTCGGACTGCCGCGCGAAGTCGTCTGGCGGCATCCGTTTCCCGGGCCCGGGCTCGGCGTGCGCGTCCTCGGTGAAGTGACACGCGACAAGCTCGAAGTCCTCCGCCAGGCCGACACCATCCTCCTCGAAGAGATGCGCAAAAGCGGCTGGTATGCCAAAGTCTGGCAAGCCTTCTGCGTGTTTCTGCCGGTGAAGTCGGTCGGCGTTATTGGCGACGAGCGCAACTACTCGTGGGTTATCGCGGTGCGCGTGGTCGAAAGTATCGACGCGATGACTGCGGACTGGACGCGACTGCCCTACGACTTGCTTCAACACATCTCGAATCGGATCACCAACGAAGTTCGCGATGTCAGCCGCGTCGTCCTCGACATCAGTTCCAAGCCGCCTGCGACCATCGAGTGGGAGTAGCGCGCGAGTCCTCAGCCGGGTGTTAGCCACCCACGCTTCACCTTATTCACTCTTCCTGTAATTTCCCAAAAGCCCGAATCATGAAACCTAAGCTCCACCGCTCCCTGTTTACCGCCCTGCTCGCATTCACTGTGTTCGCCGCCACTGCCGCGCACGCTGCCGAGCTACCCATTATTACCAAAGCCCGCGCCTACCTCGCCAAAGACCCGGCACTCGACGCGGTTAAAAACCTACAAATTTACGGGACGCTCGACCTCGGCAGCGCGGGGGCCGACTTGAAGGAGCCGATCACGGTCGAGATCACCTTTGAAAAGCCCTACCGCCAACGCAGCGTCATTCGCAGCGAGCGCGGCGTCGAGGTCACGGTGCTCGACGGCTACGATGCGTGGCACCACGTCGTCCCGGCTGCCGACAAAAACCAGTGGAGCCTCTCTGTTCTCCAAGCGCCGCAAATCAAAAACCTCCGCGCTAACGCCTTTGAAAACCTCTCGTTTTATCGCGGGCTCGAATCCGCCGGAGGCCGGATCGAAGACCAAGGTAGCGCCACGGTCGATGGCCAACCCTGCCGAAAAGTCGCCTTCATCCATGATCGCGACATCGTTTTTTACCGCTATTTTAACCAAGTGACCGGTCGGCTCGTGATGACCGAGACCGCGCGCGGCGAGACGATTCGCGAAAGCGGCGTCATCGAAACCGCGGGCATTAAGTTTCCGCAAAAGCTGACCACCACGGCCCCGCTCCCCGACGGCAGCCGCCAAATCACGGTGATCAATTTCGACCGTATCGTGGTAAACGGCCCGATCGCAGCCGATGCGTTCGAGACGCCCTCGTTGGTGGATTGAGAGGCGCTGAGCTGGGGGCGCTCCCACGCTAACTCCGCCTATCGCTTCCGATTTTTGGGATAAAGCGAGTAGGGCGCTCCTGTCGTTCCCTAAAATGTCGTTGAGGGCAGTGCTCTGCTCGCTGCGTTCCTTGAGCTAGGGCAGCCCAATGTGGAGCCAACCCGGTCATATCCGGCTGGGCGTGAGAAGACGATTGCGGAGGGCGGAGGCGGGCGCGTAGCTCTTCGGTCGTGCGCCTTTTAACCACTAGCTCCGAAGACTTTGACCGCGAGTTGGCCGCGTTTTGCCGCGAGGCGGCCGTGCCTGCGCAAATCACCGAATCGGTCGCCGCTATCCTCGCCGACGTCCGCGAGCGCGCTGATGTAGCGGTCGCCCACTACGCCGAAAAGTTCGATGGGGCGCGGCTTGCACCGAGCGAGTTTCGCGTTTCGCCCGAAGGGCTCGCCGCCGCTTACGCGCGCTTGCCAGTTGCGGAGCGCAGCGCAATCGAGTCCGCACATGCGGCCATCCTCGCTTACAATCGCGAAGGGCTCGCCCAGCCGTGGCAGCACAAAAACCCACATGGCGCGACGGTCGGCGAGAAGTTTGACCCGATTCGCCGCGTGGGGCTTTACGTGCCGGGCGGGCAAGTGCCGCTGGTCTCCACCGTGCTGATGACCGCCACTCTGGCGAAAATCGCAGGCTGCCCAGAAATCGCCGTCTTCACGCCTTCGGATGCACAGGGGCGCGTCGCCGATGGGCTGCTCGCGGCGCTGCATTTCCTCGGGATAAGCGAGGTCTACCGAATCGGCGGTGTGCAGGCGATTGGCGCGATGGCGTACGGGACGGAGACGATTCGCCGCGTCGATAAACTTTTCGGCCCGGGCAATGCCTATGTCTGCGAAGCCAAGCGGCAGGTGTTTGGGACGGTCGGTGTCGATTCGCTGCCGGGCCCGAGCGAGCTAATGGTCGTCGCCGACAAGACGGCGCGCGCGGATTTTGTGGCGAGCGATTTGCTGGCGCAGGCAGAGCACGGCTCAGGGCGAGAAAAGGTTTACTTGGTCGTCACGAGCGAGTCGCTTGCCAGCGCGATCGAGTCCGAAATCGCCGCCCAGGCCCGGACACTTAGCCGCTCCGAAAAAGCGCAACGCGTCCTCGACGTGGGTTTTTTGATCATCGTCGTAGCGGGTTTGGACGAGGCCGCCGCAATCGCCAACACCGTCGCGCCGGAGCACTTGGAGCTCATCGTCGAGCCCGATGCTGAGGCCGCGCTCTTGAAAAAGATCACCACCGCCGGAGCGATTATGATTGGGAATCATACGCCGACCGCACTGGGGGACTTCACTGCAGGGCCGAGCCATGTGCTGCCGACGGGCGGCAGCGGTCGCTTCTTTAGCGGCTTGCGTGTGGCGGATTTTGTGCGGCGGACGAGCCTCGTCCGCTACGACCGAGAGAGCGTCGCCAAGGCAGAGCCGGTGGTCGCTGCCTTTGCCGCCATGGAGCAGCTCGACGCACATGGTCGCTCCGTCTCAATCCGCGTCGCGCCACAACAGGACTAACTTTTCCGCACCGTGCCTTCGCCCAACACCACTCCTTCGGCTACGGCCTCCACGCCGCCCGATTTCGACTCGCTCGCGCTGCCGCATGTTGCCGCGCTTCACGCCTACACGCCCGGACTCCAACCGACCGAGCCCGGCTGGATAAAGCTCAACACCAACGAGTGCCCGTATCCGCCGAGCCCGGCGGTCGCTAAAGCAGTCGCGGCTGAGCTCGGCGCAGACGGCGCGGCGGGGGAAGTCGGCGCGGCGCTGCGGCTTTATCCCGAGCCGACGAGTGCCGTGCTGCGCGCCGCGATTGCCGCGCATCACAACACAACGTTGAGCGCAGCGGGGATAAATGGCACGAGTGCGCTTCGTGTGGCAAACGTCTGCGTGGGCAATGGCTCGGACGATATTCTCAACCTGCTTGTCCGCTGCTTTTGCGCGGAGGGCGCAGGGCAGGGGAGCGAGAGTGGCCGTGCCGCTGGGTTTACGCTGCCGAGCTACTCGCTGTATCCGGTGCTGGTCGGAATCGCCAACGGGCAAAGCATCGAAATCAAGTTTGACCGCTCAATGCGTTTGCCGCTTGAGCAAATCGCGAGCTCGGGCGCGGCGATTTTTTTCCTCACTTCGCCCAATGCACCAACTGGAGTCGGGTTTAGCGCAGCGCAGATTGAGGCGCTGCTCGCGGCCTACGATGGGCTGCTTGTCGTGGACGAGGCTTACGCGCCATTTGCACGCGAAGATGCGGTGGGGCTTTTGGCGCGTTACCCGCGCCTCATCGTGGTGCGCACCTTTTCAAAAGCCTACGCGTTGGCGGGAATTCGTGTCGGCTACTGTCTCGCGCACGAACGCGTCATCGCGCTGCTCGACCGCGTGCGCGACAGTTACAACGTCAACCGGCTCTCCCAAGCCGCCGCGCTCGCCGCGCTCGGCGACCCGCAGTATTACGCGCACGTGATAGCGCGGGTTTGCGCGACGCGCGATGCGGCCCTCACACGTTTCGCCGAGCAGGGCTGGTTTTGTTACCCCTCACAGGCGAACTTCCTGTTTGTGGAGCCGCGAAATGGGCGCGGCGAGACAGGGGCGGCGGTCGCGCAGGCGGCCTACGATTTCCTCCGTGAGCGGCGGATCCTCGTGCGCCACTTCCCAAGTCCCTTGACCGCGCCTTTTCTGCGAATCACGGTCGGCACCGACGAGCAAATGCTCACACTCTGGCACACCCTCCAAGAATGGCTTCACCACGCATAGCAACGCTCAGCCGCAAGACGGCGGAGACGGATATCCAACTCACGCTCGGGATCGACGGCAGCGGTACTTCGCGAGTCGATACGGGCATCCCATTTTTTAACCACATGCTGGAGCTCTTTGCGCGGCACGGACTCTTCGATTTGGAGGTGAAGGCCGTGGGCGATGTCGAGGTGGACTACCACCACACGGTCGAGGACGTGGGGCTCGTGCTGGGCAACGCATTTCGCGAGGCCGTGGGCGATAAACTCGGCATCCGCCGCTACGGGTTTTTCCTGCTGCCAATGGATGAGACGCTCGCGCGGGTGGCCGTCGATTTGAGCGGGCGCGCCTGCCTCGCGTATGACGTAGCCGCGCCCACGATGTTTGTGCGCGATTTTAACCTAATCTTGGTCAAGGAGTTTGCGCGAGCCTTCAGCAACGCGCTCGGCTGTAACCTGCATGTGACACTGCTCTACGGAGAGGAGCCGCACCATATCGCCGAGGCGATTTTTAAGGGACTCGCCCGCGCACTTGATGCCGCGACGCAGATTGACCCTCGCTCGGCCAACTCACTCCCCAGCACGAAAGGCGCGCTGTAAAAACGATGAGCGAAGGCAAAAAATCGGCACCGGAGTTGGCGGTGATTGATTACGGGATGGGCAACTTGCGCAGCGTCGCCAAAGCCTTGGAAGCGGTAGGCGCGAGGGTGCGCGTCGTGACGCGCCCCGAAGAGCTTCGCGCGGCTCGCGAGGCCACTGTGGGCGTGACCCGCAACGCGGATGACGCTGCGACGGCAGGACTCGTGCTCCCCGGGGTGGGCGCACTGGCCGATTGTATTTCCGCGCTGCGCGCGAGCGGTTTTGACCAAAAAATCCGCGAGTGGATCGCCGCTGATCGGCCTTTCCTCGGGGTCTGCCTCGGGATGCAGGCTCTGTTTGAATCATCGGAAGAAGGGCTCGCAGAGTCTGCCTTTTTGCACGGCGGCGCGATCGCAGGCGAGGCCGCTGCGTCTGCCGTTGGCGCAAACGGAGAAGCACTAATCGAAGAAAATTTGCTGACGCCCGGGCTGGGGGTTTTTCCCGGCACGGTGCGCCGCTTTCGTCTTCCGCCAGACTACAAAGTGCCGCACATGGGCTGGAACACCGTGCGCTTCACTCAGCCGAATTCGCCACTCCTCGAAGGACTCGAAACGGAGGGCGAGGCATTCTACTTTGTGCACAGTTACTATTGTGCGCCGAGCGACCGTAGCCTCGTGCTCGCCGAGTGCGACTATGGAGGCGCATTCACTGCGGCGATTGCGCGAGGGAATTGCTACGCCACGCAGTTTCACCCCGAAAAAAGCCAAGCTCGCGGGCTCCAGATTTACCGGAATTTCCTAAACCTCTGTGCCAAGCCATAGATAGGGTGGAGCCGCGGTCATTTTTTGAACCTTCATTGATTAAACATAATGATGATTGTTCTCCGCTCAGGCATGCCACCAATCAGACCCTAGGAACGCGGATGAGCTTTGGCGTAGATTTCTTGGAGGCGGGCCACGCTGACGTGTGTGTAAACTTGTGTGGTCGCGAGTTCCGCATGGCCGAGCAGTTCTTGGACGAGTCGCAGGTCGGCGCCCGCGTTGAGCAGATGTGTCGCGTAGCTGTGCCGGAGTTTGTGCGGGCTGATCTCCAGCGGAAGTTCTGCGAGCGCGAGGTAGCGCTTGAGGAGTTTTTCGACTTGGGCTACGGAAACGCGCGCGTGTTCCGGCGTTACGAGCACGGGATCGCTCGGGCCAGTAAATCGCGCAAAATCGCGGCGGAATTTTTTAAGCACCGTGAGAGCGACCTTTCCTATTGGGCAAAGCCGCTCTTTGCGGCCTTTTCCCAAGACGCGGGCGATTCCATCGTTCAAATTGAGCATTCCATAATTGAGGCTGACGAGCTCGCTCACACGTAGCCCTGCCCCATAAAGCAGCTCCATCGCCAGCCGGTCGCGCCACGCGAGGAAAGGCTCGATTGCTTCGTTTTCGAGGAGTCGCTGCGGGCCAAGAAGAAGCCGCTTCATTTGATCCTCCGTCAAAAATTTGGGCAGCGTTTTCTCAAGTTTGGGTAGCGGCACTCCGAGAAACGGATCGCGGCGGATGCGCTCGCGGCTCAGCCAGAATTTAATCAGCGAGCGCAGCCCAGAGACGTGATTGTGAAGCGTGCGCGCACTGTAGCGGTGCTGCGCCTCAATCACGAAGTCGCGCATATCGCGCGGGTCGAGGCCTTCGAGTCCGTCCTCCGTCCAAAGTCCGGCGGCGTGCAGCCACCAGTAAAAATCCTCAAACGCTCGGGCGTAGTTGCGAATCGTATACGGTGAGTAATGTCGCTCTTTTCCCAAAAAATCGGCAAACGGCATCCACCAGCGCGCGAGGACTGCCGACGGGATTTCCGCCTCCGCTTCTGCGTGTTCAGTTTCCGTTTTCGGATTTTGCGGCATGGGCGTTGGCGGCAGGGCTGCTGACAGCTTCAGCGTGATCGACCAGTTGGCTTGTCCAGCGGCGCAACGCATCCTCGGGGTTGAGCCCGGCCTGTTGTGCGGCGGCACAGAGTTCAAAGAGCGCACGGCCAAGCTGGGCTTCGTCTAAACCTTCGGCGCGTTGCGCGATCTGGGCGACCTCCACCGGAAGCGCAGATGTTAGGCTCTGCTTTCGGGCTTGTTTCCAAACGCCTTCGGCAAACATCAGCGCGGGCAGTCGCGGTGGCTGGGCTTTAAAAAGCCGAGGCTGGGCGCTGGCATTACTCACCCCTCTCGCGGCCTTTTCTTGTGCCTTAATTGCATCCCATTGGACGAAGAGTTGCGCGGTATTTTCGACTGCTGTGCGCGCGGCGCCTTCACCGAAAACATGGGGATGGCGGCGGATGAGTTTGGCGTTCACTTCGCGAGCGACGTCGTCGAGGTCGAAGTGACCTGCCTCCTCGGCGAGCTGGGCGTGAAAGACGACTTGGATTAGCACATCGCCGAGTTCTTCGCGCATGTGCGGCATGTCGGCTTGGTCGATTGTCTCGATGAGTTCGCTGACTTCGTCGATGAGGCAGCGCACGAGCGACTCGTGCGTTTGCTCTTGATCCCAAGGGCAGCCGCCCGGGCCGCGCAGGCGGGCGATTGTGCGGCGAAGTTCGTCGATGGCTTGGCTCATGAGTCGTGCGGCAAATTATGCCGAAGTTTTGAAAAAAACGGCAAAGCCAAAAGGGCCTGCGCCCCGTTTCATTGGCCCTGCGCGTGTTTGCGCACGGTGTGGGCTTCCCCTGCCTTTGCGAAAGCGTCCCACATCTTATGGGGTTGATCCCAGATGCCTGTAGAGAGAGAAGACATCCACTATCAATATGTCCGACAAGCTTTTGGAAATCATGGCGCACAAGCGGCGCGAAATCGCCCCTGTCTTGCGGGAGGTCCCGCTCGACGAGTTGCGCGAACTGGATGCTTCGCTCCCCCGCCCGCCTTCTTTTGCCGAGGCACTGCGACGGCCCGACGACGACAGGCTCGCCGTGATTGCGGAAATCAAACGCCGCTCGCCCTCGGCGGGCGCAATTGCCGAAAACGCAAGTGCGACTGAGCAAGCGCGCCGTTACCAAGCCGCCGGAGCCAGTGCGCTTTCTGTTTTGACCGATAACAAGTATTTCGGCGGTGAGCTCGGCGACCTGCGCGACGTAGTGGAAATGCTGCGACGCGAACCGCCTAGTGTTCCGTGTTTGCGCAAGGACTTCATGCTGCACCCGACTCAGGTACGTGAGGCGCGCGAGGCCGGGGCGAGTGCGATTTTGATTATCGTCCGTGCACTTGATGACCCGACGATTGCCACGCTCTACGCGGCGGCGCAGGCAGCAGGGCTGGACGCCCTTTTTGAAATCCACGAAGAGCCGGAGTTGGCGCGGGCGCTGGCCCACGGCGCGAAGATCATCGGCGTGAACAACCGCGATTTGGCGGTGTTCAAGACGGATCTCGCTTTCAGCGAGCGGCTCATCCCGCGTTTCCCCAAAAATGTAATCGCGGTGAGCGAGAGCGGAATTGCGACCGCCGCCGATGCGGCGCGGGCGCGGGCCGCCGGTGCGCATGCGATCCTCGTTGGCGAGTCGTTAATGCGCGCACCCGATCCGCAGGCACTGCTCCAATCGCTCGCAAACGCCTAAAGAGAGCCGCACGGCGCGAAGCGCGAAAACACAGAAAACGGGCCATGCCGCTCAGCTACACCGCGACGCGCGACCTACTCGCCCAGCTCGGGCACAACCCGAAACGGTTTCTCGGGCAGAATTTTTTGGTCGATGGGAATATTGTGCGAAAGTCGCTCGAGCTCGCGCAGGTCGCGAGTGGCGACCGCGTGGTGGAGGTTGGCCCGGGCTTGGGGACGCTCACACGCGCGCTGCTCGCTACGGGCGCGGAGGTCTGGGCCGTCGAAAAAGACAGGCGACTCTGCGAACACCTGCGCGAAACCCTCGGTGCCTTGCCGGGACTGCACCTTATGGAAGGCGACGCGGTGGAGCATCCGTTGGCCGGACTGCCGGAAGAGCTGGCTGCGACCGCAAAGATCGTCGCTAACCTGCCCTATGCGATTTCCACCCCGTGGATGGTTGGCGTGCTGAGTGGACTGGCTTTGCCCAAGCGCGCGGTCTTGATGCTCCAGCTCGAAGCGGCGGAGCGTTACGCGGCGCAGCCTGGGACGAAGGCATTTGGGGCGGTTTCGATTTTCCTACAATCGGCCTACGAAATCGCCCCCGGGCATCGGGTCGCTGGAACTTGTTTTTACCCGAGGCCTGACGTGGATTCATACCTGCTGCACCTCGTGCGCCGTGAGCGGCCCTTCGTGTTTTCGACCGAAACGCAGGCCGTAATTCGTGCCTGTTTCCAGCAACGGCGGAAGCAACTCGGCAGTTTGCTGCGCGGCGTGAGCGGCGGCCCTTTGCCGCAAAATGCGGCGGCTAACTGGCTCGACGAGCTGGCTGCAGCGGGCTTTTCGCCTAAAACGAGGCCCGAGGCCGTGCCGATTTCCCTTTGGCAAAAACTAGAGGCACACTGCATACGCCCGCTTGAAACTAGATAAGGCTCTCCCCTACTCTCGCCCCACGATGTCGCGCTTATCCTCTCCCCTTATCGCGCTGTGCCTCGCAGCTACTGCTTTCTTTGCCCCTCAAACTGTGCTCGCCCAACAATCTCGCTCCTCTGCTCCAACTCAGAGAGTGGTCGGGCGCATTGAGGGCGATCACTACGTCGCCCCCGGCGGGCTCTATCGCGTAAAGATTCCCGTGCTCCTGCAGCTTGGTGGCACGATTTCAGACACGGGAAATGTAGTCGTTTTTCGTGACGACTACTCCGTGCACGTCAGCATCGGCGCCTTTGAGCTGGATGCGACGCAGCGTTGGGAACTCTCGACGATGGAGCGCGAGGACTATCTCAACGCATTTTTTACGACACTGGTGATGCCGGACTTCGCGCGAATGTTTCCCGGCTCGCAGATTGAGGCCACACAGTTTGATGCGGGGCGGCTCGGAGGCGTGGTGTTTTGCGTTACGCTACTGCCCGGAGGCAGCATGTTTCCCACGCCCTTTGCCGAGGCGCGCGCGGCACTGCCCGTCGCCAAACGAGGCAACCTCATCTTTGCGCAAAACGGCGTCATCTACGTCTTGAGCACTGAGTTAAGCGAGCGCCTCGGCAAGGCCCACAAGATGACTGCCGAAGAAGAAAACGCGCTCCTCGCGAGCCGACTCGACGCACTGCTCGCAACGATGCAATTCGCCGAGCCGAGGCGCTGAGAAGCGCAGGATAAGCTCCCCTTCCGACTACAAGATTTAGCTGCGAAAAATCCTGCCCCGTCTCTTCGGGCTGCGCCGTAAGCCGCAGCGCGGCCGCGTTTGAAACGGGAGTAGGCCCTAGCTGAACTTGGGTAAAAACCGTTTTTCGGCCTTAAAGAGTTTGAGGGTCATTTCTTTAATTTCGGCGGGGGAGCAGACGGCGGCAGTTAGCGGATCAAGCATCAACGCGTAGATCGCCTTTTCGATCGAGTGCTCTACGCAGGCCTGTGCGCCCAGATCGATCATCGACATATTTGAGGCGCAGAGCGCGGCCATGTGTGCAGGGAGCGCACCGTAGCGAGTCGGGTGAATCCCGCCGCGATCCACCATGCAGGCGACTTCTACACAGCCGTCGCTAGGAAGGTTGGTGATGAGTTGTCCGCCCGCCCCGCCGCTACCCGATCCAGCCCTAGGATTCGCCGCGTTATTCATCACGTTACCGTGTATCCGAATCGGCGTGTCCTTCTCCCGCGCCTCAATAATCCAACTCGCGTATTCCCAACTGCGCTCCCACTCCATCGGCTCTTCCCCTGCTAGCCACCGGTCACGCTGCGCGTCGGCTAGTGTGCGCCACGTTGGCCAGTTGCTCGCGTAGAAACGGCTACCGCCATCGTAGCCTTCGCGAGCATACTTTTGCACAAGGTCAGGCCGTTTCCGGTAGTAGGGTAAATACTCGGAGAGGTGGCCGCTGCCTTCGGTAATAAAAGCGCCGAAGTGCAGCATCATGTCTTTGCGCACGATGTCGCGATGCCACTCGGCCGCTTCCCAAGCGCTCGGACTCGTGCGCTGCGGGTTCTTCGGTCGCCCATCTTTAAACGCACGTTTGAGCTCTGCCTCGGCCTTCCGTTTGAGCAAGGGGTAAAGATCGCGCCCGCCGTGCTCAAACTTAGTGAACCAAGCGAGGTGATTGATCCCCGCGCATTCCCACTCGATCTCGCTAAGCGGCACGCCTGCCCGCTCCGCCAAAAGCTGGCTTGTCCCTTGCACCGAGTGGCAGAGCCCCACCACCTGCATCGGCGAAGTTCGCCCCGCCGCAAGGCACATCATCCCCATCGGATTCGTGTAATTGAGGACTATCGCCTGCGGGCATAGCTCCTCCGCATCGCGCAGCACATCGAGAAACACGGGAACCGTCCGCAATGCCTTAAACAGTCCGCCCGGCCCAAGCGTGTCGCCGATACATTGGTCGATTCCGTATTTGGCCGGAATATCATTTTCGTAGTCCACGCAGTCCGTGCCGCTGACCTCGATACAGTTGATGAGGTAGTCAGAGTCGGCCATCACTTCGCGCCGTTGCGCGGAGCCCACAATCGCCCAGACCCCTGCTCCACCGAGCTGCTCCACCAATCGCTTAATCAGTTTCACCATCGTGGAGAGCCGCTTGGCGTCGATGTCGACGAGTGCAATCGTCCCGCCTCGATTGCCCGGGATGCGCAAAATATCGTTTATGAGGCGAGGCGTGAAGCCGCTGCCCGCGCCGAGGAGCGTGATCTTGATCGGACGCAGACACTCGCCAGCTAATCCGTGCGTTTCGGCGTCCTGCGTGTGCGAGGTGTGCCCGATCGATTTCGGCGCGCGCGATCGATTCGCAGGCTTACGGGGCAAGGTCGGTTTTTTAGCGGCACTCATGGGCTCGGAGGTTCGGGGATTCGCGTTGAGCGGGTGAAGCTGAAGCGCAGCGGATGATGCTGCGCGTAAGCGAGAGTTGGGCGCTTGGTCTGGGCTCAGGAGGCCAGAGCGCGCTGCCGCGCGAAGACCTCGCGAAGGCTTGTGCTCAACTTGTCCTGCACTGCCTGGATCTCGCAATAGATCGCGTGGCGCGTTTTGTCCGGACGGCAGGCACGGGCTTCATCTACGGCGACGAGCGAGTCGGTAAGCGCGGTGATTTTTGCTTTAGGGTTACTTTGCCGCTCAAGCGCCCACGCCGCTTGAATCGCGCCGCCGAGTGCCGCGCCTTCGTCTTCCAGCATTGGGACGACGCGCGCGCCGAAGACATCGGCCATGATTTGGCGCCACGCGGCCGAGCGTGCGCCGCCGCCAGTCACGCGAATCTCCTTTGCGCTCACGCCGAGCTTGGCGAGGCGGCGGAGTCCGTAATTCATCCCGAGCGTCACGCCCTCCATCGTCGCGCGGGCCAGGTGCGCTTGACTGATAGTTTGGGCTGTGAGCCCGAGGAAAACGCCCGAGCCATCCGGCACGTTGGGCGTGCGTTCGCCTGCGAGATAGGGCAAGAGCAGGAGGCCGTCCGCGCCAGCAGGCACACTTGCAACCGCCGCATCGAAGGCGTCGTGGTCTTTACCGAAGAGGTTACGCACAGCTTCGGTAGCGGTGGTGACATTCATCGTGCAAAGCAGCGGCAGCCAACCGTCGGTCGAGTCGCAGAAGGCGGCGATTTCGCCTTCGGGATCGACGATCGCACTCTGCGAATAGGCGTAGATAGTGCCGCTGGTGCCAAAGCTCGCGCTGATGACGCCGGGGCGGACGTTACCCGTGCCGATCGCGCCCATCATGTTATCGCCGCCGCCCGCCGAAACGATGCAGTCGCTCGAGAGCCCGTACTTGGCGGCGATTTCAGGAAGCAGCGTTCCTACAATTTCGTCCGAGCGAGAAAGCGGCGGGAGCACCTCGGCGAGGCGCGGGTCGATAGCGTCAACTGCGGCGCGCGACCATTGGCGGCGGCGCACATCCATGAGCGCAGTGCCCGAGGCGTCGCCGTATTCCATAAACGCGCGGCCCGTGAGGTAAAAGTTAAGGAAATCGTGCGGCAGGAGGACTTTCCCCCGTGCGCCTTTGCCTTTGCCAAAGAGGCGGCGGAAGTTGGCGGGCTCGTTGCGCTTTAGCCAGAGGAGTTTGGGGGCGGTGTAGCCGGGCAGAAAAGGGATGCCGGTTTTGCGCAGGACGGCTTTTGCGCCGCCCAGCTTGGCCGTCAGCAATTCGCACTCCTTAGTGGTCGAGGTATCGCACCAGAGTTTTGCGGGGCGGATGGGTTGGCCTGCAGCGTCGAGAACGACGAGTCCATGCTGCTGGCCGGAAATGCCGATGCCGCGCACTTGTTTGGCGCGGCGTGCGCCGATTTTTGCGACCACGGCGGCAATCACGGTATCGAGCGCCGCACACCAGTCTTGCGGGTGCTGCTCCATGTGGCCAGCGGGCAGACCTTCGATGAGGTGATGCGGGGCTTGAGCGCGCGCGAGTGTTTTGCGTTGCGCGAGGTCGAGGACGATTGCCTTGGTGCTTTGCGTGCCGGAATCGATGCCGATAAACAAACTCATGGGGATTAGGAACTGAGGTTGAGGGGAGACGGGAAGAGGCCGGCATTGGCGCACAAATGCCCAGAACTGTGAAGCCACGCTTTTATAAAAAAGACTGCCTGTATTTTGCGCACTGATAGCTGCGGAGGCGGGAGGGCTGTATGCGAATTGACCTTTGACCGCGCGCGCCTCGCGACCACGCTCTGCGGTTTTTTACCAGCCTCAAAACACAGCATCAGCCACGATCCATGTCTAAGCCCACGATCATCTACACAAAAACCGACGAAGCCCCCGCCCTCGCCACCTACTCGCTGCTGCCCATCGTGCAGGCCTTCGCGAAGCATGCGGACATCGCAGTCGAGACGCGCGACATCTCGGTAGGCGCGCGCATCCTCGCGCAGTTTCCCGAAAAGCTCAGTGACGCGCAGCGCGTGGGCGATGCACTCGCCGAACTCGGTGCACTCACGCTCAAGCCCGAGGCCAACATCATTAAGCTGCCCAACATTTCCGCCTCGCTGCCCCAACTCAAAGAAGCGATCGCCGAACTCCAAGCGCACGGCTATGCAGTGCCCGACTACCCGGAAAATCCGACCAACGACGCCGAGCGCGACGCCAAGGCCCGATACGACCGCGTAAAAGGCTCTGCGGTGAATCCGGTGTTGCGCGAGGGCAACTCTGACCGCCGTGCGCCCAAAGCGGTAAAAGACTACGCCCGCGCTCACCCGCACTCGATGGGGGCTTGGTCGCAGGACTCGAAGACGGCAGTCGCGTCGATGTCGGGTGACGATTTTTACGCCAACGAGAAGTCCACCACGCTGGCCGCTGCGACGACTGCGCGTATCGAGTTTGCGCCCGCCGCTGGCGGCGCGCCAAAAGTGCTCCTCGAAAAACTCCCGCTGCTCGCCGGCGAAATCATCGACGCCACCCGGCTCAGCAAACGTGCGCTTGTGGCGTTTTACGAAGCGCAAATAACCCGCGCAAAGGCCGAGGGCGTGCTCTTCTCGCTACACCTTAAGGCGACCATGATGAAGGTCTCCGACCCGATTCTCTTTGGCCACGCGGTGCGCGTTTTCTTTAAAGACCTGCTCGTAAAACACGCCGCCGCCTTGGCCAGCCTTGGCGTCGATTTGAACAACGGACTCGGCGACCTTTTAGAAAAAACTAAAACCTTACCCGCTGCCGAACGCAGCGCGATTGAGGCCGATATCACTGCCGCGCTCGCCAGTGGCCCCGCTGTCGCGATGGTCAATTCTGACCACGGGATCACCAACCTGCACGTCCCCTCCGATGTCATCGTGGACGCCTCCATGCCGGCCATGATTCGCGCAGGCGGAAAAATGTGGAACGCCGAGGGCAAGCCCCAGGATGCCCTCGCTGTCATCCCCGACCGCTGCTACGCCGGGATTTACCAAGCGGTCATTGATTTCTGCAAAACGCACGGCGCGCTCGACCCGCGCACGATGGGCTCCGTCCCCAATGTCGGACTCATGGCGCAAGCCGCCGAAGAATACGGCTCCCACAACAAAACCTTCGAGGCTCCCGCCGACGGCACGATTCGGATCGTCGATGCAAACAGCGCTGCCGTCCTCCTCGAGCACCGCGTCGAAGCCGGCGACGTATGGCGCGCGTGTCAGACCAAGGATGCGCCCGTGCGCGACTGGGTAAAGCTCGCCGTCACTCGCGCCCGCCTCTCCAACACGCCCGCCGTGTTCTGGCTCGATAAAGCTCGCGCCCACGATGCGCAGATTATCGCCAAGGTGGAGGCGTATCTAAAAGACCACGACACGAGCGCGCTGGACCTGCGCATTCTACCGCCCGCCGAAGCGTGCCGCTTCAGCCTCGAACGCATCGTGAAAGGCGAAGACACGATTTCCGTCACCGGAAACGTGCTCCGCGACTACCTGACCGACCTCTTCCCCATCCTCGAAGTCGGCACATCCGCCAAAATGCTCTCCATCGTCCCGTTAATGAACGGCGGCGGGCTCTTTGAGACCGGTGCGGGCGGCTCCGCTCCGAAACACGTCGAGCAATTCCTCGCGGAAAACTACCTGCGTTGGGATAGCCTTGGGGAGTTTTTCGCGCTGGCGGCCTCGCTCGAACACCTCGCGCTCACCTTCAAGCACCCGCGCGCAAAAGTCTTCGCCGATGCACTCGACACAGCCAACGGCCGCTTCTTGGAAAACGACAAATCGCCCGGCCGCAAACTCGGCACCATCGATAATCGCGGATCGCATTTTTATCTCTCGCTTTACTGGGCACAGGCGCTCGCCGAGCAAAGTGCAGATGCTGAGCTCGCGGCAACCTTCAGGCCCATTGCCGAGAAACTTGCTGCCTCAGAGTCGCAGATTTGCGCCGAGCTTCTCGGTGTCCAAGGCTCGCCCACCGACATCGGCGGCTACTACCAACCGGACGACGCGCGCGCTACCGCCGCGATGCGCCCGAGCGCGACCTTTAACGCTATCCTCGCCTCACTATGAGCTTCCTCCGCGCCATAGTTCTCGCGGAGGCGAGTTCCTTCGCCCTGCTCCTCGGCGTCGCCATGCCGCTCAAATACGCGGCGGGCTTACCGCAAGCCGTGCGCATCGTGGGGATGCTCCACGGCGTTCTTTTCCTGATTCTGTGCTGGGCTCTACTCCAAGCGTGGATGAGCGAAAAGCTGACGGCCAAGCGCGCCCTCGCCGTCTTCGGCATCACCTTCATCCCACTCGCGCCCTTCTTCTTCGACAAACGGCTAAAAGAGTGGGAAGGCGGCGGGCGCAACGCGTAGTTGTCTTAAAACTTCAAACGCGCTGTCGCGAAATTTTCGTGGACTTTACCGACAAGTTACGCGCTTGTCTTCGCTTCCCTCTTTCGAGAGGGGAGCCCTTTGCTCGGGTGGTGGAATGGCAGACACGAGGGTCTTAGAAGCCCTTGCCGTAAGGCGTGAAGGTTCGAGTCCTTTCCCGAGCACCATCGCAAGATGGGTTTTATATGTAGCCCCTTTTTGTTGGGCGCGCGTTTGCCGGCAGGCGCTACCAGACTTCGCAGCCGGCTTGGCTCATATGGTCGCGGTAAAAGTCGAGGCATAGCGCGTGAATCGCCTTGGGGTCACCTAGCGCGAGGGCGCGGTCGGCGAGTTCACGCGCTTGTTGCATGGTAAGGTTACGCACGACGTAGCGCACCGCGGGGATGAGCGGCGGGGTCATGCTGAGGGAGTCGATCCCCAGCCCAATCAAGAGCGGTGCGAGGACAGGATCGCCGCCAACTTCGCCGCACAAGCTCACAGGGAGTTTCGCGGCGTGCGCCTCATCGATTACGCGCCGCAGCGTGCGCAGCACTGCCGGATGCGTCGGCTCGTAGAGGTGGGCGATGCGGTCGTTTACTCGGTCGATCGCGAGCAGGTATTGGATGAGGTCGTTTGTCCCGATGCTAAAAAATGCACAGCTCTGCGCGAGAACATCGACGGTCATCGCAGCGCTAGGGATTTCGATCATCGCGCCGACCGGAAGGGCCTCGTCGAAGGGGACGCCCGCTGTGCGTAGCTCGGCCTTACACTGCTCTAAGAGAGCGTTAGCGCGGGCGAGTTCTTCGGCCCCGCTAATCATCGGGTACATGAGGCGGACATTGCCGTGCGCACTGGCCCGCAAAATCGCGCGCAACTGGTCTTTAAACATCTCGGTATATTCAAGGCACAGCCGTATCGCGCGAAACCCGAGGAAGGGGTTTTCTTCCTTTTCCTTGTGTGAGGCGAAGAACTGGAGTCCCCCGCCCCCGCCGCCGATCAGCTTATCGCCGCCGAGGTCGAGCGTGCGAATCGTCACCGGCTGCGGTGCGAGGGCTTCGGCGACGCGGGTGTAGGCGAGCGTTTGCTCCTCCTCTGTCGGGATACGCCCAGTGTCCAGGAATAGGTATTCGCTGCGGTATAGGCCTACGCCCGCCGCATTATAGTCGCTAACGAGCGTGGCCTCGTCGGCCCGCTCGATGTTCGCAAGCAAAGAGACAGACACGCCATCGGCGGTGAGCGCGGGCTCGCGGTTGGCCGTGAGGAGCTGCGCTTCGAGCGTTTTCTTGTGCGCTTTGATTTTTTGGTAACGGGCGCGGGTCTCCTCGCTGGGGTTTAGGATAACGAGGCCCGCGTAACCATCGACCACAGCCCAATCGCCATTACGCACGCGCCGAGTGAGGTCGTGCATGCCGACGATTGCGGGCACCTTCATTGAGCGGGCGACGATGACGGCGTGGCTCGTTTTACTGCCCGAGTCGGTGACCACTGCGAGCGCGGTGCTGCGGTCGAGTGCAGCGGCATCGGAGGGCGAGATGTCACTGGCGACGAGGATCCGCTCACCTGCCAGCTTGCTGAGGCTGGTGTCGGCTTGGCCGAGTAAGTTTTGGAGGACGCGTTGAGCGACATCGCGCAAGTCGCTCGCGCGTTCGCGTAGGTACTCGTCGTCGATTTCGCCAAAGGCCTTAATGTAACGCGTGGAGACGCGGTTGAAGCAGGCGGCGATGTTGAGCCCCGTGGTCTCGAACTCACGGATTGTCTCGCCGATGAGTGCTTGGTCTTCGAGCACCATGAGGTGCGCATCGAAAATCCGCGCCTCCTCTTGGCCGATGTTGCGCTCCACTTGCGCCTGAATCTTCGAGATTTGCTGGCGGGCCTGCACTAAGGCCCGCTCGAAACGCGCTTCTTCGTCGCAGCGTTTGGCCGCATCCACTACGTAGATCGGCACCTCTACGAGATTTCGCGCGAAGAGGAAAATCTGCCCACAAGCGATGCCCTCGGATGCAGGGATACCGTGGAGCGTGGTTTCGGTCTTTTCTGAGTTATCCGCCATAGAGTTTTGCGGCTGAGCTAGGGGCGGCCCAGCGGCACAGACTCACAATAACGGGTGCCGACCATGACGCGGTCAACGTATTTACGGACGGAGGAATTTTACGGAGTCGTTTTTACGCGCCTGTTCTCACGCGCACGACTCGGCTAAACGCACTCGGCCCCCAAAGCTCGCGTACGCACTCGCTGAGTTGCCGAACAAGGGCGGTATTTGCGGCGGCATCGCGCGTTTCTTTGGGTAAAAAGGCAAAGCACGCGCTGCCGCTACCGCTCATGCGCAAGATGAGCCCAAATCGTTCGCGGAAAGTCGCTGCGAGCACGGGTAAGGCCGGATATTTTCTAAAAACGACTGACTCCATGTTGTTGAATGTCAGTGACTCCAGCGGCTGCTCGGCCCCTACTCCACTTGTTAACCACTGCCCGCAGAGTCGCTCCGCTTCGGCCTCGGCGACATAATAATCTCCTCCCTCTACCGAGGCCGCACGCGTGGCCATCTCCCCATAGGCCCAGGCCGTACTCACTCCGAACGCAGGCTTGCACACGAAGAGCGAGCCCCCGCCCAGCCGCTTGGCCGCAGCTTCGTTTAATGGCTCAATACGCTCCCCTCGCCCGCGCATAATTGCTGGCTTCCCGCAGGCAAAAAACGCGCAATCTGCGCCAAGTTTTGCGGCAAGTGCGCAAAGCGTTTTTTCATCCAACGCGCACTCGTCTTTTGCGGCCAAAGTGTTGAGCCCGCGTAGCGCGGCCACCGCATCGCTGCTGCCGCCCCCAAGCCCTGCGCCGACTGGTACCCGTTTTTTCAATACAAACTCGACTGGCCGCGCAAACCCGCTCGCCTCGCGAAAGGCGCTGGCGGCTCGCAGTACTAGGTTATCCGGGCCGCTCGGGACCTCGGCTGCGCTTGCCTCGCCCTCAACACGAAGTCGCGTGTCGCCCGTTTCCCTATCCGTGATCCGCAGCTCCAGCTCGTCGCCAAAATCCAAGGGTACCGCGAGTGACACAAGGGAGTGAAAGCCGTCGCTGCGACGCCCCGTAATTGCGAGGAAGAGGTTAAGCTTAGCGGGTGCATGGAGGCAAAGGGGCATCATGGTGTATTCCGAGAAAATCGCGTGTAAGCGCGGGGCTCCCAAGCGGAAGTTTTCTTGCAAATCAAGCTCTGCGCCGCCGCGCTCTCTCGCCCTATGTCCTCCGCTCCCTGCGAACTGATTCTCGCACTCGACGCTCCTCGCCCCGCCGACATCGCGCCCGCGCTGCGCCAGCTCCAAGGCACCGTGCTCTGGGCCAAAGTCGGGCTAGAAATGTTCACCGCTTGCGGGCCGGACTGCGTGCGCGAAATCGCCGACCTTGGCTACAGGGTTTTCCTCGATCTCAAACTCCACGACATCCCGAACACCGTCGCACGCGCGGTCACTTCCGTCGCTTCGCTCCCGATCGGGATGCTTACGCTCCACACGAGTGGTGGGCGCGAAATGATGCAATGGGCCGCGCGAGCTCGGGCCGAGCATGCGCCAGAGCTATTACTGCTCGGCGTCACCGTCCTCACCTCGACCAGTGCAAGCAGCCTCCATGAAACCGGCGTCGCCGCCAGCCCTGCCGATCAAGTGCGGCGACTCGGCTCGCTCGCTGTCGAAGCAGGCTTGGGCGGACTCGTGTGCTCGCCCTTGGAAATCGCACTCCTGCGCACGGCGCTTGCGCCGAGCGTTACGCTTGTCACGCCCGGGATTCGCCCGAGCGGCACGGCGACCGACGACCAAGCGCGCATCCTCACTCCGGCCCAAGCTGCGGCTGCCGGTGCAAACTTCCTCGTCGTAGGCCGCCCTATTTTTAATGCGCCCGACCCAGTCGCTGCCGCCAAGCTTATCGCGCAGGAGGCAGCTCACGCGTCGTCGGCTAAACTTTCTTCCCACGCCGCACAATGAGTCGCAGTGCTGCCATTCTCCTTGCGGCGGGCAGTGGCCGCCGAATGCGCGGGTCGGTAAGCGATAAGGTGCTTGCCCCGCTCGCGCAGCGTCCGGTCTTCACGTATTCGGCGGCCGCTTTTGCGGCGAGCGGTGTTGCCGATTACTACGCGGTCGTTTACCGCGATCGCCAGCAACTCACGGCACTCGCTGCGCATGCGCCCACGCCTTCCGTTTTGGTGAAGGGCGGGCGCACTCGCCAAGACTCGGTCATGAACGCGCTCGCCGCGCTGCCCAGCGACATCGAGTTTGTATTTATCCACGATTGCGCGCGGCCACTCATTCAGCCCGATCAACTCCGCGCCCTGCACAAGATCGTGCGCCGCGAGTCTGCCGTCATCCTCGCCCACCGCGTCGCGGATACTGTGAAAGAGCGCCGCGACGGCGACCGCTTTCGCACGCTTAAGCGCGATGCGCTTTGGGCTGCCGAGACGCCGCAGGTTTTCTCACGCGAATTGATCGTTCGTGCCTATCAACGCGTCGCCGACCGCGAACTCCTCGTCACGGACGACGCGGCTGCCGTAGAGCTGCTCAAGCACCCGATAGCTATTTTAGAAAACACTCAGCCCGCGCCCAAACTCACTACTCCTGCTGACCTAGCTTGGCTCGAATACCTCCTCACGCGTTCGCCAATTGCCTAATCCTATGTCCCGTCCCAGCACCACCACGCCGCTCCGCATCGGTCACGGCTACGACATTCATCGGCTCGTTAAACTCGACGGCACGAGCCCCCGGCCAGATGCCGCCCCGCCCCGCCGCCTCGTCCTAGGCGGCGTCGTCTTTGAGTCGGACTGCGTGCTTGATGGGCACTCCGATGCGGATGTGCTCACGCACGCCATTTGCGACGCGCTGCTCGGCGCGGCGGGCTTACCCGACATCGGGCACTTTTTCCCCAACACCGATCCTGCCTTCAAAGGGATCGACTCCCAAAAACTCCTCGAAAAAACCTGTGCCGAGCTGCGCCGCCGTTCTTGGGAAATCGTCAACATCGACACCTCACTTGTCGCCGAGAAACCGAAGATCGCGCCCGCGCTCGCTGCTATGAAAGCGCGGCTTGCCGAGTCGGCGAACATCGACGCCGACCGCATCGGAATCAAGGCGACGACCAATGAAGGCGTGGACGACATCGGACGCGGGCTAGCGATTACTGCGCACGCCGTCGCGCTTATCGAGAAACGCCAAATCCCTCTCGGCTGAGCTTACTGATGTTCGCGCGCGCCTTTCTTTCTCTATTTGCACTTACGCTCCTCAGCGCGTGCTGGCCACGAGAGTCAGCAGTCGAGCGCGGAAACCGCACTCAAACGCTGCACCGCAGCCTCAGTGCCGATGTCGCCGAGCTCGACCCACACTTGGTCACAGGGCTTCCCGAAATCGCAGTCGTCACCGCGCTCTTTGAGGGACTCATCGGCGAAGACCCGCACGACCTAAGCCCCGTGCCGGGCGTCGCCGAGCGTTGGGAGGTCTCGGACGACGGGCTGCGCTACACGTTTCATCTGCGCGCAGACGCTCGGTGGTCAAATGGCGCGCCGCTGACTGCGCAGGACTTTTTGGCGAGCTACGCACGCGTCCTCTCTCCCACTCTTGCCGCCGACTACGCGTCTTCGCTCTACCTCATTCAAAATGCACAAGCGTACCACCGCGGACTGTGCGATTTTAACGATGTCGGCCTCTCTGCGCCGAACCCGCGCACCCTCGTCATCACACTCGACCACCCCGTCCCACACTTCCTCACGCTCCTCACCCAGCCGATCTGGGTTCCCATTTATCTGCCCGCGCTCGAAAAAACCGGCCAAGCGGACACGCGCGGGAACCCTTGGACACGGCCCGAAAACTTCGTCGGCAACGGCCCCTTCGTTCTCAAGCAGTGGAAGCCTGACCGCCGCATTGTTGTCGAACGCAACCCGCACTATTGGGACGTCGCTAGCGTAAGGCTCAGCGCGATACACTTCCATCCCTCCAGCAGTGTCGAGGCTGAGGAGCGCGCCTTTCGTGCGGGGCAAGTCCACCTGACCGAGAGCCTACCGCTCAGCAAAATCGAGCGCTACGCCCGCGAGCATCCCGACCTGCTGCACGTAGCTCCGTTTCTGGACACGTACTTTTACCGGCTAAACGTCACACGGCCCATCCTCAACGAGGTAAAAGTCCGCCGCGCGCTCTCGTTGGCAATCGACCGCGAAGCGATTGTACGACTCACCGCCGGACGGCAACGCGTCGCCACGAGCTTCACCCCACCGGGTCTCGCAGGCTACACAGCACCGCAAAGCACGGTCCGCCATGATCCAGTCGCTGCGCGGGCACTCCTCGCCGAAGCCGGCTACGAAGCCGGGCGTGGGCTCCCGACGCTCGAACTCTTAATTAACAACTCGGGAAACCACCGGATCATCGCCGAGGCCGTGCAGGCCATGTGGCAGCGCGAACTCGGACTGCGCGTCAGCATCGTCAACATGGAGCAAAAGACGCTACTCGCGCAGCGCCGCGCGCTCGACTACCAACTGCTCCGCTCGGATTGGGCGGGCGACTACCTAGACCCGATGACCTTTTTGGAAATTTTTAGCAGTACTTCGGGCAATAATCATACCGGTTGGAGCTCTGCAGATTACGACGCGCTACTGTATCGAGCCGGGCGTACCTTGGACGCAAATACTCGCTACTCACTCCTCGCCCGAGCCGAAGAAATCCTGCTCCGCGAAGCGCCGATAATCCCAATCTACTATTATACCACCGTGCGACTGATCTCGCCGAGCGTGCGTGGCTGGTACCCCACTCTGCTCGACCGCCATCCGTATAAATACCTGTGGCTCGACGCGGGCGAGGAATAGGACGAGCTAGCATCTGACCTTTCCGCGAGGGCAGCAGCAGCTAAATGATTTTGGAAAACTGCGTGCCCGAGCTCGCTCTTCCCGGCTGAAGGTAACGGTCAAACTGCATCGCGACTGCGCGCACGAAAAACCAGCCGAGAGCCGTGAGCGTGAAGCCGCTCGCCGTGCCGCTCTCCTCTTTAAGAGTCACCAGTCCTTGTGCCGCTAGGTCGCACAGTGCCCTTAGCTCCGCTGAAAAGGTTTTAGGGAAATCCAGTCCGGGCCAGTCGCGCTCAAAGGCCGCGAGGTCCACTCGCCCTTGGCACATGATTGCCATAATCACTGCGCGCCGGAGCCGGTCTTCCTCCGTTAATACTAGGCCGCGTACGGTGGGTAATCGCCCGGCATCAATCGCTGCGTAGTACTCGGCTAGGGTCTTTTCGTTTTGCGCGTAGCAGCTTCCGACCTTCGCGATTGCCGAGAGGCCGAGCGCCAGCAAATCGCAGTCCGGCTGCGTGCTGTAGCCTTGGAAATTTCGGTGCAGCGTCCCCTTACGCTTCGCCGCCGCGAGCCCGTCATCTGGCAGCGCGAAATGGTCCATGCCGATATGGACATAGCCCGCCGCGCTCAGCGTGTTAATCGCATTGGCGAGGATCGCCAGTTTCTCGCGCCCGACTGGCAAGTCTTCACTCGCAATGCGCTGTTGTGGCTTAAACCGCGCGGGCAAATGCGCGTAAGCATAGAGCGCAATCCGGTCGGGCCGCAGCGACTGGATTTGCCCAAGCGTGCGAGCGAAAGATGCGCGGCTTTGCTTCGGCAGTCCATAAATCAGGTCCACATTGATACCGCGAAACCCGAGTTGGCGTGCCGCCTCGACCAACTCGAACACTTTTTCTGCCGGCTGCACGCGGTGAACGGCCACCTGTACCTCGGGATCAAAATCCTGCACCCCAAACGAGAGCCGGTTAAATCCTATTGCCCGCAGCACGGCCAGGCGCTCGGGGCTGACCGTGCGTGGATCGACCTCGATCGAGTACTCGCCTTCGTCGAGTAACTGAAATTGCTGACGAAGCATTGCCATGAGTCGGCTAAGCGCCTCGTCGCTAAAGAAAGTCGGCGTGCCCCCGCCTAGGTGCAGCTGGCTGACAGGCAGTCCCGTACCGCATTGCGCAATGTTCAGCGCGAGCTCTCGCTCCAAATAATCGAGATACACGGCGGCCTTCCCGTGCTGGCGAGTGAGGATTTTCGTACACGCGCAGTAGTAACAGAGCTGCTCGCAAAACGGGATGTGCACGTAAACAGAGATCGCGGCCGAAGACCTGTTTAGTTTGCGCGCGAGCGCCTTCGCCCCCCGGCCCATCTCTCGCAGTGCAGCCGCGTAGTCTGCCTCAGCAAAGCTTGGGGTAAACCGGTCGGCAGTCGGGTAAGACGTGTAGCGCGGCCCTACGACATCGAAGCGTTGCAGCAGCTCTGGGGAGATAATCATACGCTGCGCCTCTTTGGGAACCAAGGCGCGTACGCGCAACGCTTGACGCAGCCCAGTCGTTGCTTCGCAGATAAGCTTCAACTACCAATAAAAGTGGCGCGCAAATGAAGAGGCGTTCGGCTTGCCTCGCGCAGTTACTAATAGGTCGAAACCCATGCCCCTTCCCTCTTTTTCCGAACTCTCTGCTGCGTTGCGCCGCAAGTTTCGCCCGCGGCTTTTCACGCTCCCGCGCTCGACTTATAGCCAGGGGCAGCTCGTCACCGATTCGCTCGCGGGCGTCACGGTCGCGCTGATTGCGCTGCCGCTCGCACTCGCGCTCGCCGTTGCCAGTATCCCTGCGGGCATTGCAACACCGCTTCCGGTTCCCGCGATTGGGATTTTTACGGCGATCATTGGCGGTTTCCTCGTTTCGTT
The DNA here is from genome assembly GCF_001580045.1 of Cephaloticoccus capnophilus. Taxonomy (GTDB): domain Bacteria; phylum Verrucomicrobiota; class Verrucomicrobiia; order Opitutales; family Opitutaceae; genus Cephaloticoccus; species Cephaloticoccus capnophilus. The sequence goes on from NZ_LSZP01000059.1 coordinate 94,870, forward strand.
TTTCGGCGGTAGCCGCGTGCAAATCTCGGGGCCCACGGCCGCCTTCGTCACCGTCATTCTCCTGATTATCGACAAGCACGGTTACGACGGGCTCTTGCTGGCAACAATCATGGCGGGGGCGATGCTCGTCCTCATGGGGCTGAGTGGACTGGGCACGCTGATTAAGTTCATTCCCTATCCGGTCACGAGCGGGTTCACGACAGGCATCGCGATTGCCATCATTGTGGGGCAAGTGCCGGGCTTTATCGGCCTACCCGCCGAAGCCACGCCGCCGCGCGAGTTTTTCGAAAAACTGCCTTGGCTCTTCGCTCACTTGCCCGGGCTCAATTGGCGAACGCTCCTTGTCGCCGCGATCTCCGCCACACTCATTTTTCTGTGGCCGCGCTATGCGGCACGGTTTCGGGCGGAGCGGCTGCCCGCGCCCATCGTCGCCATCGTCGTCGCTGCGGGCTTGGTCGTACTGCTCAATTGGCAGGAAAGCGCGGGCGTAGCGACCATCGGCTCGCTTTTCGGCCCCGACGCACTGCCGCGCGAGTTGCCGCCGCTGACCTGGCCTGAAATCTCGCTTTCGCGCATCGGCGAACTCATGGGCCCGGCGATCACCATCGCACTGCTCGGCGCAATCGAGTCGCTGCTGTCGGCAGTCGTCGCCGACGGGCTTGCCAACGACCGGCACGACTCAAACACCGAGCTCGTCGCCCAAGGGCTCGCCAATCTCGTCTGCCCTTTTTTCGGCGGGATACCGGTAACGGGGGCAATTGCCCGCACCTCCGCCAATGTAAAGGCCGGCGCACGTACACCGATCGCGGGACTCGTCCACGCACTCACGCTGCTCCTCATCGTGCTCTTTCTCGCGCCGTTTGCTCAATACGTGCCCATTGGCGCAATCGCTGCGGTCCTCATCTTTGTTGCGCTGCGGATGGGGAATTGGCGCGAACTCGCCCGCCTGCGCAAAATGCCACGCAGCGATGCGCTCGTGCTGCTGACTACCTGCTCGCTCACCGTGGTCTTCGACCTCGTGGTCGCCGTCGAGGTCGGGATCCTCCTCGCCGGGGTGCTCTTCATTAAACGGATGGCGGAGACGACCGAGATCAGCCGAGTAACCGCGCACGACGAGCTCGAAACTCCCGAGCAAGTCGCCCACGGAAAGCCCATCCCCGAGGGCGTCGTGGTATATCGGATTTTCGGGCCCTTCTTTTTTGGTGCCGCCGAGAAGATGGAGACCGCATTACTCAGCTCGGGGGCCCCACCGCCGCGCATTCTCATCTTGCGCATGCAACTGGTGCCCGCGATGGACGCCACGGCGCTCAATGCGCTCGAATCGATTGTCGAGCGGATGCAGGCCAGCGGTGGCCAAGTGGTTTTGAGCGGCCCGCACCGCCAGCCCTTAGAAATGATGCGCAGAGCCGGTTTCCTCGAAAAGCTGGGCCGCGCCAATATCCGCCCGCACTTCGACGCCGCGCTTACTCGTGCGAACGAGCTACTGCGATAAGAGTGCTCCCCGCCGAAAATAGAGCACACAAGTAAATGCACAATAAATGCACACTGTGGGTAATTTTACTTGCATGCTTAGATAGTTAAGAGATTCCACCACCTCCGCTATGGCACCCCAAAAAATATCTCCCCTAAAGATAGCTTTCGTTGGCGCGGGCTCAATCGGGTTTACACGCAAACTTCTTGCCGACCTGCTGACAGTACCAGAGTTCGCCAATGTGGAGTTCAGCTTCACAGATATTAACAAGCGTAACCTCGACATGGTGGCCGAGATTTGCCGCCGCGACATCGCTGCCAATGGCCTAAAGGCAAAAGTCAGTGCGACTCTAAATCGGCGCACTGCGCTGCGCGGGGCGAACTACGTCTTCTGCGTGGTGCGCGTCGGCGGCATCGAAGCCTTTACTCACGACATCGAGATCCCACTCAAATACGGAATCGACCAATGCGTGGGCGACACGCTTTGCGCGGGCGGTATCATGTACGGGCAGCGTGGGATCGCGGTACTCCTCGACATCTGTAAAGACATCCGCGAAGTCGCCGCGCCGAACTGCCTACTCCTCAACTACGCTAACCCGATGGCGATGATGACTTGGGCGGCCACTGTCTACGGCGGGGTGCGCTGCGTCGGCCTTTGCCATGGCATACAACACGGCATGCTCGGGATTGCAGCAGCAATCGGCGCATCCGCCAAGGACCTTGATGTAATCTGTATCGGTATCAACCACCAGACTTGGTACACCCAAGTAAAGCACAACGGCGTCGATGTCCCGATGGACAAGATTCTCGCGGGTTTTGAGAACGACCCCGAGGCTTCCCGTGATGAAAAGGTGCGTATCGATATGATGCGCCGCTTCGGCTACTTCTCCACCGAGTCGAACGGCCACTTGAGCGAATACCTGCCTTGGTATCGCAAACGCCCCGCTGAGATTAAAAATTGGATCAGTAATACCGATTGGATTACCGGCGAGACTGGCGGCTACCTGCGCGTCGTGACCGAAGGTCGCCATTGGTTTGAAGAAGAGTTTGGCGAAGGCCGCTTGCCCACCACGGTTGAGTTTACTGCGGAGAATCGCAGTTCGGAGCACGGCAGCTACATCCTTGAGGCGATGGAGACCGGGCGCGTATATCGCGGCTTCTTCAACTTGGCAAATCGTAACACGATTTCCAATCTGCCTGCCGATGCGATTATCGAAGCCCCCGGCTTCGTTGACCGCTTTGGCTTCAATATGCCACAGTTTGGCGACCTACCCTTGGGTTGCGCAGCCGTGTGTAACGCGAGTATCTCTGTACAGCGCATGGGGGCAATGGCCGCCGCCACTGGCGACATCACTCTACTGCGCCAGGCCATGCTCATGGATCCGCTCGTCGGTGCCGTTTGTAACCCGCCCGAAGTGTGGCAACTGGTGGACGAGATGCTCGTCGCCCAAGCAGAGTGGCTGCCGCAATACAGCGAGGCCATCAAGGGGGCGAAAGCCCGGCTCGCCAAGGGGCCCTTGATCAAAACCAAGGCGAACAACAAAGGCGCGGCTCGAAAGAAAATCCGCACGACCGCCGAGATTCGCGCCCAAGAAAAGAAGAACCCGCGCGAAGGGCACTAAGGTCGCAGACCTTTTGATTTAGCGCGAAGGCCCCGAGTGATCATTTTCACTCGGGGCCTTTTCGTTTGCAAAAAACGAGCAAGCAAGAGGTGGCGGGAAGCGACATAATCGGGACCTACCTAATCATCAGGCTATGGGATTAGGTAGTCCACGAGGAGGGGCTCACTCCCTCAGTGACCGTGCTTGTGGAGTGCGACTTACCTCGCGTTACAGAGTGCTCTCCGACGGAAAATAGAGTACGCAAATAAATGCACGATGTAGGTAATTGTACTTGCATGCTTAGATAGTTAAGAGATTCCACCACCTCCGCTATGGCATCCCCTAAAACACCTCCCCTAAAGATAGCTTTCGTTGGCGCGGGCTCAATTGAGTTTACCCGCCGACTCCTTGCCGACCTGTTGGTAGTACCAGAATTCGCCAATGTGGAGTTCAGCTTCACAGATATTAACAAGCGTAACCTCGACATGGTGGCCGAGATTTGCCGCCGCGACATCGCTGCCAAT
>NZ_LSZP01000060.1 GCF_001580045.1 Cephaloticoccus capnophilus
TTAAAGGCAAAAGTCAGTTCGACCCTAAATCGGCGCACGGCACTGCGTGGGGCGAACTACGTCTTCTGCGTGGTGCGTACCGGCGGCCTCGAAGCCTTTACACACGACATCGATATTCCGCTCAAATACGGAATCGACCAATGCGTGGGCGACACGCTTTGCGCGGGCGGTATCATGTACGGGCAGCGTGGGATCGCGGTACTCCTCGACATCTGCAAAGACATCCGCGAAGTCGCCGCGCCGAATTGCCTACTCCTCAACTACGCTAACCCGATGGCGATGATGACTTGGGCGGCCAGTGTTTACGGCGGCGTGCGCTGCGTCGGCCTTTGCCATGGCGTGCAGGGCGGCATACACGAGATTGCAAGAGCAATCGGCGCATCCGCTAAGGATCTTGATGTGATCTGCGTCGGCATCAACCACCAGACTTGGTTCACCGAAGTAAAGCACAACGGCGTCGATGTCCCGATGGACAGGATTCTCGCGGGTTTTGAGAACCACCCCGAGGCTGCACGCGATGAAAAGGTGCGTATCGATATGATGCGCCGCTTCGGCTACTTCTCCACCGAATCGAACGGTCACTTGAGCGAATACCTGCCTTGGTATCGCAAACGCCCCGCTGAGATTAAAAAGTGGATCGATACCAGTACCAACGCTTGGATTCATGGCGAGACTGGCGGCTACCTGCGCTACGTGACCGAAGGTCGCCATTGGTTTGAAGAAGAGTTTGGCGAAGGCCGCTTGCCCGCCACGCTTGAGTTCACCGCGGAGAATCGCAGTCCGGAGCACGGCAGCTACATCCTTGAGGCGATGGAGACCGGGCGCGTATATCGCGGTTTCTTTAATTTGGTAAATCGTAACACGATTTCCAATCTGCCTGCCGATGCGATTATCGAAGCCCCCGGCTTCGTTGACCGCTTTGGGTTCAATATGCCACAGTTTGGCGATCTGCCCTTGGGTTGCGCCGCCGTGTGTAACGCGAGTATCTCCGTACAGCGTATGGGGGCGCACGCCGCCGCCACTGGCGACATCAACCTACTGCGCCAGGCCATGCTCATGGATCCACTCGTCAGTGCCGTTTGTAACCCGCCCGAAGTGTGGCAACTGGTGGATGAGATGCTCGTCGCCCAAGCGGAGTGGCTGCCGCAATACAGCGAGGCCATCAAAGGGGCGAAAGCCCGGCTCGCCAAGGGGCCATTGATCAAAACCAAGGCGGGCTACAAAGGCGCGGCTAGAAAGAAAATCCGCACGACCGCCGAGATTCGCGCCCAGGAAAAGGGGAACCCACGCGGTGGGCATTAAGGTCGCAGACCTTTTGATTTAGCAAGAAGGCCCCGAGTGAAGATTTTCACTCGGGGCCTTTTCATTTGCAAAAAGCAAGCAAGAGGCGGCTTCCACGTTACCGCAGAGCAAGTGCTCTGCGGTCTTTCTGAGTTTTAGAGGTTGATGGTGATGCCTCGTTGGGCGGCGGACTCTTCGGCCGCATCAAGCACTTTTTGAATCTCCGCACCGCGTGCGAAGTCAGGGGCCCGGGGGCCGTCTTCGCCGCGTATCGCTGCGATAAAGCGCGCTTGGTTATCAGTCACTGGGGCGACCTCGATCGATTGCCACTTCGGTTTCTCCAAGTCGGCCTCTAAGCAGGCAGTTAAGGTTCCCAGCTCTCCACTGGTGCTGACTTCAAGAGCCCCCTTGGTGCCGTAGGCTTTGAGGCGCAGATCGTTGAGGTGACCGCTGGCGACACGGGTCTGCGAGATTGTGCCTAGGGCACCATTGGCGAGTGAGACCTGCATTGTCGCACTGTCGTTAGCATCGAGCACGTATTCGCCGATTTTGTTGCCGGGGGCTTTATTGTGCAGCGCAAAGCGACACGATACGTCAGCGACTGGCAGGTCCATCACGTAGGTGGCGAAGTCGACAATGTGCACACCGACATCGCCGAGCGCACCCTTCGAGCCGTGGGCACTTGAAAGCCGCCACAGCCATTGCGGAGTTGTCGTCCACTCGCCCCAAGCCGGTTGGTGCAACCAACTTTGTAGGTAGCTGGCCTCGAAGAAGCGGACTTCGCCAATCAACCCCGAACGGACGAGCTCGGCGGCTTTTTGCATGGCCCCGCCAGAGCGGTAGCTGAAGTTTACGGCGTTGACCACACCGGCTTTGGCGGCGGCTTCAGCCATCTTAACGGCGTCAGCCGCGTTAGTTGCTAGCGGTTTTTCGCACAGGACGTGCTTGCCAGCTGCGAGCAAGGGCAAGGTCGTCGGATAGTGGAAGCGATCGGGGGTTACGTTGCTAACGGCGTCAAATTGGCCCCATGCAATCGCCTCTTCAACAGAGCTAAAAGTGTTGGGGATTTTATATTCTTTGGCGAAAGCCGCGAGCAACTCGGCTTGTACATCGACAGCCGCGACAACTTCTACTCCGGGCATTTGCTGATACCTGGCAGAGTGGCCTTTGCCTTGACCACCCGCACCGACCATGAGGATTTTCACGGGCTTGCTCATTTGACACCTCCTGCCTGCTGTGCACAGACGAGCACTTCAGTCACTTCGTGGATGGGGGTGGGCGCGACCTTGCTAGGACTAAACACTTGGGCATTGGCCCTCTTTTGTTCGCAGGTCAGTTCTCTAGACACAGTTGATCGTATCAGCATAGGATCTACTCCTTTTGTTGTTTGGGTTATGGGGAGCTGGGCCCCGCACTCGACTAAGAACAGGTACGCAGGCCCGAGCGCGCGAACGCTTTCAACCCAAGCCTCAAACACAAGAGGATTTTGTCAGCTAAGCTGAGACTCACCGCTCAAGCCCCCGAGTAGCTTGTCCCAGTCTTCGAGGTACTCGCAAAAATAAGGAAATGTTCTATGGGGATGAAGAGGCACCATTCGTCATTGCATGGGAGCGATTCTACGAGTTTCTACGCGTCAAGCTTTCCTCTGCCTTATGAATCTCTCACGCTCTCTTAGTGATCGGTTTCTCTCCCCTGGTGGCCTGCTGATTTTGAGCTTCGCAGTGGTGTCCAGCATCTTGGTGGCACTCTTACCCAGTTCAGAGCCCGAAGGCATTGAGTACTGGGTCTTCGTCCAAGAGCATGCCTCCGCCTACGAGGCCCGAATTGAACGCTGGAATCGGGAAAACCCTGATCGGGTTTTTGCGATGAAGCTTTTGCACGCGGGCGCGCTGGAACGCCGAATGCTCTCCGGTTTCCTTACTGGCACACCCACAGCAGACCTCATGGAGGTAACGGTCGGAATGTCTCCTAAGGCCTTTCTTGGGCCCATTGATCGTGTGGGCTTTCTAGACCTTACCGAGCGGCTTCATGAGGAGGGGCTTTACGAGCAGTTTAACAAGCCGTCACTCTCGCCGCATACTTCGCGCGGACACATTTTTGGGCTACCACATGATGTGCACCCCGCAGTGCTTGCCTACCGCGCCGATATTGTGGAAGCGGCAGGGATTGATGTCTCCGAAATCGAGACTTGGGAAGACTACTTCCGCGTGATGCGACCGCTGATGGTAGACCTTGATGGCGATGGTCGACCGGACCGTTACTCGCTCAACTTCTCCGAGTTTGATCAAGACATGATCATCGGCTTTCTACTCCAAAACGATGGCGTGATTTTCGACGAGCAGGAGCAACCTGCCTTTGCCAACGAGCGCAATGCGCGCAGCCTAGCCACGATGGTCACATGGGTCACGGGGCCCGAGCGCGCCTCAACCCCCGTCCCCATCCATTCGCCCTCTGGGCTTAAGCAACTCATGGATGGGCTCGTTATCGGCACTCCAATCGGGGATATCCAACTTGGCATGTGGAAATTCAATACGCCTCGCTTAGGCGGGATGATGAAGGTGATGCCGCTGCCCGCATGGGAACGTGGCGGGCGGCGCACGACCGTTCTGGGCGGAGGCACGATGATCGGAATTAACAAACGCAGTCCAAATATCGAAGCGGCATGGGAAATGGCGAAGGAACTCTATATGTCGCGGGAAATTGCGGAAGCCACCTACCGTACGAATATGATTATATCGCCGGTAATGGCATTTTGGGACGAAGCGTTCTACCATGAGCCCGACCCCTTCTTTTGCGGTCAATCTCCCGGCTCCTTTCTGGTGGCCGCCGCGCCCGATGTCCCCACACGTCCGTCTTCGCCCTACACTCCAACCGCTTACAGTCGGATCGGTGTAGCGATGATTACCCTGCGTGCCTATGCCGATAAGCACGGGATTTACGATGCCGAAGGGCTCTATCCGGAAGCACTACGGCTCCTCCAAGAGGAGGAGGAATCACTCAATAAACTCATCTCGCGCAACCTACTCTACAGCGAGTCTTCGGAGACTTGAGCCGGGTACTGAAAAGGAGGGGTACCTTCGTTTAAAAGTGCCCCTCACTCCTAATCACAGGCTTCCGCGCCAGAGGCGCTAGCCATTTCGGTAAGTCATTAGCTTAGTTGACTACCGCTAACAAAGCGCCGCCAGTTCTTCTGAAAATGCCAGAGTCTTGCGTAAGTGACATAATGGTGCATAACCGCTTTACACTCAATGGCCTCAGGAGGATCAGGGAGTAATACGTAATCCTTCGGATCAGGATAGATGCACTCGCGGTCGCTTAGGTGGAGAGCGAAAAGGGTTTGCTCAACATGGTGAGCACTCCCTCCGTGCGCGGTCAGCTTTTTCGCCCAAAACTCCATCTGCTCCCAGTCTATATCCGCTGAGCGAATCCCGAGGAGACCAGCATTAACCCGCTGAAGTACTGGACGACCGGCCAACTCGCTCAAGTAGTCAATCGAAGCACTATAAGCATTCTTTATATCATATAAGTAGAGCTGAGCTTGAGGCAAGTCGTACCATTTCAGAACAAACTCCGGCGAGCGGAAAAATAGAATGTCTGAGTCCATTTGCAGACGCCATTCGACCTGTCCCGCGTGAATATCTAACAGCTTACGATAGATTGGGTTAACGCGATGTTGCGCCCGTAGCGTCGGGTAGTGGCTATCCGGAAGGTGGGTGTCTAGCCAATCCAAAGATTGAGTGGCACCGACAAAGGTAAGCTTAGGAAAAGTCCTCTTCAGTGCCTCAATATGCTCCAGTTTAAGGCTGCCATCGTCAAAAATGACAGGGGCCACCGCACGTCCTGATGCTGCGGCAAAGGACCACAGACAAAATGCAGCCTGATACCAGTGTCGCTCTCCAGTCAGGATATGTATTTTTACTGCTGGGCCCTTAGTCGGAGAAGGGGGCGGGAGCGTATAGGCTGCCTGCTCCATCTCTCGACCGCCTTTTTCAGTGAGCTCCTGGTTTTTCTCATAGTTATTGTACATCATAGTGTTATGAGAGCTCATTGCTGTTTTAGAATGAGTCATTCCAACTAAGATAAGTAAATGTAGTGCGCGTTCCACTACGCTTTACTTATGACGTTATTAATGAAGCTTCCATTCCTCAAATAAGGAAAACTGAAGAAGCGAAACTGCATTAATGGGCTGTTAACTCATTTATATCATAAGACTAAGTAATTTTACTAAAGCGATCTTGACTCATATATATATCCCTTCATTTCCCCCGTCGCTTGTCTGCTAGGTGAAAGCACACACCCGCGCTTTCTGCCCTGCGATGAGTGCCGCCCTCTGCGGCCTTTACCAAACCTAAACCCCTAACCCAGAAGGTTATGCCCCCTAAGAAATTAATCCCGACGGGCCTTGTACTCGCCCTGTCTTGCTCCCTGTTGAGCTCCGCGTCGTTATTCGCTCAAGAGTCTCCTTCTTGGGATCAAGCTGCCGAAACAGTAGAAGATACCTACGTTTTGCCCACCTTTACTGTGGAGAGCGAGACGGTAGACCGCTATCGAGCCGCCGATGCGGTTTCCGCCGTGCGGATTCGCACTCAGATGATCGAAACGCCGGCAACAATTAGCGTACTGACAAAGGACTTTATTGAGGACGTCGCTCCCGTGCGCATTCTCGATGCGACCCGCTACAGTGCTGGCGTCCAAGCGGGTTATCACCAAGCTTTTGCAGATACGATGACCATGCGCGGTTTCGAGTCTGCGTGGAAAACTATCGATAACTTCTTGGAGACCTCTGGTTACTTAATGGAGCCAGCGGTGATTGAGCGGATCGAGATTTCTAAAGGCCCCAATGCAATTTTGTCGGCCGGAATTCGCCCTGGTGGACACGTTAACATCGTCACTAAGTCCCCTCAGTTTGAGCGCAGCACATCCATCACAGGTATCTATGGCGAATGGGATGCCAATAAGTTCTCTTTCGATACCACTGGCCCGCTAGACGACTCTGGACGTTTCGCCTACCGACTCATCGGCGTCTACCAAGATACACACCGCTATTGGTCGAAAGATTTTGAACGTAGCCGCAGGGTAATCGCACCGTCCTTCACTTGGAGAATTAACCCGACCACGGAGCTCGTTATCCGTTATAACTATCGCAACACGACCGAAGCGCACTCGGCACATGCGATCCTTGATCCTTCTGTTACTCAGCGTGGACAAAAGCCTATTCTCGCCCCCGGGTTTTCCTATCGCGGTATGAATGGCATCCCCAGGTGGGCAGTCTTGAATTATGCAGGTGGGACGGCTCAGGCACAACTGACCAGCTCCTTTAACGAGCACATCACTATGCGGCTCGCCGTCTTTGCGGATCGTGGTGGAGAAACCTCCGCGGTAGTGCGCCCCAATCTTCCCCAGCTTGCTGATACCGTAACTCCCTATACGGGGAATGATCGCTACGACCCCTACACCGGATACCTAACCCAAGACTACGTATGGTCGCGTCAAAATCCTAGCCTGCCCTATGATGAGCAGACTAACCCCTACATCTCGACCTTTAGCCCTTACTATGACCCGACGAATATCCAAGTTAGAGCATTAGATATTTCGGCGTGGGCCAAAACTCGTGTCATACAAAATGACTGGGTATTTAACTATGAGCTCCCGGTCGTGAAGCTCCAAACGGTCACTGGTTGGGCTTACAAACACCGCGAAGCCGAGTACCGAGCTATCGTCGGCGCTATGGCACCGTACAGCCTCTATGATTTAGAAAACCAAGACCAAAGCGTGGTGTGGGGGAATAGCTTTGAATCTAACAACGAAAGCGCCGATAGGACTACGGAGATTTTCCTTAATCAGCGTGCATCCTTCTGGGAAGATAAGATCGCGATCTCTGGGGGGGTAATGTATTATGAAACGATGAATTCAGTAACGGACAAGGTCAGGCCTAGCGACAGTTCGCGATTGTCCGACTCCCAAGAGATGTATATGGGCAGTGCGCTCTATCGCATCACAGAGCAGGCATCGGTTTACTATAGCTACTCGACTAACAGTATCCCGACCGCCGCTAACGGAGTGGCGATGTGGAGTGAGGGCAAACAGCACGAGTACGGGGTAAAATCGGAGTTCTTTAACAGGCGGCTCTCAATCAACCTCGCCTATTTCGAAATCACTCAGACGAATGTTACCTCTGGTAATCCTGCTAGAATAGCCGGAGACATGAATGCCCCCGCCACTCTTGTCTCTGACCAAAAAAACCACGGTTTTGAGGTCGAGGTAAATGGAGCACTGACCCGCAACCTCTCTGCACTCGCCAGCTTCAGCCAAGTCAAGATGAGCGATCAGTGGGGCCGTGATGTCCGCTTCGTCTCGAAGAACTTGGCAGCAGCACTTCTTACCTACCGCGTTCACGACGGAGCGCTCTCCGGCCTGAGTGCCACTCTCGGTGCGGTTTATACCGGTGAATTCGCGGGTGAAGTTCCGTCTCTTGACTTAACGCCGCTTGGCGTCGTTGTGCAGCCAAGTTTCTACATTCCTAGTTACACGCTGGTAAATGCAGGCTTAGGCTACGATTGGGGCCGCTATCAAGTCCGCCTCTATGTCGATAACGTCCTCGACAAGAAGAACTATGTTCAGACCGGTGGGGCCCGTTATGGTTCTGAAGGCCTGTTCACTGGTGCGGGAAGGCTCTTTAAGGTTCAAGCGACCGTAAAGTTCTAAAAGCTGAGTTACTGCGCCCCCGCTTACTTATGCTAAGCGGGGGCACTTTGTCTTGCGGAAGTAGATTTAAATCTGCTTCCTCTGTAAAAAATCGCCCCTGCCTGCAAACAGGTCGAAGGCAGATCCCCTTTACCCCGACTCACTGTTATGCCGAATTTTCTTAAAACGCTAACAGATCGCTTCTTTTCCCCAGGGGCGCTAGTCATCGTAAGCTTGGCGGTACTGAGTTCACTCGTTGTGATACTGCTGCCAGTTGAGAAGCCTGAAGGCATTCAGTATTGGGTTTTCTCCAGCCATCACGGCGAAGCGAGAGTTGAAGACATTGCTGAGTGGAACCGGTCGCATCCCGATAAGCCCGTGGTTATGAAGTTGATGCACATGGCCGCCATTGAGCGGGGGATGCTCTCGGGCTTCCTAAGCGGCACGCCACTGGCAGATATAATTGAATCCAACCATGATGTTTATCCCAAAGCCTTTCTCGGCCCACTTGATCAGATTGGTTTCCTAGACCTTACGGATCGGCTACACGATGAGGGGCTCTATGAGCAATTCAACGCGCCCTCATTTTCTACCATGACCTCGCGTGGTCGGATATTTGGTCTACCCAAAGATGTGCACCCAGTGCTACTGGGCTATCATGTAGACCTAGTGGAGGAAGCAGGTATTGATGTTAACGAAATCGAAACTTGGGAGGATTACTTCCGCGTGATGCGACCGCTAATGGTAGACCGTGATGGCGACGGACGTCCCGACCGCTATTTACTTAACCTCTCAGAAACCGACACAGAGCTCTTGCTGCTATTGATGATGCAAAATGATGGAGTCTTTTTCGACGAAAATGACGTACCCATATTCGCCAATGAGCGCAATGCTCGCTCCCTCGCAACAATCATCACTTGGCTTACTGGGCCTGATCGCGTTGCGGCTCCAGTCACCTCAGGCCCTTCTGGATTTCGTCAGCACCTCGACGCCTTCGTAGTGGGTAATCTATTCCCCGACTGGGTTTATGGAGATTGGAAAATAAATAACCCCGCTATGGCTGGAAGGATAAGGCTCATGCCCCTACCGGCTTGGGAGCCCGGTGGGCGACGTACCAGTGTGATGGGCGGCTCCAATATTGGGATCAATAAGCACAGCCCTTATGTTGAAGAGAGTTGGGAAATCGCAAAGATGCTCTACACCTCAGCCAGGGGAGCAGAAAAGATCTGGCAGACAACGAACATTCTCTCTCCCGTTAAAACGCTCTGGGATGAGCCATTTTATCATGAGCCCGACCCTTTCGTCGGTGGTCAGCGAGCAGGGACACTCTATATTGAACAAGCACCGCATGTGCCGGAGCGGCCCTCATCGCCCTACAAAAACACCGCATTTGGGCAAGTCAGCGCCGCTGCGATTGCACTCCGAGCCTACGCTGAACAAAACAGTATCTATGAAGTTGATCGCCTGATCCCCGAGGCACTGCGACTCCTAAAAGAAAGGGAAAGTGCGCTTAAACGCCTCATATCGAGAAACGTGTTTCAAGAGGGATATCTCGATCAGTGAGGGAAGGTCCTTTCCCTCACTGCCCTAGGGCTCTTCTTTGGGGCCCCGAGTCTGTCTGACTATCTCGTTGGGGCTTGGCCGAGTAGCTGTGCACACAGGGTACAGCCGCTCGGCCTTTAGCTCACCAACTAAAGCTCGCGTATCCAAATGTTACGGAAGCTGACCTGCTCTCCGTGGTCTTGCAGCATAAGCGGCGCGGGGCCGTGCGGACTGTAAGAGGGAGGATCGCGGTATTCGGTTTTCCCTGACAAGGTAACGTTGTTTTGGACGATGACGCCGTTATGTATCACGGTGATGCGTGCCGGCGAGATCAGACCGCCGCCCTGCGAGAAACGGGGGGCCGTCCAAATGATGTCATAGGTCTGCCACTCGCCCGGTGCGCGCGAGGCATTTACCAAGGGGATAGCCTGCTTGTAAATCGCGGCAGCCTGACCGTTCACGTAAGTTTTATTCTCGTAGCTATCGAGCACCTGCACTTCGTAGCGCTGTTGAAGGAAAACGCCGCTATTACCCGGCCACTGCCCGGTCTTCTTCTCGGCATAGATGGGCGTGCGCCATTCAATGTGGAGCTGGGCGTCACCGAAGCTACGTTTCGTGCGAATGTCCTTGGTGCCAGGTACAACGGTGAGAATGCCCCCCTCCTCTACCTGCCAAGATGCGTCACCGCCCTCCACACTCTCCCACTCGGAAATTCCGGAGCCGTCGAAAAGCACAATCGCATCCGACGGTGCAGCATTTAAGGGAGTAGCGACGTGCGCCGGCTCCGGTGCCCAAACTTCGTTATCAAGGGGCGGGGGATCCACTTGTGCGTTTACAGATGCAGCGGCAATTGCCGCCCCAGTGTTAAGAGTGCCTTTGATTGTCATGATTTTGAGGTTTCAGCTTACAGTTAAGTTACCCAAGCCGACTTAACAGGCTCGTGGAAACTGCGGTGAAGAATGAGGGATGGCTACGTAGCGCAATACCTGATTTCCCCCGCCCCGACCTAAAGAAAACTAGAACCTAAGCTGCTAGGACACGTAGCCGGATTGATACCCTCGGTGCAGGCGGCGTTGCCCTACGCGCTGTTTCGTTTTGGCAGAGGCAGCACGCCTCACCGATAGGTAAAGGCGTGGCAAATGGCGGCACCGGCGGCATCGGCTTCGTCGGGCGCGAGTGTCGCGCCGTGCCCCACAAGCCCCATCACCATTTTTTGCATTTGCTCTTTGCTGGCGCGGCCTGTGCCAACGACCGCCTGCTTAATCCGTGTAGGCCCGTATTCGAAAATCGGCAGCGCGCGCAGTGCGGCCGCGGCGATTGCCGCGCCGCGCGCAGCACCGAGGATTTGCGCCGTCTGAAAATTCTGCACGTAGATGGATTGCTCGACTGCAACATGCTGAACCTCGTGCCCGTCGAGCGCAGCACTCACTGCGCGGTGGATGGTTGCCAGTGCCTCCGGCATCGGCACGCGCGGCGAGATCGTAACGGTGCGGCAGTGCAGCAAGAGTGGCATACGGCCCGTGCGAAATTCCACAACGGCAAGCCCCGTTCCGCGCAGACTTGGGTCGATGCCGAGCACTTGCCCCTCAAAAGCGCCGCGGCCCGCGTGCGCCCCACCGGCTTGGCGCGCCGCCGTAATGGCAGATGCACTACTTCGACCGCGCGCACCGCCGCTGCGCGGCACACTTAATCCGGCGAGCTTCGCCGCCCACATTTGCCGAATGTTCATGCGGTGCTGTCCTCGCTAGGTTTCGCCTTTTCCGTCTCCAGTGCGCCACTTGGCCAGTAATGGCTATCGGGAGTCGCGCGAGCACCGAAGATCGCTTGGCCCACGCGGACGACACTCGCGCCTTCCTCAATCGCCAACTCGAAGTCGCCACTCATCCCCATCGAGAGTTCGTCCAAAGAGATGCGACTAGGCGCGTCTTGTCGGAGCCTCTCGCGCAACTCGCGCAAAACCACGAAGCAACGGCGCACGCGCTCGGCGTCATCGGAAAATACCGCGAGCGTCATTAGCCCGCGCACGCGCAGCGCGCTAAAGCTGGGCAGCTCGCGCAAAAACGCGGCGACCTCTTCTGGCGGCAGCCCGTACTTGTTGGCCTCACCCGAGGTGTTGACCTGCACAAAGACATCGAGCCCGCGCCCCTCAGCCTGCAAACGGCGTTCCAATGCCTCGGCCACGCGCAAGCTATCGAGTGCCTGAAACTCGCTGGCGCAGCGGGCGACGAGCTTCGCCTTATTCGTCTGCAAGTGGCCAATCACCGACCAGCGCAAGTCGGGCAATTCCGTGCACAGCGCCTCCCATTTCGTGTGTGCCTCTTGTGGTTTGTTTTCCCCGAAAATGCGGACCCCTGCTGCATAGGCGAGCCGCACTACTTCGGCTGGTTTGGTTTTACTCACAGGCAAAAGCCTCACCTCCGACGGGGCGCGCCCGACACGCGCGCAAGCCGCCGCGATTCGCGCATTCACCGCAGCGAGATTCGCACGAAACCTCTCAACGCTCTCAGCCTCCGGCCAGCAGTTGTGTTGATCGTTTTTCAGAGCGGTAGTCGTAGAGTCATTAAGGTTCATTTTTGGTCACTTGCTTAGCTTGGGCGGCGAACAACTTATCCCGCCCAAGAGCGGTAGAGCAGGTTTAATCCGGCGACGACAGACAGGACGAGTGCGATCATTTCAAAAAGCTGCTGCTTCATTTTTTGCAGAACGACGCGCCCGATCAGCGTCCCGACAAAGACCGCAGGCGCGAGGATCAGATTCCCTTTTGCGCTTTCCCAATTGATGAGCCCAAGGTCCACCATGAAGGGCACTTTAAAACAATTCATAAGCAGGTAAAAATAAGCCGCTGTGCCCATGAACTGCAGCTTCGGCAACCGCATCGCCAGCAGGTAAATCGCCATAATCGGCCCGGCCGCATTGGCGACCAAGGTCGTAAACCCGGCCATGATCCCAAAGGTAGCGACAAACCCAGTGCCATGAGTTTTCTGATCCGCAGTGGCGGTGGCCTTACGCAAAGCCGACGGGCCGCCAACGCGTGTCCCGCCAGACGAGCGGGGCTTTGTCCCTTGGCGGATGAGATGCACCGCGATAAACACCAAAATAATCGTCCCGATGAAAGCGCCCGCTTGCGCGTTCGTGAGGTGCCCCATCGCAAAATAGCCACAAACAACGCCCAGCCCCGTCCACGGAAACAGCTTTAGGAGCATCGCCCACTGCGCATCCTTTCGGTAAGCGGCGACTGCCACGCAGTCCCCCATGATCAACATCGGGAGCACGAAGCCCGACGAGAGCTTTGCCGGCATCAGATTCGCAAAAAGCACGATTCCCAACATCCCCAGCCCGGCGATTCCAGTTTTTGAGACACCGATGATAAATGCGCAGGCCGCCGCCAGCACCCACTCGCCCAACCCCCACTCGGCTAGCATGGCACGTTCTCCTTTGGCTGAACTTCTGTAGTTATAAGCTCATTACGCTCTGGATTTCTTTCGGTAAACTTCCCGCCACTGACCTCAAAAATCTGCCACTCACCCAAGCTCGTATCGGGCGGCTGCGTGCCCGTCGCGATGATTTGGCTTTCGGCGTCAATCGCCGCCCAAAATCGCTGCCGCCGCTGGGGGTCGAGCTCACCCAGCACATCGTCGGCCAAGAGCACGGGGCGGATTCCCGTTTTGGCGCGAAACCACTGCACCTGTGCTAAACGCAGCGCGAGGACGAGCCCACGCTGTTGCCCTTCAGAGGCGTAGTCGCCTGCAGCCTGCCCATCGTGCAAAAACAAAAAATCGTCGCGGTGCGGCCCATTTAGCGTGCTCCGAAACTGCCGATCGCGCTCCCGTCCCTTGGCCCAACGCTCGATCCACGTGCCCTCGTTTTGGGCATCGAAATTCGGTGCGTAACGCAGCGCCGCTTCGCCGCTGGCCCCTCCAAGTTTTACTCCAGCTTCGCGGAGTAGCTCGCTCAACTCATCGAGCCCCGTGTGTCGCCGTGAGACGATCTGCGCCGCTGCAGGCGCCATTGTCTGCTCAAAGGCGGTAAGAGCGGCATCACTCGCCCCCGTTTTTAGCAAACTATTCCGACTCGCCAGCGCACGGTGATAGCTCTGCAAGCTGCGCAGATACTCTGCATCGACCGCTGCGAGTGTCAGGTCGAGCCACCGCCGCCGCAGTGCAGGCGCACCGCGCAACAAGGCCATGTCCTGCGAAGAAAACACCACGCACGGGAATTGCCCAAGATGAGCCCCCAGCCGCGCGACTCGCTCGCCGTCGCGCCAAAGCTCGCGCCCGTCTGTGCGCAGCTTGATGATCAACTCGACTGCTTCACCGAGCGCTCCACCGGTCGCCGCCCGAGACAGCGAAGCCCCATTGCCGACCGCAACCTCGCAGCGAATCGCCGCTTCGCGTGCGTCGTTGGCGATTAAGTGCCGTGTCTCGCGCGTGCGAAACGAGCGCAGCGCAGTGATGAAGCCTGCCGCCTCTAGCAGATTGGTTTTTCCCTGCCCGTTTGGCCCGAGCAAAAAGCTCTGCCGCCCCCGAAATTCCAGCCGCGCAAAACTGATGTTTCTAAAGTTCTGAAGCGTGATTGAGCGCAGCCGCATAAAGTGGTCAGTGACCACTCCCATTCACCTCTCGGGCAGAATGCAACACGCAAGGTAATCTCCCAGCTGACGGCCACTCGGGTCTGCTCCCGTTTCAAGCGCGAGCCGCGCTGCTGCCCTCCCCCATCCTTCACACGCAAACAAAGGTACTGCTGCACAAAGAATAGCTTTCAGCGCGCCAAGCGGCTCTGCTATTTCTGCTTGGCATCATGATCTTCGCCGACGCGCTCCACGCTAGCCTCTCTGCGCTCAAAGCCCTCAAGACTATCCGCCCGCAAATCGACGATGCGGCAGCCCTCATCCTCGATACTCTCCGGCACGACAAAAAACTCCTCATCTGCGGTAACGGAGGCAGTGCCGCCGAAGCCTCGCACTTCGCCACCGAACTCGTGGGCCGCTACCAGAAAACCCGCGCCTCCCTCCCCGCTATTTCGCTCTCCAGCGACGGCTCGCTGCTGAGCTGCATCGGCAACGACTTTGGCTTTGAGCAAGTTTTCGCCCGCCAAATCGCCGGACTCGCCCGCCCAGGCGACCTCGTGGTTGCGATCAGCTCCAGCGGAAACTCACCCAACATCCTCGCCGCGCTCCACGAAGCGAAAACGCTCGGGCTGAGCAGCCTCGCCCTCCTAGGGCGTGGTGGAGGCGCTGCGGCCCCACTCGCCACTTGCGCGCTTACTATTCCCAGCGAAAGCGGGGCTGCCTGCCAAGAAGCCCACCTCTTTCTTATTCACTACTTCTGCGAATTGATCGACAGCGTACACGCCTAGTCGACTCGCCGAGCGCGCGCTCACTCCTTAACTTTGAGCAAGCTCACCTGCTTCCCAAGCTCAGTGTTATATTAGGAACAGGCTCGACGCGTGTTAAGTCGCGCCATTCCTTCGCCGTCTTTATTCCATTATGAGCACTACCTCTTCCCCCGCCGAACAGGCCATCATCAAAACGACCTATGGCGACATGACCCTCGCCTTCTGGCCCGAAGTCGCCCCCAAGACTGTTGAGAATTTCAAAAAGCTCGCCCGCGAAGGGTTTTACAACGGCACCGCCTTTCACCGGATTATTAAAGGCTTCATGATTCAGGGTGGCTGCCCGAACACCAAACAAGGTGAGAGTGGTATGCCCGGTACAGGTGGCCCCGGCTACCAAATCGCGGCCGAGTTTAACGCACGCCCCCACGTTCGCGGCGTCATCTCGATGGCCCGCTCCTCGCATCCCGACTCCGCTGGCTCGCAATTCTTCATCGTTCACGGTGACGCCCGCTTCTTAGACAATCAGTACACGGCTTTCGGCGAGCTCGTCGCCGGCGACGACGTGTTAGAGCGGATTGCGACCGTACCTACGCAAAACAGCGGTGGCGGCGAAAAAAGCACGCCCATCGATCGTATCGAGGTCCTCTCAATCGAGATCACTCCCGCCGCGGCTTAACGCCTTCGGTACGAGTGAGCAGGCGCCTTCCGAGCTGTGAAAAAGCCCATCAACCTCGCCGTCGCGTGCAGTGAGAACCGAGTCATCGCGCGCGACGGGATGACGCCTTGGCGCATTCCCGAAGACCTTGAGCACTTTCACAGACTCACCGCTGGGCAAAGCGTCATCCTCGGTCGGCTCTGCTACGAGATTTGGCCGCGTGTGTCGCTTGATGGACGCACGCCCATCGTCATCACGCAAAACCGCGCGCTCGCCAAACCGGGTGTGCACATTGCGGCCGATGTCGCGGAGGCACTCGCCATTGCCCACAGCCTTCCGGGCGAAATCATGGTTTGTGGCGGGCAGCGGATTTACGAAGAACTCATCGACGCCGCTGACCGGATTTATCTGACGATCGTCCACGTCGAAATCCCGGGAGATCGGTTTTTCCCCGAGTGGCGGCACCTCAGTTGGCGCGAGAGCGAGCGACGTACGTCGCAGGATGCCCACTACCGCTACACCTTTTCGACGCTCGACCGCGTTCGCACTTAGGAATTCGCGTAGTGCTAAAACCATTACAAAGAAAAGGCCGCCCTTCTACTGAAGGGCGGCCTTTCGCTTTTCAAAGATTACACAGCGAGTCCGTTTCGCTTACGAAACGGGCGGCTGAATTACTTTACTGATGTAGAGTTGGCGAGTGCCGCCGGGGGTGCGCCAAATGAAGCTATCGCCTTCGGCGAAGCCGATGATCGCCATCCCGATCGGTGCGAGGATTGAGAGGCGGCCTTCCGCACCGTCTGCCTGCTCCGGGTAAACGAGCGTGTAGGTGTCCAGTTCGCCGCTTTCTTTGTCTTCGATTTGCACAGTCGCTCCCATGATAACGACGTTTGAAGGGATGTCCGCTGGAGCCAGCACTTCGGCGCGCTTAAGCTCGGCTTGAAGCGGAGCGAGTGTCTCGCGCAAGCGGGGCTGGGATTGAATCGCCGTATCGACGAGCAAGCGCAGGCGGTCGTGGTCAGCCGTCGTGAGCCGAAGCCTTGGCAGAGAGTTGGTAGCTGTGTCGTTCATAAGTGTGTGTAAAAGGAGTTAGGGGTTAAGGAAGAGTGAGGAGTCAGTAGAGAGTGCACAAAACCCCGCAGCAGATAGGCGCTACGGGGTTCTTGGGCTTTCACGCCACGGCGATTTCACCGGCCGTGAATGCAATAGGGTTTGGCGCTTTCGCGTTAGCTCAAATCTCAAAAATTTCGTCAGGGCGGAAGAAGCGTGCGAGCTCGATCTTGGCGTTCTCGTCGCTGTCGGAGGCGTGGACGACATTGGTCATCATGTCGGTGCCGAAGTCGCCGCGAATCGTGCCTTTAGCTGCCTTGGTCGAGTCAGTGGGGCCGAGCAGGTCGCGCACGCGCGCAACAATACCGTCGCCTTGTAGAGCCATCATAATGACAGGCCGCTGGCTCATGAACGCCTCAATCTCCGGGTAAAACGGCTTGTCGGCGACGTGCGCGTAGTGCTCGCGCAGCAACTCGGGGCTCAGCCGTGCGAGCTTGCAGCCCACGACATCGAAGCCCGCCGCTTCGAAACGCGCCAGCACCTCGCCCACATGCCGCTGCGCCATACAATCCGGTTTAAAGATAACAAAGGTCTTCTGCATAAAGGTCGCAGACGCTAGCCGAGAGCAGCGCCTTGGAAAGGCTAAATCTGTGCGCCGGCAACACAGGCCTGTGGGGGGGCTCCCAACTCTCTCTATAGCTTACTTTTGCAGGTACCGAACTGGTACCCTCACGGGGAATCGAACCCCGGTTTGATCCGTGAGAGGGATCCGTCCTAGCCGCTAGACGATGAGGGCAAAAGTGGCGCACCCGTAGGGAGTCGAACCCCAAACCTTCTGATCCGTAGTCAGACGCTCTATCCAATTGAGCTACGGGTGCGCAAAAGAGAGTCGGGGAGCAAGCAGGTGAGTCGCTGTGAGCGCAAGTGCCAATTTTGAGAAATTCACGTTGTGCTCACCGTGCTGGGGGCGCTGCCCGTGGTCACTGTCTCCCCCGCCCCAGTGTGGCGGGCGCTTAGGCGTCGCTCTGTTTCATCGCTTACCGGCCGCGCGGGTTGGATTCTCGTGAAGGCGCCAGTCGACGAGTTCGAGTTGGAGAAGTTTGCGTTCGCGGAAGTAGTTCCAGGTGAGCTTTAGAGCGAGGTCGAGCGGTGCGTCTGTTGGCGGAATGCGGTCAGCCATTTTCCAAGCCACGCCGTAGAGCCGCCGCCACGTTTTGTCCACGAGTTGAAAGCGGAAGTGCATATCTTTGAACACCGCTGGAGCTCCCGCGAGGTACACGCCGCGCATGCCAAAAATCGGCTCGGGGTTGCCTTGGCCAAAGGGATGCAGGGTATCCAGTTCCGCCATGAGTGCTTCGCCGATTTCCTCGGGGCTTATCCACGCCGCAATTGGCAACTCAGCATCGGAGATATCGCGCCCGGCATGCTCGCGGACGGCATGCGCAAATTTTTGGCGAAAGCTCGCGAGCCGCTGTTTATCGAGCCCAACGCCGACAGCCATCGGGTGGCCGCCCCAGCCTTCGAGCTCTTCGGCACAATCAGCCAGCACATCGACGAGATTCACGCCAGTGACGCTGCGGCCCGAACCTTTGGCCAGTTCGCCATCGTTACCGAGCACGACACAAGGACGGTTGTATTTGCGCGTCACGCGGCCCGCGACGATGCCGACAACGCCCGGGTGCCACTTGTCGGAGTAGAGGACGATACCTTGGTCATCGGCATAGTGTGCGTCTATCATCGCCTCCGCTTCTTCGGTCATCTGTCGCTCAATGTCTTGGCGCTCTCGGTTAAACGCGTCGAGTTGCTGCGCAGTCGTCTCGGCAAAGCGAGAGTCGCTAGTCAGCAGCAGCTCGACCGAGAGCGCGGCATCGGCGAGGCGTCCGCTAGCGTTGATGCGCGGGCCGAGCCGAAAGGAAATATCCACCGGTGTAATCGCCTGTCCGGGCGGCAGCCCGGCCACCTCCATCAGCGCGCGCAGGCCGGGCCGCGCAGTCTTCTCAATCATTTTTAGCCCGTGCCGTGAGAGGATTCGATTCTCGCCGAGGAGCGGCACGAGGTCGGCCACGGTGCCGAGCGCGACGAGGTCGAGCTCTTCGCGAAGCTGAATCGTATTGGCGATTTCATTACCTTCGGGCCGGAGGAGCTTGAGCAGGCCGTGTGCGAGCTTAAACACGAGCCCGACGGTGCAAAAGTTGCGGTAGCTTTCGCTGAGCTCGCCCGCATCGACTTGGATATGCGGGTTAACGAGGATGCACTGCGGCCCACCCTCCCCTTCGCTTTGAGGCAGGGGACTCGCGACTGCGGTCAGCTCGTCGTCGCGCGAGCGGTGGTGATCGACAATGAGCACATCGATACCGAGCCCGATTAGGTAAGCGATTTCGTCGTGCGAATTCGTCCCGCAATCGAGCGCGACAAACAGCGCGGGCCGTCCGGCTTCAAGCGCGCGATCAATCGCGCTACGCGAGAGCCCATACCCATCTTCCGCGCGGAGCGGCACGATGAAGCGCGGGGCTAGGCCGAAGCGGCGCAGGAGCCCGACAAGGAGTGTCGTGCTGCTGACGCCATCGACATCGTAGTCGCCGAGGACGACGACTTGCTCGCGGCGCTCAATCGCGCGGTGCAGTCGCTCGGCGGCGCGCTTGAGCTGCGGCACGACGAATGGGTCAGCGAGTGTCGCGAGGCGCGGGTGCAGGAACTGCGTGACTGCCGCGCGGTCGGCTAAGCGGTGCCGCAACAGCAGCTCGGCCAACACACGGCTGAGCCCGCCCGATGCAGAAGTGAGTGCCTCGACCTGCCCAGCCGAAGGCGGCGTGTAGGTCCAGAGCATGAGGAGTAAAGGTTATGCGTTTAATGCCTAAAGGGCGCGGCGCACGTTAGTCCGATGCTTTGCTGGAGCCGGCCCACTCGTACTTCGGGGCGATATCGTGGTGTTTCTCGACGTGTTTGCGGTCGCCCTTGTGCCACCAGTAGAAGACGGGGCTGGCAATAAAGAGCGAGGAGAAGGTGCCGGTGAGAACACCGATGAGGAGGGTAAAGGCGATGTCGTTTACGACGCCGCTCGTCACCACGAAGAGCACGATGGCCGTAATCAGCGTAGTGCCGCCGGTGATGACGGTGCGCGAGAGCGTGAGGTTGAGCGAACGGTTGATGATGTCGCGCAAGGTCGCGCCCGGGTTTAGTCGCAGCTCCTCGCGTATTCGGTCGAAGACTACGATGGTGTCGTTAATTGAGTAACCGGCGACGAGGAGGATGGCGGCGACCATCGCGGCGTTAAACTGCCGCCCGAAGAGCACGAAGACGCCCACCGTTACGACTATGTCGTAAACCGTCGAGACGACCGCGCCGATGCCGTAGCCAAACTCGAAGCGGAATGCGATGTAGCCGAGGATGAGGAGCAGCGACCAGAAGATGGCCCACAAGGCGTTGCGCTGAATCTCCGCACCGACACTCGGGCCGATTCGTGTTTCGGAGATTGGCGAAAGCCCCGCGTCAGGATGTGCGCTTTGCAGGGCTTCGACGAGTGGTGCAGTTTGGTCAAAGGGCGTCGTCACGCGCAGCACTTCGGTATCGCCACCGATTGCCTGCGTGTAGCTCAGGTTGATGTCTTCGAGCCCGAGCCGGTTGGCGACGTCGCGGACTTGCGCGAGCTCCAGCTTCTTACCGAACGCGAGCACGACTTGGTCGCCCCCGGTGAAGTCGATGCCGTAAACGTCCTTGCCCTTGTAGACGACGGCCCCCGCACCAATGACGACCACCGAGGTCGCCAAGATAAACGCGGGGCGCGTGTATTTGAGGAAGTCGAAGCGCGTGCCTTCGAGGATGCTGAACATTTTCAGCGACTTGATTTTCACGCCGTTAATCAGCCAATCGAGCAGGAAGCGGCTGATGACGAGCGCGGCAAACATCGTGCCAAAGATGCCGATGGCGAGCGTAACACCGAAGCCCTTCACCGGACCAGTGCCGAGCGCGACCATGATCATCGCGGTGATGAGGGTCGTGAGATTGCCGTCGAGAATCGCCGAAAAGGCTTTCTCGAAACCGGCATCGAGCGCGGCCGGAAGCGATTTACCCAGCTTCATCTCTTCACGCATCCGCTCGAAAATCAGGATGTTCGAGTCGACCGACATGCCGATGGTGAGGACGACGCCCGCGATGCCCGGCATGGAGAGCGTCGCGCCGATGCTCGCCATCACGCCGAGGATCACGAGGACGTTGCTCGCCATCGCGATAACCGCGAGGAGCCCGCCGCTCGTGTAGAAAACGATGATGAAGCCTGCCGTGAGCGCGGTGCTAAGGATGAAGGCTTTTTGTGCGCTTGTAATCGCGTCGGCGGCGAGCGAGGGGCCGACTTCGTATTGCTCCTTAATGATGAGGGGCAGGTCGAGCGGGTTGTTGAGAACGTTGGCGAGGTTGAGGGCTTCGCGCTCGCTGAAACTGCCGGTGATTTGCGCGCTCTCGCTGTCGATTTCGTCGCGCACGCTGGGGGCCGAGTAGAGCCGCCCATCAAGCACGATTGCGAGGCGACCGGGGATGCCCGTTTGACGACCGAGCGTGGCGATTTCGCGAGTGACTTCGGCGAAACGGCTGCGGCCTTCGGAGGTAAATTGGAGGATGATCTCGGGCTTCCCGTACATGTCGGGCCGGGCAAAAGCATTGGCAATTGCCGCGCCGGTCATCTCGGGGAGGCGCTTAACGTAAAGCTCTTCGTAGAGGAGTTCGCCACGCGGGCTTTCTTGCTCGAGAGCCATGCGCTCGTAACCCGCGGGGGCGACCGGGCTCGTCTGCGGCGAAGCGGTCGGATGGACGAGACGGAAGTCGAGCCGCGCGGGCTTCTTCACGCTATCGACGACTTCGGGGTTATCTTTGGTGCTGACGCCCGGGAGCTGCACCTCAATCCGCGTATCGCCCACGGGGCGAATGATCGGCTCGGCCACGCCCAGCCCGTCGATACGGGTTTCGAGGATTTCGATGGCCTTGGAGAGTTTTTCGCGGCGCTCGTGTTCGCCGAAACTGGCTGCCGCCGCCTCGTCGACTTCGAGGGTGAAGGCCACACCGCCGCGCAGGTCGAGCCCGAGCTGCAGCGGACTACGGGAGCGGCGTAGCATCTCGTTTAAGAGGATGTCGTTTTTGCGCTCGATATTGCGCAACGAGCCCTCGAAGCGGATGCCCGGGAAGTGCTTGGCGAGGTCAATTTTGCGCTCTTTGCCAAGTTGCTTAAGCGCGACGAAAACGCTCGGCGATTCGCCCGCTGCGACGCGCGCCTCGGCCTCGTCTACGAGCCGCGTGAACTCGGCACGCTCGGCACTGGCCTTTGATTTTATGTAGTCAGGAAAGGGTTGATCCTGGAGGGGGAGAAGCGAAGCGACCGCCCAAAGCACAATCAGAGTGCTCAGGCTCAGCTTCCAGAGGTTACGCTTAAGCATGTGGGTTTGTTTTGTTTGTTAATTGAAAATGAAAGCGCCGCCCGGGGATGGCGGCGTGTGCGTGTGAACAGGCGGAGAAAATGCAGGCCCCTGTTGGGCTTCGTTTAACGGTCGGCCAGCGTGCCGACCGCATAATTGAAACAGCCCGCGACTGTTACTCGCCCGACTTCTTCACGCACGCGCTGATGAAGCTCTTGCCCACCTCGATTTTTACGTTGTCGGCGATACGCACGACAAAGCGGTCGTCCTTCACGTTGGTGATTTGACCGTAAATCCCGCCGGTCGTCACGACCTCGTCACCGCTCACCAGTGCTTTGAGCATCGCATCGTGCGCCTTCTGCTTTTTGCGCTGCGGAGCGATCATCAAAAAATACATCGCGCCAAAGAGCAGAATGATAGGCAGCATGCCGCCGAGAAGCCCGCCGGGGGCGGGCGCAGCGTCCGCTTGGGCGAGGAGGTTAAGGGCATCAAAAAGGGGGGACATTTTCGGCATTGCGTGTTGGTGATTTTAGAAAAAGAAACCGCGCACTTAAGGGAGCCGCCTCTAACCATAGCAAGCCCTAACGCGGCGACACACCGCCTTAGCCTCCACCAAAAACGTCCTCGCAAACGGCCCCTTCGCACCGCACCAAACCGCATACGCAGCCCAATCGAACCTCACGCTCTTGAAACGCAAACCTGCCGCCCACTGGTCCGCCGCCAAATCCGAAGAACTCTACGGCTTTAAGCGATGGGGCGACGGCCATTTCGCCGTCGATAACGAAGGCTTCGCAACCGTCCAGCCACTGGGCGACGAGCGAAAAATCCGCATCCTCGACGTGGTGCGCGAGGCCGTCGGCATGGGCCTATCTGCGCCGATGGTCATCCGCTTCCAAGACCTGCTGCGCAACCGCGTCAGCCAGCTAAACGAGGTCTTCGCCAAGGCGATTAAAGAGGAAGACTACCCGGGCCGCTATCGCGGAGTCTTCCCTATCAAGGTCAACCAACTGCGTGAAGTCGTCGAAGAAATCATCGAGGCCGGACGCGACTTTGACTACGGGCTAGAGGCCGGTTCGCGGCCCGAGCTCATGATCGCGCTCGCCATGCACGAAGGCACGAAGCGACTGATCATTTGCAACGGTTACAAGGACCTCGACTACCTGCGGCTGGCACTCCTCGGGCGCAAGCTCGGCAAGCAAGTCATCATTGTCGTCGAGCAGCTCAGCGAGCTCGACGACATCATCGCCTTGGCCGCAGAGACCGGCGTCGAGCCCATGATCGGCTTTCGCGCTAAGCTCCAAACACGCGGCGAAGGTAAGTGGGCGACCTCCACCGGCGACAACGCCAAGTTCGGCCTCAACACCGCCGAAATCCTCTCCGCTTGCGAGAAACTCAAAGCCTCCAAGCTCAGCGACTGTCTACGGCTCGTGCACTTCCACATCGGCTCGCAAGTGCCGAACATCCTCACGATTAAAAACGCCGTCACCGAGGCATCGCGCTTCTACTGCCAGCTCCACAAAATGGGCTTCCCGATGGGGCTGCTCGACGTGGGCGGCGGGCTCGGCATCGACTACGACGGCTCGCGCACCAACTTCGAGTCCTCGATGAATTACACGATGGCCGAGTATGCGCGCGACATCGTCTCCAATATTCGGGAGATCTGCACTGCCGAGGCCGTGCCGCCGCCCGACATCGTCAGCGAGTCAGGTCGCGCGGTCGTGGCCCCGCACGCGCTGCTCGTCGTCGAAGTCGTCGAGCGCATCAATAAACGCGAGTCACTCGGCAAGCACCGCCAACCCGCCGAGAAACACGCCATCGTCTCCAGTCTCGAAGCGACGCTCCAAAACCGCCCTCGCCTCGGAAAGCTCGAACGCTTCCACGATGCTGTGCAGAAAAAGGCCGAAGCCTTTTCGCTCTTTAACCTAGGCTACCTCGACCTCGAAAACCGTGCCGCTGCCGAACAGCTCTTTTGGCAAATCTGCGAACAAATCGCCAAAGAAATTAAGAAGACCGGCTACGTCCCTGAAGAGTTGCACGAGCTGAACAAGCTCCTCGCCGACCAATACGTGTGCAACTTTTCGGTCTTCCAGTCACTGCTCGACCACTGGGCACTCGGGCAACTCTTCCCCGTCGCCCCCCTGCACCGGCTCACCGAAAAACCCAGCGTCGACGCCATCCTTGTAGACATTACGTGCGACTCCGACGGCAAGATCAGCCGCTTCATCGACCTGCAAGACGTGCAAGACTACGTCCCCCTCCACCCGCTCGGGAACAAACCCTACTACCTCGGGATTTTCCTCACAGGTGCCTACCAAGACATCATGGGCGACATGCACAACCTCTTCGGTCGCGTAAACGAAGTGCACGTCTTCCTAGAGGACGACGAAGAAGACGGCTTCTACATCGAAGAAAGCATCAGCGGCAGCTCGGTCGGCGAAGTGATGGAGGACGTGCAATACCAACAAGCCGACCTGTGCCGCCGCATGAAACGGCAAATCGACAGCGCCACCCGCAAAGACGTGCTCAAGCCCCGCGAAGGCATCCGCTTGCTCGAACTCTACGAACGCCAACTGCGCAACAAAACCTACCTCGGAACCGAGCCGTTCTCCACTCGCCCAAAACGCAAAGTAAAAAAGCGATAAGGCTTCGGCCTGCGCTCACTGCTCAAACGGCGCGGGCCTCGGTCTGCGACTGCGAGCACGCTGCTAATCAAACAAGGCTAAGCCCTCCATTCGTGGCGGGGATAGCGGCGGGAGAGTTCGGCGCGGATTTTTGGATATTGCTCGCGCCAAAAACTCGTTAAGTCGTCGGTGATTTGGATGGGGCGTTGGTTCGGCGCGAGGACTTCGATTCGCACCGGCACTCGGCCTTGGCCGAGAGTGAATTTTCCCTCCACATCATAGAGTTCTTGGATTCGTGCGCTGAGAATTGGCGGCCCCTCCGGCAGATAGCGCAGCCGCGCCCGCCCTCCCCTTCCGCTTCGTTGGCCATTTCCCATTACAAGCCGTTCGGGCAGGTAGAGGTCGAGTGCGGCGAGCTGCTCGGCAGAAAGCCATTCGCGCAAAACGGGCATTACTGGCTTTTCGCGCACTGCCCGCGCCGAGCTTTCGCCGTAGCACAGTTGCTCAATCAAGGTCGCCCTATCCTCCTCGGTAATCGGACTCGACTCCAGTTCGGGAAACCACTCCGCCAAGCGATTCACTCGGATAATCCATTGTTCCACCGCCTCATCCCAGTGTTTGAGTGCGATGCGGCCCGCCAGCACCTCGCGGGCAAGCAGGGCTGCCGCCTCACTCGGCGGCACTTCGTCGCCGCTCACTTTTGCTTCGAGCACGAGGTCGCGAAACCGCCGTTCGTGCCGCGCAACGACGCGCTTGGCGGCCTCGTCGTAGCCCACGCCCGTGGTCACCGAGTAGTCGCCCGGGAAAAGCTCCTCCAGCCACGCTTCCTCAATTTCAGTCGCGAGCCCGAGCAGCGTCGCGACTTCACCACGGCCGCCGACTTCGGTGATTTCGGCCACGACCAAAAGCGGGGCTTGCTGGCAGACACTTTCGCGTGAGAGCAGCCCGCGCCGCCCGTGCACGAGGTCGCAGCGCAGCGTCCCCGCATCGAGTCGCCGTGCGACTTGATCGGAAAACCCGGCTAGGACGCATTTACGAAGTTCGCTTTCGGCCGCCGGGCCTGTCTCCAGTTCCAAGCCTTCTCGTTGGGCAATGTTCAAAAACTGTTGAAACACCGGGCCGACCTGTCGCGCCGCTTGGGCGTGAATCCCGAGTGCGCGGCAAAACTCCACATCGAACCTTGCCTCTGCGGCCGCTTCCCAAGCCCGCATCAAAAGCAAAAAATCGCTCGTGTGCGCCTCGCCAAGGCGTCGTTCGCGCTCGGCCTCCACCGACTTGGGAACGTTCTTGAGCAAGAAACTCCGGTCCTGAGTGAGCGCGGCCATGAGTGCGACCTCGCGGACGCAGCCGCGTTTTTCGGCTTCGATAAGCATCCGCGCATAACGCGGGTGCAGCGGGAATCGGAGCATCCGCCGCCCCAGTTCGGTGATTTTTGAGTGCGCGTTTGCAGAGTCTTCACGCGAAACCCCGCCTAGGTCTTTTAGCAACTGCTCCGCGCGCATAAGTGCCGCCGGATTCGGCGGCTCAATCCACGGGAAGCCTGCAACATCCGCGATCCCGCTCGCTTTCAGCGTTAGGACGACCTCTGCAAGATCGAGCCGCTTGACCTCGGGCACTTCTTGCGGGGCGCGCCGCTCGTGTTCGCGCTGCGTCCAAAGCCGCAGGCAACGGCCCGGCGCAGTGCGCCCGGCGCGGCCCGCTCGCTGATCGGCACTGGCGATTGAGATTTTTTCGACGAGCAAGGTATTGATTCCGCGATGCGGATCGTAGCGGGCGACTCGCGCCAGCCCGCTATCAATGACGAGCGTCACGCCCTCAATCGTGAGCGAAGTTTCGGCGACGTTGGTTGAAACGATGATTTTTCGGCGCGCGCCAGGTGCGGCACCGCCCGCGCTGCGCTCGAGCGCCCGGTCTTGTTCCGCAGCAGGCAAGTCGCCGTGGAGCGGAAAACACTCGAAATCCCTCAAAGCGCGCCGCGCCCCAATCGCCTGCACCGTCCGCCCAATTTCGTAGGCCCCGGGCATAAAAATGAGCACATCGCCATCCGGCTGCGACCCGCCGCCATCGGACGCGCGCCGAGCAAGGGCCTCTTCAAGGTACTTTGCCGCAAGTTCCCAAACCGGCTCTGTATCGAAATTTACCGGACGCGGCAGGTACTCAATTTCGACCGGAAAACTCCGGCCTGCGGAAGTGAGCACCCGACACGGAGCGAGATAGGCTTCAAGTGTCGCGGTATCCAGCGTGGCTGACATCACGATGAGCCGCAGATCGGGCCGCGTGCTGCGCTGGATTTGGAGCGCCCGCGCGAGCGTGATGTCGCCGTAAAGGTGCCGCTCGTGAAACTCGTCGAAAAGGATAGCCGACACGCCGCGTAACTCAGGATCGCCCAGCATTTGGCGCAGCAGCACGCCCTCGGTCACAAAGCGGATACGCGTCGCCGCTGAGGTCCGCGACTCTAGCCGGATTTGGTAGCCGACCGTTTCGCCGAGGGCGCTACCGAGCTCGGCGGCTACCCGCTTGGCGAGCATCCGCGTGGCTAAGCGGCGCGGCTGCAAAATGACGATTTGGCCGCCGCTCGCAGGGCCGCTAGCCTCGTTACCCGCCGAGTCGGCGAAGCCGTGCTTAAGTAAAATCTTCGGAATCTGTGTAGACTTTCCCGAACCAGTTGGGGCCTGCACCAGCACCCGCACGCCAGCGGGCTTCCCCACTGCGTCACTGGCTTCCGACGCGGCGCGCAACGCGGCGACGAGCGGTTCTTCCAATTCGTAAATCGGCAGGCTTAGCGGGTTCATTCGGACAAAGCCCCGATGACGCAGCGGCACCGCACTCGTGCAAAATAAATCGGCGTAATCCTCCGCAGTCTCTACGCAAAGCTCCGACAAGAAAAATGAGAGAAGTATTTGCGTAGTGGGATTGGGCTCCCGCAGCGTTTGCCCCTTTTTCAAAAAAAACGTCAACCGCCTACGCCTACACCGCATCGCAGCCTAGCCCAATCGCATGAACCAAAACATCCGCAACATCGCTATCATCGCCCACGTCGACCACGGCAAAACGACCCTCGTCGACAAACTCCTCAAGGAAGGCGGCGCTTGGCGCGCGCACCAGCAAGTCGAAGAGCGCGCGATGGACTCGATGGATTTGGAGAAGGAAAAGGGCATCACCATCAAGGCTAAGAACACCTCCGTGCACTGGCAGGATAAGACGATCAACATCCTCGACACTCCCGGGCACGCCGACTTCGGCGGCGAGGTCGAGCGCGCGCTGCGCATGGTCGATGGCGTGCTGCTACTCGTCGACGCCTACGACGGCCCGCAGGCGCAGACTCGCTTCGTATTGCGAAAAGCCCTACAGCACGGGCTCAAGGTCATCATCGTCATTAACAAAATCGACCGTGAAAACGCCGACCCGGCCGGCATGTATGACAAAGTCCTAGAACTGCTCCTCGAGCTCAACGCCGACGACGAGCAGTTCGACGCACCGGTCGTCTACGGCTCAGGCCGCGACGGCTACATGATGTATAAACTCGACGACGAGCGGCGCGACATGACGCCGCTCTTCCAGACCATCCTCGACCACGTCCCGCCGCCCTTCGCCAAGCCTGCCGACCCGTTTCACATGCTCGTGTCCAACATCGATTGGAGCGACTACGTGGGCCGAATCGCCGTCGGTAAAATCCTCGGCGGCAGCGTCAAGGTCGGCTCACCCGTCTACGTGCTGCGCCACTCCGAAGGCGGCAAACGCGTGCAAACGAAGATCACCAAAGTCTTCGAGTTCACCGGCCTAGGCACCACCGAGACCGACTCGGCGAGCGCGGGCAACATCGTCGGCCTCGCCGGGTTTGAGGACATCGACATCGGCGACACCCTCACCGCCGATGAAGCCGGTCACGCCCTGCCCTTCACGCAAATCGACCCGCCGACGCTCGAAATGCAGTTTTCGGTCAACGACGGCCCGCTCGTCGGCACCGAAGGCAAGCTCGTCACCTCGCGCCAACTCCGCGACCGACTCATGCGCGAGCTAAAGACCAACGTCTCCATCTACATCGAAGACGCCCCCGACCGCGCCGGCACCTTTAACGTCAAAGCACGCGGCGCGATGCAGGTCGCCGTCCTCGTCGAGACGATGCGTCGCGAGGGCTACGAACTCCTCGTCTCGCGCCCCACCGTCATCGAGCAACGCGGCGACGGCGGCGAGCGACTCGAGCCCTACGAAACCGTGTGGATCGAAGTGCCCGACACCTGCGTTGGCGCAATCATGCAAAACCTCGCCAACCGCAAAGGCCAACTCACCAACATGGAAAAGCTCAACACGACTACCATGATTGAGGCCACCATCACCACGCGCGGACTCATCGGGATGGAGATCGACGTCGTCAACGCCACCAGTGGCCGCGGCATCATGAGCCACCTCTTCAAAAACTACGGCCCCTACGCGGGCGAAGTTTTGACCCGCATCACCGGCACTCTCATTGCGACCGAGGCGGGTGAGACCACGACCTACGCGCTCGTCCAATGCCAAGAACGCGGCAAACTCTTCGTCAGCCCCGGGCAAAAAGTTTACGAAGGCATGATCATTGGCGAAAACCCGCGCAATGAGGACATCGCCGTAAACGCCGTGCGCGAAAAGAAGCTCACCAACTTCCGCTCCCAGGGCGAAGGCGTCGCCGCCGGGCTCACCCCCGCAACCCAACTCTCGCTCGAACGCGCTATCGAATACATCGCCGCCGATGAACTGCTCGAAGTGACGCCGTCGAGCCTGCGGCTGCGCAAACGCATCCTCAACAACGGCGAGCGCATCAAAGCCGCCAAAGCCGGCCGCAACGCACAATAGCCGAGCGCTCAGTGACGACTTCCCGTTTGGCACGCCGCTCGTTTTTGGCACGCCGCCCGCGGGCGGCGTGCCAGAGCGGCTAAGCTCGCCCCCGCCTTTCCGGCTGGGCGAGTCGCCAAATACACGGGTTTTTCACGCGGCTGCTCTATAGCTGCCGGTAGCTCTGCTCGGCCTCTTCGAGGCTGAGCGTGGGGCGGGCGGTTTTAAGCAAATTGAAGTGTCGCAAAAACGGAACGACCTGGGGCGCGCCCGTCGCGATCTCGCGCATAAACATCCGCCCAAGCACCCCCGCGCGCGCCGTGTAGCCGGTTTCTTGGCAACGGCGCAAGGTCGCCTCGACATCGTAAGCCACATTGCGGTGCTCCACGCGAATCGCAGCGGGGCGACCTGCTGCAGAGCGGCTGCGAGTGAGCACGCAAAACTGGGGACGCGGATGCCCATCGAGTGGCAGCCCCACCGCCCCCGTCGTCACAATCCGCCGCCTAGGCTCCTGCACTAGTCGCCGCCCGCGCCACTCACGCGTTGAGCAAAAATGATTGTGCGAACGCACAATCAGCGGCGGCGCATTTTGAGAAAACATCAGGTCAAGCGCCTCGCTTGGCGT
The DNA here is from genome assembly GCF_001580045.1 of Cephaloticoccus capnophilus. Lineage (GTDB taxonomy): Bacteria > Verrucomicrobiota > Verrucomicrobiia > Opitutales > Opitutaceae > Cephaloticoccus > Cephaloticoccus capnophilus. The sequence goes on from NZ_LSZP01000060.1 coordinate 30,001, forward strand.
GTGCGGCCAAATCGAGTCCGCATCGCTGCGCTGCGAGGCGTGGACGATGAGCAGCCCCGGCCAATCCCGCGAAGTCCACGAAAGCGGCAGCGCCGCAAGCTCGGCGCGCTGGGCCACGCTCAAGTTTTCCAGCGTGTAATGCAGCGGTGCAAATTGCGGCGTCGCCCAAACCGGGTCCGCACGCACGGTGCCGAAATCAAAAACATAACGCTCGTGATTCCCGCGCAGGACCGGACAGCCGAGCGACTTTACCCGCTCCCAGCAAAGCGCCGAATCCGGCCCGCCATCGACCACGTCCCCCGAAACCACGATTTGGTCGGGCGCAACCTGCTCAAGCTCGGCAAGCACCGCCTCCAATGCCGCCAAGTTGCCATGAATATCACCAATAACCGCAAGTCGCATAATCCCGCAGACACTCAGCGAGCGGGTATCCGCTGCGCCACTTCTTTTATGGCGCAAAGCCTCCGATAAAATACCTATGCCAAGAAAACCAAAAGCGCGCACCCGATTAGGTGTGCGCGCTCTAAGTAAGCCAGCCGTGGCCTAGTAGTGGCCTAGTAGTGGCCTAGTGATTTAGTACTTAATCGTGCAGCCGTAAGGCAGAGTCACGGTGGTCGCTACAGGCTCACCGCGCCGGAGTGCATCGAGCGCACTCGTTACATAGTTCTCTGCCTTTTCAATGTCGCTCTGGCGAGTCGAGCGGATGCTATCAATCGCCCCATCGTAAGCGAGTGAGCCATCCGCAGTGATGATAAACAAATGCGGAGTCGTCTTAGCATCGTAGAGCCGCCCCACCGTGCCGTCCGGGTCGCGGAGATATGCGCTCGCCGCCGCTCCCGTACTCGCCTGCCACGCGCGCGCTTCGTCTGCGCTATAGTCGCCCTGTGCTTCGGGATGCGCCGAGTTGATAAGTAGCCAGACGACGCCTTCGGCGGTGGCGGCCTCTTGAGTCTTAGGCAAATTACCGCTCTCGTAGTGTTTTACGACAAAGGGGCATTCGGGATTCACCCACTCGAGGATGACAGTCTTACCGCGATAGTCGGAGAGCCTATGCGTATGACCGTCGATGTCTGTAAGGGTGAAGTCAGGAGCGGCCGCACCAATTTCGACACGGGCGCTTGCTAGAGAGGCGAGCCCAAGGCTCGCCGCGAGGAGGCTGATAAGTGTTTTCAATTTCATGGTCGGACAGTAGGAGAGCGAAGACTGCTAACGCGCTTTGCGGAAGATGCGAACCCATCACGCGGTTTTTTCTTAGTTTTGGGCGGCTTTTACGGATCACCCCTAGCTTGCCCAACTACGTAGAGTGAGCTTCACTCGCCCCCGCTTCGCCGAAACTTCTTATGACTTTCGCCTCCGGCATTTCCATTTTTCAAAAGCTCCCGCTGCTGCTTCGCATCAGCTTGGTCATGTTGCTATGCCTGTTGGGAGGTAATATCGCGTTACTCTGGCCGCACTGGCGGACAAACCCCGACCTATCACACGGCTTCTTCGTCCCGATTCTATTTTTCCTGCTGCTGCGCGAAGGGATGCAGCAACCCCGTCCGCGCTATCTCCCCGCTCACTGGCTAAAAACGCTTGCGACGCTCGGGCTCCTCACTGGAGGGCTGCTCGCAATCCTAGCAGGCGGCCTCTATTCGGCCGCGGTCGGCTGGAGTCACTCGCTCGTCGTATTTACGATGACGGCGGGCGGCTGCATGCTACTGTGCGCGACGCTCCTCGTGCTTTCGGATACACGTTGGCGGCTCGTCCCCTTTTGCTGGCCAGTGCTCGTAGGGATCGGGCTGTGGCTGCTGTGTGCTCCGATTCCGCCCGGCACTTACAGCCGCCTCATCGTCGCGCTACAACTCATGGTGACTGAGCACGTAATCACCGCGCTGCACTTGCTCGGCATCATCGCCACTCAACAGGGTAACATTATCGAGCTGGCGACTACCCAAGTCGGTATCGAGGAAGCGTGCAGCGGCGTACGCAGCCTAATCTCCTGCGTCTTCGCGGGCTTCTTTTTCTCGGCAAGTCTCGTGCGGCAAACGTGGGCGCGCGTGCTCATCATCGGCCTGTCGGCACCGCTGGCACTCGTCATGAACTTCCTGCGCTCGCTGACGCTTACCCTCATGGCCAACGCCGAGATGGACATCACCGGCACCCTGCACGACGTGACCGGCTTCGCCGTCCTCGGCATCACTGCCGCGCTCCTTAGCGGGCTCGCGATCCTTCTCGACCGCCCTGGGCCCGAAGCGCTTGCCGACTCGGAAAAACCCTCCTCCGAAGCAGCACCCGCTCGGGACAAGCCCGCCCGTACTCCTCGCCTTTTCCCCAAGCTCGACTCACTCGGGCTCGCCTCCGGGCTCGGGCTTACCTGCTTACTCGTACTCGGGTTTATCCTCCTGACTCGCGCTCCTGAGGAAAGCGCCCAGCAGCCGGATTTATTGGAGCTGCTCCCAAGCCGCGCGGCAGGCTGGCAGGTCAACGCAAACCCAAAGCTCTACCAATTCAGCGGCGTGCTCCAAACCGAGAACCTCGCCGAGCGCACCTATCGCAAGAGAACCGAAGATGGCCGCGACCTGCAGATCACCATCTACCTCGCCTATTGGGAGCCCGGCAGCACCTCGGTCAGTCAAGTCGCCATGCACACGCCCGATGCCTGCTGGCCAGGCGCGGGCTGGACGCTCGTCGAGGACGGCACACGCCCCCGCGAGGCCCTTCGCCTCGCCGGTGATCAAAGCCTGCCCACCGCCGAAGCTCGCCATTTTAAAAACGGCAACTACCCGCAGTACGTCTGGTTCTGGCATCTCTACGGTGGTCGCCCAATCGCGTACGAAGATCCCCGCTCGCCCGTCCGCCTGCTCAAGCAAGCCTGGCAACACGGCTTTAGCCGTAACGGCAGCCAATGCTTCATCCGCGTGTCGTCCAACTACCCTTGGGAAACCCTCAAAGACGAACCGCTGCTAAACGAAGTATTTGAAAACCTGCGCCCACTCGGCCTCGACGCCTGAGCCGGCGGATAGCCGCGGGAAACGGGTTGGGTTGGGCGGGCGCATCTTGTCGCGGCAGCGCAGCCGCAGGCTGTTTTTTGATCCGGGGCGCTGTGCCCCTTTTGGAATGGACGGGAGGGCAGTCGTCCCTAGAGGCTGCGCGCCTCTATGATTATCAAACCCAAGGTTCGTGGCTTCGTTTGTGTTACCGCTCACCCCGAGGGCTGCGCCGCCCATGTCCAAGAGTGGATTGATTACGTAAAAGCCCAGCCGTCGATTCAAGGCGGCCCAAAAAAAGTTTTAGTCATCGGCTCCTCGACCGGCTACGGCCTCGCCTCGCGCCTCTCACTCGCCTTTGGCGCCCGCGCCGCGACCCTAGGCGTCTTCTTCGAGCGCCCTTCCGAAGAAGGCCGCCCCGCAACCCCTGGCTGGTACAACACCATCGCCTTCACCAAAGCGGCCCGCGCCGACGGCCTCTATGCCCGCAACATCATGGGCGATGCCTTTTCCGACGAAATTAAGGCACAAACCATCGACGCCATCAAAGCCGACCTCGGCCAAGTCGACCTCGTTGTTTACTCGCTCGCCTCGCCCCGCCGTACGCATCCGAAGACTGGCGCCGTCCACAAATCCTGCCTCAAACCACTCGGCGCACCTTACACCAATAAAACCGTCGATACCGACAAAGGCATCGTCAGCAGCATCACCATCGAGCCCGCCGACGAAGCCGAAGTCGCCGACACCGTCGCCGTCATGGGTGGCGAAGACTGGGAGCTGTGGATTGACGCGCTCCGCGCTGCCGGAGTGCTCGCCCCCGGTGCGCAATCGCTCGCCTACTCCTACATCGGCCCAGAAGTCACTTGGCCTATTTATCAAAACGGCACCATCGGCATGGCCAAAAACGACCTCAGCCGCGCCGCCAAAGCCATCGATGCAAAACTCAGCCCCAGCGGCGGTCGCGCCTTCATCTCGGTAAACAAAGCTCTCGTTACCCAAGCCAGCTCAGCCATCCCGGTCGTCCCGCTCTACATCTCCATCCTCTACAAAGTGATGAAAGCCGCGGGCCTCCACGAAGGCTGCATTGAGCAAATGCACCGACTCTTTGCGACCCAAGTCTACAACGGCCACACTCCCACTTTCGACGAAGCGGGCCGCGTGCGAATCGACGATCTCGAGATGCGGCCCGAAATCCAAGCCGCCGTCGCTGCACTTTGGCCCACGATTACGACCGAAAACCTCGAGTCCGAAACTGACATCGCAGGCTATCGCACCGAGTTCCTAAAACTCTTCGGCTTCGGCCTAAACGGCGTAAACTACGACGCCGAAACCGAGCCGCACATCCCGCTGATTTAAGGGAGGAGCCACACGCCAACTATTCAGCATTTCGCAACGCCGCGTGGGCTTACGAGCCACGCGGCGTTTGTTTTCCGGCCTTCCTTAATGCCTCGCAGCACCGGGATCCTTAGGCAGTAGCCCCGCCAAGAGCCCGATCAGCGGCAGCCACGCGCAGATCTGGAACACCGTCTCGATGCTCGTCGCGTCGGCCAGCCGCCCCAAGAGGGCCGAGCCGAGCCCGCCCGCCCCAAAGGCGAAGCCAAAAAACAAGCCCGAGACCAAGCCCACTCGCCCGGGAATCAGTTCCTGAGCGTAGACCAATATCGCTGAAAAGGCCGAGGCGAGGACTACGCCAATCACAACCGTTAGCGCGACCATCGCCCAAAGCGTATCGACTTGCGGCAGTGCCAGCGAGAAGGGAGCCGAGCCCAGAATTGACGCCCAGATGACTTGTTTGCGCCCTACCCGATCACCGACCAAGCCGCCGATGATCGTCCCCGCCGCGACCGCAAACAGAAATGCGAACAAACAAAGCTGCGCACCATAAACCGAAAGCCCCAGCTTATCGATTAGGTAAAAGGTGTAGTAGTTGCTGATACTCACCATGTAGAAGTATTTGGAAAAGATCAGCACGAGCAGGACGCCTACGACCCACGCCGTCTTAGCAACACTCGCAGACGGCTTCACTCTACGTGCTCCCGTTGGTCGCAGCGCAGGCTCACTTCCGCCCGATGCTCGCTTCGGCTGCCGTTCGGCTTTGTTTCCTAAAAACCCAGCATACCAATTCCCCGCCCAGCCGAGGACTGCGATGCCAAGCAACGCGACGAGACCGAACCACAGCACCGCCCCCTGCCCCCGCGCCACGACTAGCATCGCCGCCAGCGGGCCAAACGACGACCCGAGATTACCGCCCACTTGGAAAAACGATTGGGCAAACCCATGCCGCCCGCCCGAAGCGAGCCTCGCCACCCGAGACGCCTCCGGGTGAAAAATCGCCGACCCCGTCCCGATTAATGCAACGGACGCGATAATCACGCCGTAGCTCCACGCCTGCGACAGGAGCACCAGCCCCACCAGCGTAATCCCCATCCCGATCGCCAGTGAGTAAGGCCTCGGTCGCTTATCGGTATACGCTCCCACCACAGGCTGAAGCAGCGAACCCGCGAGTTGGAAAACAAAGGTGATAAGCCCAATTTGCGTATAGTTCAGCGCAAACGCGTCCTTGAGCACCGGATACATCGCCAGCGGCAGCGTCTGAATCGTGTCATTGAGCAAGTGCCCGACGCTCAGCGCGCTTAAGACAGGCATCACCAATGCCGCTCGATCTGCCTCCGCCCGCGTGCCTACAGCCCTCGCCGCCGCCCTCGCGGATGCACCGCTCGCCGCCGACCGCGCAGATGCACCGTTCGCTGCCACGTCACTATTCCGAGTCGCTTCCATAAGAAAGCGCGCAGCGTGGGATGCTTTTTCCCCTTCGCAAAAGTGAAAACCACGTCTTTGAGCGAAGCGTCGTGCCCCCGCCACCACTTCGAGCACGGAAGGCCCAGCCTCAGCAGGGAGAAACTGGCTGCTTGCCTCATTTTGTCGTGCGAGCGTGAGTGGCTGCGCTCACTGAGCGCGCCTCATGCCTACCACTTCCCCTCCCTCACGCACCACGGTTTTCACAATCGCCAACCAAAAAGGCGGTGTCGGCAAAACCACCACCGCCGTCAACCTCGCTGCTGCGCTCGCCGCGCAGGAAATCCCCACGCTGTTAATCGACCTCGACCCGCAGGCGAATGCGACCAGTGCGCTCGGGCTCGAAAAAACCGAAGGCCGCAGCCTCTACGGCCCGCTTCGCGGCGAAGGCGAAGCCGCCGAAATGCTCACGCCGACCGCAATTGACGGGCTCACAATCATCCCCTCCGAAGAAGACCTCGCCGCCGCCGAAATCGAGATCGCCCAAAGTGAAAACTACCTCTCGCTGCTGAGCCGCGTGCTCGCGCCCATCCGCGCGAGTGGCGACTACCGCGCCATCCTCATCGATTGCCCACCCGCGCTCGGCATGCTCTCGATGAACAGCCTCTGCGCCGCCGACTCGCTCCTCATCACGCTCCAATGCGAATACATGGCCCTCGAAGGCTTGGGGCAAATCCTGCGCAACGTCGAGCGGCTCAAAACCGCCAACATCAACCCCGACCTGCAACTCGGAGGCATCGTCATGACTATGTTCGACGCGCGCACCAATCTCTCCCGCCAAGTCGTCGAAGAGGTTAAAGCACACCTGCCCGATAAGATTTTCAAAACCCTCATCCCGCGCAGCGTGCGGCTAAGTGAGGCCCCGAGCTTCGGGCAGACCATCTTCGACTACGACCCGCAAAGCGCAGGCTCGCTGGCTTACCGCGCACTCGGCGAGGAGGTAATCACCCGCTTCGGCTTGCGCTAAGCGAGGACGCCCTTTCCTTCGCGCGCCGCTCCCCTCGCACTCGCCCCACTCGCCAAATCTGATGACCCGCCGAGCCGCCAACGAGTGGCTCGCCCCAAAATACCACTAGTGATCTCCAAATACGCCCAAGTCTTCCTTGTCGGGTTGCAGAGCAATCTCGTCTACCGGTGGAACTTCCTCCTGCGCGGCGTCTTCTCGCTGTTTCACCTCCTCGGCGTCTTCATCCTTTGGTCAGCGGCGTTTTCGGGAAACGCGACAATCGGCGGCTTCGATGTGCGGCAGACGATGACCTACTTCATCTCGCTGATCGTCCTCCAGTTCTTTGTCGCTGCCGCGAATGAGGACCACCAAGTCAGCGACGAAATCCGCAACGGCCTCATCAACCAGTTCCTGCTAAAGCCGATTAGCTACTTCGCCTACCGGTTCACACTCTACCTCGCCGCGCGGCTCGTCTCGGGGTTCCTCGTCCTCATCCCGCTCGCCGCCGCCTTCCCGCTTTTACGCGACTACATCGTGATGCCCACCGAGCCTTGGCGTTATGTCGCCGCAGTCCCTGCGCTGCTGCTCTCCGGCCTCATCCAGTTCAGCATCGCGTACTGCTTCGGACTGCTGAGCTTCTGGTTCTTGGAAATCCAAGGCTTTATTATGCTCTCCTACGCGGTCGAAACCGTCCTCGGCGGTAACCTCTTCCCGCTCGATTTGATGCCCGCGCCCATATTCAAGGCCGCCCAATACCTCCCCTTTTATTACCAAATGTATTTCCCCGCAGCGATCCTCACCGGCCGCATCGGGCTAGAAAGCGCCACCAGCGGACTCCTCATTCAGAGCGCTTGGGTCTGCGTGCTTTTCCTTGTCAGTCACTTTTTATGGAAACGCGGGCTATGGCTCCATACCGCAGTCGGCGGCTAAAGTCCCGCCGCGCCCCCACGATGCATAAGCTCAACTATTACCTAAAACTCTGGCTCGCCAGTGTGCGCTACTCGGTCACGCGCACGCTGATGTTTCGCGCCGACTTCCTGCTTTGGTCCACGGTCGAGCTATTCTGGATGGGGATCAACATACTGCTTGTCAGCGTCATCTACGCGCACACCGACTCAATCGCCGGATGGAGCAAATACGAGATGCTCCTCCTCCTGGGCACATCGATGCTCGTCCAACGTTTGCTGATCGGCTTTTTTTGGGCAAACATCCACGAACTCGGCGACAACATCCGCACCGGCAAGTTCGACTTCTTCCTAGCGCAGCCCGGAAACCTCATGTTCATGGCTTCGACGCGTAAGCTCGACCTCGACAGTTTAGCCAACTCGGTAGTCGCGATCGCCCTCGTCGCCTACTCCGCTCGCGAACTCGGGCTCTCGCCCTCACTCCTCGACCTCGCCACCTATGCGTTCCTCGTCGGCTGCGGGCTGGTCATCCACTACAGCTTCATGCTCACCATGGTTTCGTTGAGCTTTTGGATCACCAACGCGCAAGGACTCGAAGGCAGCTACTTTACGCTCTTCTCGTTTTCGCGAATCCCGCGCGAAGCATTTAGAGGCGTTACGCAACTCGTCTTCGTGTGGACGCTCCCCGTCGTCATCGTCAGCAACGCCCCCGCACAAACAATCCTCTACGGCTTTAATCCCCAACTCTGCCTCTGGCTCGCAGGCGCAGCGGCCTTCTGGTTCGCGCTCACCGTCATCGTTTTCCACTGCGGGCTGAAACGTTATTCCAGCGCGAGTTCGTAAGCTACCCCATGAATGCGCCCCACCAGAATCTGACGAGCGGACAAGGGCCACTCGCCAATGAAGAGGGCCTGCGCCCCCTACAAAAAAAAATCGGCTACGCCTTCCGCAACTTGCGTCTGCTGGAGCAGGCACTCACGCACCCGTCTGCGCTAAACGAGCTGCCTCGCCGCCGAGCGGGCAACGACCGCTCGCCCCAAAAAACGGTCTGCGAGCGAGACCGAGACCAAAGCAATCAACGACTCGAGTTTTTGGGCGACTCCGTCCTCCAACTCATCCTCTCCGAGGCGCTTTACTCGCTCTACCCCGACGACCGCGAAGGCGCCCTCAGCACTAAACGCTTCGCACTCGTCAAAGGCAGCACGCTAAGCGCACTCGCCCGCGAAATCGCACTCTACGAACACATCCGCGTCGGCCAAAGCGAGCGCACGAACACCGGCACAGCGAACACCGGAAATCCGACTGGCAGTGACAACACCAGCGCGACGGCCAGCCTGCGCGACTCGATCCTCGAAGACGCTTTTGAAGCCCTCGTCGCCGCCATCTACCTCGACTCCGACTTGCCGACTGCGCGTGAAATCGTCCTCCGGCTCTATGGCGACATCGCCCAAAAACTCGCCGCCGCCGCACCCGACACCAACCCCAAAGGCCGACTCCAGGAACGCGTCCAACCGCGCTACGGAAATGACGCGCTCCACTACGAGGTAATCGCCACCCACGGCGAAGCACACGCCCGCGAGTTTGAAGTCGCCCTCCGCCTCCGTGATCAGCGGATCGCCACCGGGCGCGGCTCCTCCAAGCAACGCGCTGAAGAAGCCGCCGCCCGCGAAGCACTGGCCCATTGGACGGACACGGAATGAGCAAGGCCAGGGCCCAAGTCGTCAGCGGTGTCTGTCCACCGGCGCGCGGACTCGCGCTCGCCGAGCTCATCGCCGCGCACCCGGAGCAAACGCTCTGGCTCGTCGTCGCCCCTGACGCTAAAACCGCCGAACACCTCGCCGAAGACATCCCGTTTTTTCAGAACCTTGGCGAAGCTCGGAGCACAAAGACGCGCGCCTCGGCCTGCGACCGCGAGCACGCGCCGAAAAAAAAGCGGGCTGCGCCCCCGCGCCCCATAATAGAGGCGGCGACCTTTCCGGAAGCGATGCCGGACACGCGCGACATGCGCGACGCCTTCGCCGCCTCCAGCCAGCGGCTCGCTGTGCTGTCGAAGTTGCGCGAACTCCGTGCGACTGTAGCGGGCGACTCCACTCGCCGCCGCTCAGCCCCTCTCGACGCACGCGCTGGCGCACCGCTCGTCGTCCTGTGCACGCTGCCCGCGCTCCTCCAGCCCGTCCCCGCACTCGAGGCGCTAAGCTCGCGCGAAATCACTCTTCGCACAGGCCAAGCCCAGCCCTTCGCCGGACTTTTAGAGCAACTCCAAGCCCTCGACTACGACTGCGAAGCGCTCTGCGAAGCCCCCGGCCACTACGCCGTGCGCGGCGGCATTATCGACCTGTATCCCATCACCGCCACGCAGCCCTACCGCGTCGATTTTTTTGGCGACGAAATCGAATCCATCCGGCTGCTCGATCCCGTAACGCAGCGCTCCGGCTCGCCCGTCGAGTCGATCACGCTCTCCGCAACCCCCCGTGTAAAACTTGATCCCGCTCGTAGCGGACTCGCCGACTACCTGCCCGCCGACCACACGGCACTCGTCTTCATCGAAGCGGCCGAACTCGACGAAGTCTTTAGGCGCGAAACCACAAGCGAAGGCGAAGGCCAGGCCGACCCACTCGAAACACTCTCCACCATTCGCGCCAAGGCCGCACTCAGCATCAGCCTCTGCGAAATCGAGCAGGAGAGTGAGCTTTTCCCGACGCCACCCCATGACGCCGAAGGGCCGGCGCGCCCCTCGCTAGACAAAAGGGTCTGCGACCCACTCGCGCTCCACCGCCGTTATCCCACCGAGGCCCTCCTCGCCCACGAACGCGTCGCCGCCGAGGCCGATGCGCGCCGCGACTTCCTCGAACAACTCGTCCAGTGGCAACGCGATGGATACGCGCTCCACTTCGTCGCCTCGCGAGACGGCGAGGCCCAGCGAATGACCGAGATTTTGGAGGAAGAGGGGCTGGCGAAAACACTCCGTGTGCAAACGCATATCGGCAGCCTTAACGAAGGCTTCCTCTATCGCTCTGGTGCGGACTCCAGCCCGCGCAGATTGGCCTTCGTGACCGAGGTAGAAATCTTTGGCCGGCAGCGCGCACGCCGTCCGCGCGCCACCACACAGCAAGTCGCCCAGCGCGCCCAAATCGACCAGCTCCTCGATTTTTCCGAACTCGTCGAAGGCGACTACGTCGTGCACCTGCAGCACGGCATCGCGCACTTTCGCGGGCTGGCTACGCTCGACACCGCCCAAGGCCCACGCGAAGTCATTTCCCTAGAGTTCGACGAGCAAGTGACGCTTCATGTGCCGCTCCAAGAGTCGCACCTTATCAGCCGCTACGTGGGCCTCACCAAAGTGCGCCCGCAGCTCGGGAAAATCGGCAGTGGCCGTTGGGAAAAAACGCGCAAAGCCGCCGAACGCGCCACCATCGACCTCGCCGCCGAGCTCCTGCGCATCCACGCCGCGCGCGAGGCCCAGCCCGGCTTTGCCTGCCCAGCAGACACCGATTGGCAAAAGGAGTTTGAAGCCTCCTTCCCCTACACCGAGACCCGCGACCAACTCCGCGCCATCGAGGACACCAAGGCCGACATGGAGCGCACTCGCCCGATGGATCGGCTCATTTGCGGCGACGTCGGCTTTGGGAAAACAGAGGTCGCCATCCGCGCCGCATTTAAGGCCGTGCAAGGCGGCCGCCAAGTCGCGCTCCTCGTCCCCACGACCGTTCTCGCGCAGCAGCACCTCAACACCTTTCGCGAGCGCATGGCCGGCTACCCGATTGTCGTCGAGATGCTCAGCCGCTTTCGCTCTCGCAAAGATCAACAGGCAATCCTCGCCGCGACCGCCGCCGGACAGGTCGACATCCTCATCGGCACGCACCGGCTGCTCCAAAGTGACGTCGCCTTTAAATCGCTCGGGCTTCTAATCGTCGACGAGGAGCAACGCTTCGGCGTGAAGCACAAAGAGCGCTTCAAGGCCCTCCGCGCCACGCTCGACGTCCTCTCCATGAGTGCCACGCCCATCCCGCGCACGCTCTACATGGCACTCACCGGCGCACGCGACTTGAGCGTTATCGAGACCCCGCCCGCCGACCGGCACCCCATTCATACGATTGTCAAAACCTATGACGAGAAACTCGTCGCCGAAGCCATCCACCAAGAACTCCGACGCGGCGGCCAAGTTTTCTACCTGCACAACCGCGTGCAAACCATCGACCTCATCGCAGCGCGTTTGCGCGAGCTCGTGCCCGGCGCGCGCGTCGGCGTCGGGCACGGGCAAATGGAGCCGACCGAGCTCGAACGCGTGATGACCGACTTCGTCGCGGGCACTTACCAAGTCCTCGTTTGCACGACCATCATCGAGAGCGGCCTCGATATCCCCAACTGTAACACCATCATTATCGAAAGCGCCGACCGCTTCGGGCTCTCGCAACTCTACCAACTGCGGGGCCGCGTGGGCCGCTTCAAACACCAAGCCTACGCCTACCTCCTCCTCCACCGGCACAGCCGCTTGCTCGACATCGCGCGGCAACGACTCGGCGCGATGCGCCAACACAACCAACTCGGCGCAGGCTTCCGCATCGCCATGCGCGACCTGGAACTGCGCGGCGCGGGCAACCTCCTCGGCTCCCAGCAAAGCGGTCACATCGTCGGCGTAGGCTTCGAGCTTTACTGCCAACTCCTCCGCCAATCCGTCGCCCGACTCAAAGGCGAAGCCCAAGCCGCCGCCATCCGCGCCACCGTGAAACTCGACTTCGTCGTAGTCGGCGACGACCGTGAAACCGCGGAAACGAAAGCTGGCGATGACCTGCGGCCGACCCGCCGCACGCAAAACAAAGGACAGTTTGTGTCCGGCTATACCGCGCTCAGAGACGCCGAGCACGCTGCCGCGCCGCCGCTCGCGCCCATCCGCGCTTGCCTCCCCGCCAACTACATCCCCGAGACACGGCTGCGAATCGACTTTTACCGCCGCCTCGCACTCGCGGGCTCGTCTGCGCAACTCAAGGAAATCGCCGCCGAGCTACGCGACCGCTTCGGCAAATTCGGCGAGCCGGTAAACGCCCTGCTCACCCTCACGGAAATCCGCATCCGCGCGGAGCAAAAGGGAATCCTCTCCGTCGAAACCGAAGGCGCGAAATTGAAGTGCTTGCGGGCAAAACCGCTAAATACGCCCAGCGCTCCCCCCGGACGCGCAAGCAACGGCTCCCCGCCAAATAACCCGGCCAAGCAGCCCTGGGTGCAGCACGGCACGCGGTTTCCACGATTGACCGCTCCCAAGCCCCTCCTACGGTTGCGCGAGATTCTCATTTTCCTAAACAATTTACCCGACTCGCCGCCCAACTCATGACCACGTCCCCGCTGCCCCGCGCGCTTCTCGGCTTCGTTTGCTCGCTCCTCCTCGCGGCGACGAGCGCCCTCCACGCCCAAAACGACAACCTCGACCTACGCTTTGCCAACGGCATCGCGGCAATCGTCGAAGAGAAAGTCATCACCGTCGACGATATCCGCCGCGAAATCGCCCCACTCATCCCCGAAATCCAACGCTCCGCGCGTAACGAAGCCGACTTTACCCGCCGCCTCGAAGAGCTCCAAGACAGCATCATCCAAGACCTCATCGACCGCGTCCTCATCATTAAGGAATTTCGCAAAGACGATAAACGGCAGATCCCACCCGGCTTCATCGACCGCCGCATCGCCGATATCCAAGCCGAGCAATTCGACAATGATCGCTCCAAGTTCCTCTCCTACCTGCGCACTCGCGGAATCACCATGCGCGAGTATCGCCGCGAGGTAGAGGAAGACATCATCTACGGCTACATGCGCGCCCAACAACGCCGCTCCGAAAGCATTATCAGCCCCGTCCGCATTGAGACTTTTTACGAGGAAAACCAAGACCGCTTTTACCAAGAAGACAGCGTCCACCTCCGCCTCATCCAGATAAACCGCGCCCCCGGCGAAACCGAGCCCCAGCACTACAGCCGCGCTAGCGAGATCGTGGCCCGCTTCCGCGCCGGCGAAAGCTTTGCCGAACTCGCCCGCCAGCACAGCCAAGACTCGCGCCGCACGCGCGGCGGCGATTGGGGCTGGCAAAAACGCTCCGACCTAAAGGCCGAATTCAGCGACCCGCTCTTTGAGCTTAAGGAGGGCGAGATCAGTGCCCCCGTGATGACTCCCGAGGGCTGCTTCATCCTCTACGCCGAAGCGCGCAAATATGCGGGCATCCAGCCAATCGACGAAGTCCGCCCAGAGATTGAGCGCATGCTCCTCCAACAGATGGGCCGCCAAAGCGAAGACCGCTGGCTCGAACGCCTCCGCCGCAACGGCTACGTAAAGCACTACTAACTTTTCCCACTGCGCGTGGGGCCCTTTTTCCACTGCGCGTGGGGCGGCGGTCAGTGACCGCTTCCATTTAATTTGGGATTTCTCATCGCGCTACCGCGCGATCACGAAATCCCAAATTTGAAAGCATTCTCCCTGTCGCGTTGCGATAGGGAGAGCAGTAAAAGGGAAAGTAGAGTGATAACCCGTTTGGGCGAGGTGGGAAAAATCACCAGTAAACTCCCGCCTCCAAAGTTTGGGTTCCTTTCTACCGAACGCTTGGTTGCCGTGCGAATGCACGGCGGCCAAGCGTTCGGTAAATGGGTGCAGCGACACGCTGTCGCCCCACGCGTAGTGGAAAAGTGCCTCACGCGTAGTGGGAAAAACGTTACTCCTGATTGGGGCGGCGCGGTTTGTGGCGGCGCCAGAGGAGTAAGCCCAAGCCGGTCGCACCGAGGATTGCCCCGTAGGTGCTCGGTTCGGGGAAGTAGGTGGCCATTTGTCGGGGGAAGGGTGTGACCTCGTAGTAGTCCTCGTTGTAGTGAGCGATGTAGAGGAAACTGTAGCCTTCGAATTCAACGCGTTGGTTAGTGTTAGCCAAAATACCGCCGTTAAGGCCGGATGGATCGGTGTACCTGTACTCGTCGTATTTGGAGCGGTGGACGAGGAGGTAGTCTTCGCCCTCGAACCAGTTGCGAATGGTCAGTTTTGAGCCGACCCCAATGATCAGTTCGTCGATGTAGAGGTAGTTGGCCATGCCGACCTCGCCGCCTCTGAAGTCGATTACCCCTTGGCCCTGCACCTCCAGCGTCTTGAGCCGGTGTGTGGTTCCGGCAAAGGCAGTCGTCCCCGGCAGACCAGCAGGCTTGAGCGCAAACTCTAAAACGCCCGCGCCATAGTTGCCGCCGCGCAGGACGATATGCCGCTCGCCAGTGAGCTGGTTATTGTATTTCGGCAGACGCAGGACATCCGTTCCCGAGCGGTCGCCCACGATGATTTTACCAGTCGTGTTAATCCGACCGTTGGCACCGAGATCGAGCTCCAGTCGCCCCCCGTGGACGTAGATATTCCTAAAGCTACTCGTGCCGTCGCTTGTGAGTCGGAGCGTTTCGGGGCCGGCTTTTACAAAGTCGATACCGCCAGTAATCCGCGCATTAATCTCGGCCGTAGCGCCCCCGCTTCCGCTACCGTAAACGTGCGCGTAAAGCGTCCCCCCACTGGCAGTTGTCAGCGAGCCTGCGCCCGAGATTTTCCCCGCGGCACCGTTCGCAAAGAGCAGGCCTCCCGAGTCAACCGTTAGCGTACGGCCTGCGGCGAGGTTGAGCTCTCCCGAACCCATTCGCAGCGAGCGAACCGCGCGGCTCTGGTCGAGCGTCCGGTTCGTATTGCCGATGTTGATGTTGCTCGTGGTCGTCCAAGTCGCCCCCGGGGCAGCAGTCACGTAGTCCGCGAGTTGCGTAATGGTGCCGTTGGCATCTTGGCTCACCCAATCCGTTCCGTTAACGGTCGCCCACGGGCTCATATTGCCAAAGTCGCCAAAGGCGTTCTGCGCATTGGGAAGTTGTAGCCGGACACCGGTCGGGCTAAACACCGCCTCGCTTATCAAGTCGAGTGTCGCCCGCTCGTCGTCGTTGCGATCGAAGCCCGCGAACTCCAGAACCATCGCTCCGGTCGCTTCGATCGCTATCGTATTGCTGCCGCCCTCAAGCTTGAGCGTGCCGAGCGTCTCGGTGTCGCGCGCGCCCGAGCCCGAACCCTTGCGATAGCGAAAGGTGCCGCCGTCGAGTGTGAGCGTAGAGTTTGCCCCGAGTCGTCCCGCAAGGTCAGTCGTACGATTATCAAGTGTGAGCGTTCCCGACTCGCGGACGAAAATCTGTGTTCCTGTCAGAACACCGCCAACCAGAATGCCCGGAAGAGCGCCCGCCTCATTCAGAGTCACCGTGGCACCCCGTACGCTAAACGTGTTCAGCGCGTTCGCCGCCCGCATCGCGAGACGCCCATCGCCCACGATTACAAGCCCCGTGCCACTGACGCTTTGATTGAGCACCGCATCGTAATCGACCGAGTCTAGGCGTCCTCGCGCCACGCGGACGGTTTGAGTGCCATTCGTCTCAAGCGCCTTGTCCCAGGTAAGCGTCGCGCTCGACAGCGAGTGCCCAAGGATAAGCTCGCTCCCATCGCTCAGGAAATGCTCGTCTTCCCAAGAAAGTGAACTCTCAGGATCGGTTCCGATACGAATCGTGGTGGACGACTCCCCCGCAGCAAAGCCGCCGCTGCCGAGCCACCGGAACTCCCCGTTTCCCGTGCCAAGGGATACGGTAAACACCTCGTTCGCGCGGTTCTTCATATTCGGCATATAGACGCCGCCCGCGAGTCTGAGGTTGGTGAAGTTGAGATTGTTGACGTCGCCTTGAAGTGCACCTGCTTCGATACGGGTTCCGCCATCGTAAGACGAAGCGCTACTCGTTAGCCGCAGGAGTCCCTCCCCAGTTTTGACCAAGCCAAAGCCCTCACCACTCAGCGCCCCCTCCATCTGGGCCACGCCCTCCTGTATCTCAATCACCCGCTGATTCGTGTACCTGCTATTAGTGTCCAGCCCCGCGTCAGCAAGCAACGCCTCGTACTCTGCTTGGAACTGAGCATGGTTCCCAAAGTAGATATCGTTTTTCCAGTGGAGGAAGCCCTCGTAAGTTTCTGAGCCGAGGACAAGACGCCCTCCGTTTTGCATGTTAATAGTATCCTTGTCTGCGAATCTATGTTCCCAGCTCCCCATAAAGCCACCTTTGTGCCAGTTAACCCTCCCGCCCGCCGTTACGTTATCCACCGATGAACTTATTGGCGGACCGTGTGACACCGTGAGATTCACGGTCTTTTCCGTGGTCCCGCGTGCGAGAAAACCTCCCCGGGCCCCTATCCATTTCACAGAGCCCGCCGGCAAAGCGCCATTCTCCCACCCCCCATCACTCACTTTCCGTGTGAAGTGCGTATCGACTCCCAGCCCCAAAACGCCTCCTGACAAAAGGAGTGTCGTCGCGAAGCTTAGCTCCGCATTAAAGCCTCCAGAAAGTGCCCAGTGCGAGTTTTCGATCCTCAATTCGCCCATCACAATCTGAGTCCCTCCAGTCCCCTTGTTACCTTGGTCGGGGAACTGCACATTATCGGCATAGGTCAAGGTAATCACCCCTTGCCCGTCTTTCATAAACATACTACTCTCGATATCGATCTTTCCTGTGAGCTTAAGGTTTCCAGATCGTGAGTAAAACCAAGTAGGAAACAGTGCACTAAACTGTGGGTTGCTGTGTTTAATCGCGGAGCTGATCGTGTTGTCGCCGCTATCGTTGTAAATCGCTCCGGAAAAGCCAGCTGCTTTTCGGTAGTCTGAGCCGGAGGGGTTATCAATATTAGTACTCCGGCCCGCGCCTTGGCTAAAGACGTAAATCTCCTTGGGCGCGAGCGTCAGCCCGTTCGGTGCGGTGTCCAGCGTCGAACGCAGCATTAAAGTCCCATTAGCGGACCTGGGGTTGAGCTCGGTTTCGGTTACGAATTGATTCACAGTCGTGGTAGCGCTTAGTGCCCCACTGTTTTTGATGACCGCGATCGCATGGCCCACAATATTCAGCGAGCCATTCGTCCATCCTGAGTTATTGGCGTTCAAGATGAGCTGCGTTCTATCTGTATCCACATCGATTCGTCCCGTGCCGGTGAGGCCCGAGGCGATATGAGTCATTGAGCCGCCGCGAATTTGGAGCTTATGCGAGCCAATGCCGAAGGTGCTGCCCGTGGCCAGTGGGTCGTTGATGCCAGTGGGCTGCCCTGAAATGAGGAGCCCCGCTAGGCTCTGATTGCTAATCCGCACGGTGGACGCGGCAGTGCTATGAATCGAAATCGTGGGAGCGAAAATTCGCGTTTCGCGCGACCGATACCAATCGGCCACGGCAATGATATGCTCCTGATCGCCCACGTTCGCCCCCAGAGTGAGCCCGCCATCGCTCGACAGCGTGTAGCCCGGACCTTCTTCATGCCCCTCAAACCAAAGCGACCCAATCGAAGTGCCCCCCGCAATCACGACCTCCTCCCGCGCATCTAGATCTGCCCCAAAACTTGAGAGCGCACCAAAAAATACCGCCGCGTCATCCGGCGGCACTTGATTGTCCTTGTTCGGGTCTGGGTGCGACCAATTTGCGCCGTCACCCCAACTTTGTGTCCCTGCCCCTTTGTCCCATACGTAACTATCGGAAGGCGGCACCAGCACAATGACCTGTGCATCAAGCGGCAGGCTCACCGCTCCAAAGCCGACCAGAAGTCCGAAGACTACCCTAAAATACTTACTTAAGTTATTATTTAAGAGTATCTTATGCCTCGGGTGGGGGCGTAAGATACTCTTACTATCTCGGAACTCGGGCGCATGAGGGCAGTCGTTTAAGTACATTTCTCCTAGGGTTATTTACGTAACCCGACCCGCGAACCTCTCACTACAATCAAAAAGTACGTAGAGAATACGTATAACTACGTATTTAAATCGCCTTTTAGCGCAGTTTTTTTAGCCAAGCGCGCCCGCCATTAGAATTTCGGCGTAAAAAATGCGTAATTCCACACGGAATGCCCTAGGGGCTGTTCCCGTTTCAAACGCGAGCCGCGCTACTGCGTTTTTTCCACTACGCGTGGAGCGGCAGGCTGTGCCTGCACCCATTTACAGAGCCGCTTGGTTGCTGTGCATTCGCACAGCAGCCAAGCGGCTCTGTGAAAAGGAACCCAAACTTCAGGACGTGGATTTATCCGTGATTTTCCCCACTTCGCCCAAACGGGTTATCACTCTACTCTCCCTTTTACTTCTCGCCCTGTCGCAACGCGACAGGGGGGGAATGCTTTCAAATTTGGGATTTCGCTTTCGCGCGATAGCGCGAGCCGAAATCCCAAATTGAACGGGTGCAGCGACACGCTGCCGCCCCACGCGCAGTGGAAGCTCTGCCCTTACGCTGTTGCGGCACGCTCGCCGCTTTTCCCCTGTTCGACGATGGCCAGCATCAGGTCGTTTTTGGAAATGCTGCCGAGTAGGATACCGCTCGCATTGACCACTGGCAGCCGCTGGACCTCGCTGCCGATGAACTTCCCTAAGGCCTCGCTCAGCGATTGCTCGGGCCGCACAGTTGGGAAGTCTTCGCGCAAGATATCGCCTGCCAGCACGAGGTCGACCAGCGTGGGCTCGCTTAGGTAAGGCTTGATGTCGTGTAGCGAGACTGCGCCTATCCAGCGGCGCGTCACCTCGTCGGCCACATACACATTATTAATCCGCACGCTGAGGAAGAGTTTCGCCAACTGGGCAAAGTGTGCGCGCGGGCTCACCGTAGGAGGATCCACCTTGATGAGGTCGCGCACCACTCGGCTTTCCAGCACATGCGAGGTACTCTCCGCCTCCTTACGCCGCAGGACCTCGCCATACAGCGAGTGCGAGTCGATTCCCCGCGCCATGAAGTAGGCCACGACACTGCACAGCATCAGCGGCAAGATGATGTTGTAGCTCAACGTCATCTCAAAGAGCAGGATGACGGCCATCAACGGCGCGCGGCTCGCCGCCGAGAGGAACGCGCCCATCCCCACTAGCGCAAACGCCGAAGGGTCGATCGCTGCCTGCGGCCAAAGCCCGTTGACCGCCGTGCCAAAAAGATAGCCCCCGGCCGCGCCCATGAACAGCGTCGGCGTAAACACGCCACCTTGCGCGCCCGACCCCACCGAAGAGGCGGTAGCCAGCCATTTGCAGATGAGGATGCCAATCAAGGCCACCCACGCGATCCGCCCATTTAAAATATCGACGACTACCGTGTATCCATTTCCCGCAACCTCGGGCACGCTAATCGCAATCGCTCCCACAACCAGCCCCCCGAGCGTCAACCGTGCCACGAGCGGCAAGCGTGTCTCGACAAACAGGGACTCCGCCCGCCGCAGCGATTTTAGGAAAAACGGGGCGACTGCTCCCGCCAGAAGCCCCAGCACCAAGTAGGGCCCCATCTCTAGGGGCGAGTGCAGCTCGAAGCGCGGCACTTCGTAAATCGCGCCGGAGCTCCCCAACACCTGCATCGTCAAGGTCGCCGCGACGGCGGCAGCGATAAGTGCCCCCAAGCTCTCCATCGCAATCGTCCCAAGCAAAATCTCTGCCACGAAAAACGAGCCGCCAATTGGCGCGTGATACGCCGAGGCGATTCCCGCCGCAGCCCCGCAGGCCACTAGCAAGCGCAACTGCTGCGGCGAAAACCTCCGCCAACGCCCGACCAACGACGCGAGCACCGCCGCGAGCTGCACCATCGACCCCTCGCGCCCCACCGAGCCGCCCGAGCCGATAGTAAACAGTGAGGCCGCGATTTTGACCAAGCTAGTCCGCAGCGGCAGCCGCCCATCGCCGATGACGATTGCCTCCATGTAGTCGGTCGCGCTCTGCCCTTTCAAAAACCGCGCGCCGAGCAGCAGCACCATCCCCGCCAAAAACCCGCCAGTCGCCGGCACCAGCAGCCGCGCCCACCACGGCAAAACGCGCATCGACTCGACCACGCCCGCCGTCGAATTCGTCAACACTTGGTGAATCCCCTCCGCGCAAGCCGAGAAGAACAAGGCGGCCAGCGCACCGAGTAGCCCCGCCAAGGCCGCCCACAGCAGCGTCACCTGCCACTCGGTCGGGTGCAGCTTCTCCGCCAGCCACACCCGCCAACGCATCAAACGCAGTAAGCGCTGCATGAATTGTTTGGCCGGGTCAGTGACTGCCTTCATCGCGGGGGACAAGCTCGGACTCTTCGGCACAGCCAAATCAAAAGTCGAACTCCGATTGCTGCGCAGTCTCACGCCGCGGCAGCTCGAGCGCAGAGTCAACGGGCTTCGCGCTGGATGGTAGCGAAGGCGCGTCTGAAACACTAGGAAGCGTCGCCGCCAAGGCCGCGAGGTCGAGCCGTGGTGCCGCTCGTGGCAGCTCCAAGAACTCGGCCGGCTCAAGTTCGGGAGTACCTGACGCTCCTCCAATGAGAGGCCCGCTCGAGGAAAGCGTCTGCGCCCCCTCGCCCAGCTCCACCAAGCTTCGCAGCGAGGCAAAGTGCGCGCCAAGGTCGATATCCCCGCCGCCGCCGCCCGGGCCGCCGAGCAGTTTATCAAACAGTTCTCGTTTCTCCGCCTTCAGGGCTTGGATCCGCTCCTCAATCGTCCCCGCCGTGACCATTCGATAAACAAAAACGGTATTCGTCTGCCCAATACGGTGTACCCGATCAATCGCCTGCGCCTCGACCGCCGGGTTCCACCACGGGTCGAGCAAGAACACATAATCCGCCGCGTGCAGCGTAATCCCCGTGCCCGCTGCCTTGAGCGAGACCAACATCGCCGCCGCGCCAATGGCGGTCTGAAACTCCTGCACTGGCCGCTGCCGATCGAGCGTCGCGCCCGTCAGCTCGAAGCGAGGCAAGAGCGGATAGTGCACATCCAGAGCCGCCTTCACGCGGTCGAGCAGTTTCACGAACTGCGAGAAGATGACGACCTTGTGCCCGTTATCGATGACCTCGGCGAGCTTCTCCACAAGCAAGGTGAGCTTCCCCGAATCGCTCAGCGGTGCCTCGCGCCAGGGCAGCAAATCCGGGTCGCAACACGTCTGCCGCAGCCGCGTGAGCAGCGCGAGAAAGCCAAACGACTTTTCGCGCAAGGCCGCCGCCATGTCTTCGCCCAGCCGCTCCAAGCCCTCCGCACAAGTCCGCGCGTACTCCGCTTTTTGCACGTCACTGAGCGGGCACAGCAGCTCAATCTCGACCTTCTGCGGAAGCTCCTTGGCGACTTCGCGCTTCGTCCGCCGCAAGATAAACGGCGCGAGCTGCGCGCGTAGCCGCTCGGTCGTGCCCACGCGGTCGGCAGCCAGCGCGGCCTCAAAGCCCGCTCGCGTGCCAAGTAGCCCGGGCAGCAAAAACCGAAACAAGCTCCATAGGTCGAGTTGACGGTTTTCGAGCGGCGTACCCGTCAATACGATCCGCCGCCGCGCGCGGATTTCCCAGCAGCTCTGCGTAATCTTCGCATCTGGGTTTTTGATAAATTGGCCCTCGTCGAGCACCGCATAGCCAAAGTCCGCTGCGGCCAATTGATCGCGGTGTTTGCGAAGCTGCGTGTAGCTCGCAATCCACACCAAGTCGCCGCGCCGGTCGTTCGCAAAATCGTGTCCCGCATTGAGCACTGCGGTGCGCAACTCGGGGGCAAAACGCGCAATCTCCTCCACCCACACCGGCACCACACTCGCCGGACAAACCACGAGCGAGGGAAGCGGCTTCGGCGCCCACTCAGCCTCGCAGCCGCCCGCTGCGATCACGCTTCCGCTTTGCACGGCGGGCGCTGCATCTGGTCTAACCGGATGCTTCGCTAAAAGCGTGATGACCTGGAGCGTTTTCCCTAAACCCATCTCGTCGGCCAAAAGCCCGTGACAGCCCACCTCGCCCAAGTGCGCCATCCACTCCACACCGCGCCGCTGGTAAGGCCGCAAAATCTCCGGCAAATCCGCGCTCGGCGGCGGCACTGCCAACACCTGCTGCCGCCACGCCTCGACCTCCGGTGTCAAGGTCACCCGCAGGCCCGAATCGTTAAAAAGCGAGAAGGCCAAGTACGGCGGAAGCGAGCTCGTCTGCTGAGCCGGAGATCGGACTTCAGCCCCATCCCCTTTTTCCTCTGGGCGGTGAAGCCCTGTCTGCGACGGCAGCTCCGGGCCGAGCAAAAGGGACTGCGTCCCCTGTGAGTGTCCGCTCCACAGCTGATATGAGGCGAGCTTCTCGGGCTCGATTCGCACAATCCCTAAATCGGGCAAAATCACCGGCTGCCCATCGCTCTTGAGCAAGGCCCGTACCTCGCTCGGCGAAAGCAGCTTCTCGCCCGCACGGAAAATCCAACGCAGGTTGATCCCTTCCGTAAGCTCCGCGGCCGCCGCCGCGCGTCGCGCGGAAGCCGCAAAGGCTTTGGCGACCACTCCCTCAATATCGATCGAGCGCGTGCCCTCCATCAGGTGCCCAGCCCGCTCGTCGAGCTCGATACGGAAAATCTTTTCCCAAGCGAGCAAGGTCGTTTTCAAAAACTGCGGAATCTCGACGAGCGATTCCATCAAGTAGACCCCACTCTGCTGGTCGTAGTGCAAGTGTGCCTTCCGCGCGTAAGCGGCCAGCCCGATTAGCTTCGCCCGCTCCGCACTACTCACATGCGCGCTGGCGCTGCCCTCCGCCTGCGCATGCGCCGCAGCCCCAAGGGCCGGACTGCGCCGCCCCGCCTCATCGACCCAAAATGCGCGAAAACTTAAGCCCGCTGACTTCACCTTAAACACGAGCAGCAAGTCGCGATCGGGACGCGCGCCGCCACTCTCATGGGTCGGCTTTTTCGCGACTTCGCGCGGGGCCTCTTCCTCTGCCTCGCCACCCTCGATCGCGGTTGCCGGGATTTCGTCAGCGACGAGCTCCTCGATCTCATAAAACCCCGCTACGGCCAGCGCACGCGCCTCCTCCAAATTAGTCGTCGAAGAGCGCACATTGAGCCGCTCGCGGCCCTCCTCCGTCGCCTCCCACTCAATGAGCGCGTATTCGTCGCGCTTATCGACACGGCGGTGGATGATCGCCTCGCCCTCTGTCAACTCCAGCTCCCGCACCTGCCCTTCGCGATAAAATCGCCGCCCTTGTTCTAATTGGCTGTCCTTAAAGCGCTTCGACCAGTCTTCACTCAATTTTTGGAACCAAAACTCGAGCGATCTTGGGGAGTAAATGCGCTTTGTGGCATGCGGTTGCATCCGAAAAAAAGGGCGACCGTAGAACCACCCCTACCCCCTGCAATCATGAATTGTGGCTTAACGAACGCTTGCCGCCGGCTTGGCGAACAGCTCCGAAGTCGCTTCCAAGGTACGCGCCAGCGCCCCTACGTTTTGCGCGTGCCAAGCTCGCCCTGCTGCGCCCATCGCCTCACGTTTCTCGCTGTCTAGAAGTAGCTTACAAGCTTGGGCGGCCAGCGCTTGCGAATCGCCAACGACTCGGGCCGCACCGCAGTCGACCAACTCGCGCGCAATTTGCCTAAAACTCCCCATTCCTGGCCCAAACAAAATCGCTCGCCCCAAAATCGCCGCCTCGACTGGCGTCTGCCCCTCCGTGTGCGGCGGCAAACTTTTCCCCACAAACACTAGGTCGGCGACCTGCAAGAGCCGCTGTAACTCGCCTGTCGTGTCGGCAAGCGACACATCGACGCACTCCGAATCACTGCGACTCTCACTCAAGTACTCGGAGCGGATTCGGTACCTAAACCCGCTCTCACGCAGCACAGCCACGATCTCAGCTCTGCGCTCCGCATGCCGAGGCACCAGCAGCAGCGAACAGGCAATGCCCTTCACGCGCAGGCTCCGCAAGGCGCTGATTAGCGCCGCCTCCTCGCCCGGCCAAGTCGACGCCCCCATCAGAATCAACTCGCCCGACTCCACAGGCCGAAGCCCAAGCTCACTGCGCAACTGCGCCTTCGCGCCCGCGTCCAGCACAGGCACCGCAACATCGAGCTTCATATTTCCCGTGGTGATGACCCGGTCTGGCGCAAAGCCCAGCGCACGAAAGCGCCGCGCATCCTCTTCCGCGCATGCGAGGATTTTAGTAATGCCGCCAAACAAAGGCTCAATTGCCCAAAGACAGCGCCGCATCCGTCGAAAACTCCTATCCGAGAGCCGCGCATTGAGGCAGACGACCGACACGCCGCGCCGCGCCGCTTGCGCGATATGCTCCGGCCAACGCTCGCCCTCCATCAACAAGGCCACATCCGGCTGCACTGCCGCCCAAGCATTTCGGCTAAACGGCCACCAATCTAGCGGCAGATACCCAATTCCAATGGTAAGCGCGCCGTAACGCTCGCGTGCCAGCCGATAGCCCGTGCTCGTCGTCGTCGTTAGGTAAACCTCGTGCCCCTCGCGCGCCCACGCCTCCAAAAGTGGCGCGACCGCCAAAAGCTCGCCCACGCTCACCGCTTGGAGCCAAAGCCGCGACACCCCCTCTCGTTTCGCTGGCAGCGAAGGCACGCGCCCAAACCGATGAGAAAACCCCTCACGGTAGCCGCCACGCCGCCACATCCGCCGCAGATAAAACGGCGAGCCGATCAGCAGTGCAAACGGGTAAAGGGCGCGATACAGCCACAGGTGCACCGTCGCCGCGCGCTTCTGTTTACACTGCGGACCGTTGGCCGCTGCGTCTGACTCGGGAAACGAGCGATTCATTTGCGAGGGCTCGGCACTCAAAAAATGCGGCCACTCACAGCCTTGCGAAGCTGAGCGAGGCGTTGGTACCGCCGAAGCCGAAGCAGTTTGAGAGGGCGGCGCGGACTTCGCGTTTTACCGCCACGTTGGGCGTAAAATCGAGCCCGCTCGCGGCGCAGTCGGGGTCTACGTTGTCTAAGTTAATCGTCGGCGGCACCAGCCCTTCGGCGATCGCCTTCACCGCCGCAAAGGCGCCGAGTGCGCCCGCGCCGCCGAGCAAGTGGCCGGTCATCGACTTTACGCCGCTGACGTTGAGCTTGCTCTTCGCCTCGCCAAACACCGCCGCAATCGCCGCGGCTTCTTCGCCGTCGCCGCCGGGGGTCGAGGTGGCGTGCGCCGAGACATAGTCAACGTCGCTCGGCGCAAGCCCGCCGCTTTCGAGAGCCGCCCGCATCGAGCGCACCGAGCCTTCGCCACCGGGGGCGAGCGAGGTGAGGTGATAGGCATCGGCACTCGCGCCGTAGCCGCGCAGCTCGGCGTAAATCCGCGCCCCGCGTCGCCGTGCATGTTCGTACTCTTCCAAAACAAAAACGACTGCGCCTTCCCCGAGCACGAAGCCGTCGCGGTCGGCGTCGTAGGGACGCGAGGCGATGGCGGGCGCATCATTGCGCGTGGACAGTGCGCGCATTTGAGCAAAAGCCCCGACGGCAAGCGGCGTAATGGTCGATTCCGCTCCGCCCGCGATCATCACCTCGGCCTCACCACGCGCGATTGCCGCCGCGGCCTCGCCCAGTGAGTGCCCGCTCGTCGCGCAAGCCGATGCGACGCTCATATTAGGCCCGCGAAAATCGAGCAGCAGGCTCACTTGTCCAGCGAGCAGGTTGGGCGCGATTTGGATAATAAAGAAAGGCGAGATCTTCCTAAACCCGCCCGCCTGCCAAGTGTCGTGCATCGCCTCCATTTCGGGCAATCCGCCAAGCCCGACGCCCAAGTTTACGCCCATCCGCTCCGGCGAGAGTTCCGCGCGAGCCGCATCAAGCCCGCTATCCGCATAGGCTTCGACTGCCGCGACCGCGCCGAGATGCGTAAAGCGGCCAAACTTCTTCATGTCCTTCGGCGTAAACACTTGGGTGAGCGGCGGGCCGTCGGCGCCGCGCGGCGCGAGCGGACTTGCCACTGCGCCCGTCGGCTCCAGCCCGCGAACCTCGCCCGCGATTTGCGCCGAGCAGCCGCTAGCGTCGAAACGCGAGATCGGGCCGATCCCGCTCTTGCCCGCCGCAAGCGCCGCCCAAGTTTCGCCCGCACTATTACCGACAGGAGTAACGGCTCCGAGTCCGGTAACAACCACTCTGCGCCGTGAAGAATGAACTGAAGGGATTACGCTCATAAGAAAGTCAGGGTTTTAGAAAAATTTCCCGTACAGCTGAGGCCCCCGCGCGCCGATGGCGAGCCACTATCTTTGGCTTTGCTTCGTGCCCCGCTTTGTGCCGCAGTCACCCGCACTCAACAGATGGAGCAACTGCACCCTTATTGGCGGATGGACTACATCGCCGCGCCACGGTATCCCGAAACCGAGCGCCCTTTTACTGACCTGCCCGCACTAGGCGACGACGCCCGTGCCCTCATCGTGCACCGCAGCCGACTCAGCTACGTGCTGATGAACCGCTACCCGTACAACCCAGGCCACTTGCTCGCAATCCCCTATCGCGAAGTCACCGACCTCGACCAGCTCGACGCCGCCGAGCGTGCCGACCTCAGCGACTCAATCCTCTACGCTAAAAAACTGCTCACCGCCACGCTCCGGCCCGACGGGTTTAACATCGGCTACAACCTCGGCAGCGCAGCCGGTGGCTCCATCGCTCACCTGCACGCGCACATCGTCCCGCGCTGGCAAGGCGACAGCAACTTCATGCCCGTAATCGGCCAGACGCGCACGCTCCCCCAGTCACTCGACACACTCTGGGCGCGGCTGCGCGAAGTCGCCGCTACGCTCGCCGACCAAAACGACGCCGAGCCTCCCAACAACGACAGTAGCGAACACAAATGAGTGCCGCACCCGCCGCCCGCGCCACCTCCAAATCCCTGCACTTCGCAACTCCGCGCCAGCGTGCACAGCTTTACGCTAGCCGCGAAGAAAACCTCCTGCGCGCCGAAGCGCTCTTAGGTGTCCGGCTCACCGCCCGCGAGGACTGGATTAAAATCGACGCGCCCACCACCGCCGCACTCGCCCGCGCCGAGGCCGCCTTCACCTTCCTCGAAGCGGCCCGCGCCCAAGGCATGACCATTCGCACGCCCGACTTTGAGCGCATCGTCGAGACCTTTGCACGCGACGAAGGCGACTCGCTCCAAACGCTCATCACCCAGCCACTAATCATCCCGACTCACCGCAAAAGCATCGTCCCCAAAACCCTCGCGCAAAAACTCTACCTTCAGTCCATCCTTCAGCAGTCGATCGTTTTTGGCATCGGCCCAGCAGGCACGGGCAAGACCTACCTCGCAATCGCCGCCGCCGTCCGCGCGCTCCTTCAAAACGAAGTCCAACGCATCATCCTCACCCGCCCCGCAGTCGAGGCCGGCGAGGCACTCGGCTTCCTCCCCGGCGATCTCCGCGAAAAAATCCTCCCCTACCTGCGCCCGCTCTACGACGGCCTCGGCGACATGCTCGCCTCCGACGAAATCGCCCGCCTCACCGAGAAAGGCATCCTGGAAATCGCCCCACTCGCCTACATGCGCGGACGCACCCTCTCCAACGCCTTTGTCATCCTCGACGAAGCGCAAAACACCAGCCCCGAGCAAATGATGATGTTCCTCACCCGACTCGGCGAAGACTCGCGGATGGTCATCACAGGCGACACCACGCAAATCGACCTGCCCCGCAGCAAGCAGTCCGGCCTCATCGAAGTGCAACGCATCCTAAACCACATCCCGGGCATCGCCTTTCACGCCTTCTCGGGGAGCGACGTCGTCCGCCACCCGCTCGTGCAAAAAATCATCGCCGCCTACGACCAGTTTCAAAACCCAATCGCCCAGCCTCACGAAGCTGAGGGCTAAGCGCCGCAGAACTCAAAAAAACGCGACCACCCCACAACAGTTCCAGGCGGGCCAGCTAACGGGCGCCCGTAAAATAAACGAGTCGCAGACTCCGCATCATGTCTTTCACCAACCACATAAAAACACTCCTCGGGCTGCGACGCCAACGACGGCGAGCCGAGCCCGCCGCCTTCATGGCCTTCCTCGAAGGCAGCCGCCTCGTTACGGCCCTCATCTTTTTCACGACTGTCGCGGCCATCGTCGCAATCAGCTCTGCCGGGCTAAACACGGCGCACCTGCCCGTCCTGCAAGGTCAAGTCGCCACCGTCCGCATCGCCGCAGCACTCCCCTTCACTTACGAAAGCGCACTGCGCACCGCCTCCGCCCAAGCCCAAGTCCTCGAACGCGTCCCGCCCGTCTACCGGCTCGACACCGCAGAACTCAAAAAATTCTCAACCGCGCTGCGCGAACTCCACACCCACGCGCTCGAACTAGACGCTCACTCCGTCCCGCTACCGCTCCCGCAACCCGAAGACGCACTTGACGATACCGATGACCCTTCCTCCGACGAACGGCTAGCGAACCACCCACAAACCGAACGAGTCGAAGACTCTGAGCTTGCCCGCGCCTTTTCCGCCTTCCGCGCGGCCGGCCCTTACCGCGCCAGTTTTGAGGATTTTAAAATCCTCCTTTCCCAAGTCCCCGATCCCACCACGCGCAGCGCACTGATCGAGGTCGGCCTAGAAATCCTCGCGCAAATTTACGCCGACGGCGTGCACGACAACAGCCTCCTCCCCGGCACCGCCTCGGGGGAACTCCCCCTCATCCAAGTCGCATCCCCGGGCAGCAGTAGTGGTAGCGAATCCGCCGCCGTCGCTCCCCGCCGAATCCAGTCGCAAGAAGAAGCCCTCTCCTACCTACGACTCAACCTCTCCGGCGAGGACGTGCCCCGCGCCGCCCAAGTCGCACTCTTCCGGCTGCTCCGCCACGGCGTCTCGCCCAACCTAGTCTTCGACCGCGAGGCGACCGCCGCACGCCAACGCGCCATCCTCGCCAACCTGAAACCCGTCCAAATCGAAGTCTCCCGCGGCGAGACCATCATCGAGCCCGACACCCGTGTAAGCCCCGAGCAATACGAGATGCTCATGGCTCACCGCCAAGCCCTCCGAGCGAGCGGCACCGGCGAGACTGATGAGCGCATGCAGCTCTTCGGGCGCGTGCTACTCGTGCTAGCGATGGTGCTGGCGAGCGTCTTTTACGTGCGGCTCGAAGACCGCGAGACCTTCCAGAGCAACGGCCGCCTCGGACTCCTCGCACTCGTCGTCATCCTCAATATCGCCCTCGTCCGACTCGTCTTCTCGCTGGCGGAGATGGACTTCTTCGCGGCAAACAGCGACTGGGCCTCCACACTCCCCTATATCGCCCCCTCGGCCTTCGCCCCCCTAATTCTCGCCATCCTCATTGATGCCGGCTCGGCCATTTTCATGGCCCTGTTTATCTCCATTTTCACGGGGCTGATTTATGGCAACCGACTCGACCTGCTCGTCGTAACTTTCCTCGCCTCCACCGTCGCCATCTTCTCCTGCCAAGACCTGCGGCGGCGCAGCCGAGTCGTCCGCGCCGCCGGTTTTGGCGGACTCGCGATCGCACTCTTCGCGCTCCTAGTCGGCTTCTCCGAACAACTCCCCGCCGCGACGCTTTTAAAACAATTCGGCGTGGGCCTCGCCTCGGGCGTCAGCACCGGCATCCTCGTCGTGGGCCTGCTGCCGATTTTTGAGACCCTCTTTAAGCGTACGACTAACATCACGCTGCTCGAGCTCACCGACTATAACCACCCACTCTTGCGCAAGATGCAGATCGAGGCGCCGGGCACCTACCACCATTCGCTGATGGTTGCCCAGCTCTCCGAGTCTGCCGCCACCGCCATCGGGGCCAACGGCTTACTCGCCCGCGTTTGCGCACTCTACCACGACATCGGCAAAACCGTGATGCCTGAGTATTTCATCGAAAACCAGCGCGGCGGCGAAAACCCCCACGACGAAAACAACCCTTCGCTCTCCGCGCTCATTATCAAAAGCCACGTCAAAGAAGGCGTGGACATCGCCCGCAAACACCACCTCCCCCGCCCCATAATCGACGTCATCCGCGAACACCACGGCACTTCGCTCATTCGCTACTTCTACCACCGCGAATGCGTACGCGCCCAAAGCAATAACGGTCATGCCGCCACCGCGAATACGCCGACGCTTCCCGGAATCGCCCCCGCCGAAGTGGCCGAAAGCACCTACCGCTACGACGGCCCGCTTCCGCGCACAAAAGAAAGCGCGATTATCTCGCTGGCCGACGGTATTGAGGCCGCCTCACGCAGCCTCCGCCAGCTCAGCCCGCAACACATCAACGAGCTAATCGACTCGGTCATTACCGAGCGAGTGGAGACCAACCAGCTCGACGAATCCTCGCTCACCTTTGCCGAGCTAAGCACCGTCAAAGAAAGCTTCTCGCACACGATGATTAACATGCTGCACTCCCGCATCGAGTATCCAAAGCCCAACGACGGGAAAAAGGGATGAGTGCCTTGATCGTCGAAATCGCGAATCAGCATCCGCGACTGCACGTCAAACGTGCGGAAGTAAAACGAGCCTTTGCGACTCTCGCAAAGTTTGCCGAACAGATCGTTCTTCCCAAAACGCTTCCCGCCGGGACGAAGACCGAGCCGCCAACAGCCGCTCGCCAAGCCAAAGCCACCGCGAGCCCCGTAACCCTTTCGGTTGTTTTCATGACTGACGACGCGCTCGCCCAACTCCACGCAGATTTTTTGGACGACCCGACGCCCACCGATGTCATCACCTTCGAGGGCTCGCCCGAGCTCGGCACTGCGGGCGAGATCTGCGTCTCCGCTGACCGCGCCGCCGCCTTTGCCGCTGAGCACCAGCGCGATTTTAGCGAAGAACTCACCCTCTACCTCGTTCACGGCTGGCTACACCTCGCCGGTTACGACGACCTGAAGCCCACACTCAAACGCCAAATGCGCGCCGCCGAAACGCGGGCCATGCGTTGCCTAAGCGAAGCGGAGGCGATTCCCCACTTCACAATTGCCGCGCACAAATAGACTTTTCGGCAGACTCGCTATCGCGGCAGACTCCGCGCTCTTTCAGAGCCCAAATGTCGCCCACCGAACCCACAGACACTGCCCACCCCAAACTCGTCACCTTCCGCAAAGCCTTTTTCACTGGCTTGGCCTTGATCGCGCCACTGGTCATCACGCTCTGGGCCCTGCTCAAAATCATCGCCTTGGTCGGTGGCGCAGTGCGACCCTTCCTCGTCCAGTTCATCCCGGGCGACCTCCCCGGAATCCCGCTATTCTGGGATGTTTTGGCGACCGTCATTGTGCTGCTCTTGGTCGCGCTGCTCGGCTACGTCTCGCGACACGTCTTTGCCCGTTTCCTCCTCCATACCAGCGAACGGCTCATGCTCGTAATCCCTGGAGCGGGCACGATCTACAACACCGTCAAACAAATCGTCGGCACCTTTGGCGCACAAAATCGCAACCTCTTTAGCAAAGTCGTCCTCGTCCAATTTCCCAAAAACGGAAGCTGGATGCTAGGCTTTGTGACGAGCAAGGAGCAGGCCGAGCCGCAGGCAAAAACCGGCCTAAACGAGCCGTGGACGATCTTCGTCCCCACCTCGCCCAACCCGACGACCGGCTTTCTCTTGTTTCTGCCGCCCGAAGATATCGTCGAACTCGAAATGAATGTGGCCGACGGCATGAAACTCATCATCTCCGGCGGTAGCGTCATCCCGCCTTGGGCTCCACCGACAGCAAGCTCGGACTCAGCCTCTCGCCTAGGGTCTGTTCCCGTTTAAAACGCGCGCCGCGCCGATACGCTTTTTCCCACTGCGCGTGGGGCGGCAGGCTGTGCCTGCACCCATTCAATTTGGGATTTCCCATCGCGCTATCGCGCGAAAGCGAAATCCCAAATTTGAAGGCACTCCCCCTGTCGCGTTGGGGGAGAAAGTAGAGTGATAACCCGTTTGGGCGAGACGGGAAAAATCACTAATAAACCCACGTCCCGAAGTCTGGGTTCCTGAGAACTGGGCCTAGCATTGAGGGATTGTATTACTGATGCTAAAATCAGGTATTTCTATTTCACCTTCCGATCTAAAAATTCAGATATTTTCGTAAGACTCGCGTTATTTTGCTCTGAGTTGAACAACCGAACTACTCCGTTACTAGCTCTGCAAAATGCCTATTTTGATTTTAGTGTCATAAAATCAACACTTTATTGAATAGGTGGAGGATTCTCGAGAAATCTCCTTTTCTCATGAAATCCAATGAATTAGAGCGGCGTGACAGCATATCGCAAATCAACTTAGTAAAGACTGATTCTTACTGGAGTGGTATGGGTTGGAGGGCTTTTAGGCTATTTACACTTATACTTACAGTATGTGCGCTGTGGTTGACCATTGAGAATCGATGGGGGAGTAATTTCCAGTTTCCCGTTCGCTATACTGGCGACTCTCATTGTGTTATGGCACTAATTAAACTAGTCAAAGAGGGAGACTTAGGGCTTTTTACTTACATCTACACCGACTCACTTGGAGCTCCATTTACTGCTCAATTAAATGACTTCCCCCAGACTGAGCGAGTGATTATATGGACTGCGGGGCAGATATCTAAAGTAATTGGGCTTATGCCCGCAACAAACGCCATTCTGATGCTATCATGCGCGCTCGGAGCTTCTTCGTTTTATATAGCAGCGAGACTCTGGAGGGTTCCTCGATTGGCAGCATGGGCTTTGGCTATTGTCTATGCGTTTCTTCCCCAAAGCCAGCGCTCGCTGGATCACATAGGAATAGGGTTTACAGGACTTCTCCCACTTCAGTTCTATTGCTGTTGGTATATCGCCACTGCCCAGAAGCTATCGTGGAGGTCATTCCGATTCAGACTCACTTTTTTAATTAGCTTACTGAGTGGCTTTTTAAATATCTATTGGGTATTCTTCTTTATCCACCTCTATGCGCTTGCCATCCTGTGCCGAACAGTAAAATACCGAAAGGGAGTGATAGTTTCGTTCATTCCCTTGGCAGCTACCTGTGTAGCATCCGTGGCATTTATGGCAAGTTTTATCGCCTATAGAGCAAGTTATGGAAGAAACCCTGCCGCTCTTATTAGATCTTATTTTGATGCGGAACGATGGGCGCTTAAACCGATAGACCTTTTACTTCCCAACTGGGGCCCCTATATTTCCCCCGACTTTTTTTCGAGATACTATGACGGAGGAAGACTGGAGGTAGGAGAGGAATGGTGGGGAGCCTACATTGGTCTCTGCTCTATCGCAGGTCTGCTTCTCTTGCTTTTAAAGGGAACTCGACGGCAACTAAAAAAGCAAAGCGCCCCCCTACCCTACTTGGCTTTCTGCTGGCTTATTATTTATACCGGCGTCGGTGGAATCCATGCCATTATCAGTCTGATATTGAACTTTTACGACATACGGGGGATAAATCGATACTCTGAAGCTATTGCGGCACTTGGGCTACTGTATTTCGCTTTTTCAATCCATAGGGGAATGAGAAACTGGCCTTTCCGAGCCAAGCTTTTCTCCTTAGCCCTACTGGCCCCACTTGCCATACTTGATCAGTCTTTTAAAATGTACACCTTTCCTTTCAACATTAATTCTTCTATTAAAGAACGAGTCACAGCGGATAGGGGTTTGGCTTCTACCTTGGAAAGTAGGGTCGAGGCAGGATCCATGATCTACACATTACCTGCCATGGACTTTCCTGAGCCCTTTTTGGGGCGCGGGGCCTCTAGGTTTGGGTCGTCCTTCTATAACTCCATGCGTCCTTTTCTCTACTCCAGCAAACTTCGCTACTCTTACGGGAGTGATAAGGGCAGGCAGGGAGCAGACTGGCAGCTTGATGTTCAGGAGTTACCTGCTGGAGAAATGGCCGCCTTGCTTGAGTCCTATGGGTTTTCAGGAATTTTACTCAATCGTAAAGGCTATGAAGATCATGGGAATCACTTACTGGAAGAACTGGCTAAAGCCGGTTGGCCTGCCGAGTTTGAGCAGGGACTCGACAATGAGTGGGTTTTTATACGACTAACCCCAACACCGAACCCTACGCTCCCGACACTCACTCCTTATGCACTCGCCTCAAGGGAGTAAGTCTCGTACACAGTCACTTTACAGCTCTGAAAAAAAATGCGGCGCACCAAAGGGTGCGCCGCAAGGGAAACAAGTTAACTGACACTTACTCAGAACTCATAGCGGATAGTGAGTTTCGGATTAATGGGCGTACTTGGGTAGATAGTGCGATTAGTCGCCGCCTTGATGTAGTCTCTATCTAGGAGGTTTTTGATGACGAGTTGTGCCCTCCAGTGCTTATTGAAGCGGTAAGTCGCATTGGCCTCGACCTCAGTATAAGAAGGGAGCCAAAACATAGCTTGGTAGCGAACGGGTTGGAAGCCCTGAGGGGGGGTGGTATACTGGCCGCCAGCATCGGCGGGACGCTCACCGACGTAGCTAGCACCGATTCCGAAGGATAGGCCGCGCAGCGAACCTGTTTCGGAGAAGCTGTAGCTGCCCCAGATTCCGGCCATTTTCTCGGCGACATGCGCGTAGCGCCTATCGCTCTGGTCGCGACTTTTAAATTCGGTGTAACTGCCGATTACCGAGATATTTTTGGTGGGCGCCCATGCGAATTCAAACTCGAAGCCCTTAGAGGTGCGATTGCTAGTTACCGCAGGCTGTTTAGGCGCAAGCGGGTCAATCCAGTTCGCAGGGTTCCCTTCCCAGATTCCGTCTTGTTGGATATCGAAGTAGGAAAAGGTCGTGTAGAGTCGGCCATCGAAGAGCCGGAGACGGAGGCCGCCCTCGTGTTGACGACTGGGGGTCGTGTGGGCAGGAATAAGGTCACCCGGGGCCGCTATGCCCAAGATCTCTTGTTCGGAATAGCCGTAGTAGAGAGAGACCTCCGGGGTAAGTTTGTAAACGATACCAGCAGAGGGCAGCGTTGCTTCGGCCCTTTCGTCGGTGCTGGTGCCACTTAAGTTGTCAGTCCTACCACTGAAGAACCGATTCTGAGACAAGCTTCCACTGAGTACCAGCCGGTCATCAAAGAGGTTGAGTACTTGGTAGAGGTAGACTTGGTGGCTGCGATTGCGTAGCGAATTGTTGGCTGCCCAATCGGCATCGACTATGTAGGACGCAGGGATGTAGCTGCTGTCAGTCAAGTCGAAGAGGGTAGAGCCATTAAGGGGTGCAGCGAACGCATTTTTATAGCCTCCGCTCGAGCTTCTATAACTAAGCGCGTAGCCGGCGACGGTTTGCGACTTCCAGCCTTGGCCTAAGTGCTCGAAGACAAAGTCGCTTTGTAGGTTTCCGTGGTGGCGGTCAGTCGTGTCTTTAGCCCCGGCAAGGGTGAAGCGCGGGGTGTCACTGCGGATGACCCCATCCCACTCCCACTCGCCAGTGATGGGGTTGACCTGGATTGGCTGGGGGTCGAGTAGGTTACCATTTGCATCGCGGGGGCTGCTGGGATTCATTTCGCTTGCGCGAGAAGACTGCTGAGCCCACTTACCGGCCAGTCGCATAGAGAGTTTGTCGGTAATTTGAGAAGTGAGAAAAAAATGTGCCCTTTGGCTACTCTCGTGGCGGTTATCGTCACGGTTTGACAGTGCGAAATCGCGCGGGAGCCCCTCCATAATGTGGACGTTTCTGCGGCCCACTGCATAGATGGACACGGGGGCGCTCATCAGCGTTGACGTCGCATTGTAAGCCATAACTTGGGCCGTAAGCTCGGTGCTCGGGCTGATCCGATAGGTGAGCATCGGCATTACCGTAAAATTCTGGGAATACTTTTCCTTCATATATCGATCGGAATCGGTGAAGGCCCCGACCACGCGCAAGGCGAGCTTGTCGTCCTTTACTACATAGTTCGCATCGATTTCAGCGCGATTCGCATCGTAGCGACCGACTTGATAGGAAACGGAACCACTATTTTTAAAAAGCGGGCGTTTAGTCACGCTGTTGACCACGCCCCCCGGCAGTCCTTGAGGGGCTATAATAGCATTGGGGCCCTTTACGATCTCAATGCGCTCAACAACGACTGGATCTAGGTTAATGTAACTGGTTTGGCCAAAGCCATCGACGGTTGTCAGTTCCCAGTTTTGGAAGCCACGGATACTCATGATGTCCATGGTGTCAGGGCCGTTACTGGGCCCGATTCCCGCGACATATTTGACTGCATCCAACAATTGGGTGGTGCCGATGTCACTGAGGAATTCGTTAGTGAGGACGGAGATGCTCTGGGTAGAGTCCATCAAGTCCATCCTGACTCGGGAACCCGAAGTCGACTCAGCCGCTTGGTAACGGCCCATATCTGCGCTCTCCTGCACAGAAAAGGGTGAGAGGCGGACGATTTCGTCGCCGCTTTGGTCTGGGGCTTGCTGGGCGTAAGCGGAGGCTGCGAGGCCAAGCATCGACAAGGATGCGAATACACGTACCGAGGGTACGCTATTTTTTAGGCGGGGAAGCATAGGTTGTGTATGTGGGGTTAGAAGATACAGTTTGCTGCAAACGCGCAGCGAACTGAGGCTTATGGAGCTGATTGCACTGCTCCAAAAGAGGGAAGGTGTTAAGGGGATAGGGGGTAGCTAGGGAGGGGAAAGGGCTTGGGGCGGGGCGGTATTCGAGGCAAGTGCGTCAGCAAAGCAATAAAAACTTTAAGCAACAGTAGGGCCCTGCGTTTTGCACCACTGGGCAGGGCTTGGGCTCTAGCTCTCACCTAGGAATACATTTCGATCTATGAGTTTCTGGAGCGCGTCCTGGGACTTTTTGAGGACTCGGAGGGCCTCAACAGCGAGAGGTTCGACTTCATAAATACCGTGTCGTTCGGCGTGGGCGCGCAGAGCGATCATCGCGTTAACCAGTTCAGCATAAGCCAAGTTTTGATAGGGAGAAGCC
This sequence comes from Cephaloticoccus capnophilus, assembly GCF_001580045.1. GTDB lineage: Bacteria > Verrucomicrobiota > Verrucomicrobiia > Opitutales > Opitutaceae > Cephaloticoccus > Cephaloticoccus capnophilus. The sequence continues at coordinate 67,122 of NZ_LSZP01000060.1, forward strand.
GGCGACTGAGGGATATGGGGAAGCTGCTCAATGAAAAGCGTGCCTGTCTGTTGCCCTCCGCAAAACGGATCGGGTTCGTGATAAAAGGGAGCGTCCCAGTTTCCTTTCAAAGGCGTAATCATGCCGACCACGCGGTAAAGGTACTCGGCGACCTCTATGGAGGTGTAGAGTCTCTTGGCCAGTTCCCAAGCAGTTTCGATATGTGAACTACGCTTGTTGATAGAGATCATCGTACTGCCAGCCGTGCTGGTGCGGCGGCCTCCGGGCTCAAACGCAGGGATAGGCATAAGCTTTATTTTCCCTCCGAGCTGGGGGTTTTCCCTTTTCCAGTAGGCAAGTAGCGAGTTGGTGATTATTGTGCCTACGACGATTCCATCGAGCCGTTGTTTGTGTCCAGTAGAGGTATAAGCGGCGACATCGGTTGCTACGCGTTTTGGTCCGGTAATCCATGTAGTGAGCGTCGCAAGGGTACGCGCGTTTTGCTCATTGGCAAAGGAAGGGTTGCCGTCTTCGTCAAAAAGCACTCCGTCATTTTGTAGAACGAGCATGCGGATTGTCTCGTGGCTAACGTCCCCGAGACTCAGTAAGTAGCGGTCCGGGCGGCCGTCGCCGTCCAAATCGGTCATCAGCGGCCGCATGACGCGGAAATAATCGTCCCAAGTCTCGATTTGCGCAATGTCTTCGTCACTTATTCCTGCCGCTTCGGCTAGATCGGAGCGATAAGCCAACAGCGCGGACGCCGCAGTAATCGGAAGTCCAAAATGGCGTCCGCGATGAGTGTGCTGCAGAAGCGTAGTCCGCTCATACTGCTCGTACAGTCCCTCTTCGTGAAGTCGATCAGTGATATCGAGGAAGCCGATTTGATCAAGGGGGCCGTGGTATACCCTAACATAAAGGTCTTCGTGTGTTTCCAACAGATCGGCGACCGGTGTGCCCGTGAGGAAGCCCGAAATCATCCGGTTCTCAATCACATTGGTATGTAGCATCGTCATCGTGAAGCGACTTTCCGGTGGATGCTCCTCATTCCAGCGTGCGATCGGCTCGATATAGGCGTCGCGATGCGCTGTGGCGAAAGTCCAAAAAGTGATGCCATCGGGCTCTCTGTAAGGGATCAGCGCTACGAGAACGGCACTTGCAATCGCAAGGCAGAAAATGACAGCAGATCCGGGGGAAAATCTCATGGGAAAATACTAGAGGCTCGAGGGGCTGTGATGGGGTGCCAGAGTGGAGAGGGAACGACTAAATGGGGAGAAAGAAGGGGAAAGCGAGCGAGCAGGGCAAAAAATGAGAGGTATGGCAATAAAATAAGAAGATTTACCTAAAATCTGGCCCGTCTAGGCTTTTTCAAAACGGGTAATTTATTGATGTATAGATAGAAATGCATTTCGAGCACAGGTTATTTACGCCAAAAGTCAGGCCTGTGGCGCTTACTGAGCGAGGTGGCGGTTTCGGCATGCTGTAAGGCAACTGCCCACAGAAAGCATGGCTGCCAAATGCCGAAACCGCAGCGGACTTAGAGCAGGGACTCGACAATGAGTGGATTTTCATGCGGCTATCTCCCGCAGAAAGCCCTCCCCTTCCGACACTCACTCCTTACGCCCTCGCCTCAAGGAAGTAAACCTCGTACACAGTGACTTTACAGCTCTGAAAAAAAATGCGGCGCACCAAAGGGTGCGCCGCAAGGGAGACAAGAGTTAACTGATACTCACTCAGAACTCATAGCGCACAGTAAGCTTTGGATTGAACGGAGTGCTTAAATAGAGAGTGCGATTACTACTCGATCTGAAGAATTCTTTATCTAGGAGGTTTTTGACGACGAGTTGTGCCTTCCAGTGCTTGTTGAAGCGGTAAGTCGCATTGGCCTCGACTTCAGTATAAGAAGGGAGCCAAAACAGAGGCTGGTAGCGAGCGGGTGGGAAGCCTTGAGGCGGGGTTGTATACTGGCCTCCAGAGTCGCCGGGACGTTCGTCGACGTAGTTAGCACCGAGCCCGAAGGATAGGCCGCGCAGCGCGCCTGTTTCAGAGAAGGTGTAGCTGCCCCAGATTCCGGCCATTCTCTCGGCGACATGCGCGTAGCGCCTATTTCCCTGGTCGCGATTTTTAAAGTCGGTGAAACTGCCAATTACCGAGATGTTTTTGGTGGGCGACCATGCGAATTCAAACTCGAAACCCTTAGCGGTGCGATTACTATTTATCCCGGGCCGTTTAGGCGCAGTCGGGTCAATCCAGTTCGCGGCGTCCGGCTCCCAGACTCCGTCTTGTTTGATATCGAAGTAGGTAAAGGTCGTGTAAAGCCGACCATCGAAGAGCCGGAGACGCAGGCCGCCCTCGTGTTGACGACTGGGGCTTGTGTGGGCAGGAATAAGGTTATTCGGGTCGGCTAGGCCCAAGATCTCTTGTTCGGAATAGCCGTAGTAGAGAGAGACCGCTGAGGTAAGTTTGTAAACGATACCGCCAGAGGCTAGCGTTGCTTCGGCCCTTTCCTCGGTGCTGGTACCACTTAAGTTGTCAGTCCTGCCGCTGAAGTAACGATTTTGAGACAAGCTACCACTGAGTGCCAGCCGGTCATCAAAGAGGTTGAGTACTTGGTAGAGGTAGACTTGGTGGCTGCGATTGCGCAGCGAATTGTGGGCTACCCACTCGGCATCGGGCTCGACCATATAGGACACAGGGCTGAAGCTACTGTCAGTCAAGTCGAAGAGGTTCGAGCCATTAACGGGTACAGCGACCGCATTTTTATAGCCCCCTCCCGAGCTGCTATAATTAATCGCGAAGCCGGCGACGGTTTGCGACTTCCAGCCTTGGCCTAAGTGCTCGAAGACAAAGTCGTTTTGTAGGTTTGCGCTGTCGCGGTCAGTCAAATCTTTAGCCCCGGAAGGGATGAAGAGAGGGTCGTCAAGGCGGGTGACCCCATCCCACTCCCACTCGCCCGTGATGAGGTTGACCTGGGCTGGCTCGGGATCGATTGGGACACCATTTACATCACGGGGTCTGCCGGGATGTATTTCGCTTGCGCGAGAAGCCGACTGAGCCCAGTTGCCGGCCAGTCGCATAGAGAGTTTGTCAGTGAGTTGAGAAGTGAGAAAAAACTGTGCCCTTTGGCCGCTTTCGTGGCGGTTATCGTTACGGGTTGCCAGTGCGAAATCGCGCGAGAGCCCTTCCATAATGTGGACGTTGCTGCGGCCCACTGCATAGAAAGACGCGGGGATGTTCGTCATCGTTGCCGACGCATTGTAAACCATAACCTGGGCCGTAAGCTCGGTGGTCGGGCTGATCCGATAGGTGAGCATCGGCATTACCGTAAGATTCTGGGAATACTTTTCCTTTGTATACCGATCGGCATCGGTGAAGGCCCCGACCACGCGCAAGGCGAGCTTGTCGTCCTTTATTATATAGTTGGCATCGATTTCAGCGCGATTCGCATCGTAGCGACCGACTTGATAGGAAACGGAACCACTATTTTTAAAAAGCGGGCGTTTAGTCACGCTGTTGACCAAGCCCCCCGGAGGCCCTTGAGGGGCAATAATAGCATTGGGGCCTTTTACGACCTCAATGCGATCAATAATAATTGGATCTAGGTTGATGAGGCTGGATTGGGCAAAGCCATCAAGTGTTGCTCCTAGGCTTCCGAAGCCACGGATGTTTATGATGTCCATGATGTCGGGGTTGTTAGCGTTCCCGATTCCCGCGACATATTTGACTGCATCCAGCAATTGGGTGGTGCCGATGTCATTGAGAAATTCGTTAGTGAGGACGGAGATGCTTTGTGTCGAGTCCATCAAATCCATCCGAATACGACTGCCCGAGCTGGCTTGGGCGGCTTGGTAACGGCCCATGTCAGCACTCTCCTGCACTGTAAAGGGTGAGAGCCGGACGATTTCGTCGTCGTCTTGCTCAGGAGATTGTTGGGCGTGGAGCGAGCCCAAAGTGAAAGTACAAAGGCTCAATGCGATCGGGAGTAATTTAGGGGGCTTCATTGGGGTATAGGTGTTGAGGCTGTTCTTTGGAGTACAGGTCCTTGGGGTTGTTCATTGTAACACCCGAAAGTGCGGGCGCAAAAAAGCCAGTTACGGATATAGGCCGTAACTGACTGGAAAAATGATCCTCTAATAACATAAGCTACTTTAAATAAATAGCTTGACACAAACCTGGCGCAGTTTACCTCAGCTTCCGAGCTTCCAGCGACAGAGCAGACGTGACGCAGTCGCGTCTGCTTGCTCGTCTAAAGTGAGATAATATGCCGGGGTAAGCATCGGGTGGGGTAACAAATTCGGGACCCGTGCTCCCATTTGCTCAAAATGCAAACTATATTTTAACCAAATAAAGTGTTAAGTGGTGCCCAAAAGCGCATTGGATACTCTCCTTCCCTCACGCACACTATGGCCGGACTCACCCTCAGCACCCAAGGCATCGTCCTGCTCAAACGCCCGCCCAAGGCGAACTTCCAACTTCTAACCCTCTTTTCCGCCGAGCACGGCCACCTCAGCCTCTGGCAACGCCTGTCTAAAAGTAGCAGCAGCAAAACAGGCGCAGCTCCTCTCGATCTCTTCGACGAAGCCGAATTCTTGGCCGAAAGCCCCAACCAAGGTCAGTCTTGGTTCATCAAAGAAGCCCACCTGCTCCACCGCCCAAGCGGCATCGCCCGCAGCTACGACAGCCTTCAGCACGCGTGCGGCTTTACCACTACCCTCGCCCGCAACCGTGTGCCCGAAGAAGTCCGCGCAGGCGTCATGCAGCTCCTGCGCCGCTCGCTCGACGCCTTCGCCAATCACATGCGGCCCGACATTACTCACCTAAAAGCGCTCTACTCCTTCGCCCGCGACGAGGGCTATCCGCTCCGCCAACACTGGCTACCCACGCTCCCCGCCGCGCTGCGCTCACTCGCCCAAAGCGTCTTAGGCCAGCCTCTCGCCGACCAAAACCCGCCCGCCCAAGCCGTGACCGCGCTGCACAGCCACCTCGCCCACTACCTCCGCCACCACACCGAAATTTTGGTGGATTAAATTGGCGGAGTCCCCGTGGGCAGCGACTGCGGCTTTAGAAAAACGACCTTTATTGATCCGGCCCACAAATAGATTCATGCGGTATAACCGACATCATCGCATAAATCCCATGAAATTAACTCATTTATGGGCCCAATCTGTAGCGGCCGTTTCCGATACATAAAAACACACTGCGCAATACCTTAGTTCATTACGCAGTTTTATCGCTTTCGGACTGTGGCGGCTTCCTCGCCGGATTTTTTGCTAAGAGCGATAGGAAATAGCTCATATAGAGACAGAGAGAGTAAGGCTGACAAAGTTGCATCGCCAATACCTATCCGCCCCCTGCATCGCCGCTTAAATCCCTACTCGCTACGTAGGATTCACCGCCGACTGCGTAGTCCCCGAAGCGCAACGGAGCCCTTGAAAGGGCTAGCTGCGCCACCGAGTTTTTCGCCACACGCACTCCGCATGCGATGGCGGTGCTTGCGATAGATAACGAGCCCCAGCCCCACAGCCCCCAAAATCGCCCCGTAAGTGCTCGGCTCGGGCGCCGCCTCAATAGACCAATACTCCTTATCGTAGTCCTTTAGGTAGACTTGATTCTTCGCCCAGCCATCGATTGTGATTTTCTTAAATGCGTCCGCAAGGTGCTCACTGTCTTTACGAACGAGAAGATGATCTCTCCCCGCCTCCCAGCCGCTAATCTGTAAGAATCCATCGTCGCTTATTAACAGGTCGTCCAAAATGAGCGTTTTCTTAAAATTATCCCGAATACCCTCAGAGTGATAAAAGGATAAGCGACTGGTTCCTTCCTTGACGACTAGCGCATGGATTTTCTCCCTAATAGCCTTAGGTTCTGCACTGAATGAAAGTATGGCACGCTCAGAAAGCGTCACAGTAGAGGAGTCTGCGATTTGGTCACTGCTGACGATATTCACACTCGCCAGTTTTCTTACAAAAATATTCCCTAGAATCGAAGTAACCCCATCGCTTTTATTAAGATGAAGCGTATTCATCCTCCCTTCAACGATGACATCGCCAGTAAACGTATTCGCCTGATCCCCCGTGAGACTCACACGCCCTCTCTCGCCTTCAGGATGACTTCCCGTAACCAGCAGGCCCACTCGGTGATCGTCGTTATCCCGAATAACCGAATATATGTGCAGATTTTGAATAATCTTATTCCCTCGATAGTCGACTTGAGAGGAACCATAAGTTCCCGACCTAATCGTTAGGAAAGGTCTAGAAGAGGTAATTTCTCCCCCCATAATAGGAGGGGCGCTCTCGTTGTAGTAGGCATTAATTCCACCATCTGAGACAGTCAGTAAATGCCCATTTAGATTCAGGCTCGGACTATTCTCCTCATTCATCCAAATCCCCCTTACCTCCCTATCCCCTGTCAGCCTCACCGCACCGACAACCTCTACATCCGGCCACCCCCTCCATTTATCCTCAGGAATATGAGCCGCTCGCCCTTGAATACCATAAGTAGTTACACCGATCGGGGGGGGGGG
>NZ_LSZP01000061.1 GCF_001580045.1 Cephaloticoccus capnophilus
TCTATTTCATCAACGTAGATATAACCCTATAAACAGAAAATAACCAATTGCTACGCTCTAGTATTTACCCAATATCCCCCTGGGGACTTCTCTCCCCTCCCTGCGATTGACCCCCCGCTTCTGCTAGGGAGATAGGGAATTCTCACTCAGCCCGATGTTAGGGGCTGTTCCCGTTTTAGACGTAGCCGCGACGGAGCCAGGTTTTGGGTGCAGCGCGGCTCGTGTTTGAAACGGGAGCAGGGCCTAGGGTGAAATTAAAATCTCGAAGCAGGCGCGGGCACTCTCCCTTATGGCCGCCCAAGATGACTTGGACGCGCCGCCACCTCCTCTGCCTCGAAGACCTCTCGCTAGCCGAGATTGATCACATTCACGCCACCGCTGCCGCCTTTAAGCGCAGCCTACAAGCCTCCGAGTCGGCCGCTGCTCCCCGCAGCCTAAAGGGCAAGACCATTGTCAACCTCTTCCTAGAGCCGAGCACCCGCACCCGCATGGCCTTTGAAATCGCATCCAAGCGACTCGGGGCCGACACCGTCTCGCTCGAAGGCAAATCCTCCTCGACCACTAAGGGCGAGACGCTCCGCGACACCGCCGAAAACATCCAGGCTATGCAGGCCGACGCCATCGTCATCCGCCACGCTGCCGCAGGCTCGCCGCTCTACCTCTCCAAAATCCTAAACATCCCAATCATCAACGCAGGCGACGGCGCCCACGCCCACCCCACCCAAGGGCTCCTCGATACCTTCACCATGCGCGAGCATTTCTCGGGGCGTTCGTCAGCGAGCAGTCACGCAGAAAACAATGGGGAGATCTTGCTGGCTCCCGACTTGCGCGGTCGCCGCGTCGTCATCCTCGGCGACATACTCTTTAGCCGCGTCGCCCGCTCAAACATCCACGCCCTCCGCACGCTCGGGGCCGACGTCACTATAGTCGGCCCCTCCACGCTCGTCCCTCCATACTTTGCCGCACTTGGCGTGCGCGTCTCGCACGACCTGCGCCGCGCCCTCGCCGATGCCGAGGTCGTCATGCTACTGCGGATACAGCACGAACGCCAGTCCCGCAGCCTATTCCCCTCACTCGGCGAGTACACGAGCCTCTTCGGGCTCAACAAAACCCGCGCGAGCTGGCTTCACCCCAACGCCATCATCATGCACCCCGGCCCGATCAACCGCGGCGTCGAAATCGACAGCGACCTGGCCGACGGCCCGCACAGCGTCATCCTCAACCAAGTGACCAACGGCGTCGCCATTCGCATGGCGGTCCTGCACCTGTGCCTCGGAGGCCAGCCCCTCCCCGCAGCCTAAGCCCTAATCCCCTGCACGAGTCTTACGCGCACGCCCTCGTCTCCATTTAATGAAAACACACACGCCCCCCCTCTGGATACGCAACGCCCGCATCATCGACCCCGCCACAAACCGCGACGCGCCCGGCGAGCTCTTTGTTAAAGACGGCTGCTTCGTCGATTCCCTCTCCGCTACCGACCGCGCTGCCGCGACCCAAATCGACGCTCACGGCCTCGTCGCCAGCCCGGGCCTCATCGACATCCAAGTGCACCTCCGCGAGCCCGGCCAAGTCCACAAAGAGACCATCGGCACGGGCTCTCGCGCCGCAGCGGCAGGCGGCTTTACCAGCGTCGTCTGCATGGCCAACACCAGCCCCGTCGGCGACAGCCCCGCGACGATCCAACTCATCCACGATGCCATAAAGCGCGATGCCGTCATCCGCGTTTATCCCACCGGCTGCATCACCGTAGGCATGCGCGGCGAGCAACTCGCGCCCATCGGCTCACTCGCCCGCGCTGGCATCGTCGCAATCACCGACGACGGCGACTGCGTGCAGAGCAACGAGCTCATGCGTCGCGCTTGCGAATACGCCAAAATGTTCGACCTGCCGCTCCTCGACCACTGCCAAGACCACACACTCACTGCCGGAGCCGTCATGAACGAAGGCACGGTCTCCACCCGCCTCGGACTGCGCGGCTGGCCCAACGCCGCCGAAGACATCATCGTCGCGCGCAACATCATCCTCTCCCACTACACCGGCGCGCACATCCACATGCAGCACCTCACCAGTGCCTACTCCGTGGAACTGCTCCGCGACGCAAAAGCACGAGGCATCCGTGTCACCGGCGAGGCGACCCCGCACCACATCGCCCTCACCGACGAGGCCCTCGCCAGCTACAACACCCACTTCAAAATGAACCCGCCGCTGCGCACCGAGGCCGACCGCCAAGCCCTCATCGCTGGCCTACGAGACGGCACCATCGACGCCATAGCGACCGACCATGCCCCGCACGCCAATTACGAAAAAGACCGCGAGTTCGACCACGCGCCCTTCGGCATTCTCGGCCTCGAAACTTCGCTGCCGATCACCCTCTCAGTCCTCCACCGCGAAGCCGGGATGTCCCTCTCCCAAGTCCTCGACCTGATGACTCGCCGCCCGGCAAACGTCCTAAAACTTCACGACGGTGCGGGCACGCTCAGCGCCGGTGCCCCCGCCGATATCTGCCTCTTCGCTCCCGACGAAACTTGGCGTTACGAAACTGCCCGCGGATTTAGCAAATCGCAGAACTCCCCCTGGGACGGCCAAGAACTCACAGGTCGCGTGCACACCACGATTTGCGCTGGGAAAATCGTCTACGACCAAGGCCGGATCACTGCGGATGCGGCAGACGCCGCCTCAACCACGCAGCCGTAGCCCAAGCGCGCAAAATGAATTCCCCCGTAATGTTGGGCCCACAAATCGTTGGCCTGATCGAAGTCGTTTTCGTCGTCTCCGGCCTCTTCCTACTCGTTCGCCACGTCCTCTCTGCCAGCGGGAGAAAAGCCGCTGCGGCCGCGCGCGCTCGCGCCGATACGACCTTGCTCTGGGACATCAGCTCCACCGATTTCCTTCTCTTCATCTTTTGCGTCATCACCGGCGGCCTGCTTGCGCAGATGATCTGCTCCCCACTCCTCGCTCTCTTCGGAATCGACATTAACGCTGAAAGCGACCGCAGCGCCGCCACACTCCTACTCGGTGGAGCCTTTCACGGCGGCATGCTCGCCGGAGTGGCCTTCTTCCGGCTCGCACTCCGGCGCGAGGAGAAAACCCGAACCGCACCGCGCTCCGTTTGGGCGCGAGGCCTCGGCACCCTGCTCATCGCCTTACCGCTCGTCGCGGCGTCCGCGCTCGCTTGGCAGAGCCTCCTCCGGCTCTGCGGCATCGAAATTCACGAGCAAGACCTGGTGGGCATCTTCGCCGAAACCGACTCGGCGCTCATACTCGGCAGTATGGCCCTGCTCGCGGTCGTGAGTGCACCCATTACCGAAGAACTCGTTTTCCGCGCGGGCCTCTTCCGCTTTCTTCGCACCCGCACCCCGCGCTGGGTCGCACTCGCACTGCCCGCGCTCCTCTTTGCCGCGATGCATGCGAACCTCGCCAGCTTCGTCCCGCTCGCCGTGCTCGGCATCGTCTTCGCGCTCGCCTACGAACGCAGCGGCACGATCGCCGTCCCCATCCTCGCTCACGCCCTCTTTAACCTAAACACCATCGTCATGATCCTTGCCGGCCTCGGCGTAGAATAACTCCTCCGCCAGACCTTCCGCTAACAACTGCCCTCCCCTCGGCAATGGAAGGCGGCTGCGCCCCCACGCGCCACATGCATCCCTTTACTGATAAAAGAAGCGAGTCAGTCTCCGCCCTCGGCGAAGTCCGACTCTTGGACAAAATCCGCGACTGGCTCGGCAGTGCTGCCCCCGCCGAACCCTACGGCATGGGCGACGACTGCGCCATCCTCCCGCGCGGAAAAGCCGCTCGGCTCATCACCATCGACCCCGTCGTCTACGGCGGCCATTTCAACGATACGATGTCGCCCCGAGCGACCGCACAAAAACTCCTCAAGCGCAACCTCAGCGACCTCGCCGCAATGGGCGGCCTGCCCACCGCTGCCGTCCTCGCCCTCACCCTCGAGCCGCGCACGAGCCTGCGCTGGCTCGCCGGCTTTTACCGCGCCCTCGCCGATTGCGCCCGCCACTACGCCGTCCCAATCGTCGGCGGCGACATCACCGCATCGACCGTCCCGGGGCACCTTTCCGCCAGCCTCACCCTCCTGGGCAACCCCGCGCACGGCAGCCGTACGCTCACTCGTCGCGGCGCACAAGCAGGCGACTCGATTTACGTCACCGGACAGCTAGGCAACACGCTAGGCACCGGCCACCACTACCGCTTTACCCCGCGCCTCGCCGAAGGGGCTTGGCTCGCCTGCCAACGCGCCGTCCGCTCCATGATCGATATCAGCGACGGCCTCGCCAAAGACCTAAAATCCCTCCAAAGCCCCGGCCTCGAAGCCGAAATTTTGGCTGAAAAACTCCCACTCCGCCGCGGCGCCAACCCCCGCTCCGCGATCTGCGACGGCGAAGACTACGAACTCATTTTCACGCTCGCCGCCAAGGCCCGCCGCAGCGACTTCGAGCGACGCTGGCGCGCCGCCTTTCCCAAGACCTCACTCACCCGCCTCGGCCAATTCGTTCTCGCAGGCACTCGCTCCGAGGCCGCGCTCAATCTAGCAAACTATCATGGCTACGAGCACCTTTAGCCAACTGCGCGCGGGCCTCCTCACCCATAGCGCAGAAGAGTGCGAAGCCGCCGCCACTGCCTTCGCACGCGAACTTCCCGCCGACACCACCCTCGCCCTCCACGGCGATCTCGGCGTAGGCAAAACGACTTTCGTGCGCGGCCTCGCGCGCGGCCTCGGTATCCGCGAAGCCATCACCAGCCCCACCTTCTCGCTCTACAGCCTCTACCGAGCCGAAACCGCCGAAACCGAAAACGGAATCACCGCCGCAACAACACTAGAAAAAAACGGGCAAACTGCCTCTACTACTGCCCCGCTTAGGCCGCGACCGACGACACTCCTGCACCTCGACGCCTACCGACTCGACACCGCCTCCGAAGTCGAAGCCCTGCTCCTCGAAGACTTCCTCCAAAGCCCTTGGTGCCTCGCAATCGAGTGGCCCGAAAAAATCGCCGACTGGCTCCCGCAAAACACCCTCCACCTCACCCTCTCAATCGCCTCCGCCCACACTCACAAAATCCAGCTAAGCTAAGCAGCCCGTGCGGCTTTCTCCACTCCGCGTGGGGCGGCAGCGTGTCGCTGCACCCGTTCAATTTAGGATTTCTCATCGCGCTATCGCGCGAAAGCGAAATCCCAAATTTGAAAGCATTCCCCCTGTCGCGTTGCGACAGGGAGGGGAAAGTAGAGTGATAACCCGTTTGGGCGAGGTGGGAAAAATCACGAATAAGCTCCCGTCTCCAAGTTTGGGTTCCTTTTCACAGAGCCGCTTGGCTGCTGCGCGAATGCACGGCAACCAAGCGGCTCTGTAAATGGGTGCAGGCACAGCCTGCCGCCCCACGCGGAGTGAAAAAAACACTACCAGCCCCTAGCTCCCGTCGCGGAGTTTAAAGGTGAGTTCCCAGGTATCGGCTTTACCGTTGGGTGTCGGGCCGATTGAGCGGACCTTCCTAAACGCGGCCAAAACGGAGTCATCGAACTCGCGGCTGCCCGAGGAAGTAACGATGCGCAGATTCGAGAGCGTGCCATCGGCGGCGATTGCGAAGCGGACTTTGGCTTGGAGCAGGTCGCTGAGCCCTGCGGGTTTTGTGTGCGCGGCGCGGAGCCGTTGGCGCAGGAGCGCGATATAGGCTTCGAGCAAGTCGCTCTCCGCGCGGCTAAGTGCGGTGCCTCCCGCGCCCTCGCTCACGCTCGGCGAGCCGCCGACAATCCCGCGTGTGCTGATTTGGCGGACGGGCGGAGCTGGGCGATTGGCCGTAGGCTTTACAGCGGTCGGATTCGGCTTGTTACCGTGGAGCCGGTCGAACTCGGCCTTCGTCATCGGCTTTGGCTCGGGTTTCGGCGGAGCGGGTTTGGGAGTCGCGTTGTCGTTGCGGCGCGGCGGTGGAGCCGGCTTCGGCGATTCCGGGTTAGGCGCTTCGGGAGCAAGCTCGATCGGTGAAACCTCTGGGGCCGTCTCCAACACCGGTGGCGGAGCTGGAGGTTCGGGTTCGCGGACGGGGCTTGGTGGCGGCTCAGGCAACTCGAAGCGGATTGCCGTTTCGGCAGGCGCACTGTCATCGCCCAGTGGGGCTTCGAGCGCGGCGTAGTTTTCGCCCGGGCCCGCCACGAGTTCAAAGAGATGAGGCTGCGGTTTGACCCGGGCTCGCACGGTGTAGGAAAAAAACACAATGGCCGCCCCCAGCGCGGCATGGAGGCCGAGCGACAGAAAAAACGCCTTGGGTCTATTTTCCTGCATGACGTGTGCTTAACGGAAACAGCGAGCGCAGTAGTGGCGAGGACGTTTTAGCCCATTTTCCCCAAAGGACGGTCTGTAAAACCGGCCGCCGTAGCGCAAAGTCCGGCCGTTTGGGGAATGCAAAACCAGCACAGCCCTTTTCTTATTTTGTTACCATAGCTCTCATTTCTTGCCCTGCTCGCTCGCTTTCCCCTTACTCCCCCCCAAGTTAGTCGTTGCTTCCACCCCACCCCAGCCCCCTCGAACCCCTAGCATTTCCCCATGAGACTTTCCCCCGGATCTGCTGTCATTTTCTGCCTTGCGATTGCAAGTGCCGTTCTCGTAGCATTGATCCCTTACAGAGAGCCCGATGGCATCACTTTTTGGGTTTTCGCCACTCCGCATCGCGACGCCTATATCGAGCCGATCGCACACTGGAATGAGGAGCATCCGCCGGAACGTCGCTTCACGATGACGATGCTACATCCCAATGTGATTGAGCACCGGATGATTTCGGGCTTCCTCTCAGGCACACCGGTCGCCGATCTATTGGAAACACACGAGGGGATGTATCCTAGGGTATACCACGGCCCCCTTGATCAAATCGGCTTCCTAGATATCACTGATCGACTTCACGAAGAGGGACTGTACGAGCAGTATGACCGAACCGTGCTTCTACAGCACTCTCATCGCGGACGCAATTTTGGACTTCCGATTACTGCGGCGCCCGCCCTGCTGGCTTATCGCTCCGATCTAGCCGAGGCAGCCGGAATAAGTGACGAAGACATGGCGCAAATCGAGACTTGGGACGATTATTTCCGCGTCATGCGGCCGCTGATGACCGATTTGGACGGC
>NZ_LSZP01000062.1 GCF_001580045.1 Cephaloticoccus capnophilus
TCGCTACTTACTGAGTCTCGGGGACATTAGCCACGACACAATCCGCATGCTCGTTCTACAAAATGACGGAGTGCTTTTTGACGAAGACGGTAACCCTTCCTTTGCCAATGAGCAAAACGCCCGTACTCTTGCGACGCTCACTACATGGATTACCGGACCAAAACGCGTAACAACCCATGTCGACTTTGATACTTCTACTGGACACAAACAACGGCTCGATGGATTCGTCGTAGGTACAATAATCACCAACTGGCAGCTTGCCGTTTGGAAAAGGGAAAATCCCCAGATCGGAGGGAAAATAAAATTTATCCCTATCCCTGCGTTTGAGCCCGGAGGCCGCCGCACCACTACAATCGGCAGTACGATGATCTCTATCAACAAGCGTAGTGCACATATCGAAACTGCATGGGAAATGGCTAAAAACCTCTACACCTCCATAGAGGTCGCCGAATACCTTTACCGCGTGGCCGGTATGATTACCCCTTTGAAAGGAAACTGGGACGCGCCCTTTTATCACGAACCCGATCCGTTTTGCGGAGGGCAACAGACAGGCACGCTTTTCATTGAGCAGATCCCCCATATGCCTCAGTCGCCGGCTTCTCCCTATCAAAACTTGGCTTATGCGGAACTGGTTAGCGCAATGATCGCTCTGCGCGCCCACGCCGAACAATACAGTATTTATGAAGTCGAACCTCTCGCTGTTGAGGCCCTACGAGTCCTCAAAAAGTCCCAGAACGCACTCCAGAAACTCGTAGATAGAAATGTATTTATAGGTGAGAGCTAGATCCAAGCCACGCCTATTAATCGAGCCTATAAATAAGTTAACTCCATGGGATTTATGCGGTGATGTCAGTTATGCCGCATGAATCTATTTGCGGGCCGGATCAATACGCCAAACGAGTTCTGAGAAAGTACAATAGCATTGCATTCATAAAACAGCCTTCCCGCTGTTTCTCAAAGACTGTGAATGCAGGTTTAACTATGGAACACCAAAGCAACAACTCAGAATCCTGCGTGATTGCTGCCAAATATAAACCCTGATTTACTAAACAGCCCGATCATTAATTTCCTGCTCTAGCAGGGTGACCGTGTTGCGGGGCGCCTAGTGTCGCGAGAGCGTCAATCGGAGCGATGACTCACGGCCCCTCACTGCCCGCCCACTTGGGTATCGAAGCTGATTTTGCTGAGTTTGTGCTTCATGATTTCGTCCATGAGCGTGACGACGCGTTGGTATTGGAGCTGCGAGGCGGCGCGGATCCGGATGGCGGCGGGCTCGGGTTGGCGCGCCTCGTTTTCGAGGAGTCGCGAAAGCTCGTTCATGCTCACCGCTTGTGCACCCCAGAAGTAGTGTCCACTCGCGTCAATGGAGATGGTTTGAAACCGCTGTTCGGGTGGCGGGCTTTGCTGCGGTCGCTCCGACTCGCTGGGCAGATTTACCGGAATAGTCTGCTCCTGCTGGATGAGCGGCGAGGCGATCATAAAGATGATCAACAACACGAAAGCCACGTCCATCAGGTTAGTGATGTTGAGTTCAGCAATGGGTTGCTGGTTTTGGCGGCGGCGAAAGGTTCGGGCCATGAGTCGCGGGTTCTTTTTATTGGCGCAGCGCGCGCGCAGACCGATTTTCTGCCGCCGCGGCGTAAGGTTCGTTTTGGGGTTAGGCGACGGTTTCTTTCGGCTTACTTACTCTCTAGCTCGATCCGGTCGGCGAGCGAGCTGGCAAAGTTTTCGAGTTCGGTGATGAGTTTCTTGGTGTGCGCGAGGATGTAGTTGTAGCCAAAGAGCGAAGGGATGGCGACAAGCAGCCCCGCAACGGTCGTCATCAGCGCGGAGGAAATACCGGGCGCGAGGGCTTGGATCGAGGCAGTTTGCTGCGTCGAAACCGAGCTAAACGACTCCATCACGCCCCACACGGTGCCGAGCAGTCCGAGAAACGGGGCACCCGTCACAATCGATGCCAGGAAAATCATGCTCGACTCGTAGCGGAGCGTCTGCCGCGAAAGCGCACGTTGAAGCGCGTTTTCGGCGTGTTCGATTCGGGCGCGCGGATCGGGATCGCCGCGCTCCCGCGAGATCGCATCTGCTCGCCAATAGCTCTCGACCGCATCAGCAAAAAGGTCGCCGTAAGGGATGACGCGCCGTTGGCGAAACGACTCCGGCAGGTCGAGCAGTGAGCGCTCGTCGCGCAAGCGCGCCTCGAAGGCCGCGTTAAGCTCGCCCATCCGCTTCATTTCGCTGCGTTTCCCAAACATCACCGTCCAAGTCACGAGGCTCGAAATACAGAGGCATACCGTGATGACCTGCCCGACGATGTCGCTCTGCAAAAAGACCTGGACAATGTTAATGGCGGCGAGCGGGACGGGCGCCGCCCAGTGCGCAAGTGCGAACTCCGGCATTGGCGCGAACAAAAGAGGCGACACTTGAGACAGGGCGACGAGCATGCCTGCGAGCGTTGCGCGGTTTGAGGGAAGCGTTCAAGGATGCTCTGAATAATTTGAAATCTGTTTGCCGCGCTGCGCAGCCCCTCGTTTCGCTAGGCACAGTTTCGATTCTCTCGTCTAATCACCACTATTAGCTGACACGCTGCACACGAACCGCCGACCGCGCTTTTATGGATTTCAAGACCCGCACTCTCGCCGAACTCCGCACCGCCTCCGCCGCCCAAGCCCTCGCCACCAAGCACGTCCTCGTAGGCTTTGACGGCTTCGTAGACACCATCGTGGCGCCCGTCTCACGGCGCGCCGGTCAGGGCGACAACTTTACGCCCTTTCGCACGATTGAGGAGTTTGGCCAGCGGATCCTCGGCGCGAGTGGCAAGAGCACCAATATCGAGTTTTTCCCCACTATGGAAAAGCTCGGCGGTAACGGCCCCATCATGGCCAATGCGCTCCTGGCTCACGAACTCGCGCTAACCTACATCGGCGCACTCGGTGCGCCCAACACCCACCCCGTGTTTTCGAGCATTACCGAGCGCGCCAAGGAAGTCTTTAGCCTTTGCCAAGCCGGCTCCACGACTGCCGTTGAGTTTACCGATGGGAAACTGCTCCTCGGACAAATGCGCAGCCTGGATGAGGTCACCCCTGCACGTATCCGCGCGGTGATCGGCGAGGAACGCTACCTCGCCACCCTCGAGGCCTCCGACCTCATCGCCGTCCTCAACTGGGTCATGATTCCCAACCTCACCGAGGTCTTCGTCGACCTCGTGGACAACGTGCTCCCCAAAATCCCGCGCAAACGCCGCCACGCAGACGGCACTGAGACCGAGCGGATCTACTTCTTCGACCTGTGCGACCCCGAGAAACGCTCGCCCAGCGACCTCTCCTACGCGCTCGACACCATCGGCCGTTTTTCAGAATTCGGCTCCGTCACCCTCGGGCTAAACCTTAAGGAAGCCCAACAGGTCTATGCCGTGCTCGGCTTTGGCGTGGAAACCGAAAGCGAAAGCGGCTTGCGCAACATGGCCGCGCGCATCCGCGAAAGACTCGGCCTGTCCACCGTCGTCGTCCACCCCAAGGAATCTGCCGCTAGCGCGACCCGCGACGGCACGCACTGGGTGCCCGGCCCCTTCGTCGCCGAGCCCTTTATCTCGACCGGCGCAGGCGACCACTTCAACGCAGGCTTCGCCACCGGCCAACTCCTCGGCCTCTCCCCCGAAGCCTGCCTGGCCGTCGGCGTGTGCACCAGCGGCCACTACGTGCGCACCGCGAAAAGCCCCACGATCGCCGACATCGAAGCGCTACTCACGAGCTGGCGTTGAAGTGCCCCCAATTGCGCAAAATCTGCGTCGTCCCTTCGGGCTGCGCCCAAAATCTCGCCATACGGCGTTGCAGCCTTTACCAAGGCTGTACACATTGGCGGCCTGCTGCGCCTGGTCTGGCAAAATTTTGAGTAGCAGCGCGACTCGCCGCTTGAAACGGGAACAGGCCCTAGCACTCCACCCACACAAAACACCAACCCGAGCATTTGAACTGAACCCTCCTAGCCATGCCATTGGAAACCCAACCCACCGGTCGCTTAATCTCCTTTGAAGGCCCCGAGGGCAGCGGCAAATCGACGCAAACCTCGCTGCTCGCCGCCCACCTCCAAAAACTCGGCAAGGAAGTGCTCACCACGCGCGAACCCGGTGGCACCGAAATCGGCGAGCAAATCCGCAACATCATCGTCCACAACTCGCGCGGCGACGAGATGTGCCCCGAGACCGAGCTGCTGCTCTTCACCGCCGCCCGCGCCCAGCTCGTCCGCGAAGTCATCGCCCCCGCGCTCTGCGCCGGCAAACACGTCCTCAGCGACCGCTTCCTCGACTCCTCGACCGTCTACCAAGGCATCGCCCGCAACCTCGCCTCTGGCCCCGTCGCGCAAATCAACCACTTCGCCATAGGCAACGTGATGCCCGACATCACCGTAATCATCGACGTGCCGCCCGAGGTCAGCCTCTCGCGCCTCGCCCAACGCGTCACCGATGTCCCCGACCGCATGGAGCGCGAGAATATCGACTTCTACCGCAAAGTCCGCGAAGGCTACCTGCTCCTCGCTAAAAACATGCCCGATCGCGTCGTCCTCGTAGACGGCACCCGCACCACCGCCCAAGTCGCCCAAGCCATCTGGGAACATGTGCAAGTCCGCCTCAGCCTGTAGCAAGTCGTAAGTCCATAATCACTACAATGGAAGACGACCTATTCGGCGGGCTGCTCTTTGCAGAAGAGCCGGCCCCCTCCCCCGCGCCCAAAGCAGCCAAGAAATCAGCGAAAGCAAAACTCGGGAAAACTGCGGAGCCCGTAGAGTCCACGGCGCCAAACGCCCAACCGGAAATACCACCCGAATCGACTATCCCCGCAGCACTCCATAACGACGCGCCAGCGAACGCGTCGCAAAATGAAAAGGTCGGCGACCCCGCGTTGGCGAGTGAGCAAAAATCACGGGGAGAGACGGGCGAAAGTCCTACCCCGCTAACTAAGCAGCCAACGGCAAGCGACAGCGCGCGAGTTGACGCCGACGCGGCGGCGACGAGTGCGTTAGCCTCGGCGGCGACAAGTGAGCCAGCCTTGTCGGCGGCGAGTGCGGGCCTGCGCACGCCGTCAGGCACGGTGCAAAATAAAACCGCTCGAACGACGGCCACGCATGTCCCGCTCGCGTGGCCCGAAGCCCTACAAGGCACGCCCAGCATTGCGGTTTTGGAAAATGCGATTGCGAAAAACCGACTCGCCCACGGCCTGCTCCTCCACGGCGACGATTTTACGCTCTTAACCCAAGTCGCCCTCGCCCTTGCCGACCGGCTCCTCAACACGCCCGAAGCGAGTGCTTACTTCCCGGTCGCGCAGCACCCCGATTGCTTCGCGCTGCGGCCCAGCGGTGCGTCTCGCCAAGTTTCGGCAGACGACACCCGTGAACTCATTGGCAAAACCCAAGTCTCCGGCAGCGTCTCCCCGCGCAAAGTTGCCATCCTCTACGAGTGCGACCGGATGAACCTCGCCGCGGCCAACATCTTTCTAAAAACCCTCGAAGAGCCACCCGCCAATACGACGCTGCTCCTCCTCACGACGCAGCCCTACGCGCTCCTGCCCACCGTCCGCAGCCGCGTCCTGCACTTCCGCTTTCCCGTCGGCAGCGACTCACTCGCCCAAGCCGCCGGACTCCCCGCTTGGCTCAGCGATTATCAAGCGTGGCTCGGCCAACTCTGCGAAGGCGTGACCGGCAAACGCGAAATCGCCGACTCGATTTTTACGCTCTACGGCCTCGTCGCCCGCTTCGACGCAATCCTCACCACTGCGACCGCCGAAGCTTGGGAAAGCGAAAAAAATGCGCTTTCCGAAGAGCTCGACAAAGAAGAGCAAAAGGCCGTCGAGAAGCGGCTCGCCAACGGCATCCGCCAACGAATTTTTGCCGAGATCGAACAAGCCACCCGCGCCTTTGCGCTGCCGCGATTGACACGAGCGGACAGTCGCGAGGGCGAAAATGCAGCCGAAACCACCGCACGCATCCGCCGCGCCCACACCGCGGCAATCAGCGAACTCGAACACAGCGTGGGCCTCCTGCGGCTAAACCTAAACCACGCCGCCGCCCTAGAGAACTTCCTCCTGCACTCCATGCGCTTGTGGGCAAGGCGCTAGGGGCTGTTCCCGTTTCAAGTCACTGACCGCCACTGCGCGTGGGGCGGCAGCGTGTCGCTGCACCCATTTACAGAGCCGCTTGGTTACCGTGCAAATGCACGGCAACCAAGCGGCTCTGTGAAAAGGAACCCAATCCTTGGCACGTGGATTTATTCGTAATTCTTCCCATCTCGGGAAACTGGGGACTCCCCCATTTCAACGCCCCTTCCTTGTCGCAACGCGACAAGGAAAGGGAATCAAATTTGGGAATTGGTTTCGTCGCGAAGCGACGGGGCCAATTCCCAAATTAAATGGAAGCGGTCACTGACCGCCGCCGCCGCCACCAAGCGAGAAACGCAGCGCGTAGTTTCCCGGTTGCAGCAGGTATTGGGAGAGCGTGTCGGGGCCGCAACTCGCGGTGCCGAGTCCGCGCTGCGCGACGTCGATATTGAGATAAACCTCAGGCCGAGGGTTTAGGTCGATCGTGTGTTTTGCAGCGAAGAGATCGGCAGCGGTGAAATGGCTCGCCGACGCCTCAAAGGTCGGTGCATCCGCCGCACGTTTAACGAGTAAGCCCCCGCGCTCGCCCGCGGCGGCACCTAGGCCCGAAGCCTTTGCGCCTAGAGCGGCGGATTTCGCTTTTCCCCTTGTCCGCGAGCGTCCGCCCAAACGGGTTTCCCCTTCGTGCAAGCGCAGCCAGCGGACCTCTGTTTTGTTACCGTATTCTTGTGGCAAAATGTAGGGCACGTAATCGTCGGTGACGGTCGTTTCCCACACGCCGAGCAAGGCACTGCGTTTGCGGTCGGAATAGTTTTCCCAAGGGCCGCGACCAAACCATTGCAGGTGTTCGAGCGCAGTCGGCAAAATGAGCGAGACACCGACTCGCGGCAGCTCGGGTAGGCCCTTGTCGATTGCGAATTCGTTTTCCACCAAAAGCTCGCCACCTGCGCTTTCGCGCGAGTCGCCGCTCGCCGACACAAGGTAGCGGTGAGTATGCACGACATATTTTTTCGCACCCGGGGCGAGCCAGCGTTGCTTAACGGTGATTCTCGCCGATTGCCCGTTTTTGTCCGCGCTCAGCCGAGTTTGCGTATCGACGAGTTCGAGACGGTTATAGCCCGCAGTGAGCCAGGCATCGAGCGCCTTGGTCTTCGGGCCGCCCCACTCGACTTCGGTGAAGAGCTTTAGCCCATCATTATCGGTCGCGCCACGCCAGAGGTTGAGCTGCGGGCCGCGCTCAATGAGCAGTTCCCCACTACGGCTAAGCTTCGCCAAAACCCCGCGTTCGCGATTCACCTCGAAGCGCAAGTCAGCCGCGGCAAGTTCCCAACCGGTTTCCGTCTCAGCGACTTCAAGTTTGGACGTCCGCGCAACACTCGACGCCGCGCCGCGCTTCGCTTTTGCCGACAAGGGCTTTGCCACCGCAAAGTGCTTCGCGGGCAACTCGGACTGGCTCCACGCAAGCTCGTATCCGGCTGCGCACCACGCCGTCGTCTTTCGCGTAAAAAAGCGAAATGTGATGTGCGCTTCCGAACCCGGAGGGAGCGCGAGTGCCGAGATGTCGATCTCGATCTCCTCTTTCGCCTGCGGCGCAGTTTTGAAGAGCGGTAGTGCGTCACCCATTACGGGCTCACCATCGACTTGCAGCGTCCACTCGCCGCGCAGGTCGGACAGGTCGGTAAACCAGCGGCGGTTTTCGATAACGAAGCGGGCGCGACCTTTGCGGCTGGACTTGAGCGAGACTCGCAGCGGTTGCGCGAGGTGTTTGTATTCGAGGAGTCCGGGGTGGGCCACGCGGTCGGGCCACACAAGCCCGTCGCACACGAAGTTTTTGTCGTTGGGCTCGTCGCCAAAGTCGCCGCCGTAAGCCCAGTATTCGCGACCGTCAGGCGCATGTTTCACGAGCGCGTGGTCCACCCACTCCCAGATGAAACCGCCTTGGAGCCCGCGATGCGCGTCGAAGGCATCGAAGTAGTCGCAGAGGCTGCCGTTACTGTTGCCCATCGCGTGCGAGTACTCGCAAAGGATGAGCGGGCGCGGGTCGGTGGCGGCGGCGTACGGGTCACGCGCCCAAGCCACGATTTTGTCAATCGACGCGTACATGGGCGCGACGATGTCCGTGCCGACCTTGCCACGCGACCAGTCGCGGTTAATCGCGCCTTCGTTGTGAATGACGCGGCTCGGGTCACGATGCCGCGCCCACGCCGCCACCGCGTCGTGATGCGGGCCGTAGCCGCTCTCGTTACCCATCGACCACGCGATAATAGAGGGGTGGTTTTTATCGCGCTCAATCATCCGCGTAACGCGGTCGAGAAAGGCGGGCGCGTAGCGGTTATCGTTGGAAAGCTCGTGGTAAAACCAGTGCGCCTCGATGTTGGCCTCATCGAAGACGTAGAGCCCGTACTCGTCGCAGAGTTCATACCAGTAAACGTCGTTCGGGTAGTGCGAGGTGCGCACCGCATTGATGTTGTGCTGCTTCATCGCGATCACGTCGCGCAGCATGCCTTCGGGCGTCACAGCCTTGCCGCGCCGGTCGTCGTGCTCGTGGCGGTTTACGCCGATGATGAGAACGGGCTTGCCGTTGATAAGGAGCTCGCGGTTGCGGACTTCCACGCGGCGAAAACCCGTGCGCACGCTCGTGTGTTCGATCTCGCTGCCATCAGGCGCGAGAAGCGAAACGACGACCGTATAACGCTGCGGCGCCTCCGCCGACCAAAGCGAGGGGCGCGCGACGGGGATCGAGAGCGCAAGCCGTTTACGCGGGTTGAGCCACGAGTTCTCGCTAGGAAACGCCACCTCGTGCGGCCTGCCTACGGCTTTGCCCGAAGGATCGTAAATCCGCACACACAGTTTGCACGCGGCCCCGTTAAGCGTGCCCCAGAGATCCGCGCTCGCAGGCGCACCGAGCCGCGCCTCTATCGCGAGTGTGCCCTTACGCAACGACTCGTCGAGGTCGCCGCGCACAAAGAGGTCTTCGATGTAGTGCGTCGCTTGTGAGTAGAGGTAGACCTCGCGGTGGATGCCCGCCATCCACCAGTGGTCTTGGTCTTCGATGAAACTTGCGTCCGACCACTTTACGACGACCGCCGTGAGCGTGTGCAGCTCTCCCGCGCGGACGTAAGCCGTTAGGTCAAACTCCGAGGGCAAGCGCGAGTCCTTCGCCAGCCCGACCGGCACACCATCGACCCAGAGCGCAAGCACACTCTCCGCTGCCCCGATATGCAAAACGGTGCGCCGCCCTGCCCAATCCTTTGGCACCGTAAAGGTCCGCCGATACAGCCCCGTGGGATTCGCCTCCGGCACTTCCGGCGGTTGATTCGGGAAAGGCATCTGGGTGTTCGTGTAGTGCGGGCGGTCATACCCGTGCATCGTCCAATTACTCGGCACCGGCAGTTTCGCCCAACTATCCGCCACAGTCGGCACATACTCGGGGCTTAAAAACGCCTCCGGCACGAACTCCGGCTTTTCAAAGTAACAAAAATCCCACTCGCCATTGAGCGACTGCCACCAAGGCGACTTTGTGCGGTCGCCGCGCCGCGCACTGGCACTGTTGGGATAGGGGTAAAGGGTGGCGCGAGCAGGCAGTCGATTAAACGACAACGTTTCGGGCGACATCCACGACTTGAGGGGGCCGGTCTGTAGAAGCTGCATACAGGCCGAAAGCACTAGGCGCTCGCTCACCGAATGCGAGCGGCAAACCGCCGCTTTCCCTAGGCAATTATGCGCAGGATAGTCCGTAAAAACGCTTCGCGCGCTTCCATGTGCGGGTTGTGCCCCGAGTCGGGCAGCACCGTGATTTGCGCCGCCGGAAAATGCTCGCGAATCAGCGCATGATCCTCCGCGCGCACATAAGGCGAACGCCCACACACGATAAAATGCGCCTCACCCTCAAAACATTCGCCTGCCGCCAACGGACTCGCCTCCAGCGCGGGCAACGCCGCCGTAATCCCAGCCAAATTAATCGACCACCGCCACTGCCCCTCTTCGTCGCGCTCCAAGTTTGTCGTTAAAAACTTCCGCATCCCCCAGTCCGGCACCCGCGGCTCCATCACACGCTCCGCCTCTGCGCGAGAACTCAGAGTGCGCAAATCTAGCGCATTCATCGCCGCAAACTCGGGTCGCCCGCCCGCCCACTCGTAAGCGCGCGGAGCCGTATCCACCACGATGAGTCGCCGCACCCGCTCGGGGTAGCGGCACGCAAACGCCATCGCCGTTCGCCCGCCCATACTGTGCCCAAGTAAATCGACCGGCTCAGAAATCTTTTGGCTGTCCAACCACGCCCGCAGGTCCTCGGCCATGCTCGCATGATCCATCGAGTCGCTGTGCGGAGACTGACCATGGTTTCGCGCATCCAGCGCAAAAACCCGCACCCGCGCCTCACTCCCCGCCGCGCACTCACTCGCTGCTTCCTGCCCGGGCCAAGCCGCCGCCGACTGGGCCAAGTCCCGCCCGACTGCCTGCCAATTCCGCGACGATCCGAGCAAGCCATGTAAAAGGATCAACGGCGGCCTCTCGCCCTCTCCCTCCGCAACCGCACCAGCCCGATTCTCGCCCAAATCCCGATGAAAAAGCGCAACAGTTTCAGTCATACGTCCCTCCCCTAAACGCAGTGCCTCACCCCCTCGCAACGCCGATTACTCCGCCTTTGTGCGCTGCGCCTCACAGCTGCAAGCCCACGCTCACACGCAAATGAAGAAGACTACGGCGGGCTCAAAGCTTGCGCGCGGGTTGTCCTTTATTGGAGCGTCGCCGGCTACCCATGAGTGATTCAAAGCCCGCCGCCAAACTTACCCCGATGATGGAGCAATACTTCGAGGTGAAGCGCGGCCTCCCCGATGGCACCCTCCTGCTCTTCCGCCTTGGCGACTTTTTCGAGCTATTCTACGAAGACGCGGTCATCGCCTCACGCCTGCTCGGCCTCACGCTGACCAAGCGTCAAGACTACCCGATGGCCGGCCTCCCCTACCACGCCGCCGACAGCTACATCACCAAGCTGCTTGCCGCCGGTCGCAAGGTCGCCCTCTGCGATCAGTCCGGCCCCGTACAACCCGGCAAACTCGTCAAACGCGCGCTCACCCGAATCCTCACCCCCGGCACCACCCTCGCGGCCTCGCAACTCGACGCCAACCGCAACCACTACCTCTGCGCGCTCTCTCACGATAAACGCGGGCTGCACGCCGCTTGGCTCGACCTCTCAACCGGCGAGTTTCGTATCGCGAGCGACACGCAAATCGAATCTCTCCTGCCCGTCCTCACCGCACTCTCACCGGCCGAGCTTGTCCTCGCCGAAGGCATTTTTAGCAAATGGGAGGCCGAGTCGCAGGCCCACCACGACGCGGGACACGCCGACCTACGCAGCCTCTACCACTTCTGCGCCGACCACACTCGCAGCGAAATCCCGAACTACCACTTCGAGCCCCGCGCCGGAGCCAAGACTGTCATGGACACGCTCGGCGTGCTCAATCTCGAAGGCTTCGGTATTTCGCCCGAACACTCCGCTCTCGGCCCTGCGGGTGCGCTCCTTTACTACGCGACCGAGACGCTCCGCGCCCGCCCCGAAAATCTCCGCACGCTCAAAGAATACCGTAGCAGCGGCACACTCCTCCTCGACCCCGCCACGCTGCGAAACCTCGAGATTTTCTCCTCCTCACGAGGCACGCGCGAAGGCTCGCTGCTCGACGCCATCAACCGGACCCGCAGTGCGACCGGCGCACGCCTCCTCGAACGTTGGCTCAGTGCGCCCACACTCGAACTCCACGAGATCCACCGTCGCCAAGTGCTAGTCGGCGAGTTTGCCGCGCAGCCCAGTCGGCTCTCTGCGCTCCAAGACTCGCTCGTCCAGGTCCGCGACATCCCTCGCATCCTCGGTCGCCTCCAAAACCGACTGCGCAACCCGCGTGAACTCGCAGGCATTCGCGATACGCTCGCGCAATTTCCCAAAATTCGCGCCGTGCTCGCGGACTGGAATTCACCAAGCGCTAACAGCAGCAGCCCCGAGCCCAAGCGCCTCGCCGCAGAATACGCCGACCGGATCGCCGCGCTGCCCGATCTCCTCGCGCTGCTCTCCCGCGCGCTCGCCGACGAGCTTCCGGGCGACGTCGCCGACGGCGGTATGATTCGCCCCGGACACGATGCCGAGCTCGACCGCCTGCGCTCACTCACCACCAACAACAAAACCTGGCTCTCCGCACTCGAAACCACCGAACAGCAGCGCACCGGCATCAAGAGCCTCAAGGTCAAATTCTCTAACAATTTCGGCTACTTCATCGAAGTCACCAAGGCCAACCTGCACCTAGTCCCGACCGACTACATTCGCCGCCAAACCACCGTCGGCGGCGAACGCTACGTGACCGAAAAACTCCGCGAAAAGGAGAAGGAAATCTTCACTGCCGAGGAACGCGCCCTCGCCCGCGAACAAGACCTCTTTCACGCACTCGTTTCCTCCGTGCTCGCCGAGGCCGACGCACTCAGCCGCACCGCCGATGCGCTCGCCGAGCTCGATGTCCTCGCCGGCTGGGCCGCGCTCGCCCGCGAATGGGATTACACGCGCCCCACCGTGGACGACAGCGACCAACTCCTCATTGAGGAAGGCCGCCACCCCGTCGTTGAACAAATGCTCAAATCGCCCCAAGCCGCTGCGAGCGCCAGCGCAAGCAGCTCCGCCGCCTTCGTCCCCAACGACACCGAGCTGTGCGCGAGCGGCGCGCAGCTCGCCCTCATCACCGGCCCCAACATGGCCGGTAAGTCCACCTACATCCGCCAAGTCGCACTCATCGCGCTGCTCGGCCACATCGGCTGCTGGGTGCCCGCCAAATCCTGCCGCATCGGACTCATCGACCGGATCTTTTCGCGCGTCGGCGCGAGCGACGACCTGGCACGCGGCAACTCCACCTTCATGGTCGAGATGAACGAGACCGCCAACATCCTCAACAACGCCACGCGACGCTCACTCATCATCCTCGACGAAATCGGCCGCGGCACCTCGACCTACGACGGGCTCTCCATCGCTTGGGCCGTCGTCGAGCACCTACACTCCGACCCGCAAGCGGGCCCGCGCACGCTCTTCGCCACACATTACCAAGAGCTCACCCAGCTCGAAAAACACCTCCCGCGCCTCCGCAACCTCTCGGTCACAGTCAAAGAGTGGAACGACGAAATCGTCTTTGTCCGCCGCGTGCAGCCCGGAGCCGCGGACCGCAGCTACGGCATCCAGGTCGCCCGCCTTGCCGGCCTCCCCCTAAGCGTAATCGACCGCGCAAAGGAAATCCTCTCTCGACTCGAGAGCGATGAGGCCGTCGTCGCACTGCCCGCAACGACGAGCGCAGCAGCACCCCACCCTGCCCCGTCATCTCCAGAACCGAAGCTCCCCCCGAAGCCCAAAAAGAAACTCACCGTCGAACCTATCGACGACCCACAACTTAGCCTCTTTTAGAACCACTACGCGTGGAGCGGCAGCGTGTCGCTGCACCCATTTACAGAGCCGCTTGGTTGCCGTGCATTCGCACAGCAGCCAAGCGGCTCTGTGAAAAGGAACCCAAACTTGGAGGCGGGTGTTTACTGGTGATTTTCCCCACCTCGCCCAAACGGGTTATCACTCTACTTTCTCTTTTACTCCTCGCCCTGTCGCAACGCGACAGGGCGAGTGCTTTCAAATTTGGGATTTCGTGATCGCGCAACGCGTGAGCCGAAATCCCAAATTAAACGGGTGCAGGCACAGCCTGCCGCACCACGCGTAGTGGAAAAGAGGATTAAAAGACGCCGCGCGCTAAGCGGCTTTTGCCTTCGGCGCGTCGTGCATCGAGTCCCAGAGTCCGCGTGCGCGAACGATTAGCGCGCGCAGCTCCTCGGGCGTCACCGACTGCTTCGGATCGTCGCCAATCCCCTTTTGCGGTTCCACGTGGCTCTCGATGCACAGCCCATCCGCACCGTAAGCGACTGCAGCCAGCGACGCGCTCGGCACGTAGACAGCTTTCCCCACCGAGTGAGACGGATCGACTACGACCGCAGCCCAAGTCTTTTCCTTCAACAGCGGTGTCACGCTCTCATCGGGATGATTGCGGTAGCCGTCGAGCGTGGGCGTGGTCCCGCGCGGGCACAGCATGATGTTCGGATTACCAAAGGCGGCGATGTACTCGGCAGCCGAGATAAACTCGTTTATCGGCCCCATGTGTAGGCTGCGTTTGAGCAGCACGGAGACCTCTGGCTTGTCCGCAATGGCCTGCCCAATCGCACGCAGAAGCGAGTAGTTGAGCGCGTTGCGCGCGCCCACTTGCAAGATCGTAACCCCTGCATCGAGCGCGAGCGCGAGCTGCGCCTCATCCATCACCTCCGTATCGACCGGAAGGCCAGTACGCCGTGCACCCTCCATCAAAATGTCGAGCGAGCGGTTGCTGCCTTGGAAGCTATACGGATTAGTGCGCGGCTTCCAGACCCCGCCGCGAATCGCCTGTGCACCGGCTTCCTTCACTGCGGCGGCAGTCTCGTAAAAGTAGTTCGGATTATTCGGATCAATCGTGCAGGGCCCTGCGATCACGAGCAATTCCTCGCCGAGCATCACTTGGCCGATTTTTAGGCGGCCACGCGAGAGATCGCAGCGACGATCCATGAGCTTGAAGGGCGACTGAATCCGGTCGATCCGGTCGATATAGTTTAGTCCTTCGATTCGGTTCATCATCAATTCGTGGCGCTCATCTCCCACGATCGCGTAGATCGTGCGGAGGGCTCCCGCGATTGGCTGTATCTGGCAGTCAAACTCGCTGACGATTCGGGTCACTTCGTCGAGCTGCGTGGGAGTCAAACAACTGGCTTTAGGTAGGATCATATGCGTGCGCTGTGTGTATTATGTGCTGTTTAGTGGTTGGCGGAGCACTTAGGTGCCAAAAAAAGCCGCCCTTTTTGGGGCGGCTTTTTCGTAGTGTAAGTGAAACTACAAATTGCGTCTCAACTTAAGTGAGCAAGCCTGCCCAGCGCGGTGCTTCCGGTGCTAAAAAAGTACCAGCTGCTAAAGCGAAACGCATAACGGACTTGTGCAGGGTGGCTCATCTCAGTGAGGGCGGATAAAAAAATTAGGCGGGGCGGCGAAAGGGATTTTGAGGTTTTAGGAAAACTTCGGGCTCGGGTGTGCGCCATGCGCAAGCAACTGTCAACGCTGCACCCTGCGCCACGCGGAAAACCCTAACTCGGCCTCTGTCGCGACCACGTTTGAGGCGGGATCAGACCCTAGTAACCGACTAGGCGAAGCTGCCGAAAAATCTGCCCGGCACACACTGCCCTACTGAGCACCCACTAGGCGCGCGAACTCCTCGGGCAGCGGGGCGCGAGCCGCAAAGCGCACTGTTCGCCCGCGCCACTCGTAGTCGAAACGCGTTTCCAGCGAGTGCAGGAAGAGTCGCCCGCGCGTGCCAGTGTGCGCCTTGCTAAAAAGGCGATTCGCGGCGAAATCGCCATAGGTCGCATCGCCCACAATCGGCAGTCCGCGCCGCGCACATTGCACGCGCAACTGGTGACTGCGGCCCGTCAGCGGCTCGAGCTGGAGCAGCGAAACCCCTTGCCCGACGCGCAGCACTTTTACACGCGTTTCCGCACTGACGCCTGCACTGCCTCGCGCACTCGCCTTTGTCCGAATCTGCCCACCGCGTTTTTCAATGCTCAAGCGGTCTCGCCAAACTACAGGCTGTGCGCCCCCTCGCAGCGATTGTCCTAGCTTTCCGAATACGAGTGCCGCGTAAACCTTGTGCACGGCGCGTTCGCGAAAGCGTTGGCGGATTTTTAGCGCGAGCTCCCTGTTTGCGCACACGAGGAGGAGCCCCGAGGTCGCCGAATCGAGCCGATTCAGGAGCCAAAGGTTCTCTTTTCTGGCGGGCCGTTCGTCGGCATCCCGTCGCTTGTCCGTCACAGCCAGTGAGCCCAGCTCATAGCACTCTTCCTTAAAATCATACGTCGCACGAAGCAATGCACGGGCCTCGTCACCCGCCGCGTTGGGATGCGAGAGCAGCCCCGTCGGTTTATAGAGTGCGGCGACGCCATTGGCATCGTGCGCGATCAGCTCGACGCCGCGCCCGAGCGGGAGCCGCCTCCACCAGGTCGCGTCGATATTAGGCGGCGGCTCCATCGTGCTTGGCCGATCAACGTCGTTTGCGCCGCGCTCGGGCG
This sequence comes from Cephaloticoccus capnophilus, assembly GCF_001580045.1. Lineage (GTDB taxonomy): Bacteria > Verrucomicrobiota > Verrucomicrobiia > Opitutales > Opitutaceae > Cephaloticoccus > Cephaloticoccus capnophilus. The sequence continues at coordinate 16,239 of NZ_LSZP01000062.1, forward strand.
GCCCTGCCCTTCCCGCACTCACTGGTAGTAAAAGGTAAAGGTCATTTCCTGCTCGGCCCCGAGCACACGCTTCATGTCGTCGCTCCACTCACCGTAGGGTGCGCGAGCGGTGATCGCGCTCACGCACGACTGCTTGCCGATTTCGCCCGAGGAACCCTCGACGCTGACGATCCGCGCCACCTCGCCTCGCTCGTTGAGCACGAACTTCACGCTCACATTCGTGCCCGAGCCCGGGTAAATCCGGCTTTGGATCAAAATCCGGTCCCACTGGATTTGCACCGTCTCGATGAGTTGCTGGAGGTATTGGCCGTAGTCGCTCCAACGCGCGTCAATCGCTGTCGGCCCGATGTTTGCCGTGCCTGCGAGGTTTTCCGTAAAAATAGCAGGTCGCGCGCGGAGTTGCTGTGGCTCCAATCGCGGACGCGGCAGCGGGCGATTCGGGTCGATGCGCAGCCGCCCCGGCGGCCCGAGTGTCGAGGCGGCGTCCTTCACGCCTTCCACATACTCCTCAAACTCCGCCGAGCCATCGGGCAACTCCGCGAGGTTTGCGCCGTAGCCGTCACTGTCTTCACCCGTGATTTTTTCAAAACCGCTAAGCGGGATTTCCTCTTTGCGCGCAGCCTCACGCTGCTCCTCGTCAGTCGCCTCCTCTTGTGCTTCGGGCGGCGGCGGGGCGCTGAGTTCGGGTGGCAGCAGCGGCTGCTCGGTCAGTTCGCCGGAGACGATTTGGTTGGTCTGAATCTCTGTCTGGCCTTCGAGAAAAGGCCGGTCGCCGCTTGTATCTTCCGACTCTTCGAGCTGGGCGGTCTGCTGATTTTGCGCACCGAAGTTTACGACCGAGTCCGGTTCGTTTTCGGGCGCTTCAGGATTCACCTCCACGAAGTTAAACGGCTCGGGCGGCTCCTCAGCTTGGGCGAGTTGTTCAGCAAGCTCGTCTTCGAGCTCGATATTAAACTCCTGCATCGCCTCGCGCTCGGCTCGGGTGCCGAGGCTTCCATCGTGCTCGAAGCGGAGCAGGTGCGGCGCGACGAGGATGAAGAGCAGGTGTATGAGAATCGTCCCTACGATACCGATTTGCACGGAGCGGTCGCGCCCGCCGCGCACAAAGTCGGGCATCAGCCCGCGCTCACCGTCGCGGTCATTGCCTTTGCGCACTTTGCTCGGCGTAGGGTCGAGAAGATTCATTTAGTTAGAGCCCGAAACGCAGGGGAGACCTGCGCTCTCCAGCAATTGTTTCGTCTCATCGAGCGGCAAGCCGATGATGTTGGAAAGCGAGCCGCGACGCGCGGCGACAATCATCTCGCCATGCTCCTGGATCGAATAGCCACCGGCTTTGTCGAGCGTGTGCACTTTCGCGAGGTAGGCCTCGATGAGTGCCTCACTTAGCGGCTTAAAAGTCACTTCGCTCGTCACGTAGTCGCTCAAGGTCAGCCCACTGGCCGCGCACGTTAACACCAAGCCTGTAAACACGGTGTGCGTGCGCCCGCTAAGCTCGCGCAGCATCGCGCGCGCCTCGGCGGCGTTGGCCGGTTTGTTGAGCACACGGTTGCCAATAAACACAGTCGTATCGGCCCCGAGCACAAACGCATCGGGCTGCCGCTCGGCGACCCACGCCGCCTTTATCGCTGCATTGTGCGCGACCATCACGCGCGGGGCAGTCGTCGGATCTTCCTGCTCCTCGACCTCCGCAGGCATGACCTCGAAGACGGGATAAATCTGCGCTAAAAGCTCGTGCCGGCGCGGCGAGGCCGACGCCAAAATTAGTCGAGCCCCATCATTCATAGGTCGTTTCCTCCCGAGAGAATTTCTAACACTTCGCCCTGTGCGCGGGCCAGCTCCACACGGCTCACGTTATAGAGAAAAATCGCCTCCACCAAGTTGTCCTCCGCTGTGGCGAGTCGGCCCTGCGCCTCAATGATTTCTCGGTTATCGGCCACCCCCTGCTCGAAACGTTTCTCCGCCAAATCGAGCTCCTCGCGCGCAAGTGCGAGCTGCGTTTCGGCGACGCCGATTTGCGCGAGCCGCGAGGCGGCGTCTTGCATAGCCAGTTGGTGCTCCGCAGAGACTTGATTCTCGAGAGAGCGCACGCGCAGGGTCTGGGCGCGGTGACGAGAGCGCGCTTGGCGCGTCATCGCGCGAGTTTGCGCGCCGTCAAAAATCGGCACGCTGACTGCCGCACTCGTCGTCCACGCCTTGCGCTCGTCACCGTTAAACGCCACCGCACTCGCATAGCCGTAGTTGCCCACCAGAGCGAGTGAGGGCAGTCGGTTGGATCGGGCGGCCCGGATTTCGATAAGATTTTGCTCCAGTAGTGCCCGCGCGGCACGCAGCTCCGCGCGGTGCGCAAACACCTCTCCCTCATCGCGCCGCCGACTCGGCAAGGCACGCGGCAGCTCGAAGGGCGCGAGCGCTAGCGGCGCGTGCATGTTGTCAAAGGCGAGCAGTCGCTTCAGCGCGAGCTCGCTGCTGTGAACGACGGTGCCCTGCTGGATCAGAGCCTGCTCGGCGACTACGACCAGTGCCTCCGCGCGAGTCACGTCGATCTGCGTGGCGACACCCGCGTTGAGCTGGTGGGTTGCCAGTTCGAGCAGCCGCTGCGCCCGCGCAATATTGTCCTCCAAGACGCGCGTCCGCTCCAGATTGCGCAAGTGGGCAAAGTAAGTCTCGGCAACTGCGGCGAGGATCGCTTGCCGCGTGCCCGCCTCGCCCAACTGGGCAACCGTCACCGCGGCCCGCGCCGCCGAATAACGGGCGAGGTTCACCGGGTTTACCAGATCGAGCCGCGCATTGAGCGCCCCATCGAAACGGTTGCTCGGGCTCGGCTGCGGCGCGCCCCCGAGTGTCGCGACTTGGCTCCGGCGCTGCGCGGCATCAAGCGTCACTCTAGGCAAAAGCCCACTGCGCGTCTGCCTCTGGGCCTCGATCGCCTGCGTCACCGCCTCGCGGCTGATGAGCACCTCAAGGCTCGACTGCGACACTACACCAAGTGCCTCGCCGAGGGTAAACTCACGCGCCACGAGCAACTCGTGCAGCCCAGCGCTCCCCGGCGCCTCAGCGTGAACGCCGACAAACGTGTCCGCCTCATGGGTAAAAAGTGCGTCCACCTCAGCCGCAGCGAGGATGCGAACCTCGGCAGCGCGGACGAAGCCGAGGCCAGGCATCGCCACGAGCGAGAAACTGAACGCAGCAAAGAACGGGAAACGGGTGCGAAAAATCCGGGGCAGCATGGGTGTGTGAAAAACGAAGGGCGGCGCATCAAAAGAGAGCAAGCCTCGCGCACTCATCGACGCGCGAAACTGTGGTGGGCCGAGCTCGGCCTTCACGGCAAAGACCGACTTGCTCAAAACCCGAGCGCACGCACTCATCGAGGCGGCGTAGACTCAAGCGCCTCTGCGCGCCTCTCAACGGAGTCGCACGAGCGCGAACGGCCGCGGCCACTGAACGCGCACGTTAGGATTGTCCACAGTCTCGGTCTGCACTCCTCTGCTCAACTCATGCACAGCGGCTCCTCTAAAATCATCACCACCGTCGGCCCACTCGCCCGGAATCCCGCTTCCGCCCAAACTGGGCCTTGGCCACTCGCCGAGCTTTACGCGGCTCTGGTCAGCGGCATTCGCGATTACGCCCAGCAAAACGGGTTTAAGCGCATCCTCGTCGCGCTCTCGGGCGGCATCGACTCGGCCCTCGTCGCCGCACTCGCCGTCGAAGCCCTCGGCGCGGAAAACGTGATGACCGTCTCGCTCCCCTCCCGTCACTCCTCGCAACACTCGCGCGACGATGCACGCGATCTAGCGGCAAACCTTGGTGTCCGTTTCGAGACGATTGAAATCGCCGCCCCCGTCGCCGCCGTCGAGTCCGCGCTTGCACCGCTCTTCGTTGGCCTCGCGCCCGACCTCACCGAGGAAAACATCCAAGCGCGGATGCGCGGACTACTCATGATGGCGCTCTCCAACAAATTCGGCTCACTGCTCCTCTCCACCGGCAACAAGAGCGAAGCCCTCGTCGGCTACTGCACACTCTACGGCGATATGTGCGGCGGGCTCGCCCCAATCGTCGCCCTTTACAAAACGGAAGTCTACGCGCTCAGCCGCTGGATAAACCGTGAGCGCGAAATCATCCCACAAAGCACGCTCGACAAGCCGCCCAGCGCGGAGCTGCGGCCCGACCAAAAGGACCAAGACAGCCTGCCGCCCTACGACACTCTCGACGAAATCCTCCGGCAGCTCTTCGACGCGGGACTCTCGCCTGACAAAGTGGTGAGCGAAAGTTTCGACAAAAAAACCGTCGAAGACGTCGCCCAAAAACTCGCCCGCTCGGCCTTTAAACGCGCCCAGGCCGCCCCCGCCCTCAACCTCCACTTCTCCGCCGCTTAATCGTCATGAAAGATAACGAACGGTTTTCACCGAACCCAATTGAAGCGCAGCCGACTTCGCTCTTTGCCCGCGCGGAAAAACGCATCCCCGGCGGCGTCAACTCGCCCGTCCGCGCCTTCCGCTCGGTTGGCGGCACGCCCTTTTTTGTGCGCTCCGCTCAAGGCGCGACCCTCACCACGGAAGACGGGCGCGAACTCATCGATTTTGTCTGCACTTGGGGCCCCGCAATCCACGGCCACAACCACCCGCGCATCCGCGCCGCAATCGCCGACGCACTCACACGCGGCACCTCCTTTGGCGCCCCCCATGCCGGCGAAGTCGAGCTGGCCGAACTGATAACCAAGTTTTTCCCCTCCATCCAAAAAGTCCGGCTGTGCAGCAGCGGCACCGAGGCGACTATGTCGGCGATCCGACTCGCCCGCGGCTTCACAGGCCGCGACCGGATCATTAAATTCTCCGGCTGCTACCACGGCCACAGCGACTCGCTCCTCATCAAGGCAGGCTCCGGCGCGCTCACTCACGGGCACCCCGATAGCGCGGGCATCCCCGCCGCCTTTGCCCGAGAAACACTCGTCCTGCCTTACAACGACTGCAGCGCGCTCGATGCCGTTTTTACTGCCGAGCCCGACACAATCGCCGCCGTCATCATCGAGCCCTATTGCGGCAACGTCGGCTTCATCATACCCGACCCGGGCTACCTCGCCCACCTGCGCAAACTCACCGCCAAGCACGGCACCCTCCTCATCTTTGACGAGGTAATGACCGGCTTCCGGCTCGCCCCCGGCGGCGTCCAAGAGCTCGAAGCCATCACGCCCGACCTCAGCTGCCTCGGTAAAATCATCGGCGGCGGGCTCCCCGTCGGAGCCTTTGGTGGCCGCAGCGACATCATGGACGCCCTCGCGCCCAGCGGCCCCGTTTACCAAGCAGGCACTTTGAGCGGAAACCCGCTCGCGGTCGCCGCCGGTATCGCCGCGCTGCTCCTGCTCGAAGAGCTCAACCCCTACGCTCAACTCGACACACTCGGGCGCCAACTCCGCGACGCTGCGCTCGCCGCCGCACGCGCCAAGGGCATCCCGCTCCAAGTCCCTCAATGCGGCTCGATGTTTAGCCTCTTCTTCAACGCCGAGCCGGTGCGCGACTACGCGAATGCGCTCAAAAGCGATGCCGCACTCTACGCCCGCCTCTTCCACGCCGCCCTCGCGCGCGGCGTCTACCTCGCGCCCAGTGCTTACGAAGCGGGCTTCATCAGCACCGCCCACGCGGGAGAAGCAATCGATCGCGCGTGCGAGCAAATCTCCGCAGCAATACACGAATTGTAACGCCGCTCAGTGCAGCCATCCTGCGCCGCCAGCTCGCCCTCTCCTCAAGAGCAGTCGTCCCAAGCAGAACCATTTTAGACACGCCAGCTCATAGCGTTATGCGTCTTTTCTCCCTCCTTCTACTCCTCGGCTTGCAGTGTTTAATGCCGCTACAGGCGCGACAGCAGCCGCAGTCGCCCGAGTTTATCGGGCTCGACGAATTGCGCCCGGGGATGCGCGGCGAGGTGTGGACGGTTTTCCGTGGCACCGAGCCCGAGCCCTTTGAGGTCGAGTTTACCGGCGTCATCCACAACGGGCTCGGGCCCGGGAAATCGCTCATCCTGTGTGAACTCACCGACAAGCGCGTGCAAAAGATGGGGGCAGTCGCGGGCATGAGTGGCAGCCCGCTCTACATCGACGGCAAGCTCGCGGGCGCACTCTCCTACCAAGTACAAAAATTCGAGACCGTCCGCTATGCCGGTTTCACTCCAGTCGCCGACCTCATCGAGGTCGGAGAAAAGTCGCAGAAATCATTGGGACGGCTTTCGGCCAGCCACTCGCCCTCACTCAAAGAAAGCCGCCAAACCGGAGATTCGGGACTCAAGCCCTTAACCCCTGTTTTCATGCTAAGTGGCGTTTCGCCGCGCGTAGTCGATTGGCTACGGCCTCACTTTGCGCAACTCGGGCTGCAAGTGGGCGCACTTGGGGGAACGGCAACGAGTGTAAACGATAGGGCCAACGACGGGCGGCCAACGAACGGCAGTGCGCCTCGCACCCACCCGCAAAATAAAAAGGGACTTAGCCCCCTAAACGCGGGAGACGCCGTCGCTGTCGCGCTGACCACGGGCGACATCACGCTCGCGGCCACCGGCACCGTTTCCTACGTCGCGGGCGACCGGCTCATCGCCTTCGGCCATCCCATGATGAGCCTTGGCGAAGTCGCCCTCCCGATGGCACGCGCCGAGATCGTCACCATCCTCCCTTCCAGCGAAAACTCGGTAAAAATCGCCAACACCGGCGAGCTCATCGGCACCATCAACCAAGACCGGCTCTCCGCAATCGCCGGGGCTTTTGGCGACGCACCGCCCATGCTTCCGATCGAGATTACGATTGAGGAAATGAAGTCGGAAAACTCGGCCCCAGAAACCAATGATGACACGCTCGCTCAACCTGTGCCTCCACTTGGGCGAAGCCTAAAGTTCCACGCCGTCCAACACCCGCAATTGACCCCACTCGCCATCGGCATCGGCGCCGCCCAAGCCGCGATCGGCTCGAACGACGCGGGCCTCAGCCAAGGCGCACGGCTCGTCGCCGAGTTTCATTTCGCAGGCGAGGCTCCGCTCCGCTTCGAAACTCTCCTCCCTGGCTCGCAAGGCAGCATGCAAGGCATCGGCGAGCTCGTTCGCGGGATAAACGCACTGATGCAAAACCCCTATGAACCGGTTTTCCCGACTGAGGTAAAACTGCGGCTCACTCCGCTCGCTGAAAACCCGATTACCACCATCGAGACCGCCCAACTCTCACGCAGCGAAATCGCCCCAGGCGAAGTGCTCACGCTCACCCTTCAATGGCGCAATTTTCAGGGCGAAGTCGGGCGCGAACTCGTCCGCATCCCTGTCTCGCCCGAGTGGCTTGGGCGCTCACTCGAAATCATCATCGCGCGCGGCGAGCTGCTCGACCAAGTCACCGAGCGCCAATTCATCCAGACCAGCACGCAGCTTCGCAGCTTCTCCGCCTTCCTCGACTTCGTCCGCGAAGGTCGAAACAGCGAAGGCCTGCACATCGCCGTCGTCGAAAACTCACGGCTCTTCCTCGACCAAGCGACCCCCACACGCGAACTCCCAGGCTCGCTCGCCCGAATCGCCACGCGGGCAGACTCGGCCCGCTACCAAAACCGCCAGGCAAGTGCCGTCCTCTGGGAAACCCGAATCCTCCCCGATCGGCTCATCCCCAGCGCCCACCGCCTCAGTTTTAAAGTCGTCGAGCGCTGAGCTGCCGTGCTGTAGCCGCGACACGCCCCTTGATTAAGGGCACGACTGCGCTCCTACTCGGACTCTTCATGACACGCTCTTGCCGCTCTCCCGTTGCCGCTCTGACTCGCGCATTCCTGCTCCTCTCGCTTCTCACGATCGGCCCCGTCGCCTCGCTCAACGCGCAAACGCTCTCGACCTCGCGCGAAGTCAATTTTTACCGCGACATCCCCAGCCGCAGCCTCAAGGGCCTCGCCGCCCGCTCCGACGGCGTCCTCCTCAACGGCCCGCATATTCGCCCGCTTGATCTCGTGCTCTCGGAGCAAGGCGCCGACTTGCTTTGGAGTGCAGTCAGCATTGGCCAGACCGTTTACCTCGGCACCGGCCCCGAAGGCCTCATTCTCTCGCTCGAGGTTTCGGACGACGGCGTGACGCTCAAGCCAAGCGAAACCATTTCGCTCCCGCACGACTCGCACTTGCTCGCGCTCGCCGCACTCCCCGACGGCGAGCTCCTCGTCGGCTCCTCGCCCGAGGGCGCACTTAGCCTCATTAAAGGGGGTGAGGTAATCGCCCGCACCGCGCTCCCCGTCAGCTCCATTTTGGCAATCGACGTAAACGCCACGTATGAGGGAAACGAATACGCCCTTGTGGCGACGGGATCGCCTGCGCGGGTTTACCGCGTCGACCTCGCTCACTTTCGTAAAAGCGGCAGGCGAATTGAGAAGCTCGACGACGATGCAGACGCATTGGCCGAATGCGGTATCGAGCTTTGGGGCGCTGTGCGCGACGAGGCGATTCGCTCACTGCTTCGGCTGCCCGATGGACGCGTGATCGCCGGCTCCGCCCCCAAGGGAAACCTCTACGAGTTTAAGGAAAGCGGCGGTGAGCCGCGCGTTTTAAGCGAAAATACCAATACGGAAGTCACCTCGCTGCTCGCGTGGGAAGGCGGCTTCTTCGCCGCGCTAACCACCGGCGACACTGGCCGCCGCACGGCACAACTGGCGCGCAACTCTGCCAATAATGTCCGACCCACGCCCACCAGAGATTCTGCAAACAACTCCGGCGGCGGTGAAGGTGCTGGCAACGACTCGGGCGACGGCGAGCCCAGTAACGAGGGCGAACAAGGCGCGCCCCGCAGCCCGCAACGCCCCGCCCTGCGCACAGCGCCCACGCCCAAGTTTAGCGGCTCCTCGCGACTCCTCTGGTTCCCCGATGGCGGCTATCCCGAAGTCGCAGGCGCACGCCAAGGCGTGGGATTTTACCAAATCGCGCGGCACGGCGACCTCGTCCTCATCACCGCGGGAGACGAAGGCGAACTCCTCGGCTACGACCCAAAAAACCGACTCGGGATGGTCTTCGCTGGAGCCACCGCCGCCCAAGTCAACGGCATCCTCCCGCTGCCTCCCACCCAAGTGAGCAGCGCAACTGCGGGCGTCAGGAGCACGCCAAACAAAACACTCCCAGAGCGATTCCTCTTGATTGGAAACAACCCCGCCTCGCTCGAACTCATGGACTTCTCCGCCGCCGCCGAGCGCAGTGCCACGACCCGCCGGATCGACCTCGGCAGTCCCGCCGAAATCGGCGCACTGCGCTTTCCCGAACTTTCGGACGCCTCATCGGCGAGTCTCCAAGTCGGGCTGCGCACCAGCGAAAGCAGCGACCCGCTCGAGGGCTGGGGCCACTGGGAACCCACCGCTGAGTCGCCCTTCGACATGGGCGGCTACCGCGCTGAGCACGGCCCTCTGCGCGGACGCTACGTGCAGTTTCGCTTCACCGCAGCCGGCCCCGATGCGCCGCTATTCGAGGCCGAGTCCCCACGGCTCTATCTACTCCCGCAAAACCAACGCCCGCAGCTCACAAAGTTCGCCGTTCTCCCGCTTAGCAACGCGCGCAACGGCACCGACACTTTACGCAAACTCGCTGAAAGTACGCCCAGTATCGGCTACCGCGAAGACCTCGCCGCCGCCAGCAGCACCCCACTCCACCGCAGGACCCGCGTCATCGTCTGGGACTTGAGCGACCCAAACGACGATGCGCTCCTTAGCACGCTCTCGATACGCGGCCCGAGCGACACCGATTGGCAACCCGTCCTCGTGGACTCCACCCAGCGCTACGCCGTCTTCAACACCGATGGGATGAAAGAAGGTCGCTACCGCACCAAGCTCGAAGTCCGCGAAACCGCCCCACGCCCAGTCGAGCAGCGACTCAGCGTGAGCTTTGAAGGCGAGTCCTTCGTCATCGACCACAGCCCGCCCGAAATTCTCACTAGGGAAATCCTGCGCACCGCAGACGGCGGGCTCAGCATCAGCCTCGTCGCGCAAGACCTCGACTCGCTGCTCCTCGGCGCAGAAATCCGGCTCAATAACGGCAACCGCTACGAATTCACCCAAACACTCGACGGTATCCTCGACGGCAAACGCGAAACCTTCGTCATCGAGCTCAACACCGAAGAAGTCGGCTCTAGCTCCTTCCTCGAAGCGACCGTAATTGATACCCACTACAACGCCACAACCCAGCGCCTCCCCATCCCGATAAAAGAATAACGACAGGATGACGACAGGATGTACCACTACGCGTGGTGCGCAGCCGCAGGCTGTTTTATTTGGCGGCGGGCTCGTTGGCCCGCCGTCCATCGCTGCACCCATTTACAAAGCCGCTTGGAGGCGGGAGTTTATTAGTGATTTTTCCCACCTCGCCCAAACGGGTTATCACTCTACTTTCCCTTTTACTACTCTCCCTGTCGCAACGCGACAGGGGGAAGCCTTTCAAATTTGGGATTTCGCTTTCGCGCGATAGCGCGATGAGAAATCCCAAATTGAACGGGTGCAGCGACACGCTGCCGCCCCACGCGTAGTGGCACTCAGTGAGTATGGGAAGCAGTGACTCACTATGAATGTCCTTGCTTCGGCGTTTCTGAGCCCTCTAATCGGCCCCTTTTTCACCAGACTCACCACCGCTTAACACTACACCGAGACATGGCCAAAATCTGTGCAATCACTGGCAAACGCCCGACCAAGGGTCGCATCATTCACCGCAAAGGCATTGCGAAAAAGAGCGGCGGCATCGGCACGCATATCACGGCCATCACGCCCCGGACCTTCCGGCCAAATCTCCAGCGCATCCGCGTAAAACTGCCCAACGGGGGCACCAAGCGGATGCTCGTCTCGGTAAAGGCGCTCAAGGCGGGTCTCGTCCAAAAAGCGTAAAGCCCCAAAAGCCGACGCAGCGCGGCCGCACCCTGCAGCGAGCGCGCAGTCACTCGTTTCTCCAAACCGCAGACGGTCTTTTTCGGACGCTGCGGTTTTTTTGTGTCAAAACGGGGGCATCCTCGGCAAGGATTAGCTAAGTGGCCCGACAGACAAGGGGCCGTGCGCAACTGCCCGCCACTTAGCTTGCCGCCTCGCCTAGCTGCACGATTTCGATACCGGCCTCCGCGAGCATCGGTTTCACCAGCGGGTCATTATGGTAGTCGAGCCGGTAGCAAATTTTCGCAATGCCCGCCGAGGCGAGGATCTTGGCGCAGTTGATACACGGGTAATGCGTCACGTAGGCGGTGCAGCCTTCGACAGACGAGCCGCGCCGCGCCGCATCCGAAATCGCGTTTTGCTCGGCATGCACGGTCGCTTGCTCGTGACCGTCTCGCATCCGCGAGGTATGCGGAGAGCCGGGCAAGTGCCCATTGTAGCCCGCGGCGACGATTCGGTTTTTGTGCGACTCTCCCGCCGTAACGATTACGCAGCCCACGTTGAGCCGCTCGCAAGACGAGCGCGTCGAAATCAACACCGCGGTCGCCATGAAGTATTCATCCCAAGTGGGACGGCGTCCGAACTTTCCCGCCGCCTCCGCGATTAGCTCGACTGGCGAATTGCGGGAAGGGAGAGACTCAGATGACGCGTTGGCTTCACTCATGGGCGCAAAGCGGTAGGCCGCTGTTTTAGGAAAATCCACCTCGAAACTTTTGTGCGCCGCTCCAGTCTGTCTGAGACCATGCCAACGACTGCCGAACTCGTCGCCTATTGTGACCAACGCACCCGCCGCACTGCCTTCGTCGATGCGCCCGCCGCGCACAACGGACTGCAAATGGACAACTCGGGCAAGGTCACACGCATCGGGGCCGCTGTCGATGCAGGCCTCATCCCGTTCCAAAAAGCGGCCGCCGCAGGCATTGATTTCCTCATCGTGCATCACGGCATGTATTGGGATATGCCCCGCCCGATCGTCGGCCCCGTCTACGAACGCGTAGCGACGCTCTTGCGCGCCGACTGTGCGCTCTACTCCAGCCATCTGCCCCTCGATGCCCATCCAGAAATCGGCAACAACGCACTCATCGCTCGCCAACTCGGGCTCGGCCCCGAGCGCGGCTTCGCGCCTAACCCGGGGGGCGACATTGGGCTCATTTGCCGAAACACGCTGACGCGCGACGCGCTCGAAGCCCGGTTGCGCGAACACTACCGCCAAGTCACGGCGATTTGCTACGGGGCCGAGGCACCGCGCGAAGTCGCTCTATGCAGCGGCAGCGGCAACAGCGCATTGCGCGAACTCGTCGGCCACGACGGGAGGGCAATCGTCGATACACTCATCACTGGCGAGCTGCGCGAGGAGCACTTTAACCTCGCCCAAGAAGCTCGGCTCAACCTCTACCTCTGCGGCCACTATGCTACGGAAGTCCACGGCGTGCGCGCACTCGCCGCCGAACTCGCCAACCGCTTCGAGTTGCCTTGGGAATTTATTGAGACGGAGAACCCACTTTAGAAAAACGCCCGCCACCGCCGCCCGCTTGGGCGCGACGCCACGCACTATGAAAACCATCGCCATCCTCCACGGCCCCAACCTCGACCGCCTCGGCAAACGCGAGCCGCAAGTTTACGGACACGCCACACTCGCCGACTTAGAGGCCTTTATCCGCACAGAGGCAGAGCAGCGCGGCTTCGCGACGCGCTTTTTCCAGTCGGCCAGCGAAGGCGCACTCGTCGATAAAATCCACTCACTGACGGATTCCGGCGTGGCGGGCTTCATCGTTAACTTCGGTGCCTACTCACACACCAGTATCGCGCTGCGCGACGCGCTCTCGGCCTCCGCCCTGCCCGCCGTCGAGGTGCATATCTCGGACATCAAAGCGCGGGAAGAATTTCGCCACCACTCGATGACCGCCGGCGCCTGCCGCGTCATGATCAGTGGCAAAGGGTTTAACGGCTACGCCGAAGCCCTCGACCAAATCGCGCAATGGCTTTGAAGGGAAACAGCGAAGGACCAGCGGCCCCGGCCTGTAACGGCGAGCCCCCCGTTCAAGAACGCGGAGGCGAGGACAACGCGCCCGATAAAAACAGCCTGCCGCTGTGGTGGGTGTGTCATTGCAAACCGAGGTGCGAAAAAAAGGTTGCCGCGCTGATGCAGGCGCACGGCTTCGAGCACTACCTGCCACTCGTGAGGAGCGAGCGCCGCTACGGCGCGCGTATCAAAGTTTTTACCAAACCGCTCTTCCCCGGCTACGTTTTTGCTAAAATTCCGCCCGAGAAAAAGCCGCTCATTTATCAGCAAGACCTGCTCGCGCGCGCCTTCGAAGTGGAGGACGTCCCTCGCCTCCTCGCGCAGCTCGACGATATCCGCGCACTCCTCGCCTCCGGACTCGATTTCACGCTCAAACCGCTCCTCACCAAAGGCCGCCGCGTGCGCATCATCAGCGGCCCGCTCAAAGGCGTTGAGGGCTTTGTCGAAGCCCCCGAATCGAGCGGCAAACACCACGGCAGTGGCGGCGGAAACACCAGCGGCGTGCTTCTCTCAATCGACGTCCTTCAACAAGGGCTCCTCGTGCCCGTCCCTGCCGCAGATCTAAAAGTGCTGCCCTAAAACCGTACGGCACGCCGGCGGCGCATGGCTGACTGTGAAGAACTCCGCCCCTGCGGTCGGAGCTTCTCCTCACAAGCCAGGGGAGCCTTCGGCTCCATAAAAAGACTGCCTCGCTTGACCTCGTCGTGAACGGCGAGGCTTGCGCTTGGGTTCGTTAGTCGACCGTCACGGCACTTCGGAAATATTACGCAGATGCGCAGGTTTGCGTTGCGCAAAAATCGTAGTTCTGGGTTCGGTTCGACTCGGCGTTGCCGCTTAGCGGCGGTCGCGCTCTACCCCTAAACCCCAATACCCCTACCCCATGAAAAGAAACACGCCGCTGCGCGTCGCCTGCGCAGCATTCCTTCTTTGCACTGCCCCAATTGGCTTTGCCCAACGCAGCTCCGGCGAATCACCCGCCAGTGCCCGCGCCGCTGAATCCGAAGAGACCGTCATCCTATCGCCCTTTGAGGTCTCCTCCTACCAACCCGCACGCTACCAGGCCGACGAAGCGGCCTCCGGCGGGCGCATCGTCACGAACGTCCTCAACACGCCTTCGACCGTCACCGTACTCACTAGCGACTTCGTGGCCGACATCGGCGGCAATCGGATCTTCGACTCCGCCAAATACGTCGCGGGCATTAACGATGCGACCATCCCCAACGCCCAAGACCGCGCCAACATCCGCGGCTTCGCCATGGGCTCGCGACTCGTCGATGGCTTCTCGACGCCCTCGCAGTCCAACTACGATCACGCCGCCATCGACCGCATGGAAATCAGCAAAGGACCTGACTCGGTGCTCCAACCCGCAGGTGTCCCGGGCGGATCGATCAACCTCGTAACCAAGAAACCGCAGTGGGCCTTTGGCGGCTCGCTCAAGGCGCAACTCGGCGAGTACGAAACGAACCGCGTCGAGGCCGACGTCACCGGCCCCATCAACGACCGCTTCGCCTACCGTCTCATCGCCGCCGCCCAAGACAACAAAAGCTGGGTGCAGGGTACTTTCCGCGAGTCGCTGCTTGTCACCCCCTCGCTGACTTGGCGCATCGCCCCCGCGACCAACCTAACGCTGCGCTACGAATACTACGACGCGCGCACCTCCAACCTCGAAGGCATCCCGATGGATCCGATGGTCGGCCCCGACGATGCTTTCCGCACCATGCCCGGCGTACCGCTCGATTTCAGCGCCGCCCCGGGCGAGGAATACTCCTACCGGATGAGCCGCTCAAACACCGTCACGATGTTACTCACCTCGGTGATCACCGATCGCCTCTCCGTGCGGCTCGCCGGTCGCCTCGCTCAATCCACGCACCCCAATGGCGATTTCCGCTGGGGCCTCGACACCCCCGGAGGCAGCATCAACCCCTTTACTGGAAAATGGGAAGGCGGCGTCCGCTGGCAAAACACCTCGGCCGATCCAGCTAACCCAAACTGGGTTTCCGGCCCAGCTCCGCAGCCGAGCAACGTCTTCCAGCACGTCGGCACCTACGAAGCTGTCGAAGGACGCTATCGCGACCTGCAAAACGATTGGTCGTACATCGTCGATAACGACCTTGTAAAATCCTCCACCCTCGTCGGCTTCGCCTACTCCTACTCCCACCACAACATCCAATCCCGCCGCCAAGAACTCCCCGACTTCACGGTCGATAACGTACCTCACGAGCCAGTCACGACCTACCCAAACAACACCGATCGCCGGGGCATCACCACGAGTTACCAAAGCTACCTTACGCAAAGTCTAGAGTTCCTCGATAGCCGACTCGTCCTCTCTGGCGGGGTCTCTCACTCCAGCTACAACGGCGTCTTCGGCAACAAACTCTCCGCCGCCACCGCGACCGCGCCCGCCGGCATGATGTACCCCGGCTCCGGCTCGAAGGCGACCTACAACTACGGCATCATCCTCAAACCCCTCGCAAATGTATCCGTTTACTACGGACACAGCGAAAACGCCGTCCCTGCCAATAACTTCCAGCAGACCTACGAAGGCCGCGATCCCTTCTCCGAAGGCACGCAAGACGAGGTCGGCCTAAAGCTCCGACTCTTCGAGGGACGCATCCTTGCCAGCCTCGCCTACTACGAAATCGAGCAAACCGGCTACACAGTCTTCAACCCGCTCAACGTCGTCGTACCCCCGCCGCCGGTGCTCCTGCCCGATCTCGTGCTCTCGCGCAAAGCCAGCGGCTACGAGTTGCAAATCATGGGCTCCATCACCCCGCAGCTTTCGATTATCGCCAGTGCCTCCGACACCAAAAACCGTGACCCCAACGGCGTCATGCTGCGCGGCTCTGCCGAGAACATGGCCTCCGGCTTCGTCCGCTACGAATTCACTACGGGGCGCTTCGCCGGCCTCTCCGCCGGACTCGGTGCCAACTGGAGCAGCAAACGCTCCGTGGAAAACGTCTCAGGCCTCACCCCGATGGGCGTCCCCATCCAGCCACGCGGCTACCTGCCCGCGCGCACACTCGTCGATGCGTACATCGGCTACGAACGCGGCCCGTGGAGCTATCGAGTCGATGTCACCAACCTCACCGACAAGCTCTACTACTCCGCGCTCTCGTGGAATATCATCCAAGTCGCCAACCCGCGCGCCTTCGCGGGCTCTGTAACCTATAAGTTCTAACGCTCGCAGGCCGTTTGTATTGGGCGCAGCACGCGCGCGTGCTGCGTCCAAAATCTGTCCGTCCCTTCGGGCTGAGCCGTCGCCAATCCGAAAAATGTAAGTCTTGCGGATTGTTGAATGCGGAAAGGGACGCGTAGCATCGCCGGATGAGTCACGGGATTACTGATACGCAGCGGGTGCTCACGCTCGCAGATTTAGAGCAGGGCGATCTGTCGTTTGCGCAGACCTCGCTCGCTGTGCTCGGGCATCCGATTGCGCATTCGCTCTCGCCCCAAATGCACAACGGCGCACTCGCCGCGCTTGCTAAGGAGGCACCGCAGCTAGCCGATTGGCGTTACTACGCCATTGATGTGCCGCCCGCAGACTTGCCGCGTGCCTTGCGGCTCCTTCGCAAACGCGGGTTTCTTGGGCTCAACCTCACCATCCCTCACAAGGTGCTCGCCCTCGCGCATGTCGCCGAAATCGATCCCGCAGCCCGCGTAATTGGTGCCGTCAACACCCTGCGGCGACTCGGTGGCGCAAATGACGATCAACCCGCACACGCGGGCGGCGACCAGTGCGACAGTCTTGGCGACGGCTGGCAGGGTTTTAATACCGATGGTTATGGGCTCGCCGCTGCCGTGCGCGAAACGCTCGGGCTCGATCTAAGTGGGCAGCCCGTCATTCTTCTCGGTGCTGGTGGCGCAGCACGTGGCGCAGCCGTCGAGTGCCTCGCCCAAGGTTGCCCCTCGCTCTGGATCGCCAACCGCACCGCCGCCAACTTGGAAACCCTGTTGAGTGAGCTTGCACCGCTGGCCGACAAAAGTCGCCGCGGCGAAAAAAACCGTCTTCACGGATTTTCGCCCGCGCGGGTTCCCGACGACCTACCCGCACACGCACTCGTCATCAATGCCACCTCGGCAGGGCTACGTGAAAGCGACCCGATGCCGATCGACCTCCCTGCACTGCCACGCCCCGCAGGCGTCTACGACATGATTTACAATCCGCCGGAAACGCCCCTGCTCCACCGCGCACGCAAACTCGGCCTCCCCCGCGCCAACGGACTTTCGATGCTCGTCCATCAAGGCGCAAAAGCCCTCGAAATCTGGAGCGGGATCGCCGCCTCACGTATCGCCCCGTTAATGCAAAAATCGCTGACGCCCTAAGCCAGCGCTAGCGAAGTGGAAGGAGCCGTTGGGAGTAGACTTGTTGGGTGGCGAAAACGGAGGCGCAGCACGGATCGCATGGCCTTGAGCCAATCCGCGCCCAGTCGCTACACGGCATGCGCTTCGACGAAATCGGTAATCGCTTTCACGCTCGCGGGGAGCCGGTGTTTCACGATGGGGAGCTTGCCTAAAACCTCTAGGCGCGGGTGCTTGGGCTCTGCGCCAATCGCCTCACCAATCGTTTCGGGAAACTTCGTCGGGCTGGCCGTCGCGAGGACAACGCTGACTTTTTCGGGCGAGAGTTCCTTAAACGCACAGGCCGTATGCGGGTCTACGAGGTAGCCATAGCGACGGCGCACGCGGGCGATGATCTCGGGAATCTCCGCATCTGTGCAGCGGCTCGCGCTAAAGGCGCTGCGGTCAAAGTCCTCAAAGCGATACACGCCGTCCTTTGCGCAGGCGGCCATCACCTCGCGCACTTTTGCCGCGTCGCTCCCTAACTGATAATAAAGGAAGCGCTCGAAGTTCGAGGCGACTTGGATGTCCATCGAGGGCGCGAGGCTAGGCTGCACCTCGGCGACGCGATACTCGCCCGTCGTGAAGAGCCGGTAGAGGATGTCGTTTTGGTTGGTCGCAACTTTAAAACCGGGGATGGGAACGCCCATTCGCCGAAGGAGCCAGCCCGCGAGGACGTTTCCAAAATTCCCAGTGGGAACGACGAACTCCGCCCGCTCCCGCGCCTCGCTCGGCAGCTGGAGCCACGCGTAAAGGTAGTAAACGCACTGAGCGAGCACGCGAGCGAGGTTGATCGAGTTGACCGCCGAGAGCCGGTTTTTGAGCCGAAATGCAGTATCGCCAAAGATGGTTTTGAGTGCGGCCTGCGCATCGTCAAAAGAGCCATCAATCGCCAGCGCAAAGACGTTGTCCGCACCCGTGCAGGTCATTTGCCGCTCTTGGAGCGGCGATACGCGGCCGTCTGGATAGAGGATAAAAATCGCAGTGCCCGGTTTGCCGAGGAGCGCATGAATCGCCGCCGCGCCAGTGTCGCCGGAGGTCGCGCCGAGGACATTGATCGACTCGCCGCGCTGCGCGCACTGGTGCTCGTAGAGGTTCCCGAGCAGCTGCATCGCGAAGTCTTTAAAGGCGAGCGTCGGCCCGTGAAAAAGCTCCAGCACGTAGGTGCTGCTATCGAGCGCGACGAGCGGTGCAGTCTGCGCATGGTCGAAATGCTGATACGACTTGCGGACAATTTCGCGCAGCGTGTCCGGGGAGATGTCCGTCGCGAAAAGCTTTATAAATTCGTAGCACAGCTCCGCGTAGCCGAGCCCCGCCCACTGCGCCCACTGCGCCGAGAGGTCGGGCAAGGTCTCGGGCAAAAAGAGCCCGCCATCCGGTGCGAGCCCGGTGGCGACTGCGTCAGAAAACCCTAGCGGCTCAGCGAGCCCGCGTGTCGAGATGAAGCGCATAGCGGCGAAGGAAGGAGGAAACGAGTGCGCTGGAGGACGGCTAGACTGCGGCGTCCAAGTGAAACGCCGCGTGCGCGAGCCGCGCCGCGTCGTCCGCGCGCAATTGGTCGAGCACGATCGAGATTTTTATCTCCGAAGTGCTGATCATCTCGATGTTGATGCCCGCCGCGGCGAGCGTCTGGAAAAGTGTCGCGGCCACGCCGGAGTGCGAGCGCATGCCGACACCGACGACGGAAAGTTTGGCGATGTGGTCTTGGATTGAGACCTCGCCGCCGCCGAGTTCGGCCAAAACGGGCTGCAGCGTCTCGACGGCTCTGTGCGAGTCGCCTTGGGGCACAGTAAAGGTGAGGTTGGCGACGCCGCCGCGGCCGACGTTTTGCACGATCATGTCGACGTTCACGTTGGCATCGGCCAGCGCACGGAAGACGCTCGCCGCCGTGCCGGGCTTGTCGGGAATGTTGCTCACGATGACCTTGGCTTGGTCTTTATCGACGGCGACGCCGCGCACGACGACCTTCTCCATGTAGGCGACTTCTTCTTTCACGATGGTTCCCGGGTTGTAGTTAAAGGAGGAGCGGACTTCAAAAATGACGTTGTATTTTTTGGCGAGCTCGACGGAGCGCGACATCATGACTTTCGAGCCCGAAGAGGCGAGTTCGAGCATCTCGTCGTAGGCGATTTCGTCGAGCTTGCGTGCATCGGGCACGACGCGCGGGTCTGCGGTGTAGACGCCATCGACATCGGTGTAGATTTCGCACTTGTCGGCTTTCAGCGCGGCTGCGAGCGCGATCGCGCTCAGGTCGGAAGCTCCGCGGCCAAAGGTGGTCGTGTGCCCGTGGTCGTTGATGCCTTGGAACCCGGCGACGATGACCACGCGGCCGGCGGCGAGGTCGCGCTCAATGGCCGCCGGGTCGATCATCCTAATCTTCGCCCTCGTGTGCACGTTATCCGTGCGGATACCGGCCTGCGCACCGGTATAGCTGACCGCCTCAAGCCCGAGCCCGTGCAGGGCCATGGCCATGAGGGCGCAAGTCTCTTGCTCGCCGACGGCGAGGAGCTGGTCGAGCTCGCGCTCACGCGGCGGCTGCTCACTCACTGAGCGGGCACGGGCGAGCAGCTCGTTGGTCACGCCCGCTCGGGCAGATACCACGGCGACGACCGAGCCGCTGCGCTCGCGTGTGGCCTTGATCCGCTCGGCGACTTTTTTGATGCGTTCGACGTCACCGACCGAGGTGCCGCCGTATTTTTGAACGATGCGTGGCATGTGGGTTGTTTTTTGAAAAAACGTAAAAGGGTTTGGAGAAAAGTAGGGCTACACGGATACGGCGATTTGGCGCGAGCTTTGCTTACGTATTAAACTCGCAAATACGCAGGAGCAGCGGCGCACCGTTGACGACTTTTAGGCGCGAGAGCTCGTGCAGCGTGTCGCGCATCGCGCGTTCGTTGGCGTCGTGCGTGGTGAGAACGAGTGAGGCCATTTCGGGATCTTCCGAAGGCGTCTGCAACACGCTGGCAATGCTCACCGCGTGCTGCGCCATGATCGAGGCGATATGTGCGAGGACGCCCGGCTCGTCGCGCACCGTGAGTCGCAAGTAATAGCGACCGTGGATGCGCTCCAGAGGGGCGAGCGTCACGGCCGAAGCGGCGACACTCCCTTCGCCGCTCTTCCCCGCACTCGCTTGCTCGGCGGGCAGCGGCGCAACTTCGGAATTGAGGTGCACGCATTTGCCGCTGCGCAGGAGCGCGACGGCATCGGCGATATCGCTAATCACTGCGCTGGCGGTCGCATCTTGTCCGGCCCCTTTGCCAATATAGAGCGTCGTGCCGACGACGTCACCCGTGACGGAAATCGCGTTGTAGACGCCGTTGACGCTCGCAATCACGTCGTGGTCGGGGAGCAGCGCGGGATGCACTTTGACCGAGACTTCGTTGCTGGCGAAGTCTCGCGTGATGATGGCTAGGAGCTTGATGCTGTAGCCGAGCGTGGCGGCGTTTTTAAAGTCGGCGGGCGTCACGCGCTCAATGCCTTCGACAATCATCCGCGAGGGCGGAACCCACAGCCCGTGTGCCAACCAAGCGAGGACGGCCGCCTTGTGCGCGGCGTCCCAACCGCCGACATCGAGCGACTCGTCGGCCTCGGCATAGCCCATCGCCTTGGCCTCGCTGAGGATTTCGGCGTAGGGCGCGTCGCGCTCCTCCATCTGCGTAAGGATGTAGTTACACGTGCCGTTGAGGATGCCGTAAATTTGCGGAAAGCGATTGGCGACTAATCCCTCGCGCAGGGCCTTGATGATAGGGATGCCGCCCGCGACGCTGGCCTCGAAAAAGAAGTGCCCACCGTGTTTGCGCGCGGTCGCGAAGATTTCCGCGCCGTGCTCGCAAATGAGTGCTTTGTTCGCTGAGACGACGATTTTCCCAGCGCGCAATGCGGCGAGCGTCACGCGGTGCGCAAGGTCCGTGCCGCCCATGAGTTCGCACACGATTGGGATGTCGGGTGCAGTGGCGATTTCGAGCGGGTCCTCGCGCAAGAGTTTGGGCGGAAGCTTGACCGCGCGTTTGCGCTGGGGGTCGCGCACCGCGATCGCGGCGATGCGTAGCGGTGCACCGAGACGAGCGGCGAGCTCGGCGCGGTTTTGCTCAAGGTGCTTCCAAACGCCCTGCCCCACAGTGCCGAAGCCACAAAGGCCGATGTTAATGCTAGTGTCCTTACTCATGCGGGGTGTCGTTTGGTTGTGGGTCGGTCATGCGCCGGCAACGGGCGGCGCGGGTGTTGAAGGGCGCTGTTTTTTCGCAAAACGGTTTTCAGTGCCTGCAAGCAGGCGGCGGCAATTCTCGCGGTGGCGGTAAATGACGAAGAGCGCGATGAGGGTCGTCACGCCAACGAGCCAGCCAGGTCGCCCGAGTGCCCAAGTGGAGAGCGGCAGCGAGAGCGCGGCGAGCATCGAGGCGAGCGACACGTAGCGCGTCGCGTAAAACGTCGCCCCCCAGAGCAGCGCGCCGATGCCTCCCGCGATCGGCACGAGCACAAGCACGCCGCCCGCGCCAGTGGCCACACCTTTGCCGCCGCGAAACTTCGTAAAACACGAGAAGCTGTGCCCGAGTAATGCGCCGACGAGTCCGGCAGCCCCGAGTGGATACCAACTCGTGCCCGCAATATCGACCGAGCCGAGCGCAGGCAGGCCGAGGGCCGCCGCGTTGAGCGTTACGCTGCTGTGCGCGTGTAAGGCCCAGCACGCGGCGAGTGCGCCTTTTAGCACATCGAGCGCAAAAACGAGGTTGCCCGCTGCGGGGCCGAGCGTGCGGCGCACATTGGTCGCCCCCGGGCTTTTGCTGCCGACCTCAAAGATGTTTACGCCCTTCGCCCGCGCGACGAGGTAGCCAAAGGGAATTGCCCCTAAGAGATACCCGAGAACGGCAGCAGCAAAAAGGAGGCTCATGAGGAATGCGACAAGTGCGCGGCACAGGCGAAGTGTGCTGCGCTAGCATGGGCTACGAAAAGTGCGCAAGCGTGGCCGGCGGTTGGCGCGCAAGTCTTGGTGGCGACTGGTGCGCAAGCGCAGGCGGCGGCAAGTGTGTTTGCCGTGCCGACGAGCGATGAGGAACTGCGGGCAGCGCGTCTCACGTTAGCGTTAGATCTGCACAAATTTGGCCATCTTGATCGCGGGGTTCGCCTTAAGCTCGGCACGAGTCTCCGCGCTAGGCTCGCTGTCGAGATTGATGACGATGAGCGCCGTCTCCCCTGGGCCCGTGCGGGAGAGCGACATGTTGGCAATGTTCACGCGGTCGCGCCCGAGCAGGTTACCCACATAGCCAATCATCCCAGGCTGGTCTTGGTTTTCGATAATGAGGAGCTTGCCCACCGCCTCGACCTCGACCTCGCGGTTGTTGATCTCGACCACGCGCGCCTTGCCGGTCTTGCCAACGAGCGTGCCTTTCGCCGCCGCGACGGTGCCGTCCGGCGCGACCGCTTCGACCGAGATAAGCTCAGTGTAGTCCACTTCGTCCGTGGATTTGAGCACCTTCGATTGCACGCCGAGACGCTTGAGGGCGACCGGCGCGTTGACGTAGTTAATCGCCTCGCCGCTGATCCGGCGCAGGAAGCCGCGCTGGATAGCGCGGGTGATCGCGTTGGCATCGAGGTCGATCACGCGGCCCCAGTAAGTGATGTTGAGCGAGTCGATTTGCTTCGGGCCGAGTTGCTGAACGAGTGCACCGAGGCTTTGGCCAAGCTCCATGTAGGGGCCCAGCGTCTTGAGCGCGGCGGCGTCGAGCGAGGGCATGTTAACCGCATTGCGAATGACACCGCCCTGGAGCACATCGGCGACTTGCTCGGCCACTTCGATGCCCACGCTCTCTTGCGCCTCCGCCGTCGAAGCCCCGAGGTGCGGCGTAAGCGTGAGCCCGGGGAGCGAGCGCAGGGGGCTATCGGCAGCGAGTGGCTCGTCCTCATACACGTCGAGCCCGGCGGCGGCGACTTGGCCGGATTGGAGCGCGGCGATGAGCGCGGTCTCCTTGATGATGCCGCCGCGCGCGCAGTTGAAAAGCCGGACGCCGTGTTTGCATTTCGCGAGCGCCGCCTCGTCGATCATGTGGTGCGTCGCCTCAGTTAGCGGCATGTGCACGGTGATGTAGTCACTCTGCACGAGAAGCGTGTCGAGCGAGACGCCCTCCACCTGCATCGCCTTCGCGCGGCTGGGTGCGAGATACGGGTCGTAGGCGATTACACGCATGCCGAAGGCTTGAGCGCGCTTGGCCACCTCGCCGCCGATACGGCCTAGGCCGACGACACCGAGCGTTTTTCTAAACAGCTCGCCGCCCGAGAAGTTTTTGCGATCCCAACGGCCCTCGCGCATCGACGCTGCGGCCTGCGGCACAGGCCGCGCCCCACAAAGGATGTGCGTAAAGGTGAGCTCCGCAGTCGCTATCGTGTTCCCCGAAGGCGTGTTCATGACGATGACGCCGCGATCAGTCGCCGCCTCGACATCGACATTATCCACGCCCACACCCGCGCGGCCCACGACTTTGAGCAACGGGGCCGCAGCGATCACCTCGGCGGTGATCTTCGTCTCGCTGCGAACGATGATGGCGTGCACATCGCCCACGAGGCCAAGGACTTGCTCAGGCGTGGAGCCATAGGCCTCGACGACACTCAAACCCGGCTGCTGGCGCAGGTATTCCACTCCCTTAGGCGAGACTTTATCGGCAACGAGGATTTTCATCAGTGAGAAGCTTTCTTGAAAAAAGGCGGCGAGTGAAAGTCTCCGCTTGGGCCAAAGCAATGAAAACCTCTGTCAACGCCCGCGCCAAACCTACCCCCTCTAGGTGGGGGGAGGTTTGGCGCCTCTGCCATTGACGCTCACGCGACAAAATGAAACACGCAGGGTAATTTCTCCCCCGATTTTGTCGGGGACCACCCTTCGCACACGCGACACGCGCGAACGCCAAAGCCACCCTGTCCAGCATGACACGCCTAGAGCAACAGATACGGTTCATCATCGAGGCCGATAAGTTGAAGGAAATCACGCGGCAAACGCTCACCAGCCAGAGCCGCCGCGCCGAAAACACTGCCGAGCACTCGTGGCACTTCGCCCTGATGGTCATGACACTCGCCGAGCATGCCATAGGCGAACTGGGCCAGCCACTCGATGTGCTGCGCGTCCTCAAAATGGCCCTGATTCACGACCTCGTGGAAATCGATGCAGGCGACACCTTCGCCTACGACGAGGTGAACAGGACCGACCAACACGCTCGCGAGGCCCGCGCCGCAGATCGGATCTTCGGGCTACTGCCCGAAGACCAAGCGCGAGAGTATCGCGCACTCTGGGACGAGTTTGAGGCGCAGGAGACGCCCGAAGCGCGCTTCGCCACAGCCTGCGACCGGCTAAACCCTATCCTCCTCAACACCTTGACCGGCGGCGCAGCGTGGCAAAAACACGGCATCACCCAAGACCGCGTCCTTGAGCGAAACGCGCACATCGCTGCGGGCTCCCCGGCGCTCTGGGACTACGCAAAATCCATTATCAAAGAAACCTTTAGCGCCAGTGCGCCCTGTGGCACTGACAGTCACGCTCGCACGACAGGATAAGGCACGCCGCACGTGCTTCCCGACTGACGCAGGGGCGCTTCTCTTTACCTCAACCCAATCTGCCTTCTGGCTTATGAGTGCCCCGACTCGCCAGCCCCCACTCTCTTCCCCTCCCCCGACACCGCCGCAGGCGCTCAGCGGGCGTCGTCAAAATGGCCGAGGCCGCAGGCCGCCTCATATGCGCGCCATTGCCAAAACCACGCCCGGCCCCGGGCTCGCGCTGATCGATGCGCCGATTCCCGAGCCTGGCATCAACGATGTGCTCATCAAAATTAAGCAGACCTCCATCTGCGGCACCGACCTACACATTTACAACTGGGACCACTGGGCCGAGCAGACCATCCGCCCGCCGATGATTATCGGGCACGAATTCGTCGGCACGATTGATCGAGTCGGGGCCAATGTAAAAGGCTTCGCGCCGGGCGACCTAGTCGATGGCGAGGGCCACATCGTCTGCGGCATGTGTCGCAACTGCCTCGCCGGTCGCCGCCACCTCTGCCGCGATACACAAGGCGTGGGCGTCAACCGCGACGGCGCCTTCGCGCAATACCTCTGCATCCCTGCCGCCAACGCGGTGCACGTAGACCCCGCCATCCCGCTCGACGTGCTGAGCTGCTTCGACCCGCTGGGAAACGCCACGCATACCGCGCTCCAGTTCGACCTCGTGGGCGAAGACGTATTGATAACCGGTGCGGGGCCCATCGGTTGCATGGCTGCCGCGATCGCCCGCCATGTCGGCGCACGCCGAGTCGTCGTTAGCGACGTCAACCCCGACCGGCTCGCGCTGGCTTCGCGGATGGGGGCGACGCACACGGTGGATGCCTCCCGCGAAAAGCTCCAAGACGTGCAGCGCGAACTCGGCATGCACGAAGGCTTCGACGTCGGACTCGAAATGTCGGGTAACCCGCGCGCACTCGACGCGATGATTGATAACATGACACACGGCGGGCGCATCGCGCTACTCGGCATCATGCCTGATGCCGCCCCCGTAGACTGGAACAAGGTCGTCTTTAACATGCTCACCATCAAAGGCGTCTACGGACGCGAGATGTATGAGACTTGGTATAAGATGACCGCCATGATTCAGAGCGGGCTCGATATATCGCCCGTCATCACGCACCGCTTTCACTACCGCGACTTCGAGCACGCCTTCGCCCTCATGCGCTCCGGCAAGAGCGGAAAAATCATCCTCACTTGGGACGATTAAAACGCTGCCCTAACCCAACTCCCCCAAAAAAACGCGGAAAACCGCCCATTAAGTTTCCCCAACCCCTCCGGCGGGGCGCCCACACTGCGCCTCGCCCATAAAAAGAGTCAGCGCCCCCCATGCTCAGCCCCGAATTCAAAACCCAAGTCAGCGCCACACTCGCCGAAATCGACACCGCTGGCACGACCAAGCGCGAACGGCTCATCACCACGCCGCAAGCCGCACAAGTGCAGGTTGCGCCGCCCTATGGCACGATGCTCGGCGCGACCAAGAGTAGTGCCTCCTCCGATACGCCACACGCACTCCTTAATCTCTGCGCCAACAACTACCTCGGCCTCGCCAACCACCCCGAACTCGTCGCCGCGGCACATGCCGCGCTCGACCGCTGGGGCTACGGGCTCGCCTCCGTGCGCTTCATCTGCGGCACACAGACGCTCCACCGCGACCTCGAAGCTGCGCTCAGCCACTACCTCGGCATGGAGGACACGATCCTCTATGCCTCCTGTTTCGACGCCAACGGCGGCCTCTTTGAAACGCTCCTCGGCCCCGAAGACGCCATCCTTTCTGACGCGCTCAACCACGCCTCCATAATCGATGGCGTCCGGCTCTGCCGCGCGCGCCGCTACCGTTACCAAAACAACGACCTCGCCGACCTCGAAGCCAAACTGCGCGAAGCCGATGCCAACGGCGCACGCCACAAACTCATCGCCACCGACGGCGTTTTCTCGATGGACGGCACGATTGCCGACCTGCGCGGCATCTGCGACCTCGCAGAACGCTACGGCGCACTCGTGATGGTCGACGACAGCCACGCAGTCGGCGTCATCGGTGCAAATGGACGCGGCACTCCCGAGCACTGCGGCGTCGAAGGCCGCGTAGACATCCTAACCGGCACGCTCGGCAAAGCACTTGGCGGCGCGAGCGGCGGCTACACCAGTGCGCGTCGCGAAATCGTAGAACTGCTCCGCCAACGCTCCCGCCCCTACCTCTTCTCCAACACGCTCCCGCCCGTGGTCGCTGCGGCCTCGCTAAAGGCCTTGGAGCTGCTCACCCGTTCGGGCGAGTTGCGCGCGCGACTGGCCGAAAACACCCGCTTCTTTCGCGAGCAGCTCAGCGCAGCGGGATTTACGCTTCTGCCCGGCACACACCCCATCACTCCCGTAATGCTTGGCGACGCCGCACTCGCCCAACGCTTTGCCGATCGGCTTTTGGGAAAAGGCATCTACGTCGTCGGCTTTTCGTATCCCGTCGTGCCGCTCGGCAAAGCGCGGATCCGCGTGCAAGTCTCCGCCGTGCACAGCCGCGACGAACTCGCCCACGCCGTCCAAAAATTCACCGAAACCAAAGCCGAGCTCGGCGCTCACTGATCACGCGGCTCAAGGAGCGGTGACCCTGCACCCTACGCGAGAGAGTGAGCGGAAACGCTCACTGAGCACGCGGCTACCATACGCGCGAGGCCTTGGTGGACTCGAGGGCGTGCTGGGTGGCAGCAGGCAGTGCACCAAAGAAATCTAGCCCCGTCCTGGCCTCAATCTCGTCAATCGTCGTCAAGTAGTCGGCTAGATCATCCGAGAGCGGTTGCTGCGGAAAGATGAAAGCCAGCGTCCGCAGCCGCCCCGCATTTTCATCGACGAGTATCATGTAACAGGCTTCGGGCACTTCGACATCCTCCCGAAGCCGCTGCGGGTTCCTCCCAAAAATCGGTCCCGCTAAGACCCACACTTCGCCGAAACGGGCGGGATAGTTGCGCGCGATTCGCTGCTCCAACTTTTTCCAAAGCCCTGCGTTTAGCCCGTGCCGCTGCGGAATGATGTTGGACATTAAAAACGTCTCCTCTTGAGCACGCGCCCCGTGGTGGAGCGCGATCGCGTAGTTGGGCGCGAGGTGCCCACGATCGTAACCGCTGCCTGTATACGCCGCCGACGTCACGCGCGCCACCGTGCGCCTATCGACAACAAACTTCTCGGGGCGCGGCGGCACCTCCGTAACAGGCCGGTCGCTCACCCCATACGCCGCCCAGAGTGGATTCCCCCGCGCATCACTGTAGCCCACGGCATAGCCCGTATTCTTCAGAATGCGCAGCGCGCCACTGGCCGACGTTGGTGCACCACCATAAAAATAATTCAGATCGCTCGATGTGGTCGCAGTTTTGCGCGCGGCACGCTCAGCCACATCGACCTCGACGTAGTCCTTTCCGTAATACAGTTGCCACAAATCCCACGCGACTTCGAAAGCGGTCACATCCTTCTTGCCCTGCACGGCATTGACCACGAGTCGCTTCACTTCCTGCTGCCGCTCGACAGGCTGCAGGAGAAACCAGCCGCCTATCGCCGCCCATAAGGCCAGGTTCGCCCATAAAAAGACCTTCGCCCGCCGCCAACGGCGCGGCGCACGAGAACGTAACCGTTGCGACGAAGAAGAACGGGAGGAGCGACTGCGTTTGGGTTTTCGCGACATAACAAGGAATAACTCAAACTGCCAAACCGCAGCACTTTACCAAATCACGCAACAGGCTATTTTCCCCACTGCGCGTGGAGCGCAGCCGCAGGCTGTTTTATTTGGCGGCGGGCCTGACGGCGTGCACAGGACGACCTTAGTCGCCGAGCCGTCGTCAAATATTGGCCCACCGTCCATCGCTGCACCCGTTTACAGAGCCGCTTGGTTGCCGTGCATTCGCACAGCAACCAAGCGGCTCTGTGAAAAGGAACCCAAACTTGGAGGCGGGAGTTTACTCGTGATTTCCCCCACCTCGCCCAAACGGGTTATCACTCTACTCCCCCTGTCGCAACGCGACAGGGAGGAATGCTTTCAAATTTGGGAATTGGTTTCGTCGCGAAGCGACGGGGCCAATTCCCAAATTGAACGGGTGCAGGCACAGCCTGCCGCCCCACGCGCAGTGGAAGCTCAGAGAGAGCGGCCACTGACCGCTGCGCTACGGCTCAAAAAGAAACCCTGAGTGTCGTCCACAAGGTGCGGCCTGGTTCGTTAATCCGCGCGGTCGTCGGGTAGCCATTTACTGCTGCGCCCGCGCGGCTCAGATGCTCGGCGTAAGTTTTATCGAATACGTTATCGACTCCCGCCGTCAGCGTCGCGCGCTCGGTCACACGCCAACCCGCGTTGAGCGAGAGCACCCCAAACCCCGGCGTACGTCCGAGGTCTTGTCCAGCGATTGTCCCCTGCCCGACTGCGACGCGGTTTTGCGCGGCGACCGCACGGGCCAAGGCCCCGACCGACCAGCGCGGCGCAGCGTAACTCACGCTTAGTCGGCCCTCCAGCGGTGGCTGTTGTGCAAGCGCAGCGGCATCGCTGCGGTTACGCCCACGCACATAGGCGAGACTCGTGTCTACGTGCCACTGCTCGGCCAAAGTGTAGCCCAAGCCCGCTTCGCCGCCCCAAGACTCGGCATCGACATTGCGCACGGCGGTCACGGTGCGCATCCCTTTCACAACGCCGTTTTGCAGCAAAATGAAATCGTCCACGCGATTGGCAAAGGCGGCGACGAAAGCGGTAAACGGCCCGCGCGCGTAATTGAGCCCGATGTCGAGTTGAGCGGTTTTTTCGGGCCGAGTGCCAAAGGCACTGCGTGTCCCGAGGCTCTCATGCCGCACGAGCTCCCAGTAGTCCGGCGCACGCTCCGTGTAGCCGAGTCCCGCATAGCTGGTAAGCCCCTCCTGCTCCTGTGATCCATGCTCATAGCGCACGAAGCCCGCAGCGAGTGTCGTGCGGCGCTTCGCATTCGCAGTCGGGTTGGGCACGCTGCCTCCCATCCCCATCATCCCGCTCGCGAGGCTTTGCCTAAAGTCCTGCGCCTCCCAGCGGTCAAGACGTGCACCGGCAAGCACACGGCCCCGATCGCCCAAGCCCATCTCGGCTTCGGCAAAAACGCCGGTGCTCCCGATCTTCGCATCGGCGACCCAAGCCCCCGAGTCTTTTGAGCGGTGCCGACCCTCGCGAAAATCGCCGCCGAGCCGCAGCTCCAACGCCTCACTCGCCGCGAACTCGCCCAGCACTCGCCCACTCCACACGCGGTGATCGGGACGCGACTCGCCCATCGGCATCATCCCCGGCACACGCAGCCGAAAGTCGTCCATGATGTGGTCGGCATGATTGTAGGCGAGCTGCGCCTCCACTCGCGCAACTTTAGACGAAAGCTCCGTGCGCTCGACGCGCAGCGCGAGGCTCTCGCGATCGAGCTGCGTCGCATCCATCATGCTATGGCCGTAGGCGGCCTCGCCCTCGCTCCAAGTGCCCGAAAGCTCGACGAGCGTTTGCGCATCGGGCGTCCAGCCTAGGGCCGCATTTACGCTCGTGCGTTCATACTGCGAATGCACACGCGCGCCGTCACCATCCTCATAATCGGCCGCGCGAGTGTGATTAAGCGAAACCTCGCCGTAACCCAGGGCGCTCCCCGCCCGGGCCGAGGCCCAAGCGTCGCGACGGCCGAAGCTGCCGAGAGTCGCTGAAGCATCCGCCTGAGCTGTGCGCTGCACATACCGTCGCAGCTCGCGTTCGAAAAGCACGACGCCCGCCGAATTTCCCGGCCCATAAAGGACAGTCTGCGGCCCCTTGAGCACGCGCACGCGGTCGAAGGACGCAGGGAAAATATACGCCGTGGGCGGGTCCATCCGATTCGGACAGCCGCCGAGGACGCTCTGCCCGTCGAGGAGCAAGTCGAGCCGCGAACCCGCTTGCCCGCGAAGCGTGACCTCGCCCCCGGTCCCGCCTTTGCGCCCGACGGAAAACCCCGGAATCGCCTTTAAGGTATCGGCCCCGTCTTGAGCCGGAATCGGCTGCACGGGCGTTTGGGTAGAGGAAATGACAGTGAGCGGCTTCGACTGCGCACGGACACTCGTGACAACGAGAGGACTGAGCACGGAGACAGCGTCGCTCGCGCTAAGCGATTCCGCTTGGGCAAACGCCGTCAGAGCCGTTGCTAAAAAAACAAAAGAAAAAGACTTCATGAAATTTGAGTAAAAAAAGGGTGAATTGAGAGGTGTATCGCCGCGCAAAGCGCTGCTCGCCCGGGCGCAGCGGAAACGAGGATTAACGCCCAAGCGAAAAAATCCGCTCGGGCTCATGCGGGCCAATAAACGACAGGCGCCGCGCGATCATGGATCGCCGAGCCGTCCTCACTGTCGCTTAGCCAAGCTAAACCAGCCCTTGGCTTTTCGGCGGCGGGGCAGGCGGTGCCCCACGCTCAATCGAGCGTCCCACTTGGTCGCTAAGCGACCACCGGCCCGCCACATCAACGGCGGACACTTCGGAAAAGATTAACTCATCGGCAGCGGGATACACTGCGAGAAGCAGCTTTCCCCCCTTGGGCGTAGTCGCAGCACCCGCCGGCGAGTGCTGCGCCTGCCGCGCCTCATCGACCGCTTCACAAATCTCACACAGCTCGCCCGAAAACGTGTCCGCCAGTGCAGCCTCCCAAGCAGTCCCCGCGTTTAGCGATTGCACCGTCATTCGCGCCCAAGCCAGCACCTGCACGGCATCCCACTGCGCACCGGTCGTCAAAAGTCCGGCAAGGAGAAACGCGATAAGCTGAAGTCTCCGCGCGGTCAGTGACCGCAGCCAAAATAAAAACCGCCTGCCGCTGCGCTGCCGCGACACGAGAACGCCCAGCGCCCCCTTCCCCGCTGCTAACGCGGTGGGCGACATAGAGGAGTCTCTTTTACGTAACGGCATTGGCTGTGCCGTCCTAGATGAGGCACACCGCCAGTAGCGCAAGAACTGCACAGTGCCACAGGCCCTTATTAGCCGCCCTCAACTCCGCCAGTAGCACCGCTTTCGGCGCGCTACGACAGCGACTCCCACTATGCCAAAGCGCTGCCTCCAATCGGGACAGCCTTTTATCGAGATGGGGAGGCAGCCGGCACTTCAAAGGTGAAGCTGGCCGAGTAGCGCAGGTCACCGACCTTGTCCGCAAGCTCGGGTGCTGGGGCCGCGCGATGCGAGACTTGCAGCTCCCAAATCCCGGCGCGCGGCGCGGGAAGCGTGCCCTGCCCCGCTTCGTCGAGCTCGAGCGTCCAGGTCGCGCCGACTTCGCTTTTCGGCAACCCGAGGTGCCGCGCCTGCACGTAAGCCTCGGCCAAGGGCTGGCCGTTGAAGCGCACGGCAAAGTCGAGCCCGCCGCCTCCGAGAGAGCGCTCCTGCCCTGCTTTACTTTTCGCCTCGCCCAGTTCGCGCGGATTACTCAGCAGCACGATTTCCAGCGGATGGCCTACAGGCCGAGCGAGGAGCGCTGCGTCGGCGGGACTGGAGGCACGCTCTCGCGGCCCGACTTGGAAGAGTGCCTTCGCATAATTGTGATACAGGAAACTGCGGATAACGGGCAGGCCCTCCATCACCTCGTCACGCGGGACAAAAACATAATGGTGCTGGGCTTCGTCGCCCACGCGGGCGACAAAACGCGGCTGCAGGCTCGCGGCGACGAGGTGTGCGCCCTCGCTAAAAACCGCCAACTCCGAGGCGAGAAAAGGGCCGCTGCCGAGCCGAATGGGCTGCTGGTCGCCGTTGGCCGAGTAGCGCGTGAGCGAGGCGACCTGCGCCGGCTCCAAAAGGTCGTGCAGCGGGTAGTAATCGCCATAGCCGAAGAGAATAACCGAGTCGGGCTTCCACTGTCCCCACTGCCGCGCGGTCGCGAGGCGCGGCGCATCATAGCGGCTCGCATAAAGCCAAAGATGATGCGCCGAGGCGGGCAGTGCAGAGGCGAGTGCGACGACGAGGAAGAAACACGTTTTTAAGCGAGGCATCGGAATACGGATTTCAGAATTTAACGGTAAGCGTGGCTTGGACAGAACGGCCCGTGGCGAAGCGCCCGACATCGTCGCGCGCATAGGCCTTATCGAAGAGATTACTCGCTGTGAGGTTTAGGGTAGTATCGGGATAGGCAATTGAAGGCTGCCAGGCGGCAGAGAGTCCGAAATCCGCGTAGCCGTGCGTCTGATACTGCGGCTCCTCAACCTTCGAGCGGCGGTTGCCGACGAAGAGCGCGCTGCCGCCCAGCGTGAGCCGCGCATCTGCAAAGCGCCGCCCACCGCTAAGCGAAAGCTTGTCCGCCGGAGTCGTGCTGAGCTTCAGGCCCGTGCCATCCACTTTCGAGCGAAGCGTGGAGGCCCCTCCATTCACAAACCAAGTCTCTGTCGTATAACCAAACTCTAGCTCCGCGCCCCGAAACGCGGCCCCTTCTAGATTCGCCGCGCGCGATTGCTCATATTGGGTGATGCCAATCGCCGCCAACTCGGCCGGCACTGGCAAAATGACCACCTCACGCGAAATCGTATCTCGCGAGTCTTGGTGAAAAAGTGAGAGCTTCGTCTGGAGCCGCGCGCCACTCGCCAGTTTTCGCTCAAAGCCAAGGCCGCCCTCATAGTTTCGCGCGCTTTCAGGTTTTAGGCCGAGGCTCGGCACGAAATCCTGCTGGCGTGCCCCGATGCGAAAGTGTCGCCCCGAGCGAAAAATCTGCGCGACGTCCGGCGTAAGAAAGCCCTCCGAGTAGAGCCCGAAAACGAAAAACTCGGGCAGTGGCCGCCACACTGCGCCCAGCTTTAGGGAAACGTCGTCGTCGCTCGAAGCGAAGTTTTCGCCGATAGCCTTCGACTTAAACCGATCGTAGCGCAGCCCCGGGATGAGGGTCACGCCGCCCGGCAGTCCAATCTCGTCTTGGAGGAAGACCGCCGCGTAATCCACGTCGCCCTCGGGCGAGGTCTGAATGGGTAGGCCCGCGCCCGTATCAAATCGGCGGGCCACGTTTTCATCGCCGAAAAAATCGACACCATAAGCCAGCCGGTGCGTCCCGAGCCAAGCGGCCTCAAAACGGCTGCGGTTGATGAGGTTGAAGCCCGTGGTGCGCACCGAGCGGCGCTCGTCGCGGTCGAGCAGGCCGGCGGACACACCGAGGTCGCGGTTTCCCGTGGTGACGCGATAGGCGACCGCTTCGAGATCGACCCAGTCGCTCTGCGCGGGGTGAAGCACATAACGCGCTCGGCTGCCCTCGACCTTGGTCTTGCGGTTTACGATGCTGCTCAGGATGTTGCCCTGCGGGTTGGTCGGCTGGATGTTTTCCTCGCGCGCCGTGTCGTGGACGAGTGAGAGCGATTGGCCGGGGGCGATGTGCCAAGTGGCCTTGAACATCGCCGCACGCAGCTCGCTACCGCTGAACTCCAGCTTCTCGCCTGTGCCGAGCCGGATGTCGCCGCCCTCTCTATGCGTGACCGAGGCGAGCAAGTCCACCGTGCCCGTGCTCCCGTAGGCCGCCGCGCCAAAGAAACGCTCGTCATTGGCTGACACGTAACCGGTTTTCAGCCGACTGCCATAACGCTGACCGGGAAGCAGCAGGTCGGAGGCAGTCTTCGTTTCCATTGAGAGAATGCCGCCCTGGGCGCCGCTGCCATAGAGCGCGGAGTTGGGCCCACGGACGATTTCCACGCTTTTGAGTAGGTCGGGCTCGATGAAGTAGCGGCCACGGTGGGCGCCGCTGTAGTTTTGGCGCATCCCGTCGATGAGGATGAGGATGTTCTCCGAGTTGCGCCCACGGATACGGGGCACCTCGGCGGTGCGGCGGGGCCCGCCAAACAGTTCGACGTTTGGCAGGCTGCGCAGAATCTCGTCCATGCTCTGGGGTTGGAGCAGGTCGAGTGCGCGCGAATCGACCACCGAAGTCATCCCCGGCACGTCAAAGGCCCGCCATGCCGTGCGCGTCGAGGAGACGGTAATCGCATCGAGGTTAATCAGCGTGTCGTCTGCAGCGTCGCGCGAGCCGATGCCTGTCTGGCTCACGCCACGAGTGAGCGGTGCCACAAATGCGGCGACGGCCACCGCGAGCAGCGAAGCCGCGAGTGCGAAGCCGTGGATTGAGCTGCGGCAGCGCATTGGGGTGGAGGGATTGGGATGGTTTGTGGTGTTCATAAAAAGCAGCGCAAAAATGGGGCTCGGGTTCAGTCGCGCGTTTTTTGGTATTACAAGTTAAAACTTGTAACCAATGATACATATCAAAGCCGAAACCCGCAACGTCAGCGCCGCCTTAAAAAAGCCCAAACCGCCAAGCTCCAAACAGCGCAACTAACCGCCCAATAAAAAGCGCCCCCTCCCCCTACCCCGCCGCGCACGACGTTAGCCAGCCCAGATAAGGAGCAGGCACGCTCTGCCATCGCCAGCCTGTTAGCGGTGCTTGCTCATGAATAGCGATGGCAAAAAACTTCTGGTTGTACTGAGCGGCCCGGCACGCACATAGGACAGGAAACAATGGCACAGAATGACAACAACGGCGGCACCCTCGGTTTCGAGGCTGAGCTGTTCAAAGCCGCCGACAAGCTGCGCGGCAACATGGAGCCCAGTGACTACAAACACGTCGCACTGGGCCTGATCTTCCTTAAGTACATCTCCGATGCCTTCGAGGCGCGTCATGCCGAGTTGCTGGCCGAGGATGCTGCCGCCGCCGAGGACAAGGATGAATACCTGGCGGACAACATCTTCTGGGTGCCTAAGCAAGCGCGCTGGTCGCATCTGCAAGCCAACGCCAAGCAGAGCAGCATCGGCACGCTGATTGATGAGGCCATGCGCGCCATCGAGAAGGACAATGAGTCGCTCAAAGGCGTGCTGCCCAAGGACTACGCCCGCCCTGCGCTCAACAAGGTGATGCTGGGCGAATTGATCGACCTGATCTCCGGCATTGCGCTGAATGAAGGCAACGACACATCCAAAGACGTGCTGGGCCGCGTCTATGAATATTTCCTGGGCCAGTTCGCGGGCGCGGAAGGCAAACGCGGCGGCGAGTTCTATACCCCGCGCTCGGTCGTGCGCACGCTGGTGGACATGCTGGAGCCGTACCAGGGGCGTGTGTATGATCCTTGTTGCGGCAGTGGCGGCATGTTCGTACAAAGCGAAAAATTCGTGTCTGAGCACGGCGGGCGCATTGGAGATATCGCCATCTACGGGCAGGAAAGCAATTACACCACCTGGCGGCTGGCGAAAATGAACCTTGCCGTGCGCGGCATTGACAGCGACATCCGCTGGAACAACGAGGGCAGTTTTCACAAGGACGAGCTGCGCGAGCTCAAGGCCGATTTCATCCTCGCCAACCCGCCGTTCAATATTTCCGACTGGGGCGGCGAGCGCCTGCGCGAAGACGTGCGCTGGAAATTCGGTGTGCCACCTGTGGGCAACGCCAACTACGCGTGGTTGCAGCACATTTTTCATCATCTTGCGCCGCATGGTTTTGCAGGTGTGGTGCTCGCCAACGGCTCCATGAGCAGCCAGCAAAGTGGCGAGGGTGATATCCGCAAGGCCATGCTTGAGGCGGCTAACGGTGCTGGCGTGGTGGATTGCATGGTCGCCCTGCCCGGCCAGTTGTTTTATTCCACGCAAATTCCGGCCTGCCTGTGGATTCTTGCGAAAGATCGAAGCAATGGCTTGGTGAAGGAGAGCAAGCTGCGCGACCGGCGTGGCGAAGTGCTGTTCATTGACGCCCGCAAGATGGGCGTGCTGGTGGACCGCACACGGCGCGAACTAACCGATAGTGAAATCCGCAAGATTGCCGATACCTACCACGCATGGCGTGGCGAGGCCGAAGCGGGCGAGTACTCGGACATCCCCGGTTTCTGCAAGTCAGCCACTGTCGATGAAATCCGCAAGCATGGCCATGTCCTCACGCCGGGTCGCTATGTCGGCGCGGCAGCGGTGGAAGATGACAGCGAAGCCTTCGAGGACAAGATGCAGCGGTTGACCGCGCAGCTTGGCGAACAGATGAAGCGCGGCGCGGAATTGGATGCTGTTATCCGCAAAAATCTGGGGGCACTGGGTCATGGTGTCTGAGTGGCCAATCGTCCGCATTGAGGACATTGCAGAAAAGATTGCGTTGGGGCCATTCGGCTCGAACATCAAAGCTGAAACGTTCGTCGAAAGCGGTGTTCCCGTCATCAGTGGTGCCCACCTTCACGGCATTCGTGTGGAGGATGGCGTTTTCAACTTCGTTACCGAAGAACACGCGGAACGGATGAAGAACTCGAATGTCTTTCGGGGCGATGTCATCTTCACGCGCGCTGGAAACATCGGTCAAGTCGCCTACATTCCGCACAATTCACAATACGAACGATATGTCATTTCGCCACTCCGGTTCTATTTACGCTGCGATTTGAGCAAGGCTGATCCAGTCTTTATTTCCTACTTTTTTCATAGCAGTGAAGGGCAGCACAAACTGCTCGCCAACGCGTCACAGACTGGTGTTCCATCAATTGCGCGGCCATCTTCATATTTGAAGACGATTGAATTATCACTCCCGCCACTCAAAGAACAACGCGCCATCTCCCATATCCTCGGCACACTCGACGACCGCATCGCCAACCTGCGCCAGACCAATGCCACGCTGGAAGCGATTGCGCAGGCGTTGTTCAAATCGTGGTTTGTGGATTTTGACGGCGTGCCGCCAGAAGATATGCAGGAATCGGAACTTGGCTTGATTCCCAAGGAGTGGCGTGTTGGGACGTTTGGCGATGTGGCGGAACATCCGCGCCGCGGTGTACAACCGGAAGAAATCGAATCTTCTACACCGTACATCGCCTTGGAACACATGCCGAGGCGCTGCATCGCACTTAGCGATTGGGGTATGGCAGTTGGCTTGGAGAGCAACAAACACGAGTTCAAGCGCGGAGAAATCCTGTTTGGAAAACTGCGCCCATACTTTCACAAGGTCGGCGTCGCGCCAATTGATGGCGTTTGCTCAACCGATATCGTAGTCATTACACCTAAGTCGCCTGCGTGGTTCGGCTTCGTGCTTGCTCATGCATCAAGTGATCCGTTCGTCGAGTACACCAATGCCGGTTCGACTGGGACAAAAATGCCGCGTACAAGTTGGCGCGAAATGTCGCGCTACGCTGTCGTGCTGCCACCGGAGTCAATCGCCACAGCGTTCAATGAACAAGTACAACAGATGGTCGAAAAAATCATATCGAACATCCATGAGGTCCGTACGCTCGCGGCGTTGCGCGACACACTGCTCCCCAAACTGATTTCCGGCAAGCTGCGCTTCCACGGACGTATTCATGAAAGTTGAATCCTTCAAATCCGGGCGCTGGCTTACCTTAATCTTTTTTAAGGTAAAGAAAATCGATTTTCTTTACCTTAGTGATCGCTCAAGGTAAACTTGGCGACTCGTTGGGGACACGATCCGCGCGAGACCACCCTGCATGCCCTTTCTCTCCGAAGCCGAACTCGAACACGCCCTGATGGCGCAGTTGCGCGAATTGGGCTGGGTGACGGCCTCGGATACGGACATCGGCCCGGACGGCGGCGTGCCCGAGCGCGAAAGCCATGATGTCGTGATCTTGTACCGGCGGCTGGCCGATGCTGTTCGGCTCCTCAATCCCCACCTACCGCCGCAAGCACAGGCAGATGCCATTCGCAAGCTTTCCCAATCGGTATTCCCCGCTCTGCTGGAAGAAAACCGCCGCATCCATACGCTGCTGACCGAGGGCGTGGACGTCGAATATTACGGCGACGATGGCGTGCAGACGTCGGGCAAGGTGGCGTTATTGGACTTCGATGCGCCTGCGCGCAACGACTGGCTAGCCGTGCCGCAGTTCGTGGTCATCCACGGTGATGTCAAGCGCAGGCCGGACATAGTACTGTTTGTCAACGGTTTGCCGCTTGCAGTGATCGAGCTGAAGGCACCAGGTAGCGCGGGCGCACATCTGGCGGGCGCATTTAACCAGTTGCAGACTTATAAGCAGCAGATTCCGGCGCTGTTTCACACCAATGCGCTGTTGGTCACATCTGACGGCATCGCGGCGCGCGTGGGGTCGCTGTCGGCCGATCTGGAACGCTTCATGCCGTGGCGCACCACGGATGGCAGGGCTATTCTGGAAAAAGGTTTGCCGGAATTACCGACGCTGATCGAGGGAGTATTCGAGCATCATCGGTTCCTCGATCTGCTGCGCCATTTCACCGTGTTCCTTGATACCGGCAGCGGCTTGGCGAAGATCGTGGCGGGCTATCACCAATACCACGCGGTCAACCGCGCCATCGAGTCCACGATTCGCGCTGCCGATCCGTGGCAGGGTGTCCGCGAGGAACCAGCGGCCTATGGTCTGCCCAGCGTGGACACACAATCCAAGGGAGACCGCCGTGCGGGTGTGATCTGGCATACGCAAGGTTCGGGCAAGAGTCTGCTGATGGCCTTCTACGCCGGGCGACTGGTCAAACACCCTGCGATGGAGAACCCGACGCTTGTCGTGCTGACCGATCGCAACGACCTGGACGACCAGTTGTTCGCCACCTTCTCAATGTGCCGCGACTTGGTCCGCCAGACACCGGTGCAGGCCGAAAGCCGCGAGCATTTGCAGCAACTTCTGGCTCGCGCTTCGGGTGGCGTGATCTTCACCACCTTGCAAAAATTTGGAGAGGTGAACGCGCCGCTGACCACACGCCGCAACGTGGTGGTCATTGCCGACGAGGCGCACCGTTCGCAATACGGCTTTCGCGCCAAAATGAATGCCAACACCGGCGAGGTTTCCTACGGATTCGCCAAATACATGCGCGATGCACTGCCGAACGCCTCGTTTATCGGCTTTACGGGTACGCCTATCGAGGCGACGGACGTGAACACTCCGGCCGTGTTCGGCAATTACATTGATATCTACGACATCAGCCGCGCGGTGGAGGACGGCGCGACGGTGCCGATCTACTACGAATCGCGGCTGGCGCGCATCGAACTGGATGAGGACGAGAAACCCAAGCTCGATGCTGAGGTGGAAGCGCTGACCGAGGACGAGGCGGTCACCGAACAGGAAAAGCTGAAGGCGAAATGGGCGAGCGTCGAACAACTGGTCGGCAGTGAAAAACGCGTCGCGCTGGTGGCGAAGGACTTGGTGGCGCACTTCGAGGACAGGCTGGCCGCGCTGGATGGCAAGGCGATGGTGGTGTGCATGAGCCGCCGCATCTGCGTGGCGCTGTATGACGAGATCGTCAAGTTGCGCCCGGACTGGCACAGCGCCGACGACAATGCCGGAGCCATCAAGATCGTGATGACGGGCGCAGCCAGCGACCCACCCGAATGGCAGCAACACATCGGCAACAAAGCGCGACGCGACCTGCTCGCCAAGCGCGCCCGCGATGCCAAAGACCCGCTCAAGTTGGTCATCGTGCGCGACATGTGGCTGACCGGCTTTGACGCCCCGTGCATGCACACAATGTACGTGGACAAGCCGATGCAGGGCCACGGGCTGATGCAAGCCATCGCCCGCGTCAATCGCGTGTTCCGCGACAAGCCAGCAGGCTTGATCGTGGACTACATCGGCATTGCTCAGAGTTTGAAGTCAGCACTGGCACAGTATTCGGCGCGCGACCAGGAAACCACGGGCATCGATGAGACGCAGGCTGTGGCCGTGCTGCTGGAGAAGTACGAAGTGGTTCGTGACATGTACCACGGCTTCGATTACTTCACGGCGCTGAACGGCACAGCGCAGCAACGACTGGCGATGATGGCCGGAGCCATCGAGTGGATTCTGGACAGGCAACAACAATGGGCCGCGGCGCAGACCAGCAAGGAAGGCAAGAAGAACGCTCAGCGGTGTTACCAGGACGCAGTACTGGCCTTGTCGAAGGCGTATTCGCTGGCATCGGCCTCCGACGAGGCGCGCAGCATCCGTGAGGAAGTCGGCTTCTTCCAGGCTATTCGCGCCGCACTGGTCAAATCAAGCACTGGCTCCGGCGTGAGCTCGCAGGAGCGCGACTTCGCAATCCAGCAGATCGTTAGCCGTGCTGTGGTCAGCACCGAGATCGTGGACATCCTGAAAGCGGCAGGCATCCAGTCGCCGGACATTTCCATCCTGTCCGACGAATTTCTTGCCGAAGTGCAGCAGATGCAGAAGAAGAACCTTGCGCTTGAAGCCCTGCGCAAGCTCTTGGGCGATGGTATCCGTTCGCGCAGCAAGGCCAACATCGTCCAGACGCGGGCGTTTTCCGAACGGCTGGAAGATGCCGTGGCCCGCTACCACGCCAACGCCATCACCACCGCCGAGGTGTTGCAGCAGCTTATCCAGTTGGCGAAGGACATTCGAGCGGCCAGGCAGCGTGGGGAAGAGTCAGGGCTAAGTGACGAAGAAATCGCCTTTTATGACGCGCTGGCTGAAAACGAATCGGCAGTCCAAATCATTGGCGATGACAATCTCAAGGTGATCGCCCATGAATTACTGGTCAGCCTGAAAAGCAATGTTTCGGTGGACTGGGCACACCGCGAGTCGGCGCGCGCCAAGATGCGCGTGCTGGTCAAGCGCATCCTGCGCAAATACGGTTATCCGCCGGATTTGCAGGATGCGGCGGTGCAAACCGTGTTGCAACAGGCCGAGGCGTTGTCTGCTGAGTGGCCTACTACAGCCAGGAGGCGATTCTGGCGGTCGGCTACCGGGTGCGCTCCCCACGGGGTACACAATTCCGCCGCTGGGCCACGGAGCTCCTCGCGGAATGCGTAGAGGTCCGCGTAGCCGATGTCGCCGTTGGGCTGGATGTCAAAGTAGTCGGTAAAGATCTCACCGCCATCGAGGTGCGCGTAGGCCGGTTGCGTGACCGACACCCAGTCCGGGTTGATCCGGTATTCGAGTTTGGCGTCGATCATATTGGAGGGATAAGGCAATGGCGGGATCGCGCTGTGCTGTGTCACTGCGCCTTACCCTGCACCAGCCGCCAGTCCTGGGCCTGCTGCTGCGTGTTCCACAGCCGCGCATAAAGCTCCCGCGGGCGAGCAGCGCGTCATGTTGGCCCTGCTCGACGAGGCGCCCCTGGTCGAGCACCAGGATGCGGTTGGCGTGGCGCACGTTCTTGAGCCGGTGGGCGATGACCACCACGGTGCGTCCGTGCGCAAGTTCCGCCATGGCGCGCTGGATCTCGGCTTCTGCTGAAGGGTCGACGCTGGCCGTGGCTTCGTCGAGTAGCAGGATCGGCGCGTCCTTGAGCAGCGCGCGGGCGATCGAAATGCGCTGGCGCTCTCCGCCCGACAATGACGCGCCGCCTTCGTCCAGCACGGTGTCGTAGCCCTGCGGCAAGGCTTCGATGAAATCGTGTGCTTGCGCTCGCCTGGCCGCGCTAATGGCCTGTTCGCGAGTGGCGTCAGGGCGGCCGATGCGCAGATTGTCCAGCACGGTGCCGGAAAATAGCAGCACGTCCTGAAACACCATGGCGACGTGCCGCTGCAGTGCGTGGGTGCCGATCTCGCGCAGGTCCACGCCCCCCAGGCGGATGGTGCCGCCGCTGACGTCCCACAGCCGCGCGATCAGGTGCACCAGCGTGCTCTTGCCCGCGCCGCTGGGGCCGACCACGGCGGTCAGGCCCTGGGCCGGAATGGTGCAGCTCACGCCATCGAGCGCGGGTGGTGCGTCTTTCTCGTTCGTGCCTTCATAGGTGAAACGCACATCCTCGAACGCGATCTCATGGCCTTGTGGCGACTTGGGCTGCGTGGGCTCAGTCAACGCAGGCTCGGCCAGCAGCGCCTCGATACGCCCCAGTGCCCGCTTCGCGAAGCGCAGCAGCATCGTGGATACGCCCACGTCGAACAGTTGCCGGTACACCGGCAGCGCCAGCACCAGGAACAGCACCAGCACTTCGGGGGCGAGTGTGCTGTTGCCCAGCCACCAGGCACCGGCCACGACCAGACTGGCGTAACCGGCTTCCAGCAGGAAGCCGTAGGCCGCCAGCCAGGGTGCCGGTTTGGATTCCACCGCCAGCATGGCCGCATGCTGCTCGCCAAGCACGGCTTCGAGGCGCTGCCAGGCCTGGCCGAAGCGGCCAAAGCCGCGGATCACCGCGATGCCCTGTACGTATTCGAGCAGGGCCGCGTGCGCGCGGGCATTGGCGGTGATCACGCGCGCGCCAGGTCGCGCCAGCACCTGCTGGGTCCAGACCAGCGCGCCGAAGGCCAAGGGCAGCCCCACCACCATCACCAGTGCCAGCCGTAGATCGACCCAGAACAGGAACAGCGCCAAGAATAGCGGCATCGCGATGCCCGACACGAACACGCCGAGGAAATGCGACCACAGGTTCTCGACCAGTTCCAGGTCGGAGGTCAGGCGCGCGCCCAGGTCGCCGCCGCGCTGGCGGCCAAACCAGCCCATTGGCAGGCGGCGCAGATGGTCGGCCACGCGCAGCCGGGCCTCGCCCATCATCGCGTAGGCACCGTTGAACACCAGCGGCATGGCGATGCAGCCAGCCGCGATGCGCAGCGCCACGCAGGCGGCCATCGCCAGACCGATGAACAGCGCACCCTGTGCCGTTGCGCTGCCAGCGAACACGTCGCGCAGCAGCAGGTACAGCAGCGGGTACGGCGCGGCGGCGAACAGGCCTTCGAGGACTGAGCACGCTAGGCCGCGCAGCAAGCGCGGATCGCGTGTGCCGGAGAGGCGAAAACCGGACTGCACCAGCTCGCGGATCATGGCTGTACCTCCTGCGGGGCGCTAAGCGACCAGTGCCGCGCTTGTTCGTGGTCGCGCCACAGTCGCTGGTAGACGGCGCAGTCCCTCAGCAATTCGTCGTGCCTGCCCTGGGCGGCGACACGGCCGCCGTCCAGCACGACGATGTGGTCGGCGTGCATGACGGTACGCAGCCGGTGGCCAATCATCAGCACCGTGCGGCCCTGGCGCAGTTCGTCCAGCGCCTGCTGGATCAGCGCCTCGTTCTCGGCATCGACGCTGGCGGTGGCCTCGTCCAGCAGCAAAATGGGGGCGTCCTTGA
The DNA here is from genome assembly GCF_001580045.1 of Cephaloticoccus capnophilus. Taxonomy (GTDB): domain Bacteria; phylum Verrucomicrobiota; class Verrucomicrobiia; order Opitutales; family Opitutaceae; genus Cephaloticoccus; species Cephaloticoccus capnophilus. The sequence goes on from NZ_LSZP01000062.1 coordinate 59,944, forward strand.
GCAGCGCACGGGCGATCGACAGGCGCTGGCGTTCGCCGCCGGACAGCCGCGCGCCGCGCTCGCCCAGCGGGGTGTCGTAGCCCTGGGGCAGCGCCAGAATGAAATCGTGCGCCCGCGCTGCGCGGGCAGCGGCCTCGACCGCTGCGTCGCTAGCATTGGACCGGGCCATCCGCAGGTTGTCGCGCACCGTGCCGTCGAACAGCACCACCTCCTGGAACACGATGCCGAGCCGGCCCAGCAGCGCATCCAGCGGCCATGCGCGCACGTCCACGCCGCCCACGCGCAGGGTACCGGCCTCGAACTCGTACAGGCGCGCGACCAGCCGCGCCAGTGTGCTCTTGCCCGAGCCGCTGGGGCCGACCAAGGCGGTCACTTGACCGGCCCGGGCCGTGAAGCTCACGCCGTCGAGCGCCAGCCGATTGCCGTAGCGGTGGCGCAGGTCGGCGAACTCGATGTCCAGGGTTCCGTCAGGAACTTGCGCCACGGCGCTGTCGGCCAGTGTCGGCGCGGCCAGCACCTCGTTGATGCGGCCCAGCGATTCACCGCGATGCATCTGTTCGCCCAGCGCAAAGGTCAGCCGCAGCAGCGGCATCAGCACCGCAGGGGCCACCAGCAGGAAAAGCACATAGGTCGGCAGATCCAAACTTGCCTGGGCGTGCAGCCAAGCGCCCAGCGGCGCGACCACCACCAGGTTGGCCGTCAGAAGCCCAACGAACAGCACCCAGCCGCTGGCACTTTCCAACGCGTAACCGCTTACCCAATCCACCGCACCGCGCACGGCAGCGGCCAGTTCACCGAAGTTACGGGCATCCAGCCCGAAGCTCTTGACGACATGCACGCCACGCACGAACTCGCCGACTTGGTCGGCGATGCGCTTTTGCAGCGCGCTCCACGCGCGCATCTTCTGGGCACCACGGCGCATAAACCACCACTGCGCCAGCAGCGCCAGCGGCAGCGGCACCAGCGCGGCCAAGGCCAGCCGCCAATCGGTCGCGAACAGCAGAGCCAGGGCCGCCAAGGGCACCGTGGCCGCGGCCACCGCATCGGGCAGCATGTGGGCATAGAAGCCTTCGAGGCTGTTCACGTCGTCGTTGAGCGTACGTCGCAGGCTGCCCGAACCACGCCCGGCGAAGAACGACAGCGGCACCTCGCCCAGCCGACGCGCCATCGCCAGCCGCAGCCGGTGCTGGATGGCGAAGGCACCGGTGTGGGCCAGCACGTGGCTCGCCGCCATCAAGGCCCAGCGCAGCGCCAACAGGCCCAGCATCCACCCCAGCAGCGGCCAGAGCGCCGCCATGTTGAACGGCCCGCCCGAGAGCAGTTCCAGCGTGATCCGGTAGATGAACCAGAACGGCGCGATGCTCAGCGCCGCCGAGGCAACGGCCGTGACGAGCGCGCCGCTCAGAGGCCACGGCGCGATGCGCAGCAAGCTTCCGAAGCTCAGGGGCCGATCGCCGCGGATGGGAAGCGACTCGTCGTGACGTGAAGACTGCATGGTTCTCCATGGCCCGAAGGCTTTAGCTCGCGCCCACCAGTTGCAGCGCACAGGATCGGGCTTGCTCGGCAGAGCAGGCCACGCGCACGGGCACGCGGTGGCCGGGCGCAGGGACGAAAGGTGCGGCGGCGTTAGGCACCCCCGTTTACGCCATTGGGCGAATAGCGGCCCAGGCCGGGGAGACTCGCGGCGAGCAGCAATGCTGCGCCGAGCGCGAGGACCAGCCACTGGGCGGTCGCGTTTGCGGACGTCGCTGCGGCTTCCTCAAACGCGAAGCGGGGCACTTGGTCGAACTCCGTAAACGCCTCGCCTGCGATAATCTTGGGTTGGAAGAAATCGCGGAGTGCGTCGTGGAAGTCGCCCGCTTGGCGTTGAAACTCACGGTGCCGCTCCATCCCCGTGCCGCTTAGATCGTTGAAGGCGGCTTGCGCGAGCAGCGCGGGCGAGAGGTATTTAAGCGCATCGACAAGGCCCTGTTGGCGTTCGAGCTGCTCGGTATAGCGCGCACGAACCGGCGCAAGGAGCCGCTCCTGCTCCTGATAGCCGAGGTGGGCGATAAGCCGAGGATTCGCCTGCGTGCCTGCGGCCACGGCAGCTTGCGCCTCAGCGGAGGCCAATTCGGGGTGATCCTCGAAGTACTCGGCCAAGAGCTGGCTTTGGCGGTTGCGCGCCTCTTCGGTCACGACGCGCTGCGCGTCGATGTACGCCATGCGCGAAGGCACCGGGTAAATCGCTTTTGCCGCGACGCTCACCGTAGACGGCACGATGATTGTGAAGACCAACCAAGCTCCAGCGAGGACAACGGCATTCGTCGCCGAAGCGCCTCCACGACTTGAGACGAAGACGGCCAAGCCGACCCAAAACAGTCCGTAAAAGAAGGCCACGGCGAGCCAGCCAAAGAGTGCCCCGCCGCTTACCTGCCCGAGCAGGCCCGTAACGCTCAAGCCACCGAGCAAAATCGCCACAAGTGCGAGCAGCACGCACACTCCGAGAAAGAGGCTGCGCCCCAAAGCAAGCCGTTTAACGGAGCCTTGCTGTAGGAGAATGAGCGGCAAGGTGCCGCGTTCGCGCTCCGCCGAAACGAGGTTGTAAGTCAGCCCAAGGAGTAGCAGCGGCACGATGTAGATGACCACAAAGGCGACATCGAAACTGCCGATAAGGAGCCGCTGCGGGTTTTCGTACTCGGCAGCCGTTAATGCGCTGTCCCGCGAGTTGAGCGCGAGTTTATGCACACTGGGGTATAGGTCGCTTTGGCCCACGGAAAGCGCAGCGAGGGCACGACTCGGCTTCACCGCATTGGCAACCATATGGCGAAGCGCGAAACCGGAAGGCGTGCGTGGATCAGAAAAGCTCGGCGTCGTCGCCTCACCGCTATCGAGCTTGCGCGCGAGTTCGGCCGTTGCCGCTGCGCTAGTCTCCACTGCGGAAAGCGCGGCGGCTTGCTTCGCTTGCTGGTCGCGCAGCCGCGAGCTGCCGTTGGAAATCGCCAGCCCCGAGAGCACGAGCAGCAGCAAGAGTACCACCGCAAAGGTCGGCTCGGAGCGCAGGTGCCGCAGTTCCCAAAAGAAAAATCGGAAATTCATGGGTGTCGTTTTTTTGTAAAATTACAGAGCGTTAAGCCGACGGGCGGCAGTGGTGAAAAAGGCGAGTGTCGCCGCAAACCACGCCGCGAGCGCGATCAGCGGGACGGCTTGACCGCGCAAGGCATCGCCAAGCGAAGGCGCGCTAATGACGAGCGGCGGCACCTTGGCCCAGAGCTCGGCACCGGCGAGGTAAGCCCCGCTGCCCTGCTTCCCGTCATTGATAAGAATGTCTTCGTTGAGCGTATCTTGGACCAGGCGGCGGTACGCCTCGGCACTCTCAATGAAGTGGCGGTGATGGGCGAAGTCCGTCCCAGCCAGCGCGCGCGAAAGCGGTTGCAGCGCAGCGAGCGGAGCAATCCACGAGCGGGCGCGCTGGTAGGCGTTTTGCGCCTCAATCACGTCGTGGAGCTCTCCATACACTTCGTCGAAAACGAGGTAGCCCGCCGACTCGCCGCGCAGGAGGCTCAGCCCGCGCGAGGAAAGGCCGTTTAGTTCCTCCACGCCAGAGAGGCCGTACCGCTCGATGACACGCGGCTCCCAAATCGCGCGGGCACGCACAGCGTACTCGGGGTTTTGTTGCCGACGCTGAATCTCGTTTTTCACCGTGGCGACCGAGGGGATCGCGTAACGGCCCGCTGCGATCTCTGAGAGCATGCGCGGGACGAGTAAGCCGTTAAGCATCCAAACACCGAGCAAGATGATGAGCGAGGCCCGCGAACTGCGCACAGTGGCCGACACGCCGAGTGTGAGAAACAGGAAGACGCCCAAATAAACGAGATAGAGCAGGGCCATCAGCCCGAAGCGGCTCCAGGCGTTTTCGGTAGCCGCATCTTGGAGTCCCGCGAGGACGAGCCCGCTAAGCAGCAGCGCAGGCACAGCGAGGAGCGCGAAGGCCGCGGCAAGCCCCGCTGCCTTTCCGAAAAGCCAGCGCGTGGGCGAAAGCCCGAGCGCAGAGATTTGGCGGAGCGTGCCGCGCTCGCGCTCCGCAGTCACTGCCGAGAAACCGACCGCCACGATGAGCAGCGGCAGGAGTAATTGCAGGATGAGCGCAACCGTCAGGTCGCCAAAACGCTGCGCCGCGGTTGCATCTTCGGCGGGGCGGTACAGCACGTCGTTTTGCTTGTGCGCCTCCATCCAAGTCGTAACGCCCGCGTAGGGCTCCACACCCGGGTCGAGCAGCGCGGGCGAGAGCCGCGGCTTAAACGCATAAATCCCGTAGTGCGCCGCCGAGTGCGGATTTTTCTCGGGCTGGGCGAGCCAACGCTCCTGCTCGGCGAGTGAAGCATGGTGACGTTGGGCGGAAATCTCGCGGTGGTAAGACCAACCCGCGAGCAGGGCCGCGAGGAGCAGCAGCGCGATAATGATACCGGCCCAGCGGAAGCGGCCGTCGCGCAGTGCGCCTTTGAATTCGTGGCGTACAATTGTGGAAATCATGGAAAATCGGATTAGGTGAAACAGGCGACGTTTCGAGAGGGAGCGGGAGGCAGGAGATGGGCTAAGAGTTGAGTGAGGGAAGCAGCGTAGTTGCTCCAATGATACGAAATCGAAAGCTGCGCGGCAGACTGCGCGCAGGCCCTCAATCGCTCATCGTTTCGAGATAGAGCTTCTCCAAATCGGTGTGGCTAATCTCGGCGGCGGTGAGTTCGCGGACGAGCGAGCCATGACGCATGATGCCCACGCGAGTGGCGTCTTCCTTCGCGCGAAACAAGTCGTGCGTCGCCATAAGAATCGCGACGCCGCGCTCGCGCAGTTGGCCAAGTAGGCGGCTAAACTCGTGCGAAGCACTCGGGTCGAGCCCGCTGGTCGGCTCGTCGAGCAAGAGCACCTTGGCCTCTTTTGCTAGGGCGATAGCGATACCGACCTTTTGGCGCATGCCTTTTGAATAACCGCTCACGCGACGCGCGTGTGCCTCGGTTTGCAGCCCGGCTTCGGCGAGAAATCCGCGCAGCCTAGGCTCCTCGTAACGATGCCCGCTCAGCTCGGCGAAGTAGGCGAGGTTTTCCAGCCCGGTGAAGTGCCCATAGAGATTTACTTGCTCGGGGATGTACGCGAGCCGCCGTTTCGTTTCGAGCGGAGCGTCGCTAACATTCAGACCGTCGATGAGTGCCCGGCCCTCGTCGGGCTGAATAAAGCCGAGCAGGCAATTGATGGTAGTGGTCTTGCCCGCGCCGTTGGGCCCGAGCAGCGCGAAAAGCTCGCCCGGAGCGATATTGATAGAGAGTCCGTTTACGGCGGTATACCCGCCGTAACGTTTTATGAGGCGATCAATTTGGAGCATGAGAGTGGGGGGAGAATTACTAGGTGTGCGCTTTGCTATTAAGACCAATTCTCAAGTCAATGCGATATTTGAAACTAATTCTCATAGCAATTCCCGCTGCCTTCGTTATTAGCCTCCGCTTTCCGCTGTTCGGAGAGCGCCCAGCGCTGCACTAGCCCAAGCTCACCGGATCGACGTCGAGGACTTGGATAATGTCCTCAGCCCAAGGGAATTCGCGTTGGAGTGCGACGAGTTGCGGAACGGTCTTCGAGACGTTTTCCGTAAAATACCAGAGCTGCCAGCGGTAGTGATCTTTGACTTTTTCAATTGGCGAAGGCGAGGGCCCACGCAGTTCGACCGCAGCCCCCAACTCCGACTCGACGCGCTTGGCCCACTGCTCTGCGTAAAACTGGAGCTTCTCGGGGTTAGGCCCGCGAAACAGGTGTTTAATCAGATGTCGGTAGGGCGGATATTTAAAATCGCGGCGCAGCTTAAGCTCCGCCTCGCTGAAACCCGCAAAATCCGCGTGCCGCGAAAACTGAATCGGCTCGGCCTGCGGGGTGAAAGTTTGCACCACCACTTCACCTGCGAGGTCGCCCCGCCCTGCCCTGCCCGCCACTTGCACCAGGAGCTGAAAGGTGCGCTCGCTCGCCCGAAAGTCAGGAATGTGCAGGGAAATGTCCGCATCGATGAGCCCGACGAGCGTCACGTTCGGAAAGTCCAGCCCCTTAGCGATCATCTGCGTGCCCACGAGCACATCGATCTGCCCCGCGCGGAACTCCGCCAAAACCTCGCGAAAGCGGTTCTTTTTGCCCATCGTATCGGTATCCATTCGCTCAATACGCGCCTGTGGGAGCACCCGCCGCACCGCCTCCTCCACGCGCTGCGTGCCTAGCCCGCGCCAGCGGATTTTAGGTGAGCCGCACTTTGGGCAACGCGCGGGCGCAGAGCGCTGTGCCCCGCACAAGTGACAACGCAGCGTCTCGTCCGTGCGGTGGTAAGTCATCGCAATACTGCAATGCTCGCACTCCTCGACGTGCCCGCAGTCTTGGCAAATCATCGACGACGAATACCCACGCCGATTGATAAAGAGGATCACCTGCTCGCGTTTTTCGAAGCGGTCTTGCATCGCGCGCACCAGCCGTTGCGAAAGAATCGTCAGCCCGCGCGAGCGCATCACCTCCACGCGCATATCGACCACGTCGATAAACGGCAAGCGGCGGTCATCCACGCGCTGCTTGAGCTCCAGAAATGCGTATTTCCCCGCCTGCACATTCGCGTAACTCTCCAGCGACGGCGTCGCCGAGCCCAGCACGCAATGCGCCCCGGCCAAGTGCGCGCGATACACCGCCACATCGCGCCCGTGGTAACGCGGCGACTCGTCCTGCTTATAGGCGGGCTCGTGCTCCTCATCGACCACGATGAGTCGCAAATCCTGCACCGGCGCAAAGACCGCCGAACGCGCCCCCACCACGACTCGCGCCTCGCCGCTCGCCAGCGCCAGCCAACCATCCAGCCGCTCGCCCTCGCTCAAGCGACTGTGCCACACGACGCAAGCATGCCCGGGCGCGATCGCCTCCAGCCGCGCACGCAGCCGCGCCACCGTCTGCGGTGTCAACGCGACCTCTGGCACGAGAAAAATCACGCCCCCGCCCGTCTTCAGTGCGCGGTCAATCGCATGCAGATACACCTCTGTCTTCCCTGAGCCGGTCACGCCGTGGAGCAAAGTCACACCGAAGTCGCCGCCAGCGCATTTCTCCTCAATCGCCGCCGCCGCCGCCGCCTGCTCGGTGTTGAGCACCGGCGGTTGCGCCGCCGCGACCTCGCCGCTCGCCCAATCATCCGCATACGCATGCCGCTGCACCCGCCGCCGCTCTTCGCGGACGAGCCCGCGCTTAACGAGTCCGGCGATTACTGCCGGCGTCACGCCCAAGCGCTCAAGAACAAGCCGCTTGGGCTGCGGGTGCGGTTGACGCGCCAGAAATTCGTAAACAGCAGCCTGCTTTGGCGCGGCGCGCGGAGCCTTTTTAGCTGGCGTGCCGCTCGTTGGCGGCAGCTCCGACACACGCTCTTCTTCTGAAATCGCCCGCAGTAGCACCTCCTCCTTAATCGCCGCGCCGTTTCGCACAGCGACCGGAATCATCGTCTCAATGATCCCATCGAGAGGCGCGGCGTAATAACGCGACATCCACCGCGCGAGCCGCAGCAAATCCGGCGACAAGGCCGGAAACGGATAAACCAGCTCTGCGACTGATTTGAGCTTCGCGAGCGGGAAATCGGGCGGAGCTGCCGGCGGCGAAATCTCGCCCACCACGCCCAGCCGCAGCGCCCGCAACACCGGCACGCGCACGAGCGCTCCCAGCCGCAAGTCACCGCGTAGCCGCTCCGGCACGCGATAGTGCAAGAGCTTGTCAAAGCCAGCCAGCGGATGGACACCCACAATCATGAGGGGCATGAAGACGCCCAAGCCCCGGCCTGCGCGCGAGGTTTTTTATAGCTCCCGCCGCCGGCCATGCTGGCCGCGCCAAACCGCCGCAGCCACTCAACGAGCGCGCATTTATCTCACGAATCCTCTCGCCCAAACAAAAGTTGTCGAACGGCGTCCAAGTCGGGGCCGATAATCGGCACTCCTGTCGAGCTAGTCATGACAAGTCGCTTCGCCGGCTGCGTACCAAGCAATGCCTCATCGACTGCGACGATGGCCGCCTCCCCCGGGCTTAGCTTTAACCCGCGCACTGCGTCCGCGCTAAGCGGCGTCCACGCAAAAGGAATCCCGCTCGGGTCGCACTCAATTCGCCACCCCGCCTGTGCGCCCAGTGTCACCGCCCCTTGCTTTAGCAAGCGCGGATAGCGGCGGACGAAGTCCGGTGTGGCGCGGCTCGCCACATGCAGCACTACGGCGGGCTCCATTTGCGCAAACCAGTCCGCCACTGTCCGAATCGCTGCGGCCCTGTGCGCCTCGTAAAATGCGAGCGGGTCGAAGCCCATGAGGTTCATCCCATTAAACACACCGTGATAGTTCGGGTCATCAAAGCCGCGCGCGTCATACCAGCGCTCAAAGTCATCGGTCAGCCGCAGCCCCATCTCGAAGTGCAAGTGCGCGCGCGCCTTGGGAATCGTATACCCGCCCGCACTCCGGCCCATCCGACCGAGCACTTGGCCCGCGCGAACGCGCACGAGCTCGCCCGCCACGTCGGGCAACAGTGCCGAGTCCACCGAGGCGAGGTGCGCGTAGAGCGTGTAAATGGCGGGACTCTGCGCGTCATGCTCCAGCACGACATAGCGGCCATAGCTGCTGCGGGCGGGCTCGGTATTCACATAGCGGACGATGCCCGACATCGCCGCAAAAACCTCATCGAGTGCTTCGCCCCGCGCATCGCGCCGCACGGGGAACAGATCAATCCCCTCGTGAAATCGCGTCCCGCCATTTCGCACGCTTCCGTAGCCGCCACTGATTGGATTTCCGGAGCCCGCATGCTGTAAAAACGCACGCACCGGCTCGCCGCGCTCCCATGCCCGGTTGGGCGTCGGCCAGCGCAGCTCTATTTGTGCCAAAACCGGTCTCGCACCCCCGATCAAAACACCCAACAGGACAATCCACGCGATCGCCGTAATGACGCGATGGATACGACCAAGGCAGCACGACGGAGACGAGCGCGAGTAACGGTGGGCTCTCATTTCGCTTTGGCTTTGGCAGCACTAATAGCCGCCGCGAAGGTATTGATCTCGCGAGCGAGCGCGTGGAGTTCCTCGTCAGCCACTTCGACAAATACAAAGAGCACGCCGCCCTCAATCGCGCCGTCGATCACCCGTGCCCCCAAGGCTTGCCCGTTAACGAGAAGGACGAGCCGCCGCCCCATCTGCGAGACACTCATCCGGTAAAGGTCGCGGGCCGCTTCGCCCGTGAGCCGCAGCCCAAGGCAGCGTCCCAAATCGACCTCCACAACGGCGGCCTCCACAATGTCGAACTCGCTGATAACCGGCTTCGGCGCGACGCGGATGGCTACGCCGCTCACCGGTAAAACGAGCGGCACGCCCTCTTGCTCCGCATCGGCTTCGAGTAAAAACCATGCGTGAGCCCCGGGTTGCGGAGGCGGCTTCGTCCACAACACGCAACCGCTGCCAAGCCCCGCAAACACCAGGACGGCTGCAAGCGCGAGTAAGGAAAGCGGGGCAGCACGGAGGGAAGAACTCATGACTGCGAAGCGTCTTGAAAGGCCTCCATCATTTCCAGCCCAACCGCATCGGCCAGCAGCCGACCGCGCGTGCTGAGGCAAAGCCGGTCGTCACTCCAAAGCGCCAACTCGTCGGCAACGAGTCGCTCAGCCAAAGCCTCGACGGCCGCCCACGGCGCATCCGGCGCACGGGTGCGCCACTCCTCGAGCGATACGCCCGCATTCATCCGCAGCCCAAAAATAAACGCATCTTCGGCAAGCGCAGCCGGCGTCATTTCTTTGCGCTCTTCGGTCATTCGCTCGCCGCGCTGCACGCGCTCGGCCCAGCCGCGTAGGTCAGCGACATTACCGCCGCGCCAGCCGCCATGTTGCGACGCGGCAGCAGGCCCGAGCCCCACCCACTCGCTCATCGCCCATGTATTCAAATTGTGCCTACAGGCATGCCCGGGCCGCGCAAAGTTCGCGACTTCGTATTGCCCATAACCCGCGGCGGCCAGCCGGGCCCAAGTCTGCTCGTAAAGCTGCGCCTCGTGCTCGGGGTCGAGCTTTACGCGCCCCTGCGAAAGCTTGAGCCAAAGCGCGGTGTCCTCCTCAAAAGTCAGGCAATAGGTCGAGAGGTGATCGGGCGCGAGCGCGAGGGCTTCGGCGATATCCGCCTCCCACTCGGCGGCAGTCTGGCCCGGCAGCGCAAACATCAGGTCGAGGTTCACACTGGAAAAGCCGGCAGCGCGAATCCGCTCGTAGGCGCGATAAATTTGCTCGCGCGAATGCTGGCGGCCCAGCGCGGCGAGGAGCGCGGCTTGAAAACTCTGCACGCCCATCGAGATCCGTGTGACACCGATTTCGCGCAGTGCGGCCAAGCGCGCTTCCGTCACCGAGGCCGGGGCCATTTCCACCGTCCACTCGGTTGGCCCGCTGCCGCACTCGGTTTCTGAACAACAGCGAAGCGTAAACTCCCCCAGCCGCCGGAGCGCATCCGGTGAGAGCAGCCCGGGAGTGCCACCGCCCCAAAAAACCGTGGTAACCGGGCGCGACCATTTCACGAGCGCGGCTTCGGCTTCGCACGCGGCGAAGTAGTCGGCGATATCGCTAGCAGTAGGGCGCACTTGGTAGAACGCGCAAAAATCGCAGGTCGACGCGCAAAACGGGACGTGCACATACAGCCCCAAGGGAGCCGCGCGGTTTGGCGCTGCCATTTCCGTCTTAAAAAAAGGGGGCTTAGACCCTTGCGCTAGTAAAGCCGCAGTCATTATCTCGCCGCTTTCACTGACCGGCCCTTCACGAAATCCAATGCAAAACTCGCGTCCCACTCTCGCACGCCGACTCCTCCTGTGGTGCAGTGCCCTTTGCCTGCTCGTCCTGTTGCCCGGGTGTAACGATGTCGTCCTCAACAACCTCACGCCCAGCTCGCTGACGGAAAACCCCTCGCGCATTTACACGATCACGCTGCGCGTCGACCAAAAGCGCAAACGCATCGTCCCCGGCAGCGTGCAGCCCTACCTCATCATCGACGGCGAGCGGCACCTCATGCAGCCCAGCCGCGTCGGCGCAGAGTTTTACGAGTTCGACTACGCGATGGCCCCAGGCCGCAGCGAAATCGCCTACTATTTTTTGGTGAACTACGAAGTGCGCAGCAACGACCGCAACGTCCCCGGCGAAGCCTACACCGAGCTCGCGCGCGCCACTGTCACCGGTCGCTACGTCTACTCGCTCGAAGCCAATCGCGGACCCGTCGGCGCACGCATCAGCGTCATCGGGCGCGGCTTTAGCCCGCAAGACAGCGTGACCTTTGACGGGCAGCCTGTGCGCAGCCATTACGAGTCGATCAGCTCGCTCAGCTTCTTCGTCCCCGCACTCGAGATCGGCCGTGACTATCAAGTGGCCCTCGTCGGTGCGCGCGGCGCGACCCCGCTCGGCAGCTTCCGCATTGACGGCAGCAAACTCCTCGTCACGCCCTCCGCGCTCAGCCTGCGCTCCGGCTCGGTGCAGTCGCTCACCTTTACGCTCCCACAACCCGCACCGCTCGGAGGGCTCCTCCTCGACGTCACGACAGACATCCCGAGCAGTGTGATTATGGACGAAGTCATCGTCCCTGCTGGGCAAAGCTCCGTGACCATCAACGTGCAAGGCGGCTCCCCGGGCACCGGCAGCCTCTTCCTGCGTGGCTACGACAGCGGCGAACTCACGATCCCCGTGCGCGTCACACGGTAAAGCGCTCGTCGCCGCGCCACGCAGCCGCCGCCCTCTGTTTTCATGAGCACACCCGCCAACGCGTCGTCTGGCCCACTTCGGGCGACTTGGATCTGCCTCGCGCTCGGATGGGTGTTTTTCCTACTGCCGATTCCGGGACTCAGCATTTCAGGAGGCATCGCCCTGTGCTTTGTGGCTTTCATCCTCTCCATTGTCGTCTTGGCCCAAGGAAACATCTCGGGAGGCCTAATCACGCTGCTGCTGACGATCGTCGCCTCGCCTATCGTCTACGCCATCGGCTGGGGCATTTTTGCCCTCCTTGTCCAAAAAGGCATGATGGATCTCCACGGCCAAGACTACGGTCTGACGCCCCCGCGCTAAGCAGCAGGCAGCAAGCAAACATAAGCGCTTGCGTGTGCACCGCGCACCGCAGCGAAGGCTGAGCCCTTCGGCAGCGAGAAAATAGGCAGCTAAGCGGCCTTCGCCGAAGTCCGCCCTTTTCGCCGCTAGGCTTTTGTGCTGGATATGGCGGTTTTCCTAAAATGTCGCCTGCTCAGCAAATCGCCCGCCGCCGCACTCTTGCCATCATCTCCCACCCCGACGCAGGCAAGACCACGCTCACCGAAAAATTCCTCCTCTACGGCGGCGCGATTCACCTCGCAGGCTCGGTCAAAGACCGGAAAGCCGCGCGCGCCACAACCTCCGACTGGATGGAAATCGAGAAGCAACGCGGCATCTCCATCTCCTCGACCGTCCTGCAATTCGACTACGAGGGTCACGCCGTCAACCTGCTCGACACCCCCGGGCACAAAGACTTCTCGGAAGACACCTACCGCGTGCTAACCGCCGTCGATGCCGCACTCATGGTCATCGATGCGGCCAAAGGCGTCGAAGTGCAGACGCGCAAACTCTTCGAAGTGTGCCGCCGTCGCGGAGTCCCCATTTTTACGCTCATCAACAAATGCGACCGGCCTACCCGTGATCCACTAGAGCTGCTCGACGAGTTGGAAACCGTGCTCGGCATCCAGGCCTCGCCCATAAACTGGCCACTCGGTAACGGCCCGAGCTTTCGCGGAGTCTTCGACCGACTCAGTTCGCAAGTGCACCTCTTCGAGCGCATGGCGGGCGGCGGCGCGTACAAAGCACCGGTCAAGGTCGCCTCAATCGGCGACGCCGCGCTACGGGCCCAACTCGACGAACTCAGCCTCGCCGCCGCGACCGAACAGCTCGCGATGCTCGACGGCGCGGGCCACGCCTTCGACCTCGCGGCCGTGCACGCCGGAGCGCAAAGCCCCATCTACTTCGGCTCGGCGATTAACAACTTCGGAATCGAGCTCCTGTTGCGCGGCTTTTTACGCGACTCCGTGCCCCCCGCACCGCGCCACTCCATCAGCCGCATGGCGCCCGGACTGCCTGCGCCGACGACTGCCCGCGAAGTGCCCGTCGCACACGATAAGTTCTCCGGCTTTGTTTTCAAAATCCAGGCCAACATGGACCCCAAGCACCGCGATCGCATCGCCTTTGTCCGCGTGTGCTCGGGCCGCTTCACTCGCGACATGACGGTCACCCACCAACGCACGGGAAAAAGCGTCCGCCTCTCCTCGTCGCACAAACTCTTCGGTCAAGAGCGTGAAACCGTCGATGAAGCCTGGCCGGGCGACATTGTCGGCCTCGTTGGCCACAGCGAGTTCGGCATCGGCGACACGCTCACCGAGGACCGCTCGATTTTTTACGACGAGATCCCGCGCTTTCCGAGCGAGGTCTTTGCCTACCTCTCCAGCACGAGTCCCGCCGAAGCCAAAAAATACCGCACCGGCCTCGCCCAACTCCTCCAAGAAGGCGTCGTGCAGTCCTTTCAGGTCCGCAACGCGCCAAGCGATACCACGCTCATCGCCGCCGTTGGCACGCTCCAATTCGAGGTCGTGCAACACCGGCTGCGCGCCGAATACAAGGCCGACTCTCGACTCAGCCCCGCCCCGTGGACGCTGCTGCGCTGGATAGAGCCGCACCCGCGCCTCGCCGACCTAAGCTCAATCGTCGTCGCAAGCGGCGTAAGCTTTGGTCACGACAAATTCGAACAACCGGTCGTCCTCTTCCCCAACGACTGGTCACTCAACTACTTCGTCGAGAAAAACCCCGAGCTACGGCTTCACACGTTGCCCCTCGAGCAAGTCGCCCAAAGCGGCTCCGGCCAATCCGCTCAATCCGGTGCCAACGCCGCGAACGCCGTATGATGGCTTTCCCGACCTGGCTTCAACCTTTCCTCTCCCGCTTGTCCCGACTCGTTTGCGGCAGCTTAATCCTCGCTGCGACTGCGATCATCTCCGCGCCACTCGCTTACGCCGCAGATGCGGCAAAGCCCAAGTCGCTCCCGCAAGCCGCCGCCACTACTCCGCCTTACAAAGCCGCAATCATTATCGATGCCGCAAGCGGGGCTGTCCTTTTCGACCACGACGCAGACCGCATCGCGCCGCTCGCGAGCGTGACGAAGCTCATGACCTTCCTGCTCGTCCACGACGCGATTGAGCGCGGCCAACTCCAGCTCGACAGCCCCATCCGCATCACCGCGGCTAGTGCGCGCATCGGCGGCACCCAAGTCTGGTTGCGCGAAGGCGAAGTCTTCCCTGTCGAAGAACTGCTCTACGCCCTCATGCTCCACTCCGCCAACGACTGCGCCCACGCGCTGGCACTCGCAGTCGGCGGCTCCATCGAAGCGTTTAGCGAAATGATGAATACCCGCGCCGCCGAGCTCGGTCTTACCCTGACCCGCTTTCACAATCCCCACGGACTCCCGCCCTCCGGAGGGACCAAGAGCAACATCGCCGACGGAAACCTTAGCACCGCGCGAAACATCGCCACGCTTTCGCGCTACCTCGTCACCCATACCGACATTCTTAAATACAGCTCCACTCAACAGCGCCGCTTCCGTGCCAATGACCCGCAGCGGCGCGTCGACATGCGCAACCACAACCACCTCTTAGGAAAAGTCGCCGGAGTGGATGGGCTAAAAACCGGCTACACCCGCTCCGCAGGGTTTTGCCTCGCGGCGACCGCCGCGCGCAGCAGCCAGCGCATCATCGCCGTCATCCTAGGCGCCCCGGCCTCGAAAACGCGCGATCTCGCAATGGTCGAACTCCTCGAACGCGGCTTTGCCGCCCTCGCCGACGGGGCCGCCCTGCGCGCACAAGCCGCCAAAACTGCCCACGACGCCGAAGGCCATATCCAGTTCACCATTCCTGCACCGCATTAACGCTTTTTTCCCACTGCGCGTGGGGCGCAGCCGCAGGCTGTTTTATTTGGCGGCGGGCTCGTCGGCCCGCCGTCCATCGCTGCACCCATTCACAGAGCCGCTTGGTTGCTGTGCATTCGCACAGCAACCAAGCGGCTCTGTGAAAAGGACCCCAAACTTGGAGACGGGAGCTTACTGGTGATTTCTCCCTCCTCGCCCAAACGGGTTATCACTCTACTTCCCTCCCCCTGTCGCAACGCGACAGGGGGAATGCTTTCAAATTTGGGAATTGGTTTTGTCGCGAAGCGACGAGGCCAATTCCCAAATTGAACGGGTGCAGCGACACGCTGCCGCTCCACGCGCAGTGGACGCTCAGGTCACGGACCTTAATGGCCGTGAGGGAAGAAGAGCAGGAGGACGCCCAGGAGCATAAAGATGGCACCGAGCAGGCCCGATTCGCGTTGTTCGAAGTAGCGCAGTCGCAGCCGTTCGAAACCGACCAAGGTCAGCCAGGTAAACAGCAGCATCCCCGCCAAGGTCGCCACCGCCAGAATCGCGCTTAGCAGCACGAAGCCCAGCCAGCCAAAGGGCACTGCCGAGAGATACACCGGCAGGAAGACCTCGCAGGGAGAGAGCGTCAGCATAAGGAAAAGCCCGCCGATTGCCGCCCAGTCGCCTTTATCGGCACCGAGTCGGCTTTCGCGCAACTCCTGCTCCCAGTGGCTCGGCTCGTCTTCGTGCTCGTGGCCGCAGTGCTCCGTTTTCGCGTGGCGACTGCCGGGCGCAGCGTGGTGGCAAACGCCTTTTCCGCGCAATTGCCGCCACACAAAATACGCGCCGATCGCAATCATCACCCCGCCAATCAAGGGCCCGAAAACGTGCTCTAACTCGTGGTCGAGTTGAAACCCAAACCACGCAATCAAGAGCCCGATCAACGTCGTCAGCGCGATGTGCCCCATGCCCGCCAAAAGCACGACGCCGAGGGTCTTCGTCGTCTGCCAACCTCGTGCTCGCGAGACTAGGACAAAGGGCAGCCAATGCGTGGGAATCGCCGCGTGTAAAAACGCCACCGTGAAGCCCGTTATCGTAATCGTCGTGAGGAGTGAATTCATTCGCTTCGCAGCCTAGCAAACACGTCAAACGGGCTCCCTCGCTTATACCGCTTTGAAGACCAGCGCGGCGTTTTGGCCGCCGAAGCCGAGGTTGTTACTTAAAACGGCGCGCACCGTTTTCGCCCGCGCGGTGTGCGGCACGTAGTCGAGGTCGCAATCCGGCAAGTCCGGTTCGTCCAAATTAATCGTCGGGGCAATCGTGCCGGTTTGGATCGTTTTGACCGAGATGACCGACTCAATCCCGCCCGCTGCGCCGAGCAAGTGCCCCGTCATCGACTTGGTCGAGCTCACCGCGAGTTGCTGCGCATGTGCGCCAAAGAGCTTCTTAATCGCGAGCGTTTCGAACTTGTCGTTATACGGCGTCGAGGTGCCATGTGCGTTAATGTAGTCGATGTCGCTCGGCGCGAGTCCGGCCTTCTCGATCGCGCGGCTCATCGCGAGCAAGAGCCCGCGCCCTTCGGGGTCGGGCTGGGTAATGTGAAACGCGTCGCAGCTCGCCGCGTAGCCCGCGACCTCGCAGTAAATCCGCGCCCCACGAGCCTGCGCGTGCTCCAGCGATTCGAGAACGAGGATACCGGCGCCCTCGCCCATCACGAAGCCGTCGCGCGCCCGGTCAAAAGGCCGACTCGCCCGCGCGGGTTCGTCATTGTGCTCACTCATCGCCTTCATCGCGCAAAACGTCGCGTAGGCAAAAGGCGTAATCGCCGCCTCGCTCCCGCCCGCGATCATCACATCGGCATCGCCGCGCTGGATTGTGTGCATGGCTTCGCCGATGGCGTGCGAGCCAGTCGCGCAGGCCGATACGAGCCCAAAGTTGGGCCCTCGCACGCCATACTCGATCGCGACCATGCCCGAGCACATGTTGCCAATCAGTGAGGGGATCGTAAACGGCGAGACCCTACGCGGGCCACGCTCGGCCAGCACGGCGAGCTGCGATTCGTAGGTATACATGCCGCCGATACCCGAGCCGATCATCACGCCCACGCGGTCGCGGTCTTCACCATCCATCACGAGCCCCGAGTCGGCGACCGCCTGCTTCGCCGCCACGAAACCAAAGTGCGTGTAGCGGTCGTTTCGCCGCGCTTCCTTCGGGTCCATATGCTGGGCGGCGTCCCAGTCGAGCACTTCGGCACCGACTTGACTGGCAAAGGGCGAAGGGTCGAAACGCTGCACACGGCGCACGCCGGGCGTCCCCGCGACCAGTGCCGCCCAAAACTGCTCTGCATCGTGCCCGAGCGCGGTAATCGCCCCGAGTCCGGTAACGACTACTCGCCGACTCGGCTCGCGCACGACCGGCCTGCTGCCTCTCCCATCCTGCTGTTGTTGCCCTGTGGATTGAGTCTGCATGTCTGGTGTGTAAAAAGCGCAAAGGCTAGCCAAGCGAGCCACCGCTTGAGCAACGTTAATCGGCCGGCGATGTCGCCCCTCTCAAAAACAAAAGCACCCCGCCGGAAAAATTTCGCGGCGGGGTGCCTTGGAAATCGAGCAAACGAAAGGGAAGAACTTCGACGGGGCGAAGCGCGCCAATTAAAGCAGCGGCCGCTTACGCGCCGGCTTTAGCCTTAATGTAGTCGCTGACTTGGCCGACCGTTTGGAGCTTCTCAGCGTCCGCCTCGGGAATCTCGCCTTTGATCTCCTCGCGAAACTCCTCTTCAAAGGCCATGATGAGCTCGACGGTGTCGAGCGAGTCCGCGCCGAGATCGTCAAGGAAGGAAGCGGAGGGCGTCACTTGCTCTTCGTTCACATTGAGCTGCTTAACGATGATCTCCTTAACGCGTTGTTCGATGGTTTTATGGTCAGCCATAGGGGAATAAATTCTTGGGTTAGGACGCTTCACATCGCCATGCCACCGTCAACGGCAAAAACTTGCCCGGTGACATAGCTGGCTTCTTCAGAGGCGAGAAAAGCGACCGCGTGCGCAATGTCCGCCACTTCGCCGAAGCGCTTGAGCGGGACTGCTGAGAGGACTTTTTCGGCCACTTCTGGGTTGTTCACGAAGTCAGTCGTCATGTCCGTTTTGACAAAACCGGGGGCGACGACGTTGGCCGTGACGCCGCGCGAGGCAAATTCGCGCGCGAGTGTTTTGGTAAACCCGATCATGCCCGCCTTCGCCGCCGAATAGTTGGCCTGACCGGCGTTGCCGAGGATGCCGCTCACCGAGGCGATGTTGATGATCCGGCCCCAGCGCGTGCGCGTCATCGGGCGGCCAAGCTGCTTACACCAGTGGAAACAACTCGTCAGATTCGTCGCGAGGACGCTCTCCCAGTCCTCATCAGTCATCCGAAAAAGCAGCCCGTCGCGCGTGATGCCCGCGTTATTAACGAGAATGTCGATTGCGGGAAACTCGGCGAGGAGCGACTCCGCCGCAGCGGCGACCGCCGCCCCGTCTGCGACATCGACCGCGAGTGCTTTCGCACGCCCGCCCGCAGCGACAATTGCCTCCGCCGTCGCTCCGCAAGAGGCAGCCGACTTCGATACACAAATGACGTTGACGCCGTGCTTCGCCAACAACTCCGCGATCGCGCGACCAATGCCGCGCCCCGCCCCCGTCACGACCGCCGTGCGATTAGTAAAGGTGTAGCTCATAAAGGGAAAAGAATCAGGAGAGGTTAGAAGTGGAGGCAAAAAAGAAAGCTAAAGAAAAGCTAGCTTCGAGAAGCCAGCCCCGAGGCGAGCCGCCAACGCGCGGCAGCGCGGCTCGCAAAATAAACGCCCCGCGCGGCCACGTTTGAAACGGGAACAGGCCCTTAGTAGACGTCACGCTGGTAGCGTTTGTCCTTCTTTAGCTGCTTCACGTAATCGGCTGCCCCCGCCTCACCGAGACCACCTTGCTCGGCGATGATTTCGTGGAGTGCCTTATCGACATCCTTCGCCATCCGCTTCGCGTCGCCGCACACGTAGAAGTAGGCACCGCGCTCCAACCACGCCCAAAGCTCGGCCGCGCTCGCGCGCATCTTGTCCTGCACGTAAACTTTTTCAGCCTGGTCGCGTGACCAAGCGAGGTCGAGCCGCTGCACTTGGCCCTTCGCCACGTAGTCCGCCCACTCCTCCTCATAAAGGTAGTCGAGCGCGGCGTGTTGCTCGCCAAAGAAAATCCAGTTTTTCCCGCTCGCACCGAGCGCGACGCGGTCTTGCACAAACGAGCGAAACGGCGCGATGCCCGTCCCGGGGCCGACCATGATGCAGTCCGCGCTCGTATCGTCAGGCGGCGCAAAGTGTGAGTGCGACACGAAGACCGGCACCCGCTCCCCGAGCGGCACGCGGTCGGACAAATAACTCGTGCACACGCCCACGCGGTCGCGGCCATTGGTCGTGTAGCGCACCACGGCCACCGTCAGGTCTACCGACTTGGGGCTCACTCGCGGCGACGAAGCGATCGAGTAAAGCCGCGGCACCAGCCGCCGAAGCATCGACACAAACTCCTGCGGCTCGAACTTCGCACTCGGATACTCCGCCAAGAAATCCACGAAGGCGCGGTTATAGAGAAAGTCGTCGAGTTGCGGCTTCGCCTCTGGCGCGAGCAGCGCCTCTAGCTGCGCTTTCTGCGCGGCGTCGCTTACCTTAGCCGCAAAAATCTCCACCGTCTTCTTCGTCGGCCCCGCCAGCGCACAGTCGCGTGTGAGGGCTAGCCGCAGCGGCACCGGCTCCGTCGCGCGCATCGGCGTAACGAGCTCCTCGCCCGTTGCGCCCAGCCGCTCAATAATCTCCGCCACCTCGCAATCGCGATTGAGCCCATAAACCCCGAGCGAGTCGCCCGGCTTATAGACAAGCCCGCTGTCCTCCAAATCCACGACCATGTGCCGCGTCTCTTTGTCAGAACCCGGGCGGCTCAACATCCGGTTTTCGACTAAGCGAGCAAGAAACGGATGGTCTCTGTTGTAGGTAGGCGCGGGATGCGAAGAGGTCTCAATTGACATAATCGAACGCCGATGAAGCGGCTCACGCCCCGCCCGCGCAAGCCTTTGTTGTACACTAAACAACTAAAATAGCGCCGACACGCACACGGCCAACGAGCGGATTGTCCTGCGCGACCAAGCGCGGCCTCTGGCTCGCGGCTCGCCACTCACGTGTGCTGCGCACGCTCGCCGCTAGGCGGGGAAGAATGCCTTGCGTGAGTAGACTGTCGGCGACCTAAATGGCAGAGGCCACTGGCCTCACATGATTACTGACAAGCCCGTTCGCATTCAAAAACACCTTGCCGACATCGGCCTCTGCTCGCGCCGCGCCGCCGAAGAGCTCATCCGCCAAGGCGAAATCTGGGTAAACGCCCAACGCGCCACGCTCGGCCAAAAAATCCTCCCCGAGACCGACAAACTCACCGTGCGCGGCAAACCCATTCGCCCCAGCACCGCGCCCCAACCTCGCCTCACGCTGGCCGTACACAAGCCGCGCGGGCTCGTCTGCTCCAACGACGACCCGCACAACCCCGCGACCGTCTTCGACCTGCTCCCGCGCGAACTCGCCCAACACCGCTTCTTCTGTGCAGGCCGACTCGATAAAGACAGCGAGGGCCTCGTCATCCTCACCACCGACGGCACACTCGCCAACCGGCTGATGCACCCGTCGAACACCGTGGTCAAACGCTACCACGTCACGCTCAAGCAGCCCTACCCCGCCGCGCGACTCGGCCAACTGCTACGCGGCGTCACCCTCGAAGGCGAAAAGCTAAAAGTCGAATACGCCTCCCTCATCGCCCCCGGCGCGGCCAACGCCTCCGCCCAACTCGACGTCCACCTCCACCACGGGAAAAAGCGGGAAATCCGCCAACTCTTCCTCGCGCTGCGCTACGACGTGAAGCGACTCCGCCGCTACCAAATCGGCGCACTTCCGCTCAAAGGAATCCCATTGCGCGCCGGAAAAATCCTCTCTCATAAAGAAATCGCGCTCCTCTTCGAGACGCCCGAGCCTCAGCATCGCTCCCGACCCGCAGCGCGGCCCGCCGCGCGACCACGCCTCGCCGGAAAGGTCAAACGGACGGCGACTTCCAGAACATCGCGAACACCCAACACCAAACGGACTCATGGCTAACCTGCTCTCCCTCCTCACGCGCACTGCCCTCGCGTCGCTCTGCACCGCGCTGACTCTTAACTCATTTGCACAGACGACCGCTCGGCTCGCGCCCAACGAAAACGCCGCCGTCCTCCGCAGCCTCCCCGCAGGTAGCAAACTCACACCCGCGACTACGCCCACCGAGCTTCCTCCGGCTTGGGAAGCAATCACGCTAGACGGCCCCTTCACGCTCTACGTGCGCAATGGCGACATCGACAAGGGCCTCGCCATCAAACCCAGCTCCCCCCTTTACCTCGAGCCCGACAACGCCGCCGCAGTCGTCACTTACGCCGCAGTAGGCGACGCCATCAGCATCACCGGCTTGCGCGGACGCTGGACGCAAATCGAACTCCAAAAACCGCTCACCGCTTACGTCGCCCGCAGCGCAGCCGGTAATGCCGCAGCCACTACGAGCGATACTGCACCGACGATCTCCACACTGCCCGTGCCAATCCCCGCTCCGGAGGAAACCGCCTCCCCAACTGCCTCGACCAAAGATGCCACGGTAGAACTCCCCGAAGCCCTCCCCGCTGAAACCGAAACGCCCGAAACGCTCGCAGTCGTCGATTCCGAACCCATTGGGCAAACTGAGCCGCTCGCACAAGCGGCCAATCCGCCACGAGCAATCGACTCGGCGGCAACGACACCAAGCCAAATAAATCGCTCTGCGAGCGCGCCCCTCAACCGCTCCCAAATCCAAGGCAAACTCGTTTCCACGCGGAAACGCTTCGGCCCCCGCCGCCCCTACGATTGGCAGATCAACGCCAAATCTAACTTCCGCATCGCCTACCTCGATTTTTCGCAAATGCAGGGCACCGACCAACTCGCCCGCTATGAAGGCCGCGCAGTCGTCGTCTACGGCCTCGTTCGCCCTCTGGGTGACGACGGCCAATACGTCATGCTAGTCGAAAGCATCCGGCCCCAGTAAATCATCGCCTCTTCCACAGCCTAAACTCCAACGCAGGACCGCCGAGGCTAAGGCCCTAATCGCTAACGAGCCGCGCACCAAATCACTACAGATGTCATCCAAACTCATCGACGGAAACGAAATCGCCGCCGCCATAATCGCCGAACTCAAAGCCGAAGTCGCCACTCTGGCTAAGGCACAAGCAACCAGCAGCCGAGACGAGCCAGCGGCGAGCGGCCCGCATGATAAAAGAGCCCAGCACTTACCTACGCTCGCACTTGTCCGCGTCGGCGACGATCCGGCCTCCGTTTCTTACGTTCGCAAAAAGGAAAAGACCGCCGCCGAGATCGGCATTGCGAGCCGCGTCATCCTACCGCCCATCACCACCACGCAAGCCGAGCTCGAAGCCCTCATCGACGAGCTCAACGCGGACGACTCGGTTGACGGCATCCTCGTTCAGTCGCCGCTGCCCGCGCCGCTCGACGAATTGCGGATCTTTCGCCGCATCGCCCCCGAGAAAGACGTCGACGGGCTCGGCACGATGAACCTCGGCAAGGTCGCACAAGACGATGACACCGGCTTCGTTTCCTGCACGCCCGCTGGCATCATGGCTCTGCTCGCACGCAGCGGCGTAGACCTGCGCGGCAAGCACGTAGTCGTCGTCGGGCGAAGCCTCCTCGTTGGCAAACCCGTCGCCCTCCTTGCGTTGCAAAAAAAGGCCGGAGCCAACGGCACCGTAACCATTTGCCACTCCGGCACCGCCGACCTGCCCGCCCTCACACGCCAAGCCGATGTGCTGATTGCCGCGATTGGCCGCCCTGAGTTTATCACGCGCGATATGGTAAAACCCGGCGCAGTTGTCATCGACGTCGGCATAAACCGCGTCGAAGACCCCACGCGAAAAACCGGTTATCGCCTCACCGGAGACGTCGCCTTTGCGCAAGTCGCCGAAATCGCCTCGCTCATCACGCCCGTCCCCGGCGGCGTCGGCCCCATGACTGTCGCCATGCTCATGAGTAACACCTTGAAAGCCTACCGGCAGCGCATAGCCGGTTAAGGCATGAGTGTTATCGCATTTCTGGGCGCAGGGAACATGGCCGCCGCGATGGTCGGCGGCCTCTTAAAAAACGGACACGCGCACGCCGCGCTCCGCTGCTATACCGAGAGCGGCCAAAGCGCCCGCGCACTCTCTGCCCTGACCGGCATCACCCGCGCCGAGTCTATCCCCGCCTTACTCGCCGGTGCCGACCTGCTCGTCGTCGCCTTTAAGCCGCAGCACCTCGCCACGCGCGACGCCGCACTCGTCGAGGCAAGCTCCGGAAAACTCATCGTCTCGGTGATGGTCGGAAAAACCCTCGCGCAACTCCAAAGCGCCTTCCCCCACGCACGCGCTTGGGTTCGTGCCATGCCCAACACTCCGGGGAAAATCGGTGCGGGCGTCACCGGCTGGTGCGCACACACGACGCTAGCCGACGCTGACCGCGCCCTCGTCGACTCGCTGCTCTCGCCGCTCGGGCTCGCCCTCGAAGTCACCGAAGCGCAAATCAACGACATCGCCGCCATCAGCGGCAGCGGCCCCGCCTATTTCTTCGAGTTCGCCGCCGCGTTAAGTGCCGCTGCGCAGCAAATCGGTTTCGAGCCCGAAGTCGCAAAACGGCTCGTCACGCAAACCCTCCTCGGCTCCGCCCAACTCCTCGCCCAAAGCGGCGCGGCCCCCGAAACCCTTCGCAACCAAGTCACCTCGCCCAACGGCACGACCCTTGCCGGACTCCGTAAAATGGAAGAAGCCCGCCTCCGCGAAACCGTCCTGGCCACCGTCCGCGCCGCCCAAGCCCGCGGCCTCGAAATCGCCCGCGAAAGCTAAGCGCTCCACCTATCAACCGCCTCAAAAAATGCACACCGCCTCCTTGCCCGCCGCCCGCACCGCTCCCCCGTTCTCAGGCCGGATCCTCGTCACCGGAGGAGCCGGCTTCATCGGCTCCGCGCTCATCTGGGAGCTCAACCAACGAGGCCTCACCAACATCCTCGTAAGCGACATTCTCGGCTCCGACGAGAAATGGCGAAACCTCACTCCGCTGCGCTTTGCCGATTACGTCGAGGCCCCCGCGTTTCGTGCGCAGCTCGCCGAGCACCCCGAGAGCTTCGGGAAGTTCAGCGCGATTTTTCACCTCGGGGCCTGCTCCGCGACCACCGAGCGCGACGCCAGCTACCTAATCGACAACAACTACACCTACACCAAAGAGCTCGCGCGCTGGGCCCTCGCCCACAAAACCCGCTTTGTCTACGCCTCCTCCGCGGCAACCTACGGCGACGGCACGCGAGGCATGGACGACCGCAGCGACGAGCTTCCCGCGCTGCGTCCGCTCAACATGTATGGCTACTCGAAGCACCTCTTCGACCTACACGCCCAACGCGAGGGCTGGCTCCAGAGTATCGTGGGCCTCAAATACTTCAACGTCTTCGGCCCAAACGAAGACCACAAGGCCGACATGCGCTCACTCGTGAACAAAGCCTACCAGCAAATCGAGCAAAGCGGCAGCGTCGGCCTCTTCAAAAGCTACCGCCCCGACTACGCCGACGGCGAACAACAGCGAGACTTCCTCTACGTGAAAGACGCCGTCGCGATGACGCTGTTTTTGGCCGAAGGCCGTTTGGGCGACGCTCCTGTCCCAAATTCCGACCGGCCATCTGGTCTCTTCAACCTCGGCTCCGGCGAAGCCAATACTTGGCTCACACTCACCCGCGCCATCTTCGCGGCACTCGGGCGCGAACCCCAAATCAACTTCATCGACATGCCGGAGTCGCTTCGCGGCAAATACCAATACCACACCCGCGCCGATATCGGAAAACTCCGCGACGCAGGCTACAGCGCCCCCGTCACTCCGCTCGCAGACTCCGTCCGCGACTACGTCCAAAACTACCTCCGCCCCGCCAAAAAACTCGGCGAGTAAAGACGGCGGCGCTGTTCCAGCAAGGGAGCGCGCGGTGACTCTAGCCGGGGCGCTTTACGCGCGACAGGCACAAGCGCGCGCCGAGGCTACAAATCAGAAAGCGCAGCGAAGCCGGAAAGGCTTCGGCTGCACTGCCCGCGAATCCCGCAGCGATTAGGACGCAGGGCGCGACCGCGCCCTGATTTACCGCTTACGGAATCGCCAGCAGTTCGGCTTCGGACCACTCGGCGCGGGCGGGGATTTCGGCGCGGACGGCCGCGACCGTGGCCGTCTCGATCGGCGTAGCGTCGTTGCCCCACTCTTGGCGGATGTAGGTCAGCACGGCAGCGATCCGTTCGTCGCTCCAGTTGTAACCGCTGCCGGGGACTTGGCCGAAGGCAGGCATCGCCGCCGCATTAAAGGTTTCGCCCTTCACGGTTACCGGGCCCTTGAGCCCGTGCATGACGATGCGGATGAGCCGCTCTTCGGAGCCAGTTACCCACTCGGAATCAACGAGCGAGGGATAAACCGTGGGCAAGCCTTGGCCGTTGGGCATGTGGCAGGTCACACAGGCGAGCGCGTATTGACGTTTGCCGAGCGTGATCGGGTCGATTTGCACGACTTGGACTTCGCCACCGGGCAATTTGCGTTCGTCAAAGACTTCCGCGCTAAAGTGCCCCGAGTAGCGGTTCAGATAGGTGCCGCCGTAGAAGATGAGTCCGCTAAAGATAAAGAGTAGCGCAAGCGGCAGGAGCTGATAGCGGGCTCCCACGTCGGGCGCGCCGGCACTGGCGCGGTCATGTACGTGGAGGAGGCTTTCGTCGCTCGCAGCGAGCTGCTCTAAGCGCGGGTCAGCGGCTCTGTCGTTCTGGGGGGAATTATTGGCACTCATTACTGGGCTCCTCCCTCGGCTGCGTCTTCGCCGCCTTCGTAGGGCTGCGCTTCGGCAAAGTCGTAAGTTTGTTTCAGGCTAAAGAGGTAAGCGACGAGGTTCAGCGCACGCTCAGTGGGGACGAGTTCGTAGCCTTCGGGCGCGACGCCGTGCAGGGCCTTGGGCGAGGGCTCGCCTAAGATTTCGCGCACTTCAAAGAGGAAGCGGTGCGGCGGGCGCTCGTCGCTGCCGTTGTAAAGCTCTACGAGCATGTCGGCCTCGGTGAGTTCGCGTGCCTCGGCGCGTGCACCGTAGTTGGCGAGATCGGGCCCGCTGCGTTGATTTCCGAGTAGTGGGCGGGCCTGGTAAAGGTAGTCGCGGGAGACGCTCTGGCGATCGCCCCAGCCGCGCGCTTGGTCGCTGCCGAAGTCGGGGCGCCGCACTTGTTGCGTGTGGCAAGCGATGCAACCGAGGTCTTGGAATACCTGCTGGCCGCGGGTGGCGAGCCCACTTTGGCGCAACGGAAAGGCTTTTTCTTCCATCTCGTCGAAGTGCGGCGCGAGGTCGCCGAGTTGCGCCTGCGTGCCGAGGACGATGCCCGCCCAAGAGAGCGCGAAGACCGCGAAAAGGCCTAAGAAGAAGACGGCACTATTTTTCATGACGCAGTGGCCTCCAAGGCTTGGAGTTGGCGAAATTGGGCGATCGACGCGCCACCACGGCGCGAGAAGCAGAGCAGCCCTGCGAAGTGAACAAGGAACGTAAGGTTACCAAAGAGGAGGACGGCCTGCGCGGCGGCGGCGACTTGGAGCCAAGGCCGCGTGTTGGCGGCGATAGTGCGCAGCGGGATCTCCGCATCCGCGAGGGCGACGCCCTGTTGCCAGCCTGCAAGCGCAAGGACGAGCACGAGCACGGGAATCCCTATGAATGAGGCCAGAAAGTGCGCACGGATAAGCGTGACCGAGGGCCAAACTATACCGAGGAGGCGCGGGGCGAGGGTGTAAATCGCTGCGAAAATGCTCAGCGAAAACGCGCCCAAGAAAAGCTGGGACTGCGCCTGCTCGAAATAAGTGAAGTGCGTAATGACGGACAGGCCGCGCATCGAGAAGACTGCGTCACTCAGGCCCGAGAGCAGATAGGCGGCGAGGCCGCCCGCCGCAAACTTGAGCGCGAGGCTGCCGCCGGGGGCGAAGAGCCCGCGCAAATTGAGCGCCAGAATCAAGTGGTGGAAAAGGAGCATGGACGCCGCTGCAATCGCCGTCGTGGGCAGCCAAGCCGGAACCGGCCCGCCGATGAGGTGCCGCCCGCCCGTCCAACTCGCAAAGAGCAGCAGTGCCCAGAACCCGTAAGGCGCAAAGTCGTAAGCCGGCAGCACTTGGCCCTTAATTTTGGGCAAGAGATAGTAGAGCACAGCGATCGCGATAGGTGCGAGGAAGAGCCCGAGGAAGTTTTGCCCGAACCAAGTCGCGATAATCGGCTGAAGGACACCGCGCACCGGCGCAAAGAGCAGCATCACTTGCGCGACGGAAAAGGCCCACGGGAAAAGGAACAGCGCCGCGACGACATACCATTGGCTAGCAAAGGTCGGGCGTTCGCGGCGACCCGTCCACGCGAGGACGCCCGGCGCAGCCATGGCGGCAAAGGCGGCGAGCATGAGCGGCTGGATGTAGTCGGGAAGCTGGAAAAGCGCGAAGGAGGTCATGTGCCCGGCAGCGATGCCGCCAAGGCCGAGCGTCAGCCCGAGATTCCAAAACAGCGCGCCAACCGCCACCCAGTTTGCCGCGCGGAGCGGCGCACCGCCCAGACGCACGAGCAGCCAAAGCCCAACGGCAAGCGCGGCGTTGACCGCCCAGCCGTAGAGGAAGGCGCTTTCCTGAATCGCTTGCAGGCGGCCATAGATGAACCATTCGCAATCGGCGAGGAGGCGCGGTTCGAGGACTTGGAGCGTGTTGAGCAGAGCCGTGAAACCGCTAAAAACCAGCCAGCCAAGACTCGCCAAAATCAGAAAGGCGAGCGGCCAGCGGGCGGAGCGATCGAGGTCGCTCACTTCAGCGAGTGCCGGACTGGAAGAGGTGGTCATTGGTGGAGTTGGAAAACAAAGAGAGATGCGCCGTCCTCATAAGGGGTCGCGAAAAGACAAGAACCTACGGCTGTTGTGACTTGGCCGAGTGACGTTGGGCGATGAGCTCCATCGCGCGCTCGATGGGGATTTGGAGCTGGCCAGCCGATTGGTCGAGCCACGCGTAAGCGTGGGCGGCGGCGGCTTCGTTGGCGCGGATCTCGGCGAGTTTTTCCAAACGCTCAGCGGGCGTGCGAATCCCATCTTGGTCAAAGGGCCCGCGCTCGGTGCCTTGTTTTTTGGGCAAGTAAGCGAGCGAAACCAGCAGGAGGAAAAGCGCGAAGCAGCCGAGCACGGCGAGCAGCGACGCACAGTCGCAGCGGCAGGCCTTTTTTTGCGCGGGAGCAAAAGGGGTATGGGACGTGGCGTTACTCATGGTGTGTGAGGCACTCGGTGATACGCGGGTCGCGAATCGGGATGAGTTTGGCGGAGGGAAAGCTGCGCAGGTAGGCCCACGCACAGACACCGCCCACGCCGATGACGGCAGTCACGACCCACAAGAGCGTCATCGAAAGGAAGGGCTCGGGGTCGCCATGTGCATCTTTGAGCGCGGGCAAAATGTTGTAGCACAGGTCGACGAGGATGATCGCCAAAATCCAGTAGGCGATCCGACGGATGATGTGCGGCGTGACCTTGAAGCGGTAGGAGAGCAGCGCGAGGAAGGGCCCGAAAAAGTGACCGAAGAGGAGCAGCATGCCGACCCATTTCCACTGGTTGGGCTGGCCGTCGCTGTTGTTAATTTCGCGCAAGTTATACCAGAAGGTTTCCTCGGGGACGTTGGCGTTCCAAATCAAGAAGTATTGGGAGAAGGTCACGTAGGCCCAGAAGACAGTGAAGGCCAACATGAGCTGCCCAATGCTGTGCAGGTGGTTCTTGTTTAAAATGCCTTGGTAGTCCCCGCGCGCGGAAAGCCACAGCGTAATGACGATGCCGATAGAGAGGGCCCCGCGTGCGCAATTGGCAAAAAACCACACGCCATACATCGTCGAGAACCAGTGATACTCGAGGCTCTTCATCCAATAAATGGCGGCTCCGGTGAGCGAGAGCGCGACGAGCGGAATCCCGAAGGCGGCGGTCGTGCGGTTCATGGTCGTCCACCCCACATTACCGTCGCTGTCTTGGGTAAAGGACGCTTTGCGCAGCCGCGCCGAGAGCCACATCCAGATGAGGAAGAAGCCCACACTCATCGCGGTGAGCATGGTGGTGTTGAGGAAGCCGGCCTTCTTGATGTAGAGGACATCGTCACCGACTGTGCCGTGGCCGCCATGAAGCGGCGACGCGAGATTCGTCCAATCCCAGATAAACCCGGGCTGCATCCAAGTGATGATGAGTAGCGGCGCAAAGAGCAGCCCAAGCCACTTAAAGCTCGCCAGCCCGTGCTCGAATTGGCGGCGCAGCACGACCGACCACGACGCGTCAAAAATATGGTGGATGAGGACGAGCAGCAGCATCCCGATGGCGATGGCCGTCCAAAACGACACGCCGACGAGCCAGGCGAGCACGACCGTTTTAGGCGGCGAGACGAAGAGCCCGAGTGCGGTCGCCGCGATGCCGATGAGCCCGACACCGAGAAACTTGGCGGCCAGGGCTTTCGTTGACGCGGGGCTTGCCGAAACGGGCGCAGCCGCCGCGCTCACCGCATTTGCGGCGAGGGCCACGGAGGCAGTGGCAGTAGTTACGTTGGGACTACTCATTTGATACCGAGCGAAGGTTTGTGGGCAGCGGGCACGTCGGCCGGGCTGGCGTGTTGGGCGAGTTGCAGGGCGCGCACGTAGGCGATGACCGCCCAGCTCTCCTCTATCGTGAGCTTATCGGCGTAGGAGAGCATGTTGCCCTTACCGTGGAGAATCGTGTTGAGGATCTCGCCTTCGGCGATCTCACGCAGCCGCTCGTCGTGATAGGTGGGCGTCGCGCCCATGCCGTAGGACTTGGTAATGCCGTTGCCGTCACCGAGCGCACCGTGGCACGGCGCGCAGTAAATCGAGTAACGCTCACGGCCTTGCTCCAAAAACTGGCGGTTGACCTCGATCGACTCGGGGAAGCCGCGCGCAAAGCTGCCGTCCGCGAGCTTGCCGCTAAGCAAGTGCGAGTCGCTTTGCAGCGGGCGACCGAGCGGGCCGTAGTTGGCGGCGACGACTCCCGCAGGGAGCGGACGGTCCGCGCGACCATCGGCAAAGAGCTTGCTGCTCGCCTGCGGCTTATACTTCGACTGCCGCTTCATCCCGGGAAACGCCCACTCGGGGAAGACGTCCATCGGCGGCGCAGTAAAGACCGTCCCCCGCAATCCGAGGACGGAGACGAGGAGGACGACGGCGAGCGCGGTGACTAGGTAAACGTTGCGCATGGTAGGTCGCGGTTAAGCCTCCAACTCCTTGATCCCCGTGCCGCCGATGTTCTCGAGTAAGGCGCGGGTGTGAATAGCATCGAAGCGCGGGTCGCCCGCTTCGATAACGATGAGAAATTTGTCGTCGAGCCCGCGCAGAATCACGTCGTCCTTGAGGACAGGGTGATAGTGGCGCGGCAGCCCGTTTAAGACGAACATCCCGATGATCGTCGCAAACGCGGTGAACAAAATCGTGAGTTCGTAACTGACCGGAAACGCAAACATCGGGCTAAAGAGCGGCTTGCCGCCGACAATCAGCGGGTAGTTTACCGCGCCGCTCCAATAGATGAGCGACATGCCGGTGGTGAAGCCGAGTAGGCCACCGCAAAGCGAGATGCGTGGCACGCGCGAGCGGCCAAGGCCCATCGCGCCGTCGAGCCCGTGCACGGGGCAAGGCGTGATGCAGTCCCAGTTTTTGTAACCGGCATCGCGCACCTGCTCCGCTGCATGGTAGAGCCCCGCAGCAGTGTCGAAGGTCGCAATCAAGCCGTATGGTTGTTCAGACATGTCGGACGTGTGAAAAGGTAGCGCGTTAGATTGTGTGCGTGTGAAGAGTCGGTGCTGCGCAATTAGTGTTTCGCGTGTGCAGCGTGGCCGTGGTCGTCGTGGCCTGCGTGCGGATCGGCCTGCGGCATGACCATCTTAATTTCCGCCATCGGCATGACCGGGAGGAAGCGCATGAAGAGCAGGAAGAGCACGCCGAAGACGCCAAAGGTGCCAAAGAAGGTGAAGATCTCGACAATCGAGGGGCTGTAGTAGCCCCACGACGACGGCAGGAAGTCGCGCGCCAGAGAAGTCACGATGATGACGAAGCGCTCGAACCACATGCCCACGTTAACGAAGAGCGAGAGCACCCACACGAAGGTCGTGTTGTTACGCACCGCCTTAAACCAGAAGAACTGCGGCGTGATGACGTTACACCCGATCATCCACCAGTAGGCCCACGCGTAGTGACCGAAGGCACGGTTGATGAAGGCAAAGCCCTCGTTGGGGTTCGCCCCATACCAGGCGATGAAGAACTCCATCCCGTAGGCGTAGCCGACGATGGTGCCCGTCGCCAAAACGATCTTACACATGCAGTCGATGTGATACTGCGTGATGAGATCTTGCATGCCGTAGACGGCACGCACCGGCAGCATCAGCGTTAAGACCATCCCGAAGCCCGAGAAAATGGCGCCCGCAACGAAGTAAGGCGGGAAAATCGTCGTGTGCCAGCCGGGTAAGAGCGACACCGCAAAGTCGAACGACACGATGGTGTGCACCGAGAGCACGAGCGGCGTGGAGATACCGGCCAGGATCAAGTAGGCCATCTCGTAGTTGCTCCAGTGGCGGTTCGAGCCGCGCCAGCCCATTGCGAAGAAACCGTAAAGCGAGGCGCGCAGCTTGTTACCGGCGGCGAAAAAACGGTCGCGCAAAATCGCGAGGTCAGGGATGAGCCCGACATACCAGAAGAGCACCGAAACCGTGCCATAGGTCGAGACGGCGAACACGTCCCACTCCAGCGGCGAGCGGTAGTTTTGCCAGATGTCGTTGTAGTTGGGCAGCGGGAACAGGAACCACGCAAACCACACCCGACCGACGTGAAAGACCGGAAAAATCGCCGCGCAGACGACCGCGAAAATCGTCATCGCCTCCGCCGCACGGTTAATGGACGTGCGCCACTTTTGGCGCAGCAGACACAAAATGGCCGAAATCAGCGTGCCCGCGTGGCCGATACCAATCCAGAAAACGAAGTTAACGATATCCCAGGCCCAGTTGACGGGGTTGGCGTGTCCCCAAACACCGACGCCGGTCGCGACGAGGTAAGTAATACCGGCGACCGTGAAGGATGCGACACAGCAGGAGACGATGAACAGCAGCCACCACCAGCGCGGCGTTTTGCCTTCGATAATTCCGCAAATCTTATCCGTCACCCAGCCCATGCTGCGCTCGCTCTCGACGAGTGTGGCGCGGGGCAAGTGCGCAGGCGCGACCTCATCGAGAATCGCGTTGCGCGGCGCGGTGGCGGCGGCCTGTGCGTGTGCGGCGGCCATTAGGCGAGCCCTCCCATTAGCGAAGTGCGCAGGGCGGCGGACGCCGCCGAGCCTTCGCTGGTTTGCGTCGTCCCCAGCGTCGTGTGCGCGTGTGCGCCGTGGTCGTCGTGTCCGTGACCGTGGGCGCCCTCAGGATGCGGCGGGTGGTTTTTCTTTTCGTATTCGGTGCGGCTAAAGGGCATCGCAGCGTAGTCGGGCATCGCAGGGTTCGGATTGCGAAGCTTGCCGAGGTAAGTGGTGCGGGGACGGATGTTGAGGTAGCCGAGCAGCGCGTAGTCTTGCTCGCGGGCCTTGGCCTTCGAGACCGCGCTATTCGGGTCTTTGAGGTTGCCAAAGGCGACGCCATCGACCGGGCAAACCTCTTGGCAAGCGACCTTGATTTCACCGTCGGGGATCTCGACTGCGCCAGACGCACCGGCCTTCACCTTTTGGCGAATCTTGGCCTGCTGGATGCGTTGCACACAGTAGGTGCACTTTTCCATGACGCCGCGCATGCGCACGCTCACGTCGGGGTTTTGCACCATCTTGACCAGCTCGGGCATGCCGGACTTGCCGAGCGGCCCGAGGTAAACTTCGTCGATTGCGCGGTCGTTCCAGTCGAAGAAGTTGAAGCGGCGCACTTTATACGGGCAGTTGTTGGCGCAGTAGCGCGTGCCGATGCAGCGGTTGTAGGCCATCGTGTTGAGGCCTTCTTCGTCGTGCACGGTGGCGTTTACGGGGCAGACGATTTCGCAAGGGGCCATCTCGCACTGCATGCACGAGATCGGTTGGAGCGAGACTTGCGGGTCTTCGGGAATCTCTTTGTTGCCGGGCCCACCAAAGGCAGCGGCCTCAATGTTGCCGTCCGAGTAATAGCGATCGAGCCGCACCCAGTGCATCTCACGTCCGCGTAAGACTTGGTCTTTGCCGACGATGGGGATGTTATTCTCGGCCTGACAGGCGATGATGCAGGCGTTGCAGCCGATGCAGGTGTTCAGGTCGATCGACATGCCCCACTGGTGCGTGCCGGTGAAGTCAGGATGCTCGTAAAGCGACTGGCCGCGCGGCGTATTGACCGCAAACAAGGCCTGGCGGGCGGCGCGCTCTTCAGGCGGGAGCGCAGCGAGCTCTGCGGCACTGTTGCCCTCGCCGAGATTGGCGGGAGCGTGCGACTCGATGCCAAACTTGTTTACGAAGCCGAGGTCAGTCGTGCCATCTTCCTTAAAATTCTCCTCGCGGACGATTTCGCGGCCTTCCATCGACCAGTGCTCCTGCGTGTTGGCGAGCGCGTAAACATCCTTGGTCACGCGCAGCGTCGCGCCGGTTGCGAAGCCGAGCCCGCTCGTCGTGCGCAGCGGATAGAAGTCGTGGCCAACGCCCTTCCCCACCCGACCGGAAACGCGGCGGCCATAGCCGAGCGGCAGGACGATCGTATAGTTGGAAAGGCCGGGCTGGATGTGGAGCGGGCCGCGCACGGTCACGCCGTTGAGCGTCACCTCGCCGATGAAGGCCTGCTCTTTGCCTTGCTTGAAATTGGCGACTTCCTTGCGGGCGACTTGCAGGAGCGAGCCTTGCGGGTCGATGCCGAGGTGCTTGCCTAGGCGCGGGCTAACGAGAATCGCGTTGTCCCAGGCCAATTTGGTAATCGGGTCGGGGCATTCTTGGAGCCAGCCGTTGTTCGCGTAGCGTCCGTCATCGACCTTGGCGTCGAAGGTGAAGCGCACTTCGAGGTTGTCGGGCGAAAGCTCCGGCGGAGCGGACACCAGCGCAAAAAACGGCGCGAGTCCGGCAGCGTTGAAGCGCACTTCAGTCTTCCGATAAGCCGAGTCGGCCAAGAAACCGTCGTGCAGAAATTGTTTAAATAGCTGCTGCGCGGTCGCTTCGTTTCGCGTGCCAGCGAGTTCGCTGATCGTTTTATAAACGAGCGTATAGGGGTCGCTCTCCGGCTCGCCGAGGATGCGTGCGATCAGTTCGATCTCCGTTAGCCCATTAAAGAGCGGGAGAATCATCGGTTGCACCGGAACGATGGTGCCGTCGCTCGTGCGCGCGTCGCCCCAGGACTCTAGGTAGTGCGCCGCGTGAATGTGCGTGCGGGCAAGCTGCGAGGTCTCGTCCACATAGTAGCCATAACGGATAACGTTGGGCACGCGGCCCAGTTTTTCCGCAAAGCCCAAGTCCGCAGGCGCATCGTAAGCCGGGTTGCCGCCGAGGATGAGCAGCGTTTCGACCGAGCCTGCGTCGATTGCCTTGGTGAGCGCAGTGATGCTCGCGGCAACCGGCTCATCCTCGGGTAGCTCGACGAAATCAAGCGTCTTGCCGATATTTCCGAGCGCGTAGTTGAGCGCGTAAACGATAGCGTGGACAGGCGGCGGCAGGTGCGCCCCGGCGACGACGAGGCACTCGCCTTTGTGCGCGAGCAGGTCGGCGGCGCAGGCATCGAGCCACGCTTCACGGTCTTTAAAGTCGAGCCCTTGGGCGAGCGGCGCGAAGTCGCTCGTGCCCGTGACCTTGCCCGCGAGCGCAGCGGCAAAGGCGAGCATGTGGCTGCTCGCCAAGCGCAGCCGGTGATCGGCCATCGCGCCGACGAGGGAGAAGGCACTCTCCACCGAGTAGAGCCGGTTCATCGGGTCGTCTCTTTTGACGACTTTGCGGCCCTTACTGAATTCGCGGGTGTAGTAGAGCGAGTGCGCCTCGGAGTGGAAAAAGTCCGCGTCAATCGAGAGGATGCGGCGCGCTTTTCCGAACTGGTAAATCGGCTTCACGTCGCGGCCAAAGGCAGCGCGCGCGGCACTCACCGGCACTTCGTCCTGCACCGGCTCGTACTCCGCCCAAATCGCTTTGGGGAATTTCTTGCGCAGCCTTTTAACGAGAGCCGCGCGGGTCGGCGAACTGGAGTGCCCGGCGAGGATAGCGAGCCCTGCGCCGTCGCTGCCCGTAGCATCCACGTAGATGCCCGCCAACAGGTCGTTAATCGCCGCTTGCGACACTGCCGCGCCATCGACGGTCGAAGTCGTCGAGCGGTCGGGGTCGTAAAGGTCTAACACGCTGGCTTGGACGAAGGCATTGTTGCCGCCTTTGTAAGCCGCATAGCCCGGGTTGCCCTCGATTTTTGTCGGGCGGCCTTGGTGCGTCTCGGCGAGGATAGGCACCGCGCCTTTGCGCACGGGCATCGCCGACGCGAAGTAAAGCGGCAGGCCGGGAATGACGCCCTCAACGGATTTTCCGTAAGGGAGGATGTGCGCCTCTGGGCGGCGGCAGCCCGCGAGTCCCACGCCCCCGAGGGCGAAGGACGCGGCCATGATCTTCATGAAACCGCGGCGGTCTACCCCTTCGAGGCTGGACGCGCCTTCGGGAAATTCGCGCTCAAGCTGCGCTTTAAAGCCGGGCGTAGAGGCAAGCTCGTCGAGGCTGCGCCAGTAACGCGGGCCATTGGCGAGCTCCTGCTCAGAGGGGGCGGGATGTTGAACTATGCGCTTCATCGATGGCAGCCAGAGCAGCTTTGCGGGGGCTTGACGTTCCAGTCGTGGACAAACTTTGCACCGTCACGCAGTTGACCGGCCTTGCCTTCGGGATGCTCCCACGCGAGGTCAGTGACCTTGTCGAGCGGACGCACGGCGGCTTCGGGGTTGCGGTGACAGTCGAGGCAGAAGCTCATGCTCAGCGACTTGGCGTGGGTGACCGTGTCCATCTGGTCGACGCGACCGTGGCACTCCACACAGCTCACCCCGCGAGTAATGTGTGCGGAGTGGTTAAAGTAAACGTAGTCGGGCACTTGGTGCACCTTTACCCAGGGCACCGGATCGCCGGTCTCGTAGCTCTCGCGGACCACCGCGAGCAGCGGGCTATCCAGCTTGACCTGGTTATGACAGTTCATGCAGGTCTGCGCAGTCGGAATAGTCGAGGCCGGGCCTTTATCGACGCCGACATGGCAATAGCGGCAATCAAGGCCGAGCTGGCCCGCGTGAAGCGCATGGCTAAAGGGGACAGGCTGCGTGGGTGCGTAGCCGATCCGCGTATAGCTCGGCGTCATGTAGTAACTCACGCCCGCCGTGGCGATGCCACCGAGCACGAACAGATAAATGACGATCTGTAACGGGAGCTTGTTGGCCGATTTAGGAAAAAGCTTGGACATGGGCGTGGGTTCGAGCGCGCGTGCTTGGGTAGGAGGAGCTTAGTTCCTAAAAGAAGATGCGGTGGCAGCGGGGGATGATGAGGCCGCAGTCGAAATATCGCCGTGGGCCACCGCACGCGGCTCCACGCGCACTTGCGGCAGGGCTTGGTTGCGAGCAGTGGCGCTGCGCTGGACGCCGCCAGACCGCAACGAGGACACACGCGCTTGGGCAGCAGCAGGAGACGCGGAAAACGCGCGCAGTTTGGGCGCAATCCCAACTAGGGCGAGCAGCCCTAGGCCCTTAGCAACAAAGTGTTTTCGCGATAAGTCGTGGCTCACAGGTCGTGTGGTTCAAACAAAGGAAGCCGCGAGGCAACCCACCGATTTTTCAAAGTAAACCCAAAATTCTACTACGTATACCAAGCCGTGCTAATCATTAGCATTAGCTAATAGTTCGCATAGGGCTGCTAATCGGCGGCCCGTGCCCGCTCGCCTAGCGCTGGATGATCCTTTTCCACTACGCGTGGAGCGGCGGTCAGTGACCGCTTCCATTTAATTTGGGATTCCGCATCGCGCTATCGCGCGAAAGCGAAATCCCAAATTTGAAAGCACTCTCCCCTGTCGCGTTGCGACAGGGCGGGGAAAGTAGAGTGATAACCCGTTTGGGCGAGGAGGGAAAAATCACCAGTAAACTTCCGTCCCAAAGTTTGGGGGCCTTTTCAGATTTTGGTTTCGTTTCTGCGCAACGCGCAGAGGCGAAACCAAAATCTAAATGGGTGCAGCGACACGCTGCCGCCCCACGCGTAGTGGAGCTCTTTAAGCGCTGACACTGACGGGCCGCCAACGAGCGGCCCGCAAAATAAAACAGCCTGCGGCGGTTTCCTAGACAAACAGGCCGTCGCGCATTGGGCGCACGGTGTCACACGCGTCGGCGATCTCGGGGTTGTGCGTCACGAGGATCACTGCTTGGCCGTTGTCCTTTGCTAGGCGCGTAAGCAGGTCGAAAATCATTGCGGAGTTTTTTACGTCGAGGTTTCCGGTCGGCTCGTCGGCCAGGATGATTGACGGCTGGTTGGCCAGTGCGCGGGCGATTGCCACGCGTTGCTGCTCGCCGCCGGAGAGCTGCGTGCCGAGTCGGTGCGCTTTTTGCCGCAGGCCCACTTCGCCCAAAAGCTCGAGCGCACGCGCCTCCATCTCGGGCGCGGTGAGGCGGCCCAGCTTTCGCATGGGCATCATCACATTATCGAGCGCACTAAACTCGGGCATCAGAAAGTGAAACTGGAAGACGAAGCCGATGTGTTCGCAGCGGGCCGCGGTGCGTGCCGCATCACTGCTCTGCGACATGGCTTGGCCATTAATGACGATGTCGCCCGCGTCTTGCCGGTCTAGGAGGCCGAGCAGGTAAAGCAGCGTGCTTTTCCCGCAGCCGCTGGGGCCGACGATTGCGTAAACTTGGCCACGTCGCGCCTCGAAGGACACGCCTTTGAGGACGTGCACACGGCCTTCGCCTTGGCCCAAATAGCGGTGCAGCCCGCTACAATGTAGCGCGAGCTGGTCGTTGCGGGAAGTGCCCGCAATAGCGGAAACCGGAGAGGCGTGAGGCGGCAGCGTCATAAGTTTCGGTTATTGAGCGGTGCCGCGAATGACGTCGCCGGGTTCGAGTCGGGCGGCGCGGCGGGCGGGGATAAGGCTGGCGATCATGACCATCGTTATGGCGGTCGCGCTGGCGCTGACGTAGTGCCACTTGTTCCACGAGACGACGAAGGTCTCGGTTTTAAAAATTCCGGAAATCGAGAGCGGGATTTTTGAGACGGCGTAGGTCACGCCCGCGCCAAAGCCCATCCCGAGCAGACAGCCGATCGCGAGGACGATGCCTGCCTGCCAGAGGAAGATCTGGGAGATGTCTTCTCGGGTATAGCCCATCGAGCGCAGAATCGCGATTTCCTTGGTCTTCTCCATAACGAGCATGGCCAGCGTGTTAAACATCGCGAGGCCGGCGATGAGCGTGAAGACCGAGACCGTGATGGCCGACGAGTAGCTGAGCGCAGCGAAGGCTTGGAGCCAGGAGCGTTCGCGCTCTTGCCACGATTTTGCACTGTGGCCGAGCACTTCGCGCATGTGGTCGGCCTCTGCGGGGGCGCGATCTTTGTCGGCGAGGTTGACTTGCAGGTAGGAGGCGCCGGTCGGGCGCGAGAGCAGCGAGCGAGCCTCGCTCAAATTGAGGTACAGGGTCACGCGGTCGATGTCGCTGACGCCGGTCTCGTAGAGCGCGGCGACGCGGTAGCGGCGGCTTTGCCCGCCGGTCTCCAGCACAAAGGAATCGCCGAGGTCGAGCTGGAGCCGTTGCGCCATTTCGAGGCCGAGAATCGCCCCGCTGGGGCTCGCGCGAAACTCGTTGAGCTCGCCGCGCACGATTTGGTTACCGAGCTCGGAGACGCGCATGTGGTCTTCGAGATTTATCCCGTAAACCTTAACCACCGCGTCTTGGAATGAGCTCTTGATTGTAAGGTTTCCGGTGACGACTTCGGAGACGGCCAGCACGCTAGGGAACTGCGCGAGCGCTTCTATGAGGAGTTTGGGTTCGCGAATGCCTTGGATGTATTTGCGGCCTTCTTTTTGCTGAAGCTCGAAGCCGGAACCGCCCCCGCCCGCACTCATGCTGCGTATCGTGTCCTGTATCTGGTCTTCAATGACAATCGCGCCGCGCGTGCCGAGGATGGTGCGGATAAAAAACTCCTCAAAACCCTTGGTCGTCGCCTGCGTGACGACAAACAGGCCCACGCCGAGCACGATGCACGACAGGCTCATCAACATGGCACGCTTCTTCGCGGTCAGGAAGCGGTAGGCGATGCGCAGATTCGGCGACATGGGGCGAAAAACGGCGGAGCGATGAGCGGCGGGAACGCGGTGTGGGTTATCGGAAATCGAGACTAATTACCCTCTGTCCCCGGAAGCACGGGGCGCACGCGCTGACCTTCGCGGAATTGGTCGAGGGCTTCGACGATGACTTGATCGCCCGCTTCGAGCCCTTTGGTGATTTCGACCGTGGTGAGGCTCACGTAGCCGACTGTGACCGGGCGCAGCTCGACGCGACCTTCGCGCACGACGTAAACCGCGCTGCCAAAGAGCGCGCGGCGCGGGATGAGCGCCTTGGCGTCGCGCTCGCCAACGACGATTATCACCTCACCAGTGATTCCTGGGACGAGCCGATCGGCGGGGATGTCCACCTCTAGCTCGACGATGTAGCGTTGGGTAGTCGGATCGGCAGTCGGGAGGATTTTGCTCACCGTGCCGTCGTAAAGCGTGGTGCCGTAAGGCAGGAAGCGCGCGGAAACTTTTTGGCCGACGCGGATGTCGGCAAAGTCCTCTTCGCTGATCTTCGCCTCCACGGTGCGGCTGGTGGAAATGAGCGAGGCGATGGACGCGCCGCCGCCGATGAGATCGCCCGCGCGGGCGTAGACCTGGCTCACGACGCCGTCGAAAGGCGCGCGCAGCGTCATCTTCTCTAGCTGGCGTTGTTTTTGGCGAAGCGTGTTTTCGTAAGTGGCGAGCGTTTGCTCGTTGTTAACTTTTTCGAGCGCGGCGCGCTGCTCGACTTGGGCGTGCTCACGGCGGCGCTTGGTGAGCTCGGCATCGGCGTAACGCCCCGCGCGGTTGAGCCGCTCAAACTCGGCGAGGTTTTCGGCAGAGGTGGCGAGTTGGAGCTCGACTGCGGAGCCGACGGCGAGGCGGCGCTTGGCCGTTTCGTACTCGTTTTCTATCCGCTCAATTTCGAGGCGCAGGTCGCCCGTATCGAGTTCGCAGAGGACATCGCCCTCGCTCACGTGCTGGCCCTTGTCGATAAAACTGCGCAGGACGCGACCGCCGAGGTCGCTGCGAAGCTGCATCTCATACTCGGCTTGGACGGTGATGCTCCCCGGCACGGCCTTGACCGCCCTACCCGCTCGCGCCTCGGCAACATAAGCCGAGGGACGCGAAAAGTAGAGGTAAGCGAAAACTACGAGGAGCGCGGCAAACGCAGCGATTAAGGTCTTTTTGCCCATGTGTATAGCGGGTGACAGGGAGGCGTTTTAAAGGCAGTCGCCGCAGAGCGGCAAGACGGGCGGAGGGGTTAAGGCTTGGGGAGATGCTCCAGCAGCGGATCGCGGTCGAGCTTGGTGAGGAGCTCGACTTGAGCCATTAGGTAGTTGAGGCGGGCGTTGTTGGCGGAAGTGCGGGCCGAGTAATAGCCCGATTGGGCTTGGTCGAGCACCTCGCGCGAGATGCGGCCCGCCGCGAAGTCGTCTTCTCGGATTTGCAGATAATCTCGGCTGCTGCTAAGGAGCCGATCATTGAGCTGCATCTCTCGTTGGGCGAGCTCGAGTGCGCGAGTGGCCGCGCGGGCTTGTTGGCGAGCGGCAGACTGGGCTTGCGTGTAGCGGGCTTCGGCACTGCGCAGCCGGGCGAGCGAACTGCGGACCGCGCCGCGATTTGCCCAGCCGTCGAAAATCGCCCAGTTCACCTGAATGCCCGCGTAGCGCGAGGTCACACCATAACGTTGGCCGCTATTTATCGTGTAGCTCTGCTCGTCTTGGCTCACCCCGAGGGTGAAATTGAACTTCGGGCGCAGTCGCGTTTTTTGGTTTTTGTAAGTCAGCCGAGCAATCTCGGTTTCTTCCTCAAGCCTTTCTAAGGTGGGTGTCGAGGGCTTCGGCTCCGCCAGAAACTCGGCAAAGAGTAAGCCAGTGGCCTCGGCCTGCGCTTGGATTTCAGGTAGCTCTTCGGGAAGCTCGACCTCCGTCGGAGCCGCCGCCCCCGTGAGCAGCTCGAACTGCTCACTGGCCGCGATAAAGGCCGCTTCCGCCGAAGCTTCGCTGAGCTCGGCCCGCTCAAGTGCAATCCGTGGGCCAAAGAGCTCAGCTCCGGTAATGAGCCCTGCCTTAACGCGCTCTTCGGCAGCACGCAAAGCCGCAGCGGCCTGCTCCCGCCCAAAGCGTGCCCCGACGAGTTGGGATTTTAGCGAGATGAGCCTCAGGTAGCCTTGCCGGATTTCACGGGCGAGCAGCCGGTAGCCTTCTTCGTAATCACGCTCGGCGAGCGAGGCGCGGATCGCGCCGATGCGGGCGTTGTTACGTTTTTCTCCCCAATGGAAAAGAGGCTGGGAAAGCCCAATGTCGTAGTAGATCTTTGTCGCGTTAACGGTTCCCGGCCGGTCTCTTCGGATGTCGCTCGTGAGCAGGCCTCGAGAAAAACCGTTCAAGGTCGGGTAGAGCCCTGCGCGCGCTTGGGTAAGCGCGCCGTCGGCGACGTCGAGCTCGAGTCGCGCCAAAAGCATACGTGGAGACTCGCGGAGCGCATCATCCAAAACCGACCGCAACTGAGGGAAGTAGTCCTCGGGAAGCTGTGGTCGGTCAAAAGTCCTCCCTTCAGCCCCCTGCAACGACTGCAAAAGCCCAACAGAGCAAACGAGTAGCGCGGGGAGAAGTCGGTATGCAGAGCGTAATCTCACAGAGGGAAAAAAAGCGAAAAGGGCCAAGGGGAAGAGCGCATAGAGTCGATTGCAACCGTTATCTAAGTAAACGAAACGCAGACCGCTACTCCTTGCTACGTATCAGCTTAGAACAGGTTCGCAGCGGCGAGCGTGCGCAGCACACGTGAGTGGCGAGCCGCGAGCCAGATGCCGCGCGGTCAGTGCCCGCCCTCTCTAAGCTTCCACTGCGCGTGGGGCGCAGCCGCAGGCTGTTTTATTTGGCGGCGGGCTCGTTGGCCCGCCGTCCATCGCTGCACCCATTCAATTTTGGATTTCGCATCGCGCTATCGCGCGAAAGCGAAATCCAAAATTTGAAAGCACTTTCCCCTGTCGCGCTGCGACAGGGAGGGAAAAGTAGAGTGATAACCCGTTTGGGCGAGGTGGGAAAAATCACCAGTAAACTCCCGCCTCCAAACAATGGGGTCCTTTTCACAGAGCCGCTTGGCTGCTGTGCGAATGCACGGCAACCAAGCGGCTCTGTAAATGGGTGCCGCCCCACGCGTAGTGGGAAAAAGGCGCGCTACGCGCTCAAAACGAAATATTTATCTATTATGGACAAATTAGATAGGTATAGCCCATAATAGCGAACATGCCACGTAAACCGCCCACCGTCTTCCCTCAAGAGCAGCGGCTCCTGTCCTCACTGGGAGAGCGGCTCCGTCTTGCCCGCAAGCGACGCAGGCTAAGCAATGCCGCCGTAGCGCAACGAGCAGGAATTTCACGGACCACCTTGTACAAGGTTGAGGCGGG
>NZ_LSZP01000063.1 GCF_001580045.1 Cephaloticoccus capnophilus
GTGGGTCGGAAATTGCAGGACCTGGAGCTTGAACCCACACCCAAGCGCCGCACCGCAGCTCACGAGTAAGGCACTTTCTCCACTACGCGTGGGGCGGCAGGGGGGGAAAGTAGAGTGATAGCCCGTTTGGGCGAGGCGGGGGAAATCACCAGTAAACTCCCGCCTCCAAGCAATGGGGGCCTTTTCACAGAGCCGCTTGGTTGCTGTGCGAATGCACGGCAGCCAAGCGGCTCTGTAAATGGGTGCAGGCACAGCCTGCCGCACCACGCGCAGTGGAAAAAAGCGTTATCAGTACGGCGCGTGTTTGAAACGGGGGCAGGCCCGAGTTGCTCGCAAGAAAGGTTGAATAAGCCGCAGGCAAAAGCCACGCCTTAGGCTCATGCTTCGGATTTTTTGCCCAAACTTCATCACCGACCTTTGGCGCCACCGCGAGCTGCTTTGGCAGTTTACGCGTCGCAACATTGAGCTGCGCCACAGAGGCAGCCACCTCGGGCTCGTATGGTCGTTTCTGAACCCACTGCTCATGCTCGGGCTCTACGTCATGGTCTTCGGCTACATCTTTAGCGGGAAATTTGGCGTGATGGAGAGCGAGACACGCATCGACTACGGCTTGGGGATTTTTCTCGGGCTCACCCTCTTTCACTTCATCTCGGAAACGCTAGGAACCGCCCCCAACGTGATTTTGGGAAATCCCAACTTTGTTAAAAAAGTCGTTTTCCCGCTCGAAGTCCTTCCGGCAGCCAACGTCGGCAGTGCCGCCTTCCACCTCGTAATCAGCCTAAGCCTCACGCTAATTGGCACCATTTGGCTCGGCCCGGGCCTTCACCTCGGGCTTCTGTGGCTGCCGGTAATTTTGCTCCCCCTGTTTCTTATGGCACTGGGCATTAGCTGGCTCCTCTCCGCGGTGGGCACCTTCTTTCGCGACGTCGCCCAAGTCATTGGCTTCATCAATATGGTGCTCCTCTGGACGAGTGGCGTGTTTTTCACCGCGCACAAATACGCCGAAGCGTGGACTTGGCTGCGCTACAACCCACTGCTCCTCGCAATAGATCTCGCCCGTAACGCCGTCCTCTGGGAGCACCCGCTCGTCACCGCACACCTGCTATACGTTTATGCGTGGGGTGCCGGGCTCTGCCTATTCGGCTACTGGATTTTCAAAAAAACCAAACCCATCTTTGCCGACGTGCTGTAGTTAGCCCCCGCTTCGCCCTCCCTCCCTGCCCCAATGCCCCCTTTCCGCTATGCTATAAAATAGTGGTATAGGCGCACGCTAAAACTCATCGCGCCCACTGAGTCTCTTAAAAAGAGAGGTATCCACCCTCAGCTACCTCTCCACTTTTCAATATCCCCAAGAAACCAATAAAAATGCTCAAGTTACCCCGTAATTTATCAAGCATCTCAAACAGAGCCCTATTTATATTTGGCCTGCTAGCTACGCTGTTAATACAAGCAGCAGTTCCGTTTTTAACCGTTCCTACATTTGGCCCAGCCCTCTGGGCCACAGGATTCTCCCAGTCCTTTATTAATGAGTCTATCTTTAGTATTTATGCTCGAAATTTCGGTTTGCCCGAAGCGGCCCCAATCGCCTTTGGGCTAGCAGGGGTGTGGCCAGCAGGGCTTCTAATCAAACTCGGGCTTCATCCTGCAGAGGCATACACCACGATGGCGGCACTATGGAGCGTGCTAGGCTTCTCGTCTGCATATCTAATCGGGCGCCACTTCTCGCTTTCCCCTAAAATCTCTACCTTAGCGGCGGTCACATGGGGCACCATGCCGATTATCTGGATTAACTCAGGCTACACAATGACCTCCATTGCGATGGCCTTATTTCCTTTCTACATCCTTTCCGTCCTCCACCTATTCAACTCAAAACCCAGCCCAGGAAGGCCATGGAGTAAAACAATAAAGACTGCGTCCCTATACCTCTTAGCATGTCTTATCTCTGTTTTTATGGATGGCTATACATTCATAATGTTTGCAGTCGGCAGTAGCATTTTCGCAGCAGTCACATTTATCCAAGACAAGTCAGCACGCACGTGGCTACTGACAAGAGCGATCCCCATTCACATAGTTTCCTTCGGACTCTGTTACTATCTCTATACTATTTATATTGGAAAAAGCGATTTCCCTCAATCGGGAATAGCCTATATTCGTTCAAATGGGATTGATCTCTCATTTTTCCTCATTCCGCCCCGGGGCGTACACTGGCTAATGGATAGTTTGGGGCTAAGTATCCAGCGTTCGGAACATCAATTTTTCGGAAACTCAACGACGTGGCGCGCCTCTTTCTGCGCCCCCATTATTCTGGGATCGATAT
This sequence comes from Cephaloticoccus capnophilus, assembly GCF_001580045.1. Taxonomy (GTDB): domain Bacteria; phylum Verrucomicrobiota; class Verrucomicrobiia; order Opitutales; family Opitutaceae; genus Cephaloticoccus; species Cephaloticoccus capnophilus. Next base: position 2,318 of record NZ_LSZP01000063.1, read on the forward strand.
GGGCAGTGTGGACGCTAAGACTGAAAAAATCGCATACATTAGCACTAGCCTTATGCATGCTTTTTGGGCTCTACATGTCCCTAGGGCCATCTTTAAGAATCAACTCCAAAAGGCCCGAAATACACCGTAATAGCGTCGCAATGCCAGCCGAAGATGCGATCATGCCTACTGGGTCGGCTTTCATCTCCCAGCATCTTCCCGGGTTCAAGCACATGAGGGTCCCTAACCGTTGGCTCATCTTAGGACTAGCGGGAAGCTGGGGCTTGATTCTCTTGGCGTCATCAACCGAAGGCCGAAGAACTAAAATCACAGGAATTTGTTTCCTCGGGGCAGTAACACTTTTAAATCTCCCCAACATCCCCAGAAAATTAAAATACGATATTTCTCAAAGAGAGCAATTTCACAGGATCGAGAGAGACTTTATTGGCGACCTAAGTCGAGGCGTTCTAGAGGGCGAAAAAGTAGCCTTCCTGCCTTGGGGAAACGATTTCTTGGTAAACTATGCCGCCGCCCGACTTAAAATAGCCACCTATAATATTGGCGGCGACAAGAATCTTATCATGGCTAGGAAACACTGGCCTCTATCAATGCGTCAGTTCCAAAAGGAGCGCCCTCGCGGGGATATCCTCATGGAGGAATTCCCGGAGGGCACAGCCAACCCGAATACTTTGATTAACATCGCTTATCTTTTAGAAACCGAGGACGCCGATGCGGTGGTCCTACCCTACGTAGACCTGCTCTGGGCAGCGCACGGGTGGCCTGCCCCCTTAAAACTCAGGAATAATATAACGCCCATTCTTGAGGCCCTAGAAGGCTATGAATCTATAAAAGTCTCAAACTACGACTACTATTCTACGATTAGGCTATCCTCGAAATCCTCAAAAGGGGCAACTAAAGAAATAGTTAAAAAAATCGGAGCCCCACTGGTGTCATTACCGATATTCACCGAAGGGTGGTATGGATATGAACACAACAAAAATAGTAAATGGCGTTGGAGCTCAGGAAATTCGGAACTGCTAATTCTCAGCTATGACACTGGCCCCATTGAGGTCGAAGTCTCTTTCTCGATTCAGTCGATTAGCGAAAGGGAGCTAAGGATCACCGGCCCTAGCGAGGAATTGCTATTTCACTCGGATAACCTTAGAGAAACAGTACACGTCAAAATCCCCCGTCTTGTATTAAAACCGGGAGTGAACTCTCTAACCTTTAATACATCCACCCCTCCGCCAGAGCACCCCAGTGACAGCCGCAAGCTTGCTTTTCGGGTGATAGATTTTTCAACTTATGAAGTTGAACGCTCGCCCCTGAACACGTCACAATAAAATCGATCCTCCATCAACTCCCTATTATTACTAAGCAGCTACCCGATTATTCGTAAATAAACCAATGCGCGCCTTTATCACAGGAATTACGGGACAAGATGGATCTTACCTAGCTGAGTTGCTCTTAGGTAAAGGCTACGAAGTGCATGGCCTCGTCCATCGACCCGACGCGCTGGCGGCCAGCAATATCGCTCATCTCGTTCGCGATAACACCTTACTCGGGAAGCGCCTTTTTCTACATAACGGGGCCTTTGAGGATGCGACTCACTTGCGCCGCATAATCAGCAAAGCCCAGCCCGACGAACTGTATCACCTTGCCGGGCAATCCAGCCCGCGGCTTAGCCTCGAACTCCCCGAGAGCACGGTCGACAGCATCGGCATGGCGACCTTACGGCTCCTCGAAATCCTGCGCGACCTGCCCAAGCCGACCAAGTTTCTTTACGCCTCCTCTAGCGAGGTTTTCGGCTCACCGAGTCACTCCCCACAGGACGAACACACGCCGCTCAAGCCCACGACTCCCTACGGCGCGGCCAAGGCATTTTCCCAACAAATGGCGCGAATTTATCGTACCGCCTATGGGCTGCCTACTTGTGCCGCCATTCTCTACAACCACGAGTCGCCACGCCGCAGCACGAGCTTCGTAACGATGAAAATCGCGCGCGCCGTGGCCCGCATCAAGCATGGGCTGCAAGACTCCCTCACGCTTGGCAGCCTGGAGGGGCATCGCGATTGGGGCTGGGCGCCTGACTACGTACGCGGCTTGTGGCTGATGCTCCAGCAACCGACTGTCGATGACTACGTGCTAGCGACCGGGCAGCTTCACTCCGTCAAGGACTTGGTGAAAGTCGCGTTTGCCGAAGTGGCGCTCAACTGGCGCGACTACGTGCGCTACGACGACGCGCTACTCACCGCAAGCGTCGAGCCTATCGCCTCCTGCGGTAACCCCACCAAAGCCCGTGCGGCCCTGGGCTGGCAAAACACCGTCCCCTTCCCCGAAATCGTCGCCAGACTCGTACAAAGTGAATTGGCAAAACTCAGCTAAACCTCTCGCACTCGCAGTGTTTATGCGTTTTTCTCCTCAATTTTTACATGGCTAAGAAAGCACTCATTACAGGAATAACGGGCCAAGACGGCTCTTACCTCGCTGAATTCCTCCTCGAAAAAGGGTACGAAGTTCACGGCCTTGTACGGCGCGCCAGTACGCTCAATCGTGCCCGAATCGACCACCTCCAAGGCTTTGAGCACGGCGAGAACCCGCGCCTCATCTTGCACTACGGCGACCTCGCCGACAGCGTCTCGCTGGTAAAGCTGCTGTACTCGCTCCAGCCCGACGAGATCTATAACCTTGCTGCGCAAAGTCATGTGCGCGTGAGCTTCGACATCCCCGAATACACGAGCGACGTGACCGGCGTCGGTGCGGGTCGAATCCTCGAGGCGATTATTGAGTCGGGGATCGGCAAGAAAGTCCGTTTCTACCAAGCCTCCTCCTCTGAGATGTTTGGCAAGGTCCAAGCCGTGCCGCAGACAGAGACCACGCCCTTTTACCCGCGCTCGCCCTACGGTTGCGCCAAGGTGTTCGCACACTGGCTGACCGTAAACTACCGCGAGTCTTACAATCTCTTCGCGTGCAGTGGTATCCTCTTTAACCACGAGTCGCCCCGGCGCGGCGAAAGCTTCGTCACTCGAAAAATCTCAATCGCTGCGGCCCGCATCAAGAAAGGGCTCCAGAAGGAACTCTACCTCGGGAACCTCGACGCAAAGCGCGACTGGGGCTACGCCAAAGAGTACGTCGAGGGCATGTGGCTGATGCTCCAGCAAGACAAGCCCGACGACTATGTGCTCGCGACCAATGAGACGCACACAATTGAGGACTTCCTGAGTGCCGCGTTTGGACACCTCGACCTCGACTGGCGCGACTACGTAAAGTTCGACTCGCGCTACCTGCGCCCGGCGGAGGTCGATCTGCTCATTGGCGACTACTCAAAGGCCAAGCGCGCGCTTGGCTGGGAGCCACAAACCCGCATGCACGGCCTCGCCAAACTCATGGTCGATGCCGACCTCGCCGCACTGCGCTAAAGGCACCGCACGCGCCCACTCGTCTTTTTTACCGCAATGCCCGGACGCCCCAAAGTCTTGCGCCTCTTAGTCGATCTCGAAGCCCTGCTCCCCGGCGGTTCAAACGGCGGCATCAAGCCCGCGCTGCGTGAGCAGTTTCGTTGGTTGGGTGCGCAACGCGAGCAGCCTTTCGAGTTTATCTACCTTTGTCGCCCCGAGGTTGCGCCTGAGCTTCGCCGCGAATGGATGCGGCCAAACGACCGCCTCATTTTCGCCCAAGAGGCAGCGCCCAACATTGCCGAACTGGAGCACTGCGACCTCGTTTACAGTGCCTTCGGGATGACACGCTGGGCGTATCCCGGCATTCCCACCGTAAAGATGGAGGTCGATGTGCTACATCGCGACTACCCAGAAAGTCTCAGCGAGGGCGAGCGCCAGCACCGCGAGCGCCATTTCTGTGAAGCGGTAGAAAAAGCCGACCTCTTTCAGGTCAACTCCGACTACACGGGCCAACGCCTCGGGCATTACTACGGCGTGGAGCCCGAGCGCATCGTCCGCACTTACCAGCCGATTCAACACCGATTTACAGGCTACGCCGCCTCTGCGACCGGGGCTAAGCGCCCGCCCGCCGCGCCCTACTTTTTTTACCCGGCCAACGCGTGGGCGCACAAAAACCATAAAACCCTCCTCGTCGCCTACGCGCTCTACCGGCACGAGGCACAGTGCGCCGCCGAGCCGGTATGGCGACTCGTCCTCACAGGCACCGACGATGAGTCCATGCGCGCGTTACGCGCATTGGCACACACGCTCAGCCTAGAGGAGCACGTCGACTTCAGAGGCTTTGTCGACGAAGCGACACTCAGCCGACTTTGGGCAGAGGCCGGAGCACTCGTCTTCCCCTCCCTACACGAGGGCTTCGGCATCCCGCTACTCGAAGCGATGAGCCTTGAGGTGCCCATCCTCGCAAACCGTGCCACCGCGATTCCCGAAGTCGCGGGTGATGCCGCACTGCTGGTCGACGCCCGCTCCCCCGAAAAACTCGCCTGCGGGCTACGCCAAATCGCCAACGATGCCCCTTTGCGCGCCGCCCTCGTCGAGCGCGGCCGCGCGCGCCTCACGCACTTCTCACTGCCTAACGACTTCGGGCCGCTCATCCCGGCCCTCCGTGCTCTGGTCGGCAAATCGACACGACTCAAGCACTGGGGCTACTACGAGGACCGCCTCACAGGGCCACTGGCGACCTTTGCCCTCCCTGTCGAATCACAGGATCTGGGCACGGCGACGCTCCACTATCAGACCGAGCCGCTTGGCCATCCGCGCACCGTGGAAATCCACGTCGACGGCCAGCTCGTCGCGACCCTCGACATCCCCGCAACCGCTCCCGCCTCTGGCGAAATCCCTCTCCCCATGGGCGCGCGGACGCTCAGCCTTCACACGACCAATGCGGCCCGCGTAAACAAAGCAGACTCACGCAAACTTGGCATTCGACTCACCCAACTCGAAGTCCGCCACGCCCTATCGGAGCAGATAATAGACCTACTTCCCGCGCCCCGTAGTACCGCCTCATGAAAATCGGTTACGACTATACTCAACCCTCACAAACTCCTGGCGGCTGTGGCTGGCACGCACACTCCCTTCTCGTCGAAATGGCACGGCTGGCCCCCGAGGCTGAGTTTCTCGCGTATCGACACTTTGCCGGCCTGTTCATCCATCCCGAGGGTCGTCTCGCGCCGCTGCCGCCCTTCCCCAATATCCGCGATCCGCTGGCCGGGCTCCCCTTTGAAAAAGTAGTAAAAACCTGGCACGAGGCACTCGCCAACCACGAAGCCCCCGGGGAGCCCGATATCGTCCACTCGCTGCTCTTTCAGGCCCCGGCCCAGAAAAAAGCAAAACTCGTCGTCACGGTCTTTGACCTCGGCTTTTGGGTGCACCCCGAGTTTACGACCGAAGGGATACGCAGCGGCTGCCAGCGCGGCATCTTGGATGCACTCGAAAATGCGGATGGGCTGATTTTTTCCTCAGAACACTCGCGCCAAGAATTTGACCGGCTACTCCCTCACTACCGCCGCAAAGGCGAAATCCCCTCAATCGTCACACCGCTCGGCTGCCGCTACGCGCCAATATCGAACGACGTCGCGAAAACCAATGCGGCCCGCCACGGCGACTATTGGCTCTTCGTCGGCTCCATGGAGCCGCGCAAAAACCTAGTCGGACTACTCGACGCTTACGAAGCCTACGCCCACGAACACCCTGCCCCCAAACCGCTCCACTTCGTCGGCGGCAGTGGCTGGAAAAACGAAGAAATTCGCGCGCGGCTCGCGCCCCTCGAAGCGCGTGGGCTCGTCAAGCACCTCGGCGTCGTGGCCGACGAGGAGTTGCCACAGATTTATCAGAACGCCGAGGGCTTCCTGTTTCCCTCTTGGTATGAAGGCTTCGGGCTCCCTGTTCTCGAAGCGATGAGCCAAGGCTGCCCAGTCATTTGCTCCGACCGCAGCTCTCTGCCCGAAGTCGGCGGCGACGCCGTACTTTACTGCGATCCCGCGGAGCCGAGCACCATCGCCGATGCGATGCGCCGGATTGAGGCCGAGCCCGGACTGAGAGAAAAACTCATCCCCCTCGGCCTCAGCCAAGCCTCCAAGTTTAGCTGGGAAAGCGCCGCACGGCAGACCCTCGCGTTTTACGAGGAAATCCTCGCGGCGCCCACTGGCACAGGCATGCCTCAAGCCGCCACCCACAATGCGGCGTCCTACACACCGAAAGCCACTCCCCCTTCGGCTAACACGCCTCAGCGCAACTTCTGGCAGAAGTGGTTTCCCTCCCCCAAGAAAAACCAAGAGCGAGTCGATACCCTAGAGGCCGAGCTCACCTTACTCCAACAGCGGTTGACGCAACTTGAGAGTCAAGGGGCGGCCAGTGCCGCTGCGGCCGAGCAGCGTTTTGCGCAACTTGAGAGTCAAGGGGCGGCCAGTGCCGCTG
>NZ_LSZP01000064.1 GCF_001580045.1 Cephaloticoccus capnophilus
GAGGTGGGAGTTTGCTGGTGATTTTTCCCACCTCGCCCAAACGGGTTATCACTCTACTCCCTGTCGCAACGCGACAGGGGGGAATGCTTTCAAATTTGGGAATTGGTTTCGTCGCGAAGCGACGAGGCCAATTCCCAAATTAAATGGAAGCGGTCACTGACCGCCGCTCCACGCGTAGTGGAGGTCTGTCTGTTTAGTTTTTCCGGCGCTTGCGTCGCCAAGTGACGAGGGCGAGGCCGGCTGCGCCTAGGATTGCGCCGTAGGTGCTGGGTTCGGGGGCGGGTTTGGCGCCCCAAGGGGTGATTTGCCAGTAGTCGGCGTCGTAGTCTTTTAAGGTGGTGAAGTAGTCTTGGTAGCCTTCGAAGACGATTTGATTGAGCTTCAAGTCATCGAACTGGACTCCGTTATGGACGCGTTTTACGAGGAAGAGGTCTTCGTATTCGTACCAGTTACGGATGAAGAGGATGTCGCTGGTGCTGCTGAAGGAGAGGGTGTCGATCCAGAGGATGTTGGCTTGGCCGACTTCGCCGCCGCGCCAGTCGATGGTGCCTCGGCCTTCGATGCGGAGCTCTGCGAGGTGTTGTTTGGTGCCTGCGCCGTAGTTGGGGCCGTTGCCGCCGAGTTGGAGTACGGCTTGGTCGCCTCCGTATTCGGGGCCGCGTGGGTCGTAGCGCGTGCCGCGTAGGGTGATGGAGGGCAGCCCGTTGCTGCTGGTAATCGGGTTCCATCGGTTTCCGGGGAGGATCAGCCGGTCGTTGCCAGCGCCGTCGCCGATTGTGATGCGGCGGACTTGCAGGGTGCCGCGGCCACCTAACTCCACCGTGCCTTGGTGGATGTAGAGCGAGCCGATGTGGTGCGTTACGCTGGTGTTGTTATTGAAGATGAGGTCACCGCCGCGCGTTTTCACGACATCCATCCCGCCGGTGAGTGCGACGCTTCCAGTGAGGCTAAGTTGGCCGTTGTTGTGAATGTAGAGCGGGCGAGTGCCACCAGAGGTCGTAATCGTGCTGCCCAGGCCGCCCAAGATTTGGCTGAGGCCAGAGTTCATCAGTCCGCCGGAGTTGAGCGTGAGGCTGCGCCCCGAGAGGTTTAGGCTGTTGCCGAAAATCAGCGAATTGATGGTGCGGTTGCCAGTGAGGGCTGTCCCTCCTATCGCCTTTACGTTGTAGGCGGCGTTAGTCCACGTGCTCCCTCCTCCTGTGTGGTAGTCTGAGTTGTCGAGGGCTTTCAGTGCGTTGCCGACGACTTTGATCCACTCGTTGCCATTGGTCGCCCACGGGATGATGCCGCCTACTAAATGGCCGCTGGCGTCCTGCTCCACTTTTAGGCTTAGCAGTGTGTTGCTGAGGTCGCCGGAAACGTTGAGCGTGGCACGGGAGTCGCTGTCGCGTGTGAGCGCTTCGATGTGGAGCTCCACGCTCGGGTTGAACGTGTTTCTGATTAGCTCGATCGTGCTGGCTCCCGATTCGAGGCTAAGCTCGCCTATCCTTTCGGAGATGGGGGTGGCTGCGCCTTCGAGCCGGACTGTGCCTGCGGCGAGTGTGATCGCGGCGGTGTCGCCGATGCGGTTGGTGTCGCTGGCGGCATTGGTGTTCCTGATGACGAGTGCTCCGCCGTGGCGGATGTCGAAGGCGGCCGCTGCGCCGAGTTTGCCCGAGCCGAGGAGGCGCAGCTCTGCGCCGTAAATATTAATGCTGGAGCTTAGTGCAGAGTTGTTGGCGCTGAGGTCGATGCGGCCATTGCCGATTAGGTTGAGCGTCGCCGTGCCCGAAATCGCTAGGAGAAAGTTAACAACGGTTCCGGAGATTTGCTGGCCGCCCTCGATGCGAATCGTGCGCTCGCCGCTGCCGAGAGCGAGGGCGTTGTTCCAGAGGACAGTGCCGTTTGCGGTGTGGTGGCCGAAGCGCAGCTCTTGGTCGCTGCCAATGAAGCCGCCAGTCGTGCCCCAGGTGAGGGATACCGCACTACCCCCATTACCCACAAAGGTTACGTTGCGGTTTGCGCCGTAGGCGGCGAAGCCGCCGGAGCCGAGCCAGCGGATTTGGTTACCGCTAGTGCCCAGTCTGAGCGTGAGGTTGGCGTCGAGCCCAAGGACGCCGCCAGCAAGTTGGATGTTGGTGGCGGTGTTGGCGGCTGCCCCGCGCAGTGCACCGCCCACGATTCGCGTCGCGCCGCTGTAGGGATTCGAGCCCGTGAGCTGGAGCAGCCCGTCGCCGGTTTTTACCAGCCCGCCACCTGCTCCACTGAGCCCGCCCGAGAGGACGCCGTGGGCGGAGTCTTCGCCGCGCTCGACGCGGACTTCGCGTAGCGCGCCGTTTAGGTTAATCGCGTTGGCAAAAGTGATGACGCTGTTCGCATACCGTGAGCTGAGTAGCAGCGCCTGCCCGTCGCCGACGAAGTGGGTGGTGCTGCCCCAAGTGAGCGTCGCGCCGCCGCCGATGTTCACGGTACGCGCTCCTCCGAATGCCGAGAACCCCCCATCGCCTGTATCCGCCCAGCGGATGTTGCCGCCGCCAGTCCCTAGGTTGTAGTTAAAAGTACTCGTGCCGTAGCCGAGTTCGAGGATGCCGCCAAAAGCCCCGCCGTCGAAAACGAAATTCGAGGCAGTCGGCGATCCGGCAGCGCTGCTGAAGCGCAAAACGCCCGCCCGCAGAACCGTACCGTTGGCCCAATTGTTCGCCTCGCCGCTGCCGCGCGTATTGTTGAGGACGATAAGCCCGGGCCCGAGCTTGATGAATTGAGTCGTAAGCTTGACTTGGTTTTTCAGCTCGAGCCCACCCGCGCGATCCCCGCGCGAACCAAACCCCGTCGGCGCTGTTTCTTGAGTGGTTTGGTCGATCCGCATGTCGAGCGAGTTCCAGCCCCCGTCGTTGTAGAGTGCCCCGATGCGCCGAGTGTCTGCGCTGCGAACGATGCCGTCGCCATAAAGGCTGATAAAGTTGTTTTGTTGGGGCTGCTTATAGTCGAGCGCTGTTTCGCGGTGGGAGCGCAGGCCGAGTGTGCCGCCCTCGTGCACGACCTTGTTACTGCCCTCACCGAGGGCTTGGTCGGTTTTCACAATCAAGAAGCCACGCGCGTTGACGTTTATCACGCCTCCATAATTCTGATCGTTATTCCCACTGAGGATGAGGTGGACGTTTTCTGCGGTGCCTGTGGAGCCTTGGATATAGAAATTGGAGTTACTCCGATTGCCGTCTTGGTTAACGATCCGGTTCGCGATATGGATCGCGCCTGTGCCGCCGAATTGGACGTTATGGTCGGATGCCCTAAAAAGGCCGCCGATGCGCAGGCCGCCTTCCGACCAGTTTTCAATGCGGGCACGGTTGTTTGGGCCACCAAAGGAGCCGGAGAGCCGTATGTCGTTTTCGATATTGGTTTCCGACTGCTTGGGCGCAGTGGCGTCGTTGGTGACGACAAGGACGTGTCCGTCCGATGTGCCGCTATTTAACTCAATCGTGGCTGTGCCGCTCAGCGTATACCATAGCCCGGCCTTAAACCAAAGTGAGCGTACCACGATGTTTGTGGCGCCAGTATTAACGGTTTGACGGATCGAGTCATCGGTCGGGGACGGCACAACACCACCGACGGGCTCGTGGCCGAAGAGCACGTTATCCGACCCCAGTGGGGGGCCGAGGCCCGTCCAGCTACCCGCAGTCGCCCAATTACCGCCATTTGGCCCTTTCCACTCCTTTATAGTGGAAGGAATTGGCGGGGGCACAATTTGCGCAATTGCCGAACTAAGCCCGAGCCCGCCGAAAACAAATCCGGCGACGCACGCGGAGAATAGTCTTTTGTAAATCACTGATTTACAACGCGATGGGGGGGGGGGGGGAAA
>NZ_LSZP01000065.1 GCF_001580045.1 Cephaloticoccus capnophilus
TGCTTTCAAATTTGGGATTTCGCTTTCGCGCGATAGCGCGTTGCGAAATCCCAAATTGAACGGGTGCAGGCACAGCCTGCCGCCCCACGCGTAGTGGGAAATCTGCCTCCGTCGCGGCGTGCGTTTGAAGCGGGAGCAGGCTGCTAGCAAAAAACGCGCAGCTTCGCCCTTGGCGTGGGCAAAGTCGCTGCTACAACCGCGCGGTATCTTCCTCGTTTTCTGCTTTTTCCCTAACGCTCCTTCGCTCGCCCATGCCTCCTTCGCGCAAAAAAAAGCCCGCACTGAAGCGGGCTGCTTCTAAGTTCCAAGCCAGCGTTGTTTCCTCATCAAAGGGAGCGGTGCCGGGCACCCCGCTCAAACTGATGGCGGCCAATCGCGGTGAAATCGCGGTGCGCATCTTTCGTGCGGGCACCGAGCTAGGGCTGCGCACGGTCGCGATTTACGCGGAGGAAGACCGGCTGTGCATTCACCGTTACAAGGCCGACGAAGCCTACCAAGTCGGTCACGGGCTCGGTCCGGTCGCCGCCTATCTCGACATCCCGGGCATCATTGCGCTCGCCAAGGAAAAAGGCGTATCGGCGATCCACCCGGGCTATGGGTTTCTCTCGGAAAACGCCGAGTTTGCCCGTGCGTGTGCGCAAGCCGGGATCGCCTTCGTGGGCCCGCGCCCCGAGTTGCTCGAAATGATGGGCGACAAAACGACCGCCCGCGCCCTCGCGAAAAAGACCCAAGTCCCCGTCCTGCCCGGCACCGAGGAGCCTGTGACCGCCCGCAAGGACGCGATCCGCATCGCGCAAAAAATCGGTTTCCCGCTCATTATTAAGGCCGCCTTTGGGGGCGGCGGGCGCGGCATGCGCATCGTTCACAAACCCGAAGAACTCGGCGCCCTGCTCGAGGAAGCGCAAGGCGAGGCCGAGCGCGCCTTCGGTAATCCAGCGGTGTTTTTAGAGAAATACATCGCCAACGCGAAGCACATCGAGGTGCAGATCCTCGGCGACCAGCACGGTAACGTTATCCACCTGCACGAGCGCGATTGCTCGGTGCAGCGCCGCCACCAAAAGGTCATCGAGGTCGCGCCCAGCTATGGGCTCCCGCGCGACGTGATTGATTCACTTTGCGAAGCCGCCGTGCGCATCGCCCGCGAGATTCGCTACGATAACGCGGGCACGATCGAGTTCCTCTACGACCTCGACCGCCACGAGTGGTTCTTCATCGAGATGAACCCACGTATCCAGGTCGAGCATACAGTCACGGAAGTCGTCACCGGCCTCGACCTCGTCCGCGCGCAGATCCTCATCGCGCAAGGCCACGCGCTCCACTCGCCCGAAGTCGGCATGCCGCGCCAAGCCGATGTGCCCTGCAACGGCTACGCCATCCAGTGCCGGATCACGACCGAAGACCCGGAAAACAAATTCGTGCCCGACTACGGGAAAATCCTCGTTTACCGCTCGCCCGGCGGGCTCGGTGTGCGGCTCGACGGCGGCATGGGTTACGCCGGCGCAGTCATCACGCCCTTCTACGACTCGATGCTGGTGAAGCTCATCACCAGCGGCCAGAGCTACGAGCAAGCACTCGGGCGGGCGAGCCGCACGCTGCGCGAGTTCCGCATTCGCGGCGTGAAGACCAACATCCCCTTTCTGGAAAACGTCATCGAGCACCCACTCTTTTGTAATGGGCAAGCCACTACAACGCTCATCGACACCACGCCCGAGCTCTTCCGCTTCGCCCCGCGCCGCGACCGCGCGACCAAGCTGCTCAACTTCCTAGGTAACGTCATCGTTAACGGCCACCCACAAGCCAAAGGCTACAAACCCGAAAAGCCCATCGACTGGGACGCCGCCCAAACGACGCTGCGAAAAAACTTGGCCTCTGGGAGCCTTAAGGACGGCAGCCGCCAGCGACTCCTCGAGCTCGGCCCGAGGAAATTTGCCGACTGGGTGCTTAGGCAAAAGCCGCTCCTCATCACCGACACCACCTTTCGCGACGCGCACCAGTCACTCATGGCGACGCGCGTCCGCAGCTACGACATGCTCGCCAGCGCGGGCACCCTCGCGCGCCACGCGCCGCAACTCTTCTCACTCGAAATGTGGGGCGGGGCGACCTTCGACACCGCGATGCGCTTCCTCGACGAAGACCCCTGGGAGCGACTCCGCGAGCTGCGCACCCGCGTGCCCAATATCTGTTTCCAAATGCTCTTTCGCGGGGCAAACGCCGTCGGCTACTCCAACTACCCCGACTCCGTCGTGGCCGGCTTCGTGAAACACGCTGCCGCCAGCGGTATGGATATTTTTAGAATCTTCGACTCGCTCAACTACCTGCCCAATCTCCGCGTCGCGATGGAGGCCGTGCAGGACACGCACGCGATTTGTGAAGGCACGCTCTGCTACGCGGGCGACATCCTCGACCCCAGCCGCGATAAGTTCTCGCTCAAATACTACGTGCGCCTCGCCAAGGAGCTGGAGCGGATGGGCGCACACATGATCGCGATCAAAGACATGGCCGGGCTGTGCCGCCCCTACGCGGCGCACCAGCTAGTCAAAACCCTAAAAGCGGAGGTCGGCGTCCCTATCCATTTCCACACGCACGACACCAGCGGCATCGCCGCGGCCTCCGTCCTCCAAGCCAGCGCGGCAGGGGTCGATGTCGTCGACCTCGCGATCGCATCGATGTCGGGCAGCACCTCGCAGCCCAACCTAAACTCCGTCGTCGCCGCGCTCCAACACAGCCCGCGCGACACCGGCCTCGACCGGGTCGCACTCGACGCGTATTCCGACTATTGGGAAGCCGCCCGTGAGTACTACCGCCCCTTCGACACTGCGCCCAAAACCGGCAGCGCCGAGGTCTACCTCCACGAGATGCCCGGTGGCCAATACACCAACTTAAAAGAGCAAGCCGCAGCGATGGGTGTCGCGCAGCGTTGGCCCGAAATCGCCAGAACCTACGCCGAAGTGAACACCCTGTTTGGCGATATCGTAAAAGTGACGCCTTCCTCGAAAGTCGTCGGCGACATGGCCCTGTTCCTGTTTTCGCGCGGCATAAAGCCTGCCGATGTGGTTAACTTGCCCGCTGGCGAGACGCCCTTCCCCGAAAGCGTCATCGACATGCTCAGCGGCGGGCTCGGCTGGCCCGAAGGCGGCTGGCCGGTCGGCGTGTGGCGCGCCGTCCTCGGTGAGGCGAAATTCAAAGCCGCCCAGGCCAAATATCGCGCCGACACCGCAGCCGCGAAGAAACCCGCGAAGCCCCGCGATAAGAAAGCGACCGCGACCCTTCACGCGAAGGAGTTGGGGCAGCTCCGCGCTGAAATCGCCGCCAAACTTCATCGTGCGCCAGAGGCCGTGAGCGACGACGAGCTCTACTCACACCTCATGTATCCGCAGGTCTTTGCCGACTTCGCGAAACGCACGCGCGACTACGGCAAGGTCGCCGCGCTGCCCACCCCCGCCTTTTTCTACGGACTCCAGCCGCAAGAAGAAATCTCGGTCGAGATCGAGGAGGGCAAAGTCCTCATTATCCGGCTCATCAACGTCAGCGAGTCCGATGCCCAAGGCCGCCGCACCGTCACTTACGAACTCAACGGCATGGCCCGCGAAGTGCTCGTGGCGGATAAAAGCCGCGCCGCCAAAACGCAGGCTCGCCCCAAGGCTGACCTCAGCGCCCCAGACCAAATCGCGGCCCCCATACCCGGACTCATCGTCACCATGAACGCCTCTGTCGGCGCTAAAGTCGCCAAGGGCGACCGGCTCTTCATGATGGAGGCCATGAAGATGCAAACCAGCATCTACGCCTCCGAAGACGGCACCGTGGCCGAGCTCTACGCCGCTGTCGGCGATACCGTCGAAGCCAAAGATCTCATCGTGCGACTGGCGTAGGCGGGCTGGCGTAGGCGACTGGGCTGAATGCGCCGCGACACTGCCCACTGGCGAAAAGCCAGTAGGCAGTTTTCGCACAGAAACGGACTTTTGCTTGCTCGCTTAGTGTTTAATGTAGCTAATGCTACAAAATGAAGCCTAACCGTTGACCGAAGAAGTCGAGCCACTGCTGGCCCAGCGCAGTCTTTTTTTCCCAAAAGGCGGAAAGGGTAGAAAGAACCACACATGATAAAACTGACCGACCACATGAAGGCCATATTGGCCCAACAGTTGCCCATACAGGCGACTTGCAGCAAAGACGGGCTGCCCGACATCGGGCCCAAGCGCAGCTTGCGGACCTACGACGACAGCACCCTCATCTACAACGAGAACACCGCAGGCCAAACCCTGCAGAATATCCGCGACGGCTCCAAAATCGCCGTGGCCGTTATCGCCCGCGAAGCACTCGAGGGCTACCGCTTCGTCGGCCGGCCCGAGGTGTTCAGCGAGGGCGAGCCCTTCGAACAAGCAGTCGCCTACGCCGAAGAAAAGGGCTACAAACCGCCCAAGTTTGCAGTGCTCGTGCACATCGAAGACATCTACACCCTCGCCCCCGGCCCCACCACCGCTGGGAAAAAAGTCACCGCCACCTAATCACAGACCTCCACTGCGCGTGGGGCGGCAGGCACAGCCTGCCGCCCCACGCGCAGTGGAAGCTCAGAGAAAACGGTCTGCGGCTGCGCGCTACACGTAGCGCTAAGGTAGAGATCGGGGGCGGGAGGGATCTTATCAAGCGCTGCGTAGTGCAGGTTAGGCGGATTGGGTTTAGCCGGGTGGGGGCGAAGCGGAGTTTGGGCGGACTATGGCCTCTCTTTTTGCTAAAACTGTTGTTAGTGCTGCGCTGCTTTGCGCAGTCGGTGCGTCGCATGCATTAGCGGAACTCACCCCCCCCCCCCCCCCCC
>NZ_LSZP01000066.1 GCF_001580045.1 Cephaloticoccus capnophilus
ACTGTTGAATTAACGGCGGATAGGGAAGTACGCGGGATTCATATTTATGAATCGGATGTTCATCCTTACTATAGTCGTATTGTTATAAACGGGCGAACACTGGCAGTGGCAGATGAAGGGATACATTTTAAGTCTTTTACGGGAGCCAGAATAGAGGGCGGGACGATTACCAGCTCTGCGGTATATTCTAATACTTTGGATTTTCATCTCAGTATGACAAGTCCTTATGGAGTTTCTATTAACTCGGTTATTGCGGATAATGCCCGTGGAAAGGTTTCATTAAATATCTCGGGGAGCCATGGCGTGGGACTTAGCCAGATGTCTTTTCATGGGGCGCAGGCTAATACGTTTACTGGCAACATTTATATAGAGGGGAGAAATCTGCTAGCGCTTTATAAAGATGCGGGTGTAACTGCAGTAAATGGCGATCTTCATATCCACGATGGTGCGCTGGTTGGGCTGTTTAACAGTAATCAGATCGCAGATTCGTCGAAGATCTACTTCTCTGGGACGACGGCGGGAATCTTTTATTTACCCCTGCAAGGCTCTGAGACTATTTCCGAAAAACTAAGCGCGATAGTTGTAAGCGGCGCTGGGGGTATAGTGGATTTTGAAAATCATGGTAATCCCGTTTTCCCTCACGGCCAGCGTCATCTCTATCTCGACGACTTGGATATTGAAGCGGGGAGCGTTTTGATTATCAGAGAGTGGGCAGAAGGGCGTGATCACCTGCTTGTCCGTCGAGATAGTGAGCACTTAGCGGAGTCGCTAAAGCGGATAGTGTTTGAGGGCTGTGATCCGAATGCGATTCACCTCGAGGATTATAACGACGAATATTGGGAAATTAACGGTGCCCCCGAGTCCGCAACTTACGGTGCCAGCTTAGCCGTAGCGGGCATCGCACTCGTAGCGTGGCGGAAGAAACGTGCCGCCAAATAATCCCCTCCCTGCCAAAGGCAGGGCAGAGTGATTTGCGCGCCGCATCCTGTCCGCGAGGTAAATGTCAGAGGTCACAGAGCTCCACTACGCGTGGGGCGGCAGCGTGTCGCTGCACCCATTTAGATTTTGGTTTCGCCTCTGCGCGACGCGCAGAAACGAAACCAAAATCTGAAAAGGAACCCAAACTTGTAGGCGGGTGTTTACTGGTGATTTTTCCCACTTCGCCCAAATGGGTTATCACTCTACTTTCCCCTCTCTGTCGCAACGCGACAGGGGGAATGCTTTCAAATTTGGGATTTCGTGATCGCGCAACGCGCGATGAGAAATCCCAAATTGAACGGGTGCAGGCACAGCCTGCCGCTCCACGCGCAGTGGAATCAGCCAGCGGGAGTTCAGCGCTTTCGTCTCGGCTGCCTTTTGGCTTTTGCTTTGTCGCGGGTCTGGCTCGATTTGGGGGGCTTATGCGCTTTCCGGCTTTTCGCATAGTGTTGATCTTGGTGGCCTTAATCGGGCTGTGCCTTGGGCTTTTGCTGAGGGAAAACGACAAGCCCAGGATTCTCATTGCGGGAGATTCGACGGCACAGCCGGGCACGCGGCGGCATCAGGTTTACGGCTGGGGGGAGCCCTTTGCTGACCTCTTTGATCCGACTAAGGCCAAGGTTATCAACCTCGCTCGCGGGGGTTACAGCAGTCGCACCTACATTACCGGAGGACTTTGGGCTATCCTCCTTGGCAAAGTCCGCCCGGGCGATCTCGTCCTCATCCAATTTGGTCACAATGATGGCGCTCCAGGGAGTGAGGGGTTGCGGATGGAGCCGGCTCACTTGTTGCGCATGCCGCATTCGTTACCGGGGACTGGAGAGGAAGTCGTGGAAATAGAAAGCGCGGCCACTCGCGATCGGGAGCGCGTGCATAGCTTTGGCTGGTATCTGCGCAAAATGGTGGCCGACGTGCGGGCGCGCGGCGGAAGGCCGATCCTCCTCTCGCCTACCGTTCAGAATCGCTGGACCGAGCAGGGGGACATCGAACGCGACAATCC
Organism: Cephaloticoccus capnophilus; assembly: GCF_001580045.1. Taxonomy (GTDB): domain Bacteria; phylum Verrucomicrobiota; class Verrucomicrobiia; order Opitutales; family Opitutaceae; genus Cephaloticoccus; species Cephaloticoccus capnophilus. The sequence continues at coordinate 1,979 of NZ_LSZP01000066.1, forward strand.
GTATCGCGCTTGGACCTGTGAGGTGGCCGAGCAGGCGGCGGTGCCCTTCGTCGACTTGGCGCAGATTCTGGCGGATGACTACCAGAGGCGGGGTAGGGAGTCGGTGGCTGAGTTGTTTTCGCGCGATACGCTTCACACCAACACGCGGGGCGCGGCGCACACTGCGGCACTCGTCCTCGCCGGGCTCAAAGGGCTGCGCGGCGAAGCAGCAATTCCCGATCTCGATACGCTGCTTTCGGAAAAAGGACTCGAAATCCTAGCTACCCAATGAGGGCTTTATGAGAAGCGAGCGCTCGTCGCGCTTGGCGTCCTAGGGGCTGTTCCCATTTCTTTCCACTACGCGTGGGGCGGCAGCGTGTCGCTGCACCCATTTAGATTTTGGTTTCGCCTCTGCGCGACGCGCAGAAACGAAACCAAAATCTGAAAAGGATCCCAAACTTTGGGGCGTGGATTTATCCGTGATTTTTCCCACTTCGCCCAAACGGGTTATCACTCTACTTTCCTTTTGACTCCACCCCCTGTCGCAACGCGACAGGGGAGAGTGCTTTCAAATTTGGGAATTGGTTTCGTCGCGAAGCGACGGGCCAATTCCCAAATTGAACGGGTGCAGGCACAGCCTGCCGCCCCACGCGCAGTGGGAAAAAAAGCGTATCAGCGCGGCGCGCGCGGCTGTGAGGGCTGGCTGCGCTTACGGCTCAGCTAGGGCGGCGTGGATGAGGTCGGCGATTGCGGGGGGGAGTGCTAAGGCGCGGGCGTGGGGCTGGGCGGCGGGGCTGAGTTTGCGCCAGGTTTTGCGCAGGATGTCTATGAACTTTTCGCGTGTGTAGTCGGCGTGTTGTGCGGCGAAGGCGCCGATTTCGTTTTCCAAGAAGACGAGGATTGCGGCGTCTTCGAGGGCTTGGGAGCCGGGGTCTTTGCGCAGGTCGGTCTTACTGACCCAGCGGGCGATTTGGTCGGCCTCGGTGGGGGCGAGGCCGGCTTCGAGTGCGAGCTGGTGGGCGCGTTCGGCTTGTTTTTTATAGAGAAACTGCCGCCACTTCAGGTAGCCCACGCGGCCTTCTGGGTAGCTATGGCGGGGGGTGAGGAAGCGCTCGAGGTGTTGGCAGCGGGCGGCGAGGAGGAGTGCGGGCGCGGCGTCGGGGACGAGGCGCGCGACCCAAGCTTCGACGCGGTCGGCGTAGACCAGTTCCGCGGCGCGTCCGTCTTCTGCCCGAGTGGGGTCGGCGGCGTGCGCGGCGTCGATTAGCGCGCGGGCTTTGTCATAACTGTCGGTGATTTCGCTACTCATGGCGGGCTTGGGGTGGTGCGGTTTCGTCGTGTCCTTGCGTCCTCAATACACGGCTTCGTCCAAAAGGGTGAAGAGCTCGGCTTCGCTGATCCGGCGTTGTTGCATGGAGTCGCGTTCGCGTAGGGTGAAGCTGCCGTCTTTCTCCACGGTGTCGAAGTCGATGGTGACGCACCAAGGGGTGCCGATCTCGTCTTGGCGGCGGTAGCGGCGGCCGATCGCGCCGGCTTCGTCGTAAAATACGGCGTAGCGGTGTTGGAGTTTTTTATAAAGCGCCTTGGCGCGCGTGGTGAGCGCGTCCTTGTTTTTTAGCAGCGGTAGGACGGCGACTTTTACGGGGGCGATACGCGGCGAGAGGCGCAGGACGGTGCGGGTATCGGTCGCGCCTTTTTCGTCGGTGATGGTCTCCTCGGCGTAAGCGGCACAGAGGACTGCCAGGAAAATCCGGTCGGTGCCGACGGCGGGCTCGATGACGTGGGGGATGAATTTTTTCTTCGTCGCCTCGTCAAAAATCGCTTGGGGCACGCCGCTGGCTTGTTCGTGTTGGCCGAGGTCGTAGTTACCGCGCGCGGCGATACCCCAGAGCTCCTGCACGCCGAAGGGGTAGCGAAACATGATGTCGGTGGTGCCGCGCGAGTAGAACGAGAGTTTCTCCTTCGGGTGGTCGTAGAGTGAGAGCTCGGCCTCGGGCAGCCCGATCGATTTTAGCCAGTCCCAGCACCACTGAATCCACTCGCGGTGGTGCGCCTGCCAATCGGCGTCTTCGTGGATGAAGTACTCCATCTCCATCTGCTCGAATTCGCGCGAGCGGAAGATGAAGTTGCGCGGCGTGATCTCGTTGCGAAACGACTTGCCGACTTGGGCAATCCCGAAGGGCAGTTTCACGCGGCCTGTGTCTACGACGGGTTTGAAGTCGACGAACATCCCCTGCGCAGTCTCGGGCCGCAGGTAGGCGACCGAGGAGCCGTCGCGCAGTGCGCCGACCTGCGTCTCGAACATCATGTTAAACGCGCGCGGCGGGGTGAGGCTGCCGGGCTCGCCGGTCGCGGGTGAGGGGATTTGCGGGATCTGCTCGGCGGTCGCTTCGGTAAACTCGCGCGGCTCGACCGGCGCGAGCGTGCCCTGGATGGCTTGCTTGCGCTTAAACGCTTCGGCGGCGGCTTGGAGTGCGCCACTGGTATCCTCGCTCTCGAGGGCCGACACGTAGCCGCGCACGCTGCCATCGACGACGACCGCCGCGAAGAAAAGCTGGTCGGCGCGGAAACGCTGTTTCGAGGTTTTACAGTCCACGAGCGGGTCGGTGAAGCCGTCCACATGACCGGAGGCCTGCCAGACCTTGGGGTGCATGATGATCGAGCTCTCGATGCCCACGACGTCGTCGCGCCGCTGCACCATGTCGCGCCACCAGCAATCGCGGATGTTGCGCTTTAGCTCCACGCCGAGCGGGCCGTAGTCGAAGAAGCCATTAAAGCCGCCGTAAATATCCGAGGACGCAAAGATGAAGCCGCGCCGTTTGCACAGCGCGACGATGGTCTCTAAGGACTCCGTTTTCTTTTCTGGGGCAGCGGGGGCGGCGGTCGGTTTTTCGGCAGGGCTCGTTTCGGACATAGCCGCCAGAGATGAGGCGGGCAGCGGGGGCGGTCAACGGTCAAGGGGGCGAGAGTCGCTTGGGCGCTTTCCCTGAGTGCGCGCCAAAGCGCCAAAGCGGGTAGTCGCGCAAAAGGGAACTCATCGGTTGCGGATGAGTCTTAGGCCCGCTCTGGTCTCCCTTAACGCACAGTCTTTTTTCAAAAACCCATTATGAACACACCCGCCCCAATTAAGCGCTTCACCACACTCTTACTCGCGCTGGCGATGCTCGCCGTGCCTGCGCTGGCTCCGAATCTCCATGCCGCGGATAACAATAAGGCCGCTGCCGCGAAAACGGAAAAAACGCCCAAGCCCAAGCGCACGAAGGGTAAAGCCGACACACCTGAGCCGCGGGACGCGCTCGCGCTGCAGATCGACGCCACCCCGATCGACCGCGACGACGCGCTGCGGGTCAGCTACTCGGGCGTCGTCCAAAAAGCCGCCCCCGGCGTGGTCTACATTTTTACGACCAAGTTCCTAAAACCGCGCCCGGAACTCGCCCCGTTTTTTAATGACCCGCAGTTTCGCCGTTTCTTCGGGATTCCCGATTCTGATGGCGAGGGCCAAGGGAGCGGGAGCGGACGCGGCGGGCAAGGTGGGCGCAGCGCCCCGACGCAGCGCGCCCAAGGGCTCGGCTCGGGCGTCATCATTTCGCGCGACGGCTACGTGCTCACCAATAACCACGTCGTCGATGGAGCGGACGAAGTCCGCGTCGCCTATGGCGAGCCGCGCCGCGAGCTCAAGGCCGAGGTCGTGGGCCGTGACCCGAAAACCGACATCGCCGTGTTAAAAATCGACGCGAGCGAGCTGCCCGCCGCGACGCTTGGCGATAGCGACCAACTTGAAGTCGGCGACACCGTCTTCGCTATCGGTAATCCCTTTGGCGTCGGGATGACGGTCACGCAGGGGATCGTCAGCGCGCTCGGGCGCGGTGGGCTCGGCGTCGAGACTTACGAAGACTTTATCCAGACCGACGCCGCGATAAACCCGGGCAACTCCGGCGGCGCCCTCGTCGATTCACAGGGCCGCGTCATCGGCATTAACACGGCTATCCTCAGCCGCAGCGGCGGCTTCAACGGCGTGGGCTTTGCGATTCCGATTAACTTTGCCCGCTCGCTCGCCGAGCAACTGGTCGCCACCGGAAAGATTCGCCGCGGCTTCATGGGCGTCACTACGCAGCCGCTCGACTCGGACCTGGCCGCTCAATTTGGGGTGGAGCAAGGCGCACTCGTGACCGACGTGACCTCCGGCAGCCCCGCCGACAAAGCCGGGTTCAAAAGCGGTGACATCATCACCAAGGTTAACGGCCGGCCAATCGCCGACTCGCGCCGCCTCCAACTCGCCATCGTGCGGCTCGCCCCCGGAACCGAGGTGCAGATCGAGTACGTGCGTGACGGCGAGACCGCGACCGCGACTTTTACGCTCGGCGAACTTTCCAATCGTGGCGAACTCGCCGATGGACACTTCAGCCCGGGCAGCGGCGAGGGCGTGCTCAATGGCGTAACCGTTACCGACCTGAGCGACCAGTTGCGCAGCCGCCACCGGATCCCCGAGCGGATCGAGGGGGCCTTCGTGGCCGCAGTGGAGCCCGACAGCGCCAGCGCACGCGATGGCCTGCGCGAGGGAGATATCATCCTAAGCCTCGAACGCCGCCCCGTGCGCAACGCCGAGGACGCCGTAAAACTCAGCGAGGAACTCGAAGGCCCGAAAGTGCTCGTGCTGATCTGGCGCGCCGGCCTCAGCCGCTACCTCGTCATCACCGAACAGCCCTAGGCTGTTTTATTTGGCGCGGAGCTCGCTGGCTCCGCGTCAACTTACGCGCGCCAGAGGTCACAGACCGTCCACTGCGCGTGGGGCGGCAGCGTGTCGCTGCACCCATTCAATTTGGGATTTCGCATCGCGCTATCGCGCGAAAGCGAAATCCCAAATTTGAAAGC